>JAHCIH010000018.1 GCA_026129335.1 Anaerolineales bacterium
GGAGCGCCAGGCTTGAGCTACGCCGGCTCGTTCATCCCCCATACCGACGCCGAGCGCGCCGAGATGCTCAAGACAATCGGCGTGAAGGATGTCGCCGCGCTGTTCGCCGGCATCCCCGCCAAGGCGCGCTACCCCAAGCTCAACCTGCCCAAGCCGCTGACCGAGATGGAAGCCCGCGGCGAGCTGGAAAGCATCGCCGCGGCCAACGACAGCACACACGACCTGGTCAGCTTCCTCGGCGCGGGGGCATACAGCCATTACATCCCCGCCGGGGTGGACGCCATTCTGCGCCGCGGCGAGTACTACACGGCTTACACGCCCTACCAGCCGGAGATCTCACAGGGGACGCTGCAGGCCATCTTCGAATACCAGAGCCTGATCGTGGCGCTGACCGGCATGGAAGTGAGCAACGCCTCACACTACGATGGCGCCACCGCGCTGGCCGAGGCGGTGAACATGGCCCGGGTCATCCAAAGGGGGGCGCGCAAGAAGGTGTTGCTCTCGCCCGGCCTGCACCCGCAGTACCGCGCCACCGTGCACACCTACGAACAAGGCTCGGACATCCAACTGCTGGGCGAAGACCTGGACCTGAACGCCGGACCACAGGCCTTGATCGATTTGATCGACGAGGACACCAGTCTGGTGGCGGTGGCCTACCCCGACTTCTTCGGGCGCATCTACGATTACACTGCCCTGGCCGAAGCGGCCCATGCCAAAGGCGCGCTGCTGGCCGTCTCGGCGAACCCTACTGCGCTGGGCTTGCTGCGCCCGCCCGGCGAATTCGGCGCCGACATCGTCACCGGCGAAGGGCAGCCGCTGGGCATCCCGCTGTCCTTCGGCGGGCCGTACCTCGGCATCCTGGCCACTCGCCAGGAGTACGTGCGCAGCCTGGCCGGCCGCCTGGTGGGCGAAACGAGCGACAGCCGCGGCCAGCGCGGCTATGTGCTGACGCTGAGCACCCGCGAGCAGCACATCAAGCGCGAAAAGGCCAGCTCCAACATATGCACCAACCAGGGGCTGATGATGTTGGCCGCCACGGTGTACACCAGCCTGCTGGGCAAGCAGGGCTTGCGCCAGGTGGCGGAGAGCTGCTATCACAAGGCGCACTACGCCGCGGCGCAGATCGGGAAGCTCAAGGGCTTCTCGCTGCCCTTTGGCGACACACCCTTCTTCCATGAATTCGTGGTCAAAGGCCCGCTGCCTGCCGCAGAACTGAACCGCCGCCTGCTGGAGCGCGGCATCATCGGCGGCTATGCCCTGGGCGGGGACTACCCAGGCCTGGAGGATTGCAGCCTGCTGGCAGTCACCGAGGTCAACAGCAAGGAAGAAATCGACTTCCTGGTCGAGAGCCTCAAGGAGGTGGCCCGTGCCTGAACTGATCTACGATCTGGGCGCGCCCGGCCGCCAGGGCGTGCAGCTTCCGGCGCCTGATGTACCCCTCGCCGAGCTGCCCAGCGCGCACCTGCGCGGCGACCTGCCGCTGCCCGAGGTGGGCGAACTGGAGACGCTGCGCCACTACACGCGCCTCTCGCAGCTCAACCACAGCATCCTCACCGGGTTCTATCCGCTGGGCTCCTGCACGATGAAATACAACCCGGTGATCAACGAAGAAACCGCCCGGCTGGGCGGCTTCGCCTACGCCCACCCGCTGCAGCCCGCCGAGATGGTGCAGGGCAGCCTGGCGATCATGTACCACTTACAGGAATGGCTCAAGGAGATCACCGGCTTCGGCGGCTGCAGCCTGCAGCCCGCCGCGGGAGCGCACGGGGAACTGGCCGGTGTGATGATGATCCGCGCCTACCACCAGAGCCGCGGCGACACGCAGCGGAACAAGATCCTCATCCCCGACTCGGCGCACGGTACCAACCCGGCGACCTCGTCCATGTCCGGCTATCGCGTGGTGGAGATCCCCAGCGATGCCCGCGGCAACGTGGACCTGGCCGCGCTGAAGGCTGAGTGCGACGAAACGCTGGCCGGCTTCATGTTGACCAACCCCAACACGCTGGGCCTGTTCGAAGAGCAGGTCGTCGAAGCCATCGAGGCGGTGCACGCCGCCGGCGGTCTGGTCTACGGCGACGGGGCGAACATGAACGCCCTGCTTGGCGTCTGCCGCCCCGGCGACCTGGGCTTCGATGTGCTGCACCTCAACCTACACAAAACTTTCACCACGCCGCACGGCGGCGGCGGCCCGGGCTCCGGCCCGGTGTGCGTGGCCGAGCACCTGGCCGACTTTTTGCCCGGCCCGATTGCCGGCATTGTCAAAGAAGCCGGCGAGGGCGAGGCCCCCGAATACGGCTGGGTGATGCCGCAGCAGAGCATCGGCCGGCTCAAGGCATTCCACGGCCAGTTCGGCATGCACGTGCGCGCCTTCACCTACATCTTGATGCAGGGCGCAGAGGGCCTGCGCGCGGTGGCCGAGCATGCCGTGCTCAACGCCAACTACCTCAAGGCCCGGCTGGAAGGCGCCTACAAGGTGGCCTACGACCGGCCCTGCATGCACGAAGTGGTGCTGGAGGGCCGCTGGCCCGACGCGCCGGACGTGCACGCGCTGGATATCTCCAAGCGGCTGATGGACTACGGCTTCCACCCCCCGACGAACTATTTCCCGCTGATTGTGCGCGAGGCGCTGATGATCGAACCTACAGAGACGGAGGACAAAGCCACGCTGGACGCCTTCGCCGATGCGATGCTCAAGATCGCCGAAGAAGCGCACAACGAGCCGGAGACGCTGCAGAATGCACCGCACACGACGAAGTACGGCCGCATGGATGAAGTGAAGGCGGCCCGGCAGTTGGTGCTGTGTTGCGAGTTTCCGCGCAACATAGAGACGTAGCTGCATGGCGCATCCCCTGGTAGTGCAACTACGCTTCACCCGCAAAGAATTCGAGCGCGGGTTGAAGGGCGTCACCGCAGAAGAGGCGGTACGCCGCTTCGAGCCGCTCAACCCGATCAGCTGGATCATCGCCCACTTGGCCTGGCAGGAGCAACTCTATTGGCTAACCCATCCACAGGGGCTGATGCCTGCGCCCGGCGTGCGGGCGCAGGGTAGCGGTGCCCCGCTAGCCATCCCAACGCTGGAGGAAGCCTGGGATGGCTGGCACACGGTAACCAAAGCCGCCGACCCCTGGCTGGATGCGCTGACCAGCCAGGACCTGACGACGCATACGCTCAACGAGAAGGGCGAACCGTACAGGGAGAGCATCGGCTCGCGGGTGTGGCGCACCATGCACCATTATTGGTACCACCTCGGCGAGGCCCAGGCCATCCGCCAACTGCTGGGGCACGGCGGACTGCCCACCTTCGTCGGGGACCAGCACGGCAAAGCGCCCTACACTCCGGAAGGCTAGAATCAAAAGAGCCTCGTTCGTTGAACGAGGCTCTTTTTATGGGCACTTTACCTATTCGCGAGCGAACTCCAAAGTGTCGCCGTTGGAGCTGATCGTCAGCGTGTTGCCGGAGATGGCGTAGCCGCCGGCGTTCTGCAGCGCAGCGAAGAAGGCCTGCTCCACAGACATGATCGGTTCTTCGCAGGCGATCAGCGTGGAGACCAGCGGTGAGAAGCTCAGGCTGCCATCGCGAGCATCGGCCTCATAATCGCCCCCAAAGCCGTTGCAGCCAGAAAAGCCACTAACCCGCCCGTCGGCCTCAAAGCTGATCGTCACCGGCTGGCTGCCAATTGCCTCGCCCACCTGGGTATTGCCGTTCAGGCTGGTCAGCACCCAGGAGGTGCCGGCCAACTCAGATTGTGGTTCGCCGGGAGCGGCCGGTGCGCCGCAGGCCGCCATTAGAAGCACAGCAAACAAAAACAAGGTGAATGGTCTCATGTTATCCTTCCTTTGATGGTTTATTAAACCAAACGGAATTCTCGGCGAAAATGTTCCAGCCGTTATGAATAGAACATGAAAAACCCCTTCTCATCAGCCGAATGGATGTTTGTATTACTTTGTGCTGCGCTCAGCGCTGCGCTGGGGCTGGCCGCAGCGGCCCCTTTTGGGCTGGGCGTTTCCGGGGATGGAGTGGCCTATCTGTCCACCGCGGACAGTTTTGCCGCCGGCGAAGGCATCATCGATTACCGCGGCGACCCGATGGTCAACTGGGCGCCGCTGTATTCCGCCGTGGTCGGTGGGGTGAAGCGGCTCAGCGGGAGCAGCGCGCTGGCTGCGGCCCAGTTCATAAACCTGGTTTCAGGGGCCGCGGTGGTGTTCAGCACCGCCCTGCTGTTCAAAACCACATCTTTCAAACACAGTATGTGGTTCTACGCCGCCACGCTGGCCACCGCCGTCTTTCCCTCATTGCTCTATCTCAACGCCAACGTCGGTTCGGACATGCTGTTCATGGCGCTGGTGATGGCTTTTCTGCTGGCCATCCGGCATTATTACGCCGAAGGCCGGCGCGCCGACTTCGTCTGGGCGCTGGCCCTGGTCGCCATCGCCACCACAGTGCGCTGGGCCGGGCTGGTTTTCGTCGCCGCTGGCGTGCTGCTGGTCTCCCTGCGCGCACGCCGCGACGAGGACAGCTGGCTGCGTCCGGCGCTCACTTTCGGCGGCGCGGCGCTGCTGCCATTCTTGGCCTGGACACTGGGGCACAACTACCTGCTCACCGGCACGCTGCTGGGGCCGCGCGTGCTGGGCGACGTGCTGGTGGCGTCCAACCTGCTGTTCGCCTATCAACGCATTTCGGAGTGGTTCCTGCCGGACATGGTCAGCCGCCACATCAGCCTGGCGGCGCTGGCCGGGCTGGCCCTGGCCGCCGCCTGGTGGCTGACCCCGCGGGCGGCATGGCGCGCCTGGGGCCAGCGAATGCTCTCCGCCGAGCTGCTGCCCGTGTGGCTGAGCGCGGCGATATATCTCGGTTTTGTGGCGCTGACCACCTTCACCCATGACCATGTAGACCATTTCGACGACCGCTATCAGGTGATGATGCTGCCGGCGCTGCTGCTGTGCCTGTTTGTGGGCATCGAGGAACTGGCGCCGCGGCCCAGGCGATGGCGGGCCTACCTGCGCGGGCTGGGCATGGCCGGCCTGGCGGTTTGGGTCGCCTGGCTGGGCCTGAACAGCTACAAATTCATCGCCGAAGCGCAAGAAGCCGGTGTGCCTTATTACAACGTCTTCAATGTAGAGAGCTACTACAACTCCGGTTTTGTGCGCTACTTGCAGCGCTACGCTTTCGAAGAAGGCGTGCCGCTGTACAGCAACGCTTCCGGAGCGGTGTACCTGCACATTGGGCGGCGGGCGGCGCGCTCGCCGCTCCACACCGAGAGCGGCGGCACGGACATGCAGTATCTATACAGCGAATACGGAGACTGGCCGGAAGGGGGCCGGGGATACCTGGTGTGGTTCTACCTCAACCCGCGCAGCAACTATTACCTGCCTGAAATGCTGGAAAATTTGGCCGAACTGGAGCTGATTTTCAGCGAGCCGGATGGCGTGCTGTTCCGGCTGGGTCACTAGCCGGCTTCGCCAGACTGTTGCGGCTCCGCCTGCACCACGAACTGGCGCCAGTCGCCGTGGATGCCGTCTTCGGTGACGCCGAAGTAATAGCGAATCTCGCGGCCCACACGCTGCACAAAATCGTAGCGCTGCTGTCTGTGCTGGGTATAAGCCTTGAGCAGGCCGAACTTGCCGCGCCATTCGATGGACGGGTCCGGAGGCAAGGCGGCGTAGGCCTTAATGGCGTAGTGCCACAGCTTGCGAGCTGATTTCTCGGTGACATTGTTGACCACCATGCCGTTGCGTAAATCACGCACCACGTAATACGAGGCGCCGTCGCGCTGCTCTACACTGACCACCTCCACGCCGGTGCGCGGGGAGTTCTCCGCCTGCGGCGGCGCCTCCGGCTTCGGGCGAGCCGGTTTGGGCGCCGCGGCGGCTTCCGGTTTACGCGCGGCCGGCTTGGCCGCGCCGCGCGGCTGGCGCCGGCCGCGGGGCGCTTCGGCGGCCTCCGGTTCGGCCCGCCTGGCAGTCAGGCGCACAATCTCATCCCGCACCGCCAGGCCGGTCTCGGCCTCGCTGCGGATGTAAATTTTATTGTCGTCGATGGCATAGGGTCGTTCTTCGCCGCGCGGCACCAGGATGCGGATGACATCCTTGCCGGCGGACTTCTGCACGTCCACGGTGCAGTGCAGCTGCGGGCTGATGCGCTGGCCAATCTCCTTCTGCAGGCGGCGCACCGCCAGGCCGGCGGCGCGCACGCCGGCCACCGGCCGGCTGGTGTCGCTGCTCACGCCGACGAAGACGGTGCCGCCGTTGGTGTTGGCAAAAGCACACACATCGGCCAGCGCCTCGTCTAGGCGAGCGCCGCGCAGGCTCTCGTGGAATTCCTGCACGATGTTGCTGCCCTCTTCGCGGGCGGCCTGGATGAAGTCGAACTCGGGTTCCTTGGCCTGGCGCTTCCCAGTGCGCGGGCGGGTGCGGGCGAAGTCGTTGCCTTCGAACAGCTCCTTGAGCGCGGCGAAGCTGGGCTCCGGCAGCAGCGCTTCGGTTACCCGGCCGCCAATGCCCAGGTTGTTGCGCCGGATCAGGTCGTTGTCCAGCCGGTGGGCATCTGAGCCCTGGATGCAGTGCATGCGCCGCGGGTATTCCGGCTTGCTGCCGCTGAAGAAGGCCGCGGTGGAGAAGCGGCCGCGCTTCTCCAGGTCGGTGATTTCCAGGGCGTGCAGATGCGGATCCTGCGTATAAGCGATCTTGGTCTGGCCACCGAACTTGAAGCCGCGCATCGCCACGCCATTGGTCGAATTGGCGTGCGCGGCGATGGCCAGGCCGCCAGCCTCATGGATCGCGTGGTAGGCGGTGAGCACATCCGCCGAAGCGCCTACCGTCACCGAGCCGGCTTCCAGCTGGTCGCCGGGCACGTTCAAGTCCAGCAGAATGTGCTCCAGTTCGCGCAGCGACTTCTCGGGGGAGAAGATGCCGAGGATGTGAAAGCCGAAGGTGGCGGTGAACTCGAAGCCGGGCAGCACCAGCACCCTGGCGAGCAGGCGCTCGAATTCCTTGAGGCGTTGTTCCTCTTCGGGCAGGATGCGGTTCAGCGAGCGCAGTAAACGCAGCTGCTCCAGCTCGGCCTGCATGGTGCGGCAGCCAGCCACGGTATTGTGGTCGGTAATGGCGATTATATCCAGGTCGCGCGACTCGGCGCGGCGCAATATATCCAAATAGCTGGCCTCGGGGTTCTGGTAATCGCTTGAGGCCGGGGTGTGGATGTGCAAATCCATCGCGTACCATTTCATCGGCGCGCTGGGGTTGTCGTTCTTGGTCACAGTTGTCCTTTTTGGCAAAATATTTTTGACAGGCCACACGCTAAAAATGCCTCCCTATTGGGCGAAATGGGCCTTCAATATATCCAGCAGTTCACTGGGGGGATAAGGTTTCATCAGAAATGTATCCGCCCCGGCGGCGATAGAAAGCTGCTGGTAGTCCATCCCGGAAGTGAGTATCACAAACAGGTCTTTGAGTTCCTGATCGCCGCGAATCTTACCCAGTAGCTCCAGGCCGTCGGCGCCCTTCAGGTTCACATCTATCAACACCGCATCGGGTTTCTCGGTGCGCAAATCCACCAGGGGTTCGGCGAAGTCGGCGGGCTGGATTACGTGGTAACCCTCCAGGTGAAGGAGTTCTTGCAATAACTCAAGCAGCAGGGGCTCATCTTCCAGAAGAGCGATTTTTTTAGGCATTGGCCTTGGCGGGCTTTTTGGCGCCTTTGCGCGGCGACTTGCTCCCCGCCCCATTGGCTCGCTCGCGCCCCCCTTTGGCAGGCGCCAGGGCCACTTGCAGCACCTCGTCCATCGTGCGCACGAAATGGAATTCGAGCTTGCTGCGCACTTCAGCGGGCAATTCTTCCAGGTCGACTTCGTTGCGCTCGGGAAGGATGATCGTCTTCAAACCGGCCCGGTGGGCAGCCAATACTTTCTCCTTGATGCCGCCGACGGGCATCACCTGGCCGCGCAGGGTAATCTCGCCAGACATGCCCACGTGCGCTTTGATGGGCCGGCCGGTGAGCAGGGAGACCAGGGCGGTGACCATGGTCACGCCGGCCGAGGGGCCATCCTTGGGCTGCGCGCCGGCGGGTACATGCAGGTGGATGTCAGTGTTCTGGAAGAAGTCGGCAGAGATGCCCAACTTCTCGGCCCGCGAGCGCACGAAGGAGAGCGCCGCCTTGGCCGACTCTTGCATCACATCGCCCAATTGACCGGAAAGCTGGAAACCCTTGCTGCCCGGCATGCGTGTGGCTTCGATGAAGAGCACGTCGCCGCCGCTGGGCGTCCAGGAAAGGCCGGTGACCACGCCGGGGAGCGAGGTGCGCCGGGTGATGTCTTCCATGTGATAGTACTTGGGCGGGCCGAGGTATTCGCGCACCAGCCCGGCGTTGATCTTCACCGTTTGAGTTTCGCCTTCGGCGATCTTGGTGACCACCTTGCGGCACACCGCGCCGATCTGGCGTTCCAGGTTGCGCACGCCGGCTTCGCGGGTATAGGAACGGATCAGGCTGCGGATGGCGTCGTTGCCGAACTTGACCTCGTTCTTGCGCAGGCCGTTCTCGGCCAACTGGCGGGGAATGAGGTAACCCTTGGCGATGGCCTGCTTATCGTTTTCCGTATAGCTGGAGAGGCGGATGATCTCCATGCGGTCGCGCAACGGGCCAGGGATCGACTCCAGCGAATTGGCCGTGGTGATGAACATGACCTGCGAAAGGTCGAAAGCGACTTCCATATAGTGGTCGCGGAATTCGCTGTTCTGTTCGGGGTCGAGCACTTCGAGCAGGGCCGAAGACGGGTCGCCGCGGAAGTCGCTGCCCAGCTTATCCACCTCGTCGAGCATGAAGACGGGGTTGCGGCTCTCCACGCGGCGCAGCGCCTGCATGATGCGACCGGGCAGCGCGCCGATGTAGGTGCGGCGGTGGCCGCGGATCTCAGCCTCGTCGCGCACGCCGCCCAGCGAGATGCGCACGAACTCGCGGCCCAGCGCGCTGGCAATGGAGCGGCCCAGCGAGGTCTTGCCCACGCCGGGCGGGCCGACGAAGCAGAGGATCACGCCTTCGCGCTCGCGGCGGATGGTATCGTCGCGGGTCGATTTGGCCAATTCATCCTGGCGCTCGTGGCGCAGCTTACGCACCGCCAGGTATTCGAGAATGCGCTCTTTGACGTCTTTGAGGCCGTAGTGGTCCTTGTCCAACACCTTGCGGGCATGGCGGATATCCAGATTGTCTTCGGTACCGTGGGCCCAGGGGAGCGAGACCAGCCAATCTAGATAGGTGCGGATGACGCCATATTCTGCCGCAGCGGAGTTGAGCCGGGAGAGCCGGTCCAGCTCGCGGCGAGCTTGCTTATCGGCTTCTTCCGGCATGCGAGCGGCGTCGATCTTCTTACGCAGCTCTTCCACCTCAGCGGCGGCTTCGTCCATCTCGCCCAACTCACGCTGGATGGCCTTGAGCTGCTCGCGCAGGAAGTAGTCGCGCTGCATGCCCTCGATCTCGGAACGGGCCTCGTTCTGGATGCGCTGGCCCACCTCAAGGACTTCGATCTCGCGGGTGAGGAACTCCACCAGCTTCTGCAGCTTGTCGCGCAGCGAATCGTATTCCAGCACAGTTTGCGCGTCGGCCAGTTCCATGCGCTGCAGGTTGGCGATCAGGTAGGCGACCTGTAGAGAGTTCTCTAGGTCCAGAATGGAAGCGACCAGTTCCTGTGGGATGGTGCCGATCAGTTCGGCGATGCGCTCAAACTGGCCGCGCACGCTGCGGGCCAGCGCTTCGACTTCCAAGCCCCCTTCCAGCGACTCGGGGTGCGCCAGCACCTTCGCCTTCAGGTAGGGCTCGGTGGCAACGAATTCCTGCACACGGATGCGCGAGAGGCCCTGCACCAGCAGGCGGATGGTGCCATCCGGGGCGCGGAACAGGCGATGCACGGATGCCAGCGTGCCTACCTGGTAGAGATCTTCCGGCCCGGGGTTCTCCTTTTCAGGGTCCTTTGAAGCCACCAGACCCACCAGGCGGGCGCCGGAGACCGCATCGTCCACCAGGCGGATGGAGCGCGGCTGGCCGATGGTCAGCGGGACGCCGGTTTGCGGGTAGACCACGACGCCGCGCAGCGGCAGGATGGGCAACTCGTCAGGCACTTCCACGCCGTCAACCTGCGGTTTGCCGTCGCCGGCCGGGGCGTCTTTGCCCTGCAACACCTTGGTCAGTTTGGGCCCGAGGATGAATTCATCTAAATCGGGATCGTCTTCAGGCTCATCCCAAATCCAGTTGGCGTTCAACTCATCCCACCAATCGTAAGCCATCAGGAATTGCCCGCCTTGGGCAGGGTGACCAACAGAAAGCCGTCTGAATACTCCGCTTCGATGCGCTCGGTGTCCACTGGAGCGGGAAGCTCCAACACGGAGAGGAAGTCGCCATAGCGCACTTCCAGCTGGTGGTAGGCGCCGCTCTGGCTGGGTGGCTGGCGCAGGCCGTAGAGCGCCAGCTGGCGGCCTTCGACGGCGATGTGCAGCTCGGCGTCCTGCATGCCGGCGATTTCCATGCGTACCACCAGAGCTTTCTCGGTTTCGAGCAAATCAGTCGGGGGGCGCCAGAGATGAGGCCGCGTCTTCCACTGCCGCGAGAACGAAGTGACGCGGAAGTGCACTTCCTGCGGCTGGTTCCAGGAAGCCGGGGAATGGCGGATGATCAGTTCATCTCTGGACATGCAAATCCTTAGAGGGCGGCGCGGGCCGCGGCCAACACCGCGTCGAAGTCCGGAGCGTCGCCCAGGGCGGGCATGTAGTCCGCGTAGGTTACCTTGCCATCTTTGTCGACGACGAAGACTGCGCGGCGCAGAATGCGGCGGTCTTTGATCAGCACGCCGTACTTTTCGCCGAAGTTGGCATCGTAGGCGTCGGAGACGACTTTGACTTTGTCCACGCCCGCGGCGGCGCACCAACTCTTCAGCGAATACGGCAGATCAGTGCTGATGCCGTAGATGACTACATCGTCGCCCAAGCCGGCGGCCTCTTCATTGAAACGCCTCGTCTCGGCATCGCAGACGCCGGTGGCGAGCGAGGGCAGCGAAGCGATGATGCGCACCTTGCCCGGGGTGCTTTCCAAGGCGTTGACCTGGTTCCAATCATGGTCATGGACGGTGAATTCCGGGGCCGCCTGACCCACTTCAATATCCGGGCCGACAATCGTGGCATCTTTGTCGCCCAATTTCAATAAACCGGTTCTTTCCATAGTTCTCCTCAAAATTGGCGGGGATCGTAATGCTGAGGTATTTTACCCAGCTTCCCGGTCGCGCACGTAAGAAAAGCATCAGAGGTACCCTTAGATGCTTGGCATTAAAGCGGGCATCGCACTTCAAGCGTCGCGCAGTTGATAGACCAAAAATTCATCAACCTGGATGACTGGATCCCGCCCACCAGGAACGTCCAACTATGGGGACAGTGGAAGAGGTGCTTGAAATGGTTGGGGCGGCGTTGTTTTTTGTGGCGGGTCTATATTTCTGGCCCATTCAAAATCGCGGGAAGAACCAGAAGTAGAAACCATGAAAGAAGCCCCGAACGGGGCTTCTTTCATGGTTTGTGGTGGCTACTTGAGTTTAACGCGCGCCTTAACAGGCTTCTTGAGGCGCACCTTGCCGCCGCCGGCAGTTTGCGCCCCAGCCGGGCGCAAACTGCTCCACAGCATGGGCAGGATAACCAAGGCGGCCAACACGGCGATGATGCCTGCAAAGAGCGGCCAGGCAGCGGGTCGCTCCACTTCCGGCACTAGGCCGCCGGGGTTGTAGCGTGCTTCCTCGCTCAGGCCCGGGCTGGTCCCCGCTGGGGCCAGCGCCACGCTGAGCGAGCGGTTCACGCCGTCGCGCAGCGCCGCCGGGGAGGTGTAGGTAATCACGTATTCGCTCTGCAGGGCCACGGCGTAGGTGTTGTAGAGGCGGGTGAGGCTCTCTTCGTCGTCGGCGTAGCCGTACACGCCGCCTGCCTGCTCGGCCAGGTCTTCCAGGCGGCTCTCGTTGATGCCGGCCAGCGTGCCCGCCTGGCCAGGCAGGCCTAAGCCCACCGGAGAGATGGATAACCCGGAGGGGCCGATGCGCTCGACCACTGTGTCGACATTGGCCGAGCTGGAGTTGTCCATGCCGTCGGTGAGCACGATGACCGCTTTGCGGCCGGGTTCATTCTCTAACTGCTCGATGGCAACGACCAGCGCATCGTACATGGCGGTTTCGCCATCTGCAGTCAGGCTGTCAATCGCGGCGCGCAGCGCTTCCTGGTCTCCGGTGATCGGCTGCACAATTTCGATGCGCGTGTTGAACGAAATCAGACCCACTTGGTCACCGGAGCGCATGCGGTCGATGAACTGGTGGGCGGCGGACTTGGCCGCGTCCAGCTTGCCGGCGGCATCCATGCTGCCAGAGACATCCATGACCAGCATGGTGGTCAGCGTGCCCACTTCGCCGACGCCTTCAATCTGGTCGAGCGGGATGGGCACACCGTTCTCGAAAAGCTGCAGGCGGCCGGCATCCACCGGGTAGGGGTTGCCCTCCGCATCGGTCACCGAGACGTAGACGGTAACGCGGGGAAAGTCGCTGGTGTCCACCTGGGTGATGCGGATGGCCGCCTCACCTCCGGTCTGGGCAAGTGGGGCAAAAGCGCTGCCGGCCAGCAGGGCCAGCGCGGTCAGCAGGGTTAGGGATAGGCGAAAGCGGTTCACAGCTCACCTCTTCTCGTGATAGACCATTTGGGTGTTGCCCATGCGGATGGCCTGGTCGTTTTGCAAATTGGCCACCTGCACTTTACGGTTGTTGATGTAAGTGCCCTGGCGGCTGATGTCCTTGAGGGTCATGTGCGTATCGGCGCCTTTGAGCAGCGCGTGTTGGGGCGCGATATCGGGGTCGGGCAGCACGATGTCGGCCTTGAGCGCATCCGAGCCGATGTAAGCGCTGGGCCCGCCGGCGCGGATGAACTTGTCGAGCACGAATTCGGTGCCCTTCATCTTACCGGTGACCACTTCCAGCCAGGCCTTGGAAAGCAGCAACACCACCAAGGCGATGAAGGCTCCTACCGCAGCGCCCAGCAGGCCCAGGCCTGCGGCCTTGCCGACCAGCGGATCGGACAGGCGCTGGCGGGCCAGCTCCAGCAACAAGCCACCCACCGCGCCACCCAGCAGGCCGCCCAGTGCGGGCTTCCATAGCTGCGAGCTGCTGGTGATGCCGAGGCCAATGCCGATGAGCAGGCCGAAGATGGCCCAGCCCAGCGCACGCGCCCAGGATTCGCCGCCGACGAACTGGAAGGCGTATTCAGCCAGCGGCAGGCCTATCGCCCCGCCCAGCGCGCCCAGCAGGCCGCTAATCACGCCGGAACGAAGTCCGTAGAGCAGACTGCGGGCGGCAAACCCTTCGCTGAGGCCGATGAGCGCGCCGATGCAGAAGCCAATCAGCGCGCCCACGACCACTTCGCTGAGGTAGAGGTTTTGGGCGAAAGACAGGCCGAGCAGGTTGCTGACCTGCCAGCCAATCAGGCCGCCGATAGCGCCCAACAGGCTGTAGTAGTACAAGCGTGAATAACGGTTCATGGTTCTTTCTCCGTAGAGGGTTGGTCAGCCTGCCCTTGAGGCTGAGATGGTTTGCGCTTGGCCGACGTTGCGGGCAACGCGGCCGGCTGAACGAGAGCGGATGGGTCATCCTTTGCGTCCTGCGCAGGGGATTGCAAGCGCAGGTTCTTCCAATCCACAAGCGGCTGGCGCTTGCGATTCATGAGTTCGTGAAAACCATAGAAGCGGCGAGCTTCCAATTGCTGCTCGGCGTCAGGGATGAAGAAGCCGGCGGTGTGGCTGTGCGGCTCCACCACCAAAGCCACTTGCCAGGGGTGCGGGAAGAAGTGCTGGTGCAGCCAGAGGTCGTAGCCGGAGAGGAAAATATCCATGCGCGGGTGCGTGTGATACCAGCCCACGATGCACTTGTTGGCATAGCGCTCCTCCAGCGCGGCGAGCATGGCCACCTGGCTGTCGTGCGTGAAGGTGAGAAAAGTGCTGCCCGAACGCACCTGCTGGGCGGGCAGCAGGGCTTCGATGATGATGTACTGCGCGCCGTCCCCTGGCTGGCAGCACCAGCGGCCAGCCAGCCAGCCGCCCACTTCGTTGTCCAGGTCGCTGTTCGCGTGGCGGTCGATGGCCTGGAAAGTGGTCTGGGTGAGGAAGACCTGAGTGCGAGGCTCCCCGGGCTCGCGCTCGGCGAGCCAGCGATGGGCGCGCTCCAAGGGCATGCGCGCCACGCGCGGCTCGCCGGCGGATACCAGGGGGTGGATGGATTCTTTGTGCATGGCGCCCGAAGCGGGGCTGGGCGCAAAGCGCCCAGCCCCGGCAAAGCCGGTTCAGCCGGCGGTGACGTCGGCGGTCATGATCAGGCGGTCGTCTGCGGGGATCCCCGCGGCGGCCAGCGTCTCATCATCCTTGAGCTCGCGGCCCAGCGCCTTGCTGTCCAGGCGGTAGCCCATCGGGCGACCGTCCGGGCCTGTGGTGGGCAGCTCCAGCGAGGTGGCCAGTTCAGGGATGAGGTCTTTCACTTCCACATCGTCCGGCACGTCGGCGGAACGGCTGCCCCCTGAGGGCAACACTACAGTTACGGGTACGTCAGCCATTTTCTTGCTCCTTTCGAGTCTTGTCTTGGCACATCAACGGCAATCAGGTCTGCCGGGAACCACTATTTGAGGCGAATGCGCGGCTTGGTGGTTTTCTTCTTCTTATCGGTGAGG
Source organism: Anaerolineales bacterium (assembly GCA_026129335.1). Classification (GTDB taxonomy): domain Bacteria; phylum Chloroflexota; class Anaerolineae; order Anaerolineales; family UBA11579; genus JAMCZK01. Next base: position 14,715 of record JAHCIH010000018.1, read on the forward strand.
CGGATGCGCTCAGGGCGCAGCAGCTCGCGGCTGTCCACCGGGAAAGCGCGCGGGTTGCGCCGGCGGTACTCGCGGCTCCAACGCGCCGCTTCGGGGTCCCAGGGGAACGGCGGCTTGGTGGGGTCGTCGTGGAAGTTCTTGTATTGCACCATCTCGCCAATCATCAGCACCAGGCGGTCCAGCGAGCGGCTGGCCGTCCACCAGGCGGCGTCCACGCAGACGGTGCCGTTGAGGTGGTTGATGTTGGGGTGCCAAACCGGGGTCAGCCACTTCATGCCCGGCCAGCGCTGGGGATATTGGTTGTGCAGGTAGATTTCCACCTGGTGGCGGTTGCCAATCTTGGGGGTACCCGCCCGGTCCACACCCGTGATGCCCTTGCAGGTATAGGTGACGATGTAACGTTCGGGCGGCAGACCGCGACGTTCCGAGAAGGCTTCAAAGTCGATGAAGTCGCTCTGGGCGGCCAGTTCCTGCATGCGGACCAAGTCGGCCTTGAGGCGGCGCATTCGCGGGCTTTCCCCCAGCGCGCCGGCGGTGATGTCAGCGGTGAGGATGAGGCGGTCGTCTGCCGGAATACCTGCTGAGGCCAGCGTCTCGTCCTCCTTGAGTTCGCGGCCCAGCGCCTTGCTGTCCAGGCGATAGCCCATCGGGCGGCCGTCCGGGCCAACGGTGGGCAACTCCAGCAGCGAAGCCAGCTCGGTGATCAATTCGCGGATGGGGATATCGTCCGGCATTTCGGCCTTGCGCGCCCCTCCGCTGGGCATAACAACGGTGATTTCAATTTCTGCCATGATGGTTCTCCTCAATCAACATATTGGTGCGGCACCTGGCAAACGCCGGTGACTTCCCAGCAGTCGGCGTGGTGCCAGGTCTTGCAGACTTTGCAAATCTTCACGCCGCGCGAGTCGCGCTTGGTGACCACTTCCAGGCAATAGGGGCAGACGTGCGTCTCTGCGCCGGAAAAATGCACCGCGGGGCGGCGCCGGGTGCGCCGCGGCCGCGCCGGTTTGGCCGGGGCGGCCACACGGCGGCGGGCCGGCCGGCGTACTGTGGGGCCGGGCAGTAGGCTGACCAGCCTGGCGCGAGCCCGGTCGCGCCAGGCGACGAACGACGTGCGGATGCTACGCCGCGGCGCGGGGCGGGCGGAGCGCACCCGCCGGGCCGGACGCACCGCGGGCGGCGGGGGTGACGGGGCCACGGCAATCGCCGCGCGCGGCTCGACCAGGATTTCGGTGCGCCGCGGGGCAAAGGCGCTGAGCGCCAGCCAGGCGGCGGCGCTGCTGAGCGCCAAGGCGATGCCGCCCTGGCGGGCCGGCTGGGCGACGTATTGACGCAGCGGGTCGATGCCCACCGCGCCCTGGCTGGCCTGGCTGGCCAGCCACAAAGCCGCGCAGAGGGCGAACAAGACCACCGCGGCGCGCAGGCCGGTGCTGCGCCCAGCCAAAAAGTAGCGACTACTGAAGCCGGCGGCCAGACCGGTGACGCTCAACAACACGTATTCGATGGCGGCAGCGGAAATCTGCAAATCCGCCGAAAAGAGCAGCAGCATGCCAAGGGCCGCCACCACGGTAACCAAAGTCACCAAGATGACCCGCTCCAGCAAGCGGCCCAGAGTGCTGCTAGTCGAAACCATCGGCGAAATCCTGCTCAAGTAGACAGCCATGCCTAATCAACGAGATGGATGCGCCCGCCATCGGGCATGTCGCCAGCGTCCGCCACCTGATCGCCGAGGCGCACGCGCGACTCGGCGACGGGGCTGGGTTCAGCTTCGGCGAAGTGGTTGAAGTGCAGCGCCTCGTCCAGATCGCCGGTGAGTTCGTAGAACCGGAACTGGCGGCCGTTGGTGGCGCGGACGACGTGCAGCGGCGGCACGCCCACGCTGGCCAGGCTGCGGTCCAGGAAGGCTTCGTCACCGCGGATGGTGTGGGTCATCACCACTTCGCGCATCTGTCCGCAGGTGGGGCAGTGGCCGGCCTCGAAGGACACCTGCGACATGGGCTTGAGCACCTGCTCAGAGGTATTGCAGACCATGCAGTTCAACGAGAGCACGATTTCTTCGTCCAACTCCAGCACGGCCTCCTGGCCCAGGTCGGCGAAGGCCAGGTCAAGCATTTCGCCCAGGCTGGTCGTTTCGGCGCGCAGCGGGGTTTCGCTGATTTCGCCGTACACCCAATGGCTCTCGCAATCCTGCTCAGGCAGGTAGGCGGTGGTGTGCATGTGATTGGTATAGCCGTTGAAGTGGGTCACCTTGCCCGGCTCCACCGGCATATCGTGGATGAGCTTGAGCGCCTCTTGCGACTGCATGGCGCCGATGATGGACGCGATGGTGGGTGTGGTGGGCACCTTGCCCAGCAGGATGTTCTGGCGGGCGAGCAGCGGGCAGGAATAGCGCAGCGCCAGGTCGCGGCGGGCCTGCTCCGTGAGGGTGCACTCGAAGCAGGCGCCCTCCCCCGGCACGAAGACACGCACCAAGCCGAGCAGCTCCTGGATGGCCCCATCCACCCAGGGCTTGTTCATCCAATAAGCGAAGCGGTTCACCGCCAGGCGAGCCTCGCGGTTGTCCAGGCAGCCTACGATGACGTCCATACGGCGGAAGATACCCAGGCCGATATCGTGGGTCACATCGCCGTGCAGGTATTGCACCTGCACGTCGGGGTTGATTTCTTTGGCGCGGGCGGCGGCCAATTGAGCCTTCTCGCGGCCGGAATCCTTCTCGCGGAACAGGATGGAGCGACTGAGGTTGGCCAGCTCCACCTTGTCGAAATCGACCACGTAGATGTGGCCGATGCCCATCAGGGTGAGGTTCTTGATGACTTCGTTGCCCAGCGCGCCGGCGCCCACCACCATCACGCGTGCCTGGCGGACTTTTTCACGTTCCCACCAGGAGATGAAATTGAAAGTGCCCAGGCGGTCTTTCTTGAGGTTGGGGATGTGCAGCGGCTTCTCTTTGGCCACCGGCAGGCGGCGGGGCCCTTCGGCCGGGGCGGCCTTGCGCCGGGCTGGCTTCGCCGTGGCCAGCGGCGAGATCCTGGCGGCCAACTTACGCGCCCGGGCGGCCAGCGGCGCGGAGAGCGGCCCCACCAGCCAACCCACGCCCTGGTGCGGCTGAATCAGCTCGGCTTCGGCGAGGATCTGCAGCCCCTCGCGCAGCGAAGAACGGCTGACGCCGAGGTCCTTGATCAGGTCGCGCTCCGGCGGCAGGTAGGCGCCGGGCAGGTATTCTTTTTCCAGCAGCGAAGCGGCCAGGCGGCCGGCGACCAGCTCGGGGATCGTGCTGCGGGGGATGGCATTGCTCATCGTTTCGCGTCTCCGGCGCGGCGGTCTGTTGGTCAGACCAACACTCCACTGCGCTGGTGATATGAACGCTGGGCGCAAGCAAAGTGCTACGGGGCGCGGATTTTTTAATCAAAGCAGTTTTGGGGTGGTCCAGGGTGGCGAGAACTCCTAACAATTGGGACATCTGAGGGGACATCTTCCTCTGCGTGCAGAGGGGTCTTCTTTCTATGCTATAGTCAGCCAAATTTTGGCCCGGCAAGCATACGAGAAAAGAACATGTCCCCAGCTTCCTATCCTGAAAACACCACTTTCCAAGGCATCCCCGCTTCGCCCGGCATTGCGCTGGGCCCTGCGCAGTTGATCGAAAAGCAGGGCGTGCAGGTGGAGCAGCGCACGGTCTCCGACGCGGAAGCCGAGTTGGCCCGCCTGCCCGGGGCAATAGAGCTGGCTGCCGCGCAATTGCAGCAGCTCAAGGCCCGCGCCGAGGTCGAAGCCGGCGCCGAAGAAGCGGCGATCTTCGACGCGCACAAGCTGCTGCTGCAAGACCCGGCGCTGAGCGGGATGGTGGCGACCAAGGTACGCGAGGAGAAGCTCAACGTCGAGGCCGCCTGGGCCGCGGCGATCGAGAGCTTTGCGGCGCAAATGGAAGCCCTGGGTGACGAATATTTCCGCGCCCGGGCGACGGACATCCGCGATGTGGGCGAGCGCGTGCTGCGTATCCTGGCCGGTGCAGACGATTACGGCGCCTACGAACTCCGCGAGGCGGCCATCATCCTGGCCCGCGACCTGACGCCGTCAGATACCATCCAGCTGGACAAAGCGCTGGTACTGGGCTTTTGCACTGCCGAGGGCGGCCCCACCTCGCATGCTGCCATTCTGGCCAAGGCGTTGGGGCTGCCCGCGCTGGTCGGCGCTGGCGAAGCTGTGCTGCACATCCCAGCCGGCACGCGGCTGATATTGGACGCCGACTCCGGCCAGCTGACCGCCAACCCGGACCAGGTGCGCTTCGAGGCCAGCCGCCGGCTGCAGGTGCACCAGGCGGCGCAGAGTGCCGCCTACAAAGAGGCCGCACTGGGGCCGGCGGTGACGCTGGACGGCGTGCAAAAGGAAGTCGTCGCCAACATCGGAGGGCTGGAGGATGCCAGGCTGGCACTGGAGAACGGCGCGGAAGGCGTGGGCCTGCTGCGTACCGAGTTTATCTACTTGGACCGCTGGACCGCCCCCAGCGAAGACGAGCAATACGAAATCTACAAAACCATCATGGAACTGATGGGGCCGCGCCCGGTGGTGGCGCGCACCCTGGACGTGGGCGGGGACAAACCCATCCCCTACCTGGATTTGGGCGACGAAGCCAACCCGTTCCTGGGCTGGCGGGCGATCCGCATGTGCCTGGACACGCCGGAGTTGTTCAAGACGCAACTGCGCGCTCTGCTACGCGCCGGGGCGGGTCACGATCTGCGCATCATGCTGCCGATGGTCTCCACGCTGGACGAGGTGCAGCGCGCCAAGGCGCTGGTCGCCGAGGCCGCCGCCGAGGCGCAGGCCGCCGGGCACGCCGTGGGCGAGTGCCAGCTGGGCATCATGGTGGAGGTGCCGGCGGTGGCCATGCTGGCCGACTTGTTCGCCCGCGAGGTGGACTTCTTCAGCATCGGCACCAACGACCTGACGCAGTACAGCTTCGCCGCCGACCGCACCAACAAAAAGGTGGCCCATCTGGCCGACCCCTGCCACCCGGCAGTGCTGCGCCAGATCGCCCGCGTCATCGAGGCGGGGCGCGAAGCCGGCATCTGGACCGGGCTGTGCGGCGAGATGGGCGGCGACCCGGATGCGGCGCCCCTGCTGCTGGGCCTGGGCCTGGACGAATTCAGCATGGCCCCGGCGCTGATCCCGCGGGCCAAGGCGATCATCCGCAAGTGGTCGCTGGCCGAGGCCGAGGCGCTGGCGCAGCAGGCGCTGCGCCTGGACTCAGGCGCAGCGGTGCGCGAGCTGGTACAGGAGCGGGCTTAGAGAATAGGGATTGAAAATTATGTGGGGAGTTTCGTACTCGGCGAACGCCGAGTAGAAATCTCCACTAGCAACGCCGAAGGCGTTGCGTAGCGCCCCCGGCAGGATTCGAACCTGCGACCTACGGATTAGAAGTCCGTTGCTCTATCCAGCTGAGCTACAGGGGCCTAGCGATTGCTTCGCAATCGCTGTGCAGTTCACTTCGTGAACTGCACGGTTGCGTAAACTCACGCAAACTCCACGCAGATTATACAAGCGGTTGCCTTCTGCGTAAGAGACTATCTATAATAACGACATGAGCGCGAACTCTATTCAAATCCATCCGGCAACTTCTGCTAATTGGGACGATTTGGAAACCTTGTTCGGTGAGCATGGCGCCGATGCAGGCTGCTGGTGCATGTTTTGGCGGCTGCGCCATAAGGATTACGCCCAGGGCACGCCGGAGACGAACAAGCTGGCACATAAGCAGATGCTGGCCGAAGGCAGGCCAACCGGGCTGCTGGCCTACCTGGACGGTAAGGCGGTAGGCTGGTGCGGGGTCAGCCCGCGGGCCGCGTTCGCCCGGTTGGACAGCTCCAAGCTGATCCCCTCCACGCAAGAGAAGACGGCCTGGTCGGTGATCTGCCTGTTCGTGGATGGCGCCGCCCGCGGGCAGGGTGCTGGGTTGGCCCTGCTGAACGAAGCCGCCAACTTCGCCCGCGCTCACGGGGCCAGCCTTCTGGAAGCTTACCCGGCGGAGACGCTCGGCAAGAAACTGCCGGCGAAGCGCGCCTATGCAGGCACGGTTGCGCTCTTCAAGAAAGCGGGATTTGAGCCCATTGCGGCAACCGAGGCGCGCATCCAGGGGTTTGAACGCTGGATCGTCCAGCGCAGTTTATAAATCGCTCAAGGGAGAAATCCAAGCCGGGAGTTTGCGCAGCAAACTCCAAAAGCGATTGTGTAGCAATCGCTAGCCAGCCGGGCGGATGCCGCGGTAGACCTGGCGGCCGGAGAGGGTGCGCAGAATGGTCTGCGGCGGGCGGCCCAGGGCCTCGCCGAGCTGCTCGGCGGTCAGTGGTTGGTTGCCGTTTTTGAGGAACGCCCGAAAGATGGACTCGATCAGCGAAGAACCGCCCTGCTCCTCATCGCTTGCATAGTGCGAACTGAGCAGGTATTGCAGCACGTCCATCGGGGTCACTTCGCCGGTTTGCGGGTCCACCCAGTCGATGGTGTCTTCCAGGTTGATGCGGCCCACCTTCTCGCGCTGCTCTTCGCTGAGCAGACCCTGCAGGAAGACCTGCCATTCCTGGTCGTTCTGCCGCCACCAGGAAAAGTCGATATGAAAAGGCGTTTCCAGCGTGGGTTTGACCAGGCTGGGACGCGGGACGTCGTTCTCTTGCGCTTCGGGGTTCTCGCTCATGCGTCTGCAATCTGCTCGGCCAGGCGGAAGTGCAAATGGCCGACGTGTTCGAATTGGGGCCGGCTGGCCAGCAGCGCCAGCAGCGGGGCGGGCGGGCAGCGCAGCACCAGGTTGAGCGCCGAGTACAGCTCCACGGCATGCACATGGTTCTGCGGGTTGAGCTTGGCCAGCTCGCGCATGGTGCCCGCGACGATTTGGGCCAGGTTATCCACCGGCTTGCCGGCGCGGCGCTGCCAAACGGCGTCCAACGCGCTGAGGTCGGCGGGCAGCTGCACCATCATGCGCTCGTCGAAGGACGCTTCCACCGGCTGCTTGAGCATGGCGTAGACCACGCCGCCGTCCGCGCCGACCAGCGCGGTGCGCACCCACTCCTTGCTGGAGCGGTGCGTCTCGGTGGCGACAAGTACCTCGCCGGGCTGCTCGCCCCGGCTCAACTGCACATAGGCGCCGGGCATCAGGCCGCGCGCCTGGTACCACCCGTGCAAGCCGACCACGTAGCCATGGCTGCGGTCCACCCAGCCCTGGAAGCGCCCGTCGTTGGCGGCATCCACAAAATCGAAGCGCACCCGCGGCGACTCGTAGGCGCTGGGGAACAGCGCCGCCAGGCGGCGGGTGAGCGGCAGGCTGCCCACGCGCCAGTGCGGGTAGAGCAAAGCCACCTGCAGCTGGTCGCCTTCGCCCTCCGGCTGGAGCTCGGCAGAGGTCAGTTCATCATCCAGCTGGGCTTCCAGCGCCAACATGTCTTCGGTCAGCGCGGCACGGTCATGCTCCAACGGCTCGTAGTGCAGGTAAAGCGGCGGCTTCTGCAAGGGCTCCGGCTCCAGACGGCGCAGGAACCAGGCCACCTCGCCGGAGGGGCCAACCTCGTCGAAACGGGGGTCTTCCTGCAAGGCCAGATCCAGCGAGAATTCGGCCAGGCGCGGGTTGAGCCCGCTGGGCAATTCCACCTCGCCGAGCAGCTGGGCGGTGGGCAGCGGGCCGCCGGAAGCCATGTCCAGCAAAGCCTCGGCCACGTTCAGCTGGCCGGAGTCGACATCCACGATCAGCGCCCGGGGGAACCAGCGCCCGGCGATGTAAACGAATTCCGGGCTCTCGCGCAGGGCCTCGGCCAGCAGCGGCGCGATGCGCGCCGCGTGGGCCGCCACGGCGGCATCCGCGGCGTCTTCAGGAGTTTCCTCGACTTCGGGCGGTTGGTTAAGGATGTGCTCTTCCAAACCGGCGGCGTAGTCATGTTGTGCGCCGTCCTCGAACTCCACGGTGATGACTTCGAAGTCCGGCTCGCCCAGCGTCTTCGCCGGGCGCACGGCGCTCACTTTGCCGGCGGTCCAATCCAGCGCCGGGAAGCTGACCCGGTCGCCCACCGCGTAGCGTTCCTTGGGCAGGTAAGGCTTGTTGGCCGCCTGATGAGCGGCGGCTTGTTCATGCTGTTGTTGGATACGGTGGCGGATCAGTTCGGCGGCCAGCGCTTCGGGGCCTAAGGGCGTCTCCTCCTCCAGCAGGTATGCGGAGAGGAATTCGAGGTCTTCCGGTCGAATGTGGAATTGCTCCCAATCGGTTTCAACCGCATCGGGCCGAGGCGCAGTCAACGTCATGGGCCGGCTGCTCATCCTCGAGGCGATTGAAATGTGGGAAAATAAAACGAAACTACACTACAGCGAACCAAAGCGGCGATATTATACCTGAGCGAGCCGAGTTCTCAAGAGGCAGATACGAATGAGCGACCCCCAATTGACCCGCATTGCGGTGATGAGCGACTCGATTTTGGCCGAGGTGCTGCGCGGCCTGCTGGAAGCGCAGAACATTCCGGTGATGCTGAGCAAGGAAGGCGCCAGCATCGCTTACGGTTTGAATGTGGGCAAGTTCGCTGAGGTGGAAGTCTTCGTGCCCGCCCGGCACGCCGAGCAAGCCAAGCAAATCTATTTGGACAACTTCACGGGCGAAGACTAAGGATACAGGCGGGCCAGCCAATCCAGCGGCTGGACAGGCACGCCGCCCACCCAAAGTTCCCAGTGCAGATGCGGGCCGTTGACCCGGCCGGTGCCACCGACGATGCCGATCACCTGCCCCGGCTCGACGACATCTCCCACGCTCACATACATCTCCGCCTGGTGCCAGTATCCGGTGAATACGCCCCAGCCATGGTCGATGATGGTGGCGTTGCCGCGGATGTCCAGCGGGCCGGCGAAGGCCACGCGCCCCGGCGCCGGGGCATAGATGGCCAGCAGCGCGCCGCCGCCGAAGTCCACGCCGGTGTGATAGCTGGAGGCCAGGCCTGCGTTGTAGGTGCGGAACAGGCCGAAGCCGGAGGTGATGTTGTTGACCAGGTCGTGCGGCCAGCCCCAGCCTCGGCTCCACATGCGCTCCGGGGTCACCTGCGACATGATGCCTCTAACGAAGGCCAGCTCGCTGGCGGTGAGTTGCTCGTCGAGCAGCTCCGGCGAAACGGTGAGGTTGGCCCTCTCGTAGCCGGCATTGAGCACGCGCACCGGTTGGGCAAAGGCGAACGGCGTGCCGTCGGCCAGCGCACCGTTGATCTCCAGCGTGAAGCGTCCGCCGACAGCCTCCAGCGGGATGCCCTGCAGGCTGACCCAGCCGCCATCATCCAGTGGAAAGAAGTTCAGCGAGTGGCCGGCAAAGTCGCCACCCAGGCTGATGTCGTCCGGCGCGTCCACGGTGAGCTGCAGCGTAGCGCCCTGGATAAAGCCGGGCGCGGACATCTCCAGGCTGCGGATTTCGCCCGGCAGGCCGCCGGGGCCGCCGCCTTGGCGGGCAGGGGTAAAGAGCACATCGCCGGGCAGTGCCGCCCAGGTGCCGGGCAGCTGGTTGGCCGCGGCCAGGCTCCAGGGGCTGTCGCCGGAGGCCACGGCCAGCTCCAGCAGCGAGCCGCCGGGCGGCAGCGCGGCGCGGGCGCTGTCCGCCAGCTCGCCGTGCTCCGTGGCGACCATCACCTGGTAGCCGACATAAATTTGCTCGGGGCTGGTGCTGGTGAAGCGGTTGAGGCGGGCCATGTCTGCGTCGCTGAGCAGGTAGCGGCGACGCAGGCTGAAATAGTCTTCGCCCACTGCCAACGGCTGCAGCACCAGCGTGCCTTGTATCCAATCGATACCGGGGATAACGAGCACATCGCCCACATTGAGGTTGTTGGGGTTGATCAGGCTGTTGGCTTCGATGAGGTCGTTGAGCGGCACGTCAAAGCGCACCGAAATGCTGGAGAGCGTGTCGCCGGGCTGGACTACGTAGCGCACGCCCTCGGGTTCAGGCTCGTCCTGCGCGGCGACCGGCGCAGCGCTGAGCAGTAGCAGAGCCGCCAAGAGGGCGGCCCACAAGCTAAATAGCCAAATCTTTGAGTTCCAATTGGTCGCCAATCTGAAATTCCTCGAGACGTTCAGGCCGACACTCTAACACATAGCGGGCGGGTTTGCGGGGCATCAGGAAGGAGCGCCAGCGTTTGGCCGGACGCGCGTCCACCACGCGTAGTTCGCCATCCAACCAGACGATGCCCAGGTCGAAAGCCATGCCCAACATGTGGATGGCGGTGTTCATGCGGCTCTCGGCCGCCTCGGCCATCAGCAGCGCTTCGTCTGCAGGCAAATCTGCCCGCCAGGAAAGGCCGCGTAGCTTGCACAGGAAAGACGCACAGTATTGGGCAGTGAGGGGTTGGCGCAGGGCGCGACTGCGGTTTAGGACTTGAACCCGGCGCATGTCGGGTGCGGGTCAGGCGGCGCTGCGGGCCTGGTCGCGGCGCTTGAGCACCGCGTCCACCCGGTCCACCAGTTCTTGCAGGCTGAAAGGCTTGGGGATGTAGTCGTCCACTTTGGCGATGTGCAGGCCCAGCACCTTGTCGATGTTCTGGGCTTTGGCGGTGACCACAATGACGGGGATGTCCGCTGTGGCCGGGTCGGCCTTGAGCTGTTGGTAGACTTGCCAGCCGTCCACCTCCGGCATCATCAGGTCCAGCAGCACCAGGTCGGGCAGTTCGGCGCGGATGGTGTTGAGTCCCTGCTGGCCGCCCTCGGCCCCAATGACCTCGAAGCCGCGCCGGCTGAGGATCAGCCGGATCAGGTCGATCATTTCGGGCTCATCTTCCACGCAGACCACCTTGCGCGGCTGGGCATTGGCCATCATGCGCGGAAGTGTACCATTAAGGGAAGCGGCCCTGCTTTGCACGAGTGTTATAATCCCGCCGCCCTACCGGGCTTCTGAGGAGTTTTTGATGATCGACGTAAACGACCTGCGCAAAGGCACCACCTTTGAGCAAGATGGCAGCCTGTACAAAGTGCTGGACTATTCGCACAGCAAGCCGGGCCGCGGCAGCGCCACCATCCGCATCAAAGCGCGCGACCTGCGCAGCGGGGCCATCACTGAAAAGACCTTCAACTCCGGCATGCGCGTGCAAGACGTGCGCCTGGACTACCAGACGGTGCAGTACCTCTACAAGGACGGCGACCGCTACATTTTCATGGACCAGGAAACCTACGAGCAGCCCGCGCTGACCGAGGAGACGCTCGGCGAAGTGGTGGGCTATTTGAAGGAAGGCCTGGATGTGAAGCTGACCTTCTACCAGGGTGAGCCCATCGATGTGGAAGTGCCCACCACGGTCGACCTGACCGTGACCCAGGCGGAGACCGCAGTGCGCGGCGACACGGCCACCGGGGTGAACAAACTGGTGACCACGGAGACCGGCCTGCAGGTGCAGGTGCCCGCCTTCGTGAACCAGGGCGACGTCATCCGGGTGGACACACGCACTGGCGAGTACGTTACGCGGGCGTAGACCCGCACTGTTCGTCATTGCGAGGAGCATTCCCGAGTCTCCTCGCAATGACGATTCTCCCAAGGGACTATAATCCCCGCATGCAAACCCCTGCCGGCAGAGAGTGCCGCTACTTCTTTGGGGACTATTTCCGCGGCCGGCATGTGGAACGCTGCCGGCTGCTGGAGGCCGCAGCGCTGGATTGGGAGCCGCGGCTGTGCGAAACCTGCCCGGTGCCGGATATCTTGCAGGCCAACGCCTGCGAGCATCAGCAACTCTCGCCCAAGGTGAACAAGCCGCTGTTCTTCATGAAACCCGAAGTGCAGGTGAGCGCTTATTGCAGCAAATGCGAGTGCGATGTGGACGAACCCGCCATCGGCTGCGGGCAGTGCGTGACGCTACCCGGCGAGTGGGTGGTGGGTGGCGATTAACTAGAGTTTTTTCTGGCTAAATGGGTCATTGGCATACACTAGCTTCATCCCAAACAAAAGCATTATCAGAATATAGATCAATGTAGTAAAAGCGATAAGGGTAATCCGAATATCCTCTTACTCTCCCGAAAATTGCGACACACTTTCCTCGTAGACTGCTATTAAAGGGGCGTTGGTAAGACTTAAGTCTGAAATCTCCTCCATAATTCACATTGGGAGCAAACACAGCATAGGCATTGCCATCAAAGGGGTCTAAATCAGTCAGATGCGTTACAACACCATAGACACACATTTCCTGATTTACTTGATCCAAACTCACTGAGGACCATGGTACGCAATCTTCAAAACCTTGCAAATTTCGAATTCTTAGATTAATGGTTGTTCTAGTTGGAAACAACTCAAGAGTACGAGTAGGTAGAGGAGACGGATTCGTGCTTACACTTCTAGGATTGTTGCTTCCCAAAGAACTAGCAAGGTAGAAATAACCTATGGCCAGGGTTAAAAACAAACCAAGCCAAAATTCCCACTTATACAAAATTGATCCGATGGGTACGTTCTCTGAAGCAGGTGATGATTGAGTGCGTGCCGCTCTTACTGCATCTCCCTCAGATTGTACATTTCTTGTTCCCGCGTAAGGTTTCTCGTTGACACGTGTCCTAGGCTTCTCCGGGTTCTGGCGATCCCATTTGGCTCGACTATTGTCATTCGATAACAACTTATAGGCCCAATTTAGTTCTTGCATTTTACGTACGTCACCTGACGGGGAATCCGGGTGGTATTTCTTAGCAAGCGCTTTATATGAGGCCTTTATTACATCCAATGAAGCAGAACGCGAAACCTGAAGAACGGTATAGGGATTCGCTGAGTTTTCTAGTTCCTGCGACAGAGGAATTCCGCATTTCGGACAGAAACGCAACCCCTCTCTAATTGTTGCTTGGCAGTTATGGCAGTGAATTTTCCGTTGATTTCCCATTAGCTGATTGCAGACAAGGGATCACCACAATTCGAACAATAGGATAAGTCCGCAGAATAAATAAATTCGCAAGACTTGCACTGCTTCATCTTTCCGGTTGTAGCTATTCCAACTACCATGTTTGCGACTTCTTTAGTAGCGCCGTTGTTGATAAGAGCAGAGTAGATAACGTGGAGGGGTTGACCAGAAGATATCTCGTCTTTAACAACTGCAAGCAGTCCTCTCAACGCGCTTTCAGACTGGGGATCAAGGTTGAGTACGCTTTTCTCATAGGGAGTATTACAAACCGTGCACTCAACAAATTCGCCGAGGTCTTTGGTTCTAAAAACAGGAATGAAATAAAGCGTAAAGTATTTTCCCAACTGCTTGTGTTTATAAGCTCTTTCAACACCACATCTTGGGCAGAAAAAAATGCCAGTGTTTATTACAGTTTCTTTACCCTTAGAGCCCCAAATGATCATGGTGGCGTATTATAAATCCAAACTCAAATGTCTCTCCAACTTGTGGCGTAGCTTATCCATTGAGGGCGTGTTATAACCCTGAGAAGCGAGCAACCACATAATGAAAAAACAAGTCGTTGTAACCGGCCTGGGCTGCATCAGCCCTTTGGGCCACACGGTAGAAAGCACCTGGGCCGCCGCGCTGGCGGGCACCTCCGGCGGCGGGCCGATCACCCTGATTGACCCTACTCTGCACAAAAGCCGCATCGCCGCCGAAGTGAAGGATTTCGACGCCGTGGCGCGCTTCGGCGCGCGAGAGGCGCGGCGCATGGACCGCTTCGCGCAGCTGGCGATGGCCGCCGCCGAGGAAGCGCTGGCAGACAGCGCCCTGCAGATCACCGACAGCAACCGGCTGCGCGTGGGCTGCCTGGTGGGCAGCGGCATCGGCGGCTCCAGCAGCCTGATCGAGCAAGTCAAAGTCTTTATGAATGGCGGCCCCGACCGGGTGAGCCCCTTCCTGGTGCCGATGATGATTCCCGATTCGGCGGGCGGGCTGATCGCCATCCGCATGCAGATCCAGGGCCCCAACTGGGCGATCGCCACCGCCTGCGCCACCGGCGCCAATGCGCTGGGCGAGGCTGCCGAGATCATCCGCCGCGGCCAGGCCGACGTGATGCTGGCCGGCGGTTCCGAAGCCTCAGTCAATGATCTGGCTATGGCCGGCCTGGCCAACATGACCGCGCTGACCAACCGCAACGACGACCCCCAGGGCGCCTCGCGCCCCTTCGACGCCACCCGTGACGGCTTCCTGATGGGCGAAGGCGCTACAGTGATGGTGCTCGAGTCGCTGGAGCACGCCCAGGCGCGCGGCGCCAAGATCTACGGCGAGATCCTCGGTTACGGCAGCACCAACGACGCCTTCCACATCTCCGCCCCGGCCGAAAACGGTCGCGGCGCGGTGGACTGCATGCAGATGGCGCTGGACGACGCCGGGCTGAAGCCGGAGCAGATCGATTACATCAACGCCCACGGCACCAGCACGCCGCTGAACGACAAGAGTGAGACGGCGGCGATCAAGACCACCTTCGGTGAGCACGCTTACGACATCCCGGTCTCCTCGACCAAATCGATGACCGGACATATGATCGGCGCGGCCGGGGCTATCGAGGCCATGTTCTGCCTGCTGGCGATGCGCGACAGCCAGCTGCCGCCGACGATCAACTATGAGAACCCTGACCCGCTCTGCGATCTGGACATCGTTCCCAACCAGTCCCGCCCCGCAGAACTGAGCATTTGCATGTCCAATTCCTTCGGCTTTGGGGGGCACAACGCGACGCTGATCGTCGGCAAGCACCAGGCACAGGCGAACTAGATGGCTTACGCACACATCACCGGCTGGGGCATGCATGTTCCCAAGAAGATACTGACCAACGATGACCTGGCTCAGATGGTGGATACCAACGATGAGTGGATCCGTGAACGCACCGGCATCCACCAGCGCCACATCGCCGACAAGAGCGACACCACCGCCTCGCTGGCGGTGGAAGCGGCCACCCATGCGCTGCGCATGGCCAAGCTGCCGCCCACTGAACTGGATTTGATCATCGTGGCGACTTCGTCGCCGGAGTATGTCTTCCCCTCCACGGCCAGCATCGTGCAAGACCAGCTGGGCGCGGAAACGGCCGGGGCCTTCGACCTTTCGGCGGCCTGCACCGGCTTCATCTACGCATTGAACATGGCCACCCAGGCCATCCGCAGCGAGCAGATAAAGACCGCGCTGGTCATCGGCTCGGAGACGCTCTCGCGCATCGTGGACTGGACGGACCGCAGCACCTGCATCCTGTTCGGCGACGGGGCCGGCGCCTTCGTGCTGCAAGCCTCCGACGAACCTGGCGGCGTGCTCTCGGCGGTGATGCGCTCGGACGGCTCCGGCGGCAACCTGCTGGCCATCCCTGGGGGCGGCAGCGTCAACCCGGCCAGTTCACAGACCGTGCTCGACGGCCTGCATTTCATCCATATGAACGGCAACGAGGTCTTCCGCTTCGCCACCCGGGTGATGGCGGCCGCCTCGCGCGAGGCGATGGAGAAGGCCGGGCTGGAAATGGACGACATCGCCCTCATCGTGCCGCATCAGGCCAACTACCGCATCATCCAGGCCGCGGCCCGCGGGCTGAAGCTGCCCATGGAGCGCTTCGCGGTCAACGTGCACAAATACGGCAACACCTCCACGGCGTCCATCCCCATCGCGGTGTGCGAGGCCGCGGAGCAAGGCATGCTGCAGTCCGGCGACAACACCGTGATGGTGGGCTTCGGCGCCGGGCTCACTTGGGGCTCGCTGGCGGTGCGCTGGACCGGGCCGTTCGAGGAGGCCAAGCCGATCAAGGTGCGCCCCTACCGCCGTCGCGCCTGGCTGCGCTCGGTGCTGCGCCGCATCTGGCGCTTCATCGAAGGCCTCGTATGGGGCCGGGGCAAAGACTCCTCGGCATAGACGAAAACAAAAGGCGGCGCACATGCGCCGCCTTTTTTGTTGGCAGAAAAGAGCACGAAGCCGGGCTGTTCTTGTCATTGCGAGTAGTAGCCAGCGCAGGGCGCTGGCAGCGACGAAGCATCTGGTTATTGGCTTATGGCCGAGATTGCTTCGTCCGTTGCCGTTGCTTCGCAACGGCGTGCTCTCGCAGTGACAAGTTGGGCAAACCTAGCTTTTCAAGCAGAGCGGGGCGGATTAGATTGACCCGCATGAAACGAAAAGGCATCTTGTTGATTAATCTCGGTTCGCCGGACAGCCCGGAGCCCGAAGCCCTGCGCCCTTACCTGGACGAGTTCCTGATGGACGAGCGTGTGCTGGATTATCCCTATCCCATCCGGCGGGCGGCGGTGAGCCTGTTCATCCTGCCCAAGCGGCCGTACAGTTCGGCGGAGGCCTACAAAGCCATCTGGACGCCGGAGGGTTCGCCGCTGCTGGTCACCAGCCAACGGCTGCGCGCCGAGGTGGCGGCGCGCACGCGGCTGCCGGTGGCGCTGGGCATGCGCTACGGCAACCCGTCCATCGCCAGCGCGCTGCGCGAGCTGCTGGCCGCGGGCGTCGAGAGCATCTACGCCATCCCGTTGTATCCGCAGTTCGCCATGGCTACTGTGGAGACCTGCCTGGTGGAAACGCAGGAGCGGCTGAGCGCACTGGACGACAGCGTCGAACTGCACAGCCACCCACCCTTTTACGACGACCCGAACTACATCGCCGCGCTGGTGGAGAGCGCCAGGCCCTACGCCAGCGAATATGACCACCTGCTGTTCAGTTACCATGGCGTGCCGGAGCGCCACCTGCGCAAGAGCGACCCGACCGGCGGCCACTGCCTGAGCAGCCCGGACTGCTGCCAGCAGCCCTCGCCGGCGCACGCCAGCTGCTACCGCCACCAGTCGCTGGCCACCATGCAGGCGGTGGCCAGTGCGTTGGGGCTGGCCGTGGAGGACTACTCGGTGGGCTTCCAGTCGCGGCTGGGGCCGGAGGCCTGGCTGCGGCCCTTCACCACACACGAGCTCACCCGGCTGGCGCAGAATGGCGTGAAGCGCCTGGCGGTGATCTGCCCGGCCTTCGTGGCCGATTGCGTGGAGACGCTGGAAGAGATCGGCCTGCGCGGCAAGGAAGCCTTTCTGGAAGCCAGCGGCGAGGAGCTGGCGCTGGTGCCCTGCCTGAACACGGACGAGGCCTGGGTGGAGACGCTCGTGGGTTGGGTGCGGAATAGCTGACAGTTGACGGTGGTCAGTTGACAGTAGGTGTCCCGGCATTCTGCTTTTTCGACATTGCGAGGAGTACTTGCGTAGCAAGTGCGACGAAGCAATCTCGGTGTGCAAATTGACCTTCAGATTGCTTCGTCGCTGCCAGCGCTCGCGCTGGCTACTCCTCGCAATGCCGGAAGGTGTGGGGCGAGGCATGCCTCGCCCTACTACACAACTTAGCTATGCTCCCACAAATAGCACCAGTCGTTATAGGGATCCTTCGCTGCGCTCAGGATGACGAGGCTGAATAGGGGCGGCTTGCAAGCCGCCCCTACGCGATGGTGACTTCGGGCGCAGCATCCCTTCGCTTCGCTCAGGACAAGGCTGCGCCCCACACGATACGGCTAGCTGCGCTCCACACCCAACAGCAACGTCTCGCCCTCCAGCTTGTGCTCCTCGCTGTAGGCGCCGGCGGGCGGCGCGGTATCGCTGAGCTGCTCGCTGAGCGTTTCAGCCTTGATGTAGTCGGCCCAGTCGGTCAGCACCGTGGCCAGGTCGCCACCAGCCTGGTAGCTGGTGTGGATGCGATCTTCGATGTTGAAGCCGGCCTTCTTGCGCATGTCCTGGATGCGGCGCACGATCTCACGCGCCGTGCCTTCGGCCTTGAGCTCCGGCGTCAGCGCGGTGTCCAGGCCAACGGTGACGCCTTTGTCGGCGGCCACGGCCAGGCCCTCAGCGGGCTGGCTGCTGACCAGCACTTCGTCAGCGGCCAGCTCGTGCGCTGCGCCGCCGACCTCCAATTGCAAGATCTCGCCACGGTCGAGCTGGGCTTTGACCGCCGCCGGGTCCAGCGCGTCCAGCGCCTTGCGCAGCGCGGGAAAGTCGGCCCCAAAGCGCGGGCCGAGCTTGACGTTGTCCGGCTGCAGGCGATAGGTGACCAGTTCGCCGGCTTCCTTGACGAAGAGTAGCGCTTTGACGTTGAGTTCGTCTTTGACGATGTCAACCAGGTAGCCCGGCAGTTCTGTGGCCGCGCCGCCAGCATGCACACGCACCGCGGCCAGCGGCTGGCGCACCTTGAGATTCGCATTGCCGCGGGCGCTGAGGCCCAGGCTGGCGACCTGGCGGGCCAGGCCCATCTGGGCCACCAGGGCATCGTCTTGCGCGGCAGGGTCTGCTTGGGGCCAAAGAGTCATATGTACGGAAGTGAACGCTTCGGGGTTCTGAGTGACCACCAGGTTCTGATAGATCTCTTCGGTCACAAAAGGCGTCAGCGGGGCGATGAGACGGACCAGCTTGACCAGCACATGATACAGCGTGGCATAAGCCATGCCTTTATCAGCATCCTGCTCGCTGCGCCAGAAGCGGCGGCGGCTGCGGCGCACGTACCAGTTGGTCAGGTCGTCAATCAGCGCCTCGACTGCCAGCGTGGTGGCGAAGGCGTCCCAGTCGTCCAGCGAACGGCTGACCTGGCTCACAGTCTGGTTGAGGCGGGCGAGAATCCAGCGGTCGAGGGGATTCTCCGATTTGGGCGTGGGGCCTTCGGGGTGGTTCGGGTCGAAGTCGGCGGCCTCCGGCGTCCAGCCGTCCAGGCGGGCGTAGGTGGCGAAGAAACTGTAGACGTTCCACAGCGGGATGAGGAAGCGGCGGCGCACATCGTCGGCCTTGTTGTAGCCGAAGAGCAGGTTGTTCTCCGGCTTTTGGGCGCAGTACATCCAGCGCATCACATCCACGCCCATGATGTCGGCGGCTTGGCTGAACTCGATAGAGTTGCCCTTGCTCTTGTGCATCGACTCGCCCTGCTCATCCAGCAGCGTGCTGTAGCTGAACAGATTCTTGAACGGCGCGGTCTCGGCCACCACGGTGCCCATGGCCAGCATGCTGTAGAACCAGTTGCGGAACTGGCCGGGGAAGCTCTCGCTGATCCAATCGGCGGGGAACCACTGCTGCCAGTATTCAGGCTCGCTGCGGTAGCGCAGAGTGCTCATGCTGACGATGCCGGCATCCAGCCAGGGGTTGCCTACATCTGGGATGCGGCTCATGCTGCCGCCGCACTCACAGGTGAGCTTGACGGCATCGATGTATGGGCGGTGCGGCGTGTGCCCGGCGAAGGTCTCGTAGCCGGCCACGGCGCGCTCGGCCAGCTCAGTCTTGCTGCCGACGACAGTGTGCTGGCTGCAGCCCTCGCACACCCAGATGGGCAGCGCCAGGCCCCAGTAGCGCTTCTTGCTGATCATCCAGTCGTGCATGTTGCGCAGCCAGTCCATCTCACGCGCGTGGCCGAACTCGGGCACCCAGCGGATCTGGTCAACCACATCCATGATTTGATAGCGCAGGTTGTTGGCCTTCTCCTCAGCGGTCAGCTCCTCGCGGGGTTTGTCGAAGCTCTGGCCCATGCTGATGAACCATTCGTCTACCACGCGCCAAACCAGCTCGGTCTTGCAACGCCAGCAGGTGGGATAACGGTGCGTATAGTCACTGGTGTGATAGAGGATGCCCTTGCGTTCCAATTCGTCCAGGATGGGCTGGCGGGCTTCGTTGACGTCTTTGCCCTCCAGCCAGCCGGCGGTGCCGGGCAGGAAGCGGCCCTCGTCGTCGATGCAGACGACGACAGGCAGCTGCTGCTCGCGGCCCAGGCGATAGTCGTCCGCGCCAGCGCCGGGGGCGATGTGCACGATGCCCGTGCCCTCGGCCTCACCGACCTCATCCCAGAGGATGACGCGGTGCGCCTCAGCGGCGTTCTGGTTGATACCTTCTTTGATCTCGGCCACTTCAGTAAAGCCACCGACAACCTGGGCTGGGGGCAGGTCGTCGAAGGGGCCGTCGTAGGCCCAGCCTTCCATCTCGCGGCCCTGCAGCTCGGCGAGCAGTTCGTACTCGCCCTGCAGCATGCCCAGCGTGCCCTTCGAGAGGTAATACACCTGCTCGCCCTGGCGGACCTTGGCATAGGCCAGCTCCGGCCCCACGGCGGCGGCCACGTTGCTGGGCAGCGTCCACGGCGTGGTGGTCCAGATGAGCAGGCTCTCGTTCTCACGGCCGCGCAGCGGGAAGCGCAGTGTCACCGTGCGGTGGGTGACTTCTTTGTAGCCGTCGGACTCGATCTCGTGCTGGCTGATGCCGGTGGCGCAGCGCGGACACCAGGGCATCGAATCGGCGCCACGGTACAGCCAGCCCTTCTCCCAGCACTTCTTGAGGAAGGTCCAGATGATGTAGTTGTTCTCGTCGCTGAAGGTGAAATAGCTGCCGCCCAGCTCGGGCATGCCCAGGCGACCAGCGACCTGCTCCGCGGTGCCTTCGGCAATGCCGGCCGGCCCTTCGTACTCGATGACCTGCCCCGGGTCGGCGGCCAACTGCTCGCCCAGCCAGCGCAGCTTGTCCGGCGAGTCCCACTCCATCCAGTAGCCCAGGCGGATGGACTGCTCGGTCTGTACCGCGGCGTAGCGCAGCACGCGCTCTTTGCAGCGCAGTACGAACTTGTCTAGGCCGTAGGCTTCGATGTCGCGCTTGCTGGCGAAGTTGAGCTCCTTTTCGACCTCGACCTCGACCCACAGGCCCTGGCAGTCGAAGCCCTGCTGGTAGCGCAGCTCTCGGCCCTGCATGGCGTAATAGCGGTTGTAGAGATCCTTATAGGTGCGGCCCCAGCCGTGGTGCACGCCCATCGGGTTGTTAGCGGTAATCGGGCCGTCGATGAAGCTCCACTTTTCGCCGCCCTGGCGCAGGGCGCGCAGCTTGGCCAGCGCCTGGGTCTCATCCCAGAATTTGAGGATGGAATGCTCTTGGGCAATGAAGTCGACTTTGTTAGGTACTTCGCCAAATGCCATGTTGTGTTGCTCCTTGTTTGGTTAAAGCAAAACTCTCGTCCTGCACACGGAATTGTCCGTGTGCAGGACGAGAGTTTTGCTCCCGCGGTACCACCTGCGTTCCACGCCGCACGGCGTAGCACTCTATCGGGGACTGGCATCCCCGCGCCCGGGTAACGGTGGGCGGTGCCGTATCGCTTACTGGGCCGGATGGCCGTTCAGCTCTAGGCTCGGAAAGGATTTTCGGCCCGCTGGACTGCCCCGGCTCTCACTCTCCCAGGGTCGCTAGCCAGCCATGGCGGGCGTACTCGTTTTCGTCTCAGCCAGTACAAATTAATTATGCCACAAAAAGCGATCAGCAATCAGAAATACCGTCCCTGTATAATCCTTGCAGGTGTCCTGATGAAGATTTTCGAAAGATTGACGGACCTGCTGGCCACGCCGGGTGTGACCCGCTGGAATATTTTTTCGTATGCCTTCCTGGTGCCGGCGCTATTTGGCATGCTGCTGGAAGATTGGTTTGGATACGAAGAGGGCGTTTCTAACCCGGTGACCTTGGCTTTCGTGAGCCTGTTCTTCTTTAGCCAGGCGCTGGTGCGCATGTTCGACCGCAACAATCTGCTCTCCACAGGGGAAAGCCGTAGTCAGAAGTGGTGGACGATCTTCCTGTTCCTGGTGGTTGCAGCCGGGTTGGCTTACCGGGTTGCCTCGCAAGTCTTTTAGCTTTCTGGTTTGTGCTTGTTGAGGATTTGTGGCCGGGGTGGTTTTTGTGCTGTTTGCGATTTTTGTGCTGCTAAGCCGGGCAAAGGGGCCCGCAACGAGGCGGCAGCCAACAGGTGGCCTGGTGGCAGCGAGCATGCGCTGATTAATGCCACGAAAACGCTCCGCTCTGGATAAAATTGGGAGTGGTGTCAAGGTTATAATTCCATAACCGATGCACTTTGAGAGGGTAGTTTTCCGTGTCCATGCACTGCAACGCATGTTTGAGCGAGCGGTTAGCTACGATGATGTAATTCATGTGCTTAAGTTCGGTGAAGTAATTGAGGAGTATCCGGAAGATCATCCCCATCCAAGCCAACTCGTACTAGGCTGGCTGAACGAGCGCCCACTTCACGTTGTGGTGGCTACAGATGGGGCAGGAACTGTGATTGTTATTACTGTTTATGAACCAAAAGCCGACCGTTGGAACAATGAGTTCACACGCCGGAGGTGAAAGATGAAATGCGTAATCTGCAAACAGGCCGAGCTCGAAACAGGTCAAGCCACTGTAACTCTTGAACGCAAACGAGCAACGCTGGTGATTA
>JAHCIH010000019.1 GCA_026129335.1 Anaerolineales bacterium
GCGGGTGCGCAGCGTGGTGGCCTGGCGCACGTTCAAGCCGAGGAACCGGGTGGCATTGAACGAGCAGGCCAGCGCGAAGTGGTCGGCGGTGTCCAGGCGCATGCTGGCGCTGCCCTGCGCAGGCACGTACAGCGGGCCAAGGGTGTGCGGCTGGCTGTCGTGGTTGCGCACCACCAGGACATCGCCCTCCACGAAGCTCATCTCCAGCGGGATGTTGGGCGGCGACTCGCCAGCGGCGACCTGCTCGGCTGTGCCGGCAGGGATGACCAGCTCCACTTCTTGCGGGCCGCGCACCGCGGTCTCGCCCTGCATGCGCAGGCCCAGCTCGCTCACCAGCCAAACCGCGGCAATGGAGGCGACCAGCACGAGGAAGAAGCGCCAAAGATAACGGGAAAGCATTGCAGCAGACATGATAGACCTTTACTCAGCCAGCAATAGTTTTACATCGTGGGCCATATCGCTGGCCGTCATTTCAAAGGGGAAAGTGATGCGCAGCAGGCCCTCTTTGTCGATGACCCAGGTGCGCGTGGAGTGCGAGACCACATAGCCCAGTTCGCTCTCGATGTGCTGGATGAAGCGCCCCGCCCCATAGTTGTTCCAGGTTTCCTCCAGGGCGGCCATCTCGCCGCTCAGCGCGAAGAAATCGGGGCTGAAGCGCTCCACATAAGCGTCGATTACTTCGAAGCTGTCCCGTTCCGGGTCCACGGTGATGAAGACGAAGTCCACCCCGGCGGCCTCCGCTCCGAGGTTGTCGGCGATCTGCTTGAACTTGGCCAGCGTGGCCGGACAATAGTCTGGGCAGTTCACATAGCCCAGGTAGATCAGCACCACTTGCCCGCGGCGGTCGCTCAGCCGGTAGCTGCTGCCGTCGGGCTGCTGCAGGTGGAAATCGAAGGCTTGCGGGGCGGGAGTGCCGATGGCGGAGCCGCGGAAGCTCTTTTGCGCCTCGGCAGCCTGCGAGCCCAGGAAAAAGACGGCCGCAGCCACCAGCACGGCGGCGATGGCGATGAAGATACGCGTGTTTTTCATGAGCGCGGCCTATTCTAGCAAAAAGCGAGTCCCTTTGGAGAGGCGGGGCCTCGGGACTCGCTTTGTGTGTATCTCAAGGTGCTTGGCGGGCTAAATGGGGGTGCCCATCAGGTACAAGCCGACGTAGTAGAACATCCAGACCACGTCTACAAAGTGCCAGTAGATGGCACAGGCTTCCACGCCCCAGTGCTTTTCGGCGCTGTAGTGCCCGTTGCGGCCATTGTTCCACACGATGAAGAGGAAGATGACGCCGGTGAGCACATGGAAAGCATGGAAACCGGTCATAGCGTAGAACACCGCGCCGACCGCCCCATCGCCCGGGCCGAAGTGGGCGACTTGCCATTCCACACCCACCACGCCGAGCAGGAAGATGGTGCCCAGCACCATGGTGATGAAGATGTTGCGCAGGAAGGCCGGGCGGTTGCCGTGGGCCATTTCCACTTCAGCGCGGTTCATAAAGAACGAGCTGACCAGCAGCATCACGGTGACGATGATGCCCAGGGTCTGATCCACTTCCGGGCGGCCGCTGCCCAGCAGCACCATGCGGGCCACGAACAGGCCGATGAAGACGAAGGCATCCGAGAAAAGGAACAGCCAGAGGCCTAGGCGGTTGCGGGCCAGCTTGACAGCGTAGCTTTCAGCGACGGCAGACATTAGTGACCCTCGTCATCCGCGGAGAACAAACGCCCCACGTTCATGTAGTAGACAATTACGAAGAATGCCTTGAAGGCCGCCACCAGCAGCAGGGCCTGGCCCCAGGGCGGCGCAATAGCGCCGACCAGGTATTCGCCAAAGGTGAGCACGCCGAGCATGAGGAACACCCACACCCCGGCGTTCAGCTGCTCCCGGCGGCTGCCGGCTTGGTCTTTGGTTTCTGCCATTCCAATTACTCCTTGCTTTCGGCAGCCGCAGGCGCATGGCCAGCGGCGGGTGCCGGCGACATATTCACATAGGGCGAATCAGCCAGGCCGTAGTCGTACGGCTCACCGACCACCTCGAAGGGCTGCGGGTAATTGTGCAGCGGCGGCGGGGAGGCGATGTGCCATTCCGGCGAGCGCGAGTTCCACACGTTGCCTTTGGCCTCGGCGCCCCTGCGGGCGCTGTTGATCAGGTTGTAGAGGCCGATGACCACCGAGAAGAAGATGGCGAAGCCGGCAATGGTCATGATCATTTGGGTGGTGTCGAAGCCCAGGGCCGGGTCGTAGTCGGCAATGCGGCGGCGCATGCCCAGCAGGCCGACCAGCAGCATGCCGTTGCTCAAGATCATGAAGCCAACCCACATCAGCCAGAAGTGCAGCTTGCCCAGCTTTTCACTGTACATGCGCCCGGTGAGCTTGGGGAACCAGTAGTACAAGGCGGCGAAGAATGGGAAGACGTAGCCGCCGAACATGGTGTCGTGGAAGTGGCCCACCACGAAGTACGTGTCGTGCAGGTGCAAGTCAGTGGCGATGGTGCCCAGCGGAGGGCCGGTGACGCCGCCCAACAGGAAGATGACCACCGAGCCGAGGGCGAAAAGCATCGGCGTGGGGAATTCCAGCTTGCCCTCCCACAGCGTGGCCACCCAACTGAAGAATTTAACCCCGGTGGGCACAGCCACCAACAGCGTGGCGTACATGAAGGGCACGCGCAGGTACGGGCTCATGCCCGAGGCGAACATGTGGTGCGCCCAGACGAAGAAACCGATCAGGGCGATGCCCAGCGAGGACATGGCCACGGCCTTATAGCCGAACAGCGGCTTGCGCGAGAAGACCGGCAGGATTTCGCTGATGATGCCCAGGCCGGGGAGGATGAAGACGTATACCGCCGGGTGCGAGTAGAACCAGAACAAGTGCTGGTAGAGGATCGGGTCGCCGCCGCGCGTGGCGTCGAAGAAAGCCATGCCGAAGAGGCGCTCCAACATCACCAACTGGAAGGACAGGCCGATCATCTGCGTGGCGGTGAACTGGATGATGGCGGTGGCCAGCGCAGCCCAGACGAAGATGGGCATGCGGAACATGGTCATGCCCTTGGCGCGCATAGTGAACACGGTGACGATGACGTTGATCGCGCCGGAGATCGACGAGAGGCCGATGAGGTACACGCCGATGAGGAACATTTGCATGCCCAAGGGGGCGCGCACGCTGAGCGGCGGGTAGCCCACCCAACCGGTATCGAAGCCACCGAAGAACATGCTGCTGATCAGGATGATGGCGCCGGGCACGTTGATCCAGAAAGCGAAGGAGTTCAGCCGGGGGAAGGCCATGTCGTTGGCGCCGATCATCATCGGCACCAGGTAGTTGCTCAGCGCGCCCACGCCCAGCAGAATGGCGCCGATCATCACGATGCCGTGCAGGCTCATCAGCGTATTGAAGAGATGCTCGCTGCTGTAGCCCAGGATGGTCTCGAAGATGTCGCTGTTGAGGAAAGTGATGCCGGACTGGGCCAGCTCCACACGGAAGAGCAGGGCCATGATGCCGCCGAAGCCCAACAGCAGGATGGAGGTGACGCCGTATTGGATGCCGATGACCTTGTGGTCGAAATCGACGTCGAAGTAGCGCATCCAGTTGGGCTTGGCCGGGTCCGGGTCGATGTTCTCGTTGATCGGCTTGCCGCGCGCCCAGCCGAGCCACTCGTTCAGAGCGCCGACACCGACGAGGAAAGCGATGGCGCCGATGATCACGCCGCCGACCACATGCACTTCAGTGATGTGCTGCTGCGTGGCCGCATCCGCGCTGGAGATCGGCAGGCCCATCAGCACGCGCACGGCCATCACCAGGGCCATGCCTGCAAAAGTGCCGATAATTTGGGCGATCAGGCCGCGAAAAAGGCCTGTGGAAAAGAAACGCATCCTGTTCCTCCTCAACCTATTGCTGCAAACTCACGATAAAGGCAATAATCTGCTGGATCTGCTCTTCGGTCAGGCGCTCGGCGAAGTCCTGCGGCATTACGCCGGGCTGGAAGCCGGCCACCACCTGCGCGTTGGGGTCGACAATCGAGCGATGCAGGTAATCCAGGTCAGCGATGACCACGCTGCCATCCGTCAGGGTGACTTCGTGGTTGTACAGGCCCAGCCAGGTGGGGCCAACGCCGCTCTGCCCGGTGAGCGAGTGGCAGGCGGTGCAGCCATAGGTGGCCGCCCAGCGCTGGCCACACTGCTCGTCGGTCAGGTTGCAGTCGCCGGCGTTTTCAGCCAGCCAGGCATCGAACTCCGCCGCGGAAACCACCTGCACCTCCGCCACCATGGCGTAGTGCAGTTGGCCGCACAGTTCGGCGCACATCACCTGATAGGTACCTGCTTCGGTGGGGGTAATGCGCAGCTCGCGCACGAATTCAGAGCCGCCCGGCAGAATATCCTGCTTCACGCGGAATTCGGGCACCCAGAAGGAGTGGATCACATCGGTGGAACGCATGCGCAGCACCACCTGCTGGCCGAGGGGCAATATCAGCCGGTCGGAGGCCACCGCGGTGAGCACGCTCTCGCCGGCCTCGGTGGGGACTTCGACGGTGTACTCGAAGCGCCAGACCCACTGCGAGGCGTAGACATCCACGCTCAGGGCGCTGGGGTCGCGGCGTTCCACATCGGCCAGGGTGCTGGCGCCGATGACCGCCAACGAGAGCACGATGCCGATGGGGATGATCGTCCACACGGCTTCCAGGCGGTGGTTGTCGGCAACGAACTTGCCGTCGCCGCGCTCGCCGGGCTTGCGGCGGAAGACGAAGACGCTATATAAAATGAAGACAGTAATCAGCGAGAAGAAGAAAGCAATCAGCCACCAGTGGATGTTGAACAGCCAGTCCACGGTCACGGCCTGCTCGCTGGCCATCAGCGGCAGGATGGGCGCATTGGTGAGCAGCAGCCCCAGCCCGAGCGTCGAGGCAATCACCAGCACGCCGACGATAACAAAATGAACCATGCGAACTCCTCCGAAGAATCCTTTCAGCGCCAAGCTGGGCCGCAGGGCGCGGCAGGCTTTGTCCGTTCAGGCAAGTGCACTTGTGCCGAAAGGTACGAAAGGCAGTATATCACAATTGGCCTTACGGCAAATCCCGGCTTATCCGGGCGAACCGAGGCTCTCCAACACGTCCAAAACCTTGGAACTATGCTCAGGTACCTTAACCTTTTCGAAGATTTTGGCCACCCGGCCTTCGGGGTCTATCACGAAAGTGGTGCGCACCACGCCGAAGTATTTCTTGCCGTACATCGACTTTTCCTGCCAAACGCCGTAGAGCTCGCAGACCGCATGGTCGGGGTCGGCCAGCAGCGGGAAAGGCAAATCGTGCTTGATCTTGAATTTCTGGTGTGAGGCTTCGCTGTCCGGGCTGACGCCGAGCACTACAGCGCCCTGCGCCAGGTAGCGCTGGTGGCTGTCGCGGAAATCACAGGCCTGCTGGGTGCAGCCGGGGGTGTCGTCCTTGGGGTAGAAGTAAAGCACCACGGTCTGGCCGCGGTAGTCGGAGAGTTTGTGGGCTTTGCCGGTTTCGTCGTTCAGGCTGAAGTCGGGGGCCATCTGGCCTTCGGTAATCGTCATAGGAGTCACCTTGTCTCGAATTGGGGGCGTTGCTTCATTATAGCTGTGCGCCCGCCGCGCTTCAATCCCCTGCCCTAGCGCGTCCAGAACGCGTACGTCAGCAGATAGGCGGCGGCCACGGTGAGCGCCAGGGCGTTCAGGGTCAGCACGGTCCACTGCGGGCGCAGGCCGTCGGCGATGCGCCCCAGGTACCAGACTTGCAGCAGGCCCAGCGGCATGCTGAGCAGCGGCGGCAGCACGATGGCGGCGGGCAGCCCGGCGAGGAACGAGGCGAGGAAGAGCGCATAGCCCGCCAGGATGAAGGCATGGTGGGCGCGCACGCCGGTCTGCCAGCCCATGCGCACCAGCAAGGTCTGCTTCTCGGCTTTGAGGTCGCCGGCGTAGTCGGCGAATTCCAGCGCCAGCATGGAAGCCAGAGTGAGCGCGGTGAGCGGGAAAGTGCTCAGCGCCAGCAGGCGGTGCATCTCGCCGGTTTGCAGGGCGAAGCCGAAGGCGGGCACCAGGTTGGCCAGCAGGATGGCGGTGGTCAGTTCGCCGTAGCCGGTGGTGGCCAGGCGCACGGGCGGCACGGAGTAGAAGATGGCGCCCAGCGCGGCCAGCACCATCAGCGTCACCACGGGTGGTGTGAGCACGCCGGCCAGCAGCAGCGAGGTGGTGGCCAGCGCAGTGAGGGTGAGCATGCAGTAGGCCGCCACCAGCGCCACCACGGGGCGCAGCTGGCCGGGCTCGCCCCCCAGCACGCCGCTGCCGCCGGAAAACGGCGTGCGGTGCGGGTTGAGCGCGTCGCCCGGGTAGTCGAAGTATTCGTTGAGGTAGTGGGTGGCCAACTGCAGGCTGCTGACCCACAGCTGGCCGAGCAGCGCCAGGTTCCAGTCGATGGGCAGGCCGAGGTAGCGGGCAATGCCCAGGCCCAACGCGTAGTTGAGCACGCCGCCCAGCAGGAAGGCCGGCCGTGAAAGTCGCAGGAAAAGGACCAGCGGGTTGGCGGCCATGGCGGCTAGGCCGGCTGGTCTCCGGGGTGCGTTTCGCTGTGCGTGCTGAGCAGCAGCAGCCGCGCCGAGGCGATGGCCAGCAGCGTGCAGGCCACGCCGAAAGGCAGCAGCAGGCCATGCGGCTCGGCGGCGTCCAAAGTGAGCGCCAGGGCGGCGCCGCGGGTGGGCGAATGCTCGCGGCGGTCCTCCAGCTGCAGCTCCACGCGGCCATCCAGCGCGAAATAGAAGCGGTCTGCTTCGCCGCGCAGCCCGACATCCAGCGGCGCGCCGGGGTGCAGGGTCAGCAGGTCCAGCTGGCCGAAGCGGCGCAGCAAGTGCTGCTGGTTGCTCAGCAGGGTCAAGGCCTCCTCCCCCTGCTGCAGCGGGAACAGCAGCAGGTCGTGGATGGCGAAATCGGCGCGCAGTTCGGAGGCAGGGGACATGCGGGGATTATAACGGGCCGCCCGAGGGCAGTTCCGTGTTACAACATGTCTTCGCCGCCTTTGGAGGAGTTTGCATGCACACGAGTCTTTTGTTTATAGGCACCACGCTGTTCTGGGGGCTGACCTGGCTGGCGATCAAGTTCCAGTTGGGCAATGTGGCCCCGGAATGGTCGATCGTCTACCGCTTTGTGATCGCCTCGGCGATCTTCTTTCTATATGCCGCCTGGCGCAAACTGAACCTGCGCTATTCATTGAACACACATGCCTGGATGGCCCTGCAGGGTATCCTCATGTTTTCGATCAACTACATCCTGGTCTACTTCGCCGAAACCACGCTAACTAGCGGGCTGGTCGCCCTGCTTTTCTCCACTGCGGCCCTTTTCACGGTCATCTTCGCCGCCCTGCTGCTGCGCATCCCCTTGCGGCTCAACGTGCTGCTCGGCGCGCTGTTGGGCATTGGCGGCCTGGCGCTGATCTTCCAGCCCGAGATGCAGGGCGTGGAGCTGGACGGCGCGCAGCTGAGCGGCGTGCTGCTGACCCTTGGGGCGGCGGTTTCGGTGGGGCTTGGCAACAACACCGCGGCGCGCAACCAGCGCCACGACATCCCCGTGGTACAGACCAACGCCTACAGCATGCTCTACGGCGCGGCCTTCACTGCCCTGGTCGCCCTGCTGCGCGGCCTGCCACCCAGCCTCGACTTTGCGCCGGGCTACCTACTCTCGCTGGCCTATCTGGCGCTCTTCGGCTCCGTCTTCGCATTTTGGATGTACCTGACCCTGTTGGGCCGCATCGACCCGGGCCGCGCCGGCTATGTGGCGGTGATGGTGCCGCTGGTGGCCATCTTCATGTCGGTGCTCTTCGAGGACCTGCGCCTGGGGCTGCTGCAATTGGGCGGCGTGGGGTTGGTGCTGCTGGGCAACGTGCTGGCGCAAAGGAAATAGCGGATAGCTGTCAGCTTTCAGCGGTCAGCTATCAGCGGTCAGAAAACGAACGCGTAGGGGCGCACGGCCGTGCGCCCTTACTAGCCGTCATTGACTGAAGCAGGGCGGGGTGACCCCGCCCCTACCGCTGCAACTTTGGCAGCCAGCGCGGCACGCGCGCTTTGTAATCGCGATAGCTCTGCCCGAAGCGCTTCTCCAGCCCCGGCTCTTCGACATATATAAAGAAGAGGTGGTTCACCACAAAGAAGGCTACGGCAAACACGCCAATCGCCGCCGAACGGAAAAATAGGGCCTCGCCGCAGAGAGTCAGCAGCACCCCAGTGATCATCGGATTGCGCGTATAGCCGTACGGGCCGGCGGCGACCAGCGCCTGGGTCGGGTCCCAGGGCGCCAGGGTGCCGCGGCCCACCCTAGCGAACAAGTAGATGCACCAGCCCAGCAAGCTCAGGCCCGCAATCAGCAGCAGGGCACCGGCAAGCTGCAGCGCCCCGTCCCAGGCCGTGGACTGGCTGCCGAAGCTGCGCAGCAGCCAATAGGGAACCAGGCCCAGTACGGTGCCGGGCAAAACCAGAATCGCAAACAAAGGACGCAAAGGATTCATCTTTACCCCTCTTTCAACTCCGCGCCCAGGGCCGCCGGAGGCGCGGCGCGCAGCAGGCCGCGGAACGGCCGCTGCAGCGCCGCGGGCAGGCGGCTGAGCACCTGCTCGCTGAAGCGCCCGCCAACCACCACCAGCACACCGAGCATCAGCAGCCAGGGCAGCGCGTTGAGGATCACCACCGACGATTCGCCCAGGCTGCGCTGCAAGACCACCGAGATCACCGAGCGGGTGGCCACGAAAAGCAGCACACCCAGCGCGCCGCGCAGCGGCGACCAGCCGCCGAAGATGACGATGGCGAGAGCGATCCAGCCCAGGCCGCGGGTGTGGCCCTCGGCCCAGCCGATCTTGACGTCCAGCGAGTAGGCTGCCCCGGCGATGCCCACCAGCGCGCCGCCCAGCACGGCATACCAATAGCGCAGCCGGCGAACGGCCACGCCGCGGGCGAAGGCTGCCTCGGGCCGTTCGCCGGCGCTGCGCAGTTCCAGGCCGGGGCGGGTGTGGAAGATCCACCAGGTGGTCACGGCCACCAAAACCAGCGAGAAATACACCACCAGGTCCTGGTTGAAGAAGATCGGCCCCAGCACGGGGATATCCTTGAGCAGCGGTATCGGCAGGCGCTGCACCCAAGGGCCGGGCAGGCGGGTGAAGTTCTGGCCCAGGAAGGCGCTGAGGCTGTCGCCCAATAAAGTCAGCACGAAGCCCACCGCCACCTGGCTCTGGCGCAGGGCCAGGCTGCCGAAGGCGACGATCAGCGCCATCAGCGCCCCGACCCCGGCGGCGGCCAGGAAGCCGAGCAGCAGGCTGCTGCTGAAGTAGGCGGCGACGAAGCCGGCCAGCGCGGAGAGCAGCAGGCTGCCGTCCAGTGAGAGGTTGACCACCCCGGCGCGTTCGCTGAGCGTCTCGCCGCACACGGCGATGATCAGCGGTGAGGACTGCAGCAGCACCGAGGCGGCGATGGCGATCCAGTTGGCGTCCATCAGCTCCGCCTCCGGCCGGCGCGCCATTCGGCCCACCAGGCGCGCAGGCTGTCCAGGTTGCCGAAGAGCAGCACCAACAGCACCAGCACGCCGGTGAGGATGTTGCCCAGCGAGGAGTGCAGCTGCGTACGCAGTTGCAGGACGACGCTGCCGCTGAGCACCGCGGCGAAGAAGAAAGCCACCAGCGGCGTCCACAGCAGGCGGAAGGCGGCCAGGATGACGACCATCAACGCCAGGTAGCCGATGCCGCCGGAAATGCTCTGGCGCAGGCTGTCGAACCAGCTGAGCACGCGCACCGCGCCGCCCAGCCCGGCCAGGGCGCCGCAAAAGGCCATCGCCAGCAGGGTCTCGCGGCGGCTGGAGACGCCCAGCAGCAGCGCCGAGCGCGGGTTGCGCCCCAGCGCCTTGAGGCGCAGCCCCCAGGCGCTGTTGCGCAACGCCAGCACCACCAGGCCGAAAGCGAGCAGCGCCAGCCCCAGGGCGACGACGCTGAAGCGCGTCGCCCCCACCAGCGGCAGCAGCGCGTCGGCATGGAAAGGCGCCGTGCCGCGGAAGCTGCCGCCTTCCGGCGGCTGCCACGGCCCGGCGATGAGGTAGTTGGTCAGGATGATGGCCAGGTTGTTCAGCGCCAGGCCGCCGAAGATTTCGTGCACGCCCCAGCGCTTGAGCACGCCGGCCAGCCCGGCCCACAGCGCGCCGGCGGCCATGGCGGCCAGCATCTGCAGGCTGATCTGCAGCGGGGCGGGCAGCTGCAGCGAGAGCGCCACCCAGCTGGCGCCGATGGCGCCGAGGATGAACTGGCCCTCGATGCCAATGTTCCACAACCCGGCGCGAAAACTGATCAGCAGGCCCAGCGAGCTGAGCATCAGGGGGATCCAAAAAGCCACGGTGGTCAGCAAGCGGTCCTGATTGCCGAAGGCGCCCTCCCAGATGGCGCCAAAAGCCAGCGGCGGCGAGGCGCCGAAGGCGAGCAGCAGCAGGCTGGTGAGCAGCAGGGCAACGAACGAAGGCAGCAGCGGCCACAGCCGCGGCAACCAGGCGGGGCGGCTCACGCCCCGCCCCCAATCAGGTGGCCCAGCTCGTCCACGCTGGTCTCGCCGGCGGGCAGTACGCGCGAGAGGCGCCCGGCGAAGAACACGGCGATGCGGTCGCTGCGCTCAAGGATCTCGTCCAATTCGGCGGAGAGGAAGACGATCGCCGCGCCCTGCTTGCGGCGCTCGTCCAGTTGTCCCCAGATCCAGTCGCTGGAGCGCAGGTCCAGGCCGCGGGTGGGATGCTCGGCCAGGATCAACTGCGCATCAGGCGGCAGCAGGCCGAAGAGGAAACGCTGCTGGTTGCCGCCGGAAAGCTCCTCCACGCGGCTGCGCGGCCGGGCGACCACCTGATACTGGCGGATGCGCTCGGCGGCCTGGGCTTTGCTGGCGGCGCGGTCCACGAAGAGGCCATTGGGGTTGACCAGCGCCATGTGCTCGCTGAGGGTCATCCCAGACACCAGGCCCTCCTCCAGGCGACCGGCGGCCAAATAATGCACGCCCAACTGGCGGGCGGTCAAATAGTCCAAACGGCGCTGGGGGACGCCGGAGAGGTACAACTCGCCGGCGGCCAGCGGCAGCAGGCCGGCGCAGGCGCGCAGCAGCAGCTCCTGGCCGCTGCCTTCCAGGCCGGCCAGGCCGAGCACTTCGCCGGCGCCCACTTGCAGGTCGGTAGGCTGGGTGCGCAGCCGCGGGCTGCGCACCGCCGCCCCGCGCAGCTCCAGCCGCGGTGGCCCGGCCTCCGGCCGGGGGCGGGCCGGGCGGCTGGGCAGCTGGCCGAACATCAGCCCGACCAGGCGTTTGTTGGGGCAGGGCAGCTCCGCCTCCCCGGCCAACTCGCCCTTGCGCAGTACGTAGGCCCGGTTGCACAGCTCCTGGACCTCGTCCAGCTTGTGGGAGACCAAAATCAGCGTCTTGCCTTCGTCCCGAGCGAGGCTGCGCAGCGAATTGAAGAGCAGCTCTTTCTGGGCGGCGCTGATGCCGGTGGTCGGCTCATCCAAAATCAGCAGCCGCGCCCCACCGGAGAGCAGGCGGAGCAACTCCAGCTGCTGGCGTTCGCCCAAGCTGAGATCCTCGATGCGTTCATGCGGGTGCACTTCGAAGCCGTAGCGCGCACCCAGTTCGCGCAATTCCCCGGCGGCGCGGCGGCGCGGGATGGCCAGGCCGCCGCGGCGACCCAGAAGGTAGTTTTCCAGCACGGTGAAGGGCGGCAAATCGAGCGGGTCCTGGTAGAGCATGCCGACCCCGGCCGCCAGGGCGTCCAGTGGCGAACGGAAGCGCTGCGGCGCGCCGTCCAGCAGTATGCGGCCGCTGTCCGCCGGCTGGTAGCCGGAGAGGATCTTCATCAGCGTGCTCTTGCCCGCCCCGTTCTCGCCGAGCAGGCCGTAAATCAGCCCCGGTTCAAAAGCCAGGCTGATGGCACGATTGGCCTGCACCGGGCCAAAGCTTTTTGAAATCTTCTCGAGTTCTACGCGCATGGGCCTTGACTATACATGCAAGCAAGCATGGGGCGGCTGCCAAAATGGCAGCCGCCCCATGCCGGTGGTGAAGGCTAGCGGCTCTCGCCCATGCCCTGCAGCAGGCTGGGCAGATACCAGATTTGCTCGTCGGTGGCGCTTTGGCCTGCGGGCACGTACACCGTGCCGTCGCTGAGCACGATGGGGCCGGCCCACAGGTCCACTTCGCCGGAAGCCAGCTTGGCAATGAAGTCGTGCAGGTCGGCGGCCGCCTGGCCCTGCAAGCCTTCACCGTCCACCCAGCCCACGGTGGTCTGCGCCGGGTCGGTCAGGGCGTCCCAATTGGCGCCGTACCAAGCCCAGCTTTGCTCCCACTGCCCACGAGCCACCGACTCGGCGGCGGCCAGGTAGGCGGGACCCCAACTGAAGAAGGGCACGCCCAGGCAGAAGGCCGGCGAGCTGTCGCAGGCGTGCAGGTAGTCGTAGGGCACAGCCAGCACGGCTTCGTCAGCCGCGGCGCGCTGGCCGGCGACATCGATGGCCTCGGTGGTGTCGATGCCGCTGAGGAGCACATCCACGCCGGTGTCAAAGAAGTTGTTGGCGACCTCGGTGGGGTCCAGGGTGACGCCGGGGATGTTGAACCAGAAGCCAATCCAGGTCACGTCGAACTGCAGCGTGTCCGGGTCTTCACCGCGGTAGGTCTCGTAGCAGTGGCGGGCGCCCAGGTAAGCGGAGGCGGTCAGACGCACGGTCTCGTGATTGACCAGGGGGCCAAGGTAACCGAGGTGGCCGGTCTGCGTGTTGAGCGCCGCGGCACAGCCGGCGATGGCCTTCATGTCTTCCATGCGGCCCATGATGTTGCCCAGGTTGGGCGGGGCTTCGCCGGTGAGCGCATCGTCGCCGGAGACGTTGATGAAGACCACATCCGGGTGCGAGGCGGCCACGGTGGTGGTGTCTTCTTCGAACTCATCCGAGGTGGTGATGATCAGCTGGGCGCCCTGGGCGACCATATCGGCCACCACGCCGGCCAGGGTGGCTTCCGGCTTGTCGGCGGGGTTGAGCGATTCGAAGACGATGACCTGCAAGCCGGCCAGGTTGGCCTCCACGAACTGGCCGCCTTCGTAGTGCGCCTGGCTCCAGCCGCGGTCGTTGCGCGGGCCGACCAGTACCAGGCCGATGACCAGGCTGTCGTCGCCGGCAGCCGGCGGCTGTGCGCCGCTGCCCGCCGGGGCGCAGGCGGCCAGCAGCAGGGCCAGGGTGAGCAGTACAGCGGATACAAACGAAACCTTCATTTTGAACACTTCTTCCTCCGAATAGAAATGGCGAACGCAAACAAGGGGCGGCTTTGAGCTTTTCCGGCATCACCCCCTATCGTGAACGACCCCGCCGGGATGGCGGGAAACAAATACACCCTGGCCTTGCCAGGGTGCTATTTTCTCTGACACTCCTCCCCATGCACGTACACGTGGAGTGGAGGTAGCCGCTCTCATCTGCTAGTCCGCAGGTGGCCTCAACCAGTGTACGCCATAGATGGGGGTCGACATAGTGATAGACCCAATATACAGGACAACTGGAATGGTGTCAAGAAATCACTTCACAAGCAGATAACCACAAAGCCACAGAGGGCACAAAGAAATTCCTTTACATTTTTTCTTTGCGTCCTTCGTGTCTTTGTGGTTAAAGATCCCATGTTTTTCGTTTCCCTTAGGGTGGGAGTACAATAGGCCGCTGAAACAAACCCAAGATCCAAGGAAGAGGAATGGCAAAGACGTCTGAAGCAAATCCCTTGCATGGCCTGGACCTGAGCAAAGCCCACCCCAACCTGAGTGTTCCCGAAATCTACGAGCATGCCGTGCGCGCCGGCGCGGTGCAGCTGACCGCCGACGGCCCGTTCAACGCGGTGACCAGCCCGCACACCGGGCGCTCCCCGCTGGACAAGTTCACCGTGCAGGAAGCCGCCACGGAAAAAGACGTGCACTGGGGCAAAGTCAACATGCCTTTCGACGAAGACAAGTTCGACAAGCTGCACCAGAAGGTCATCGCCTACCTGAACGAGCGCCCCGCCTTGTACATCCGGGACGTGTTCGCCTGCGCCGACCCGGCTTACCGCATGCCGGTGCGCTTCGTCTCCGAATCGGCCTGGCATATGCTGTTCACCCACAACCTGTTCATCCGCCCCACTGCCGAGCAGCTGCAGGGCTTCGAGCCGGAGTTCACCGTGCTGCACGCGCCGGAA
This sequence comes from Anaerolineales bacterium, assembly GCA_026129335.1. Classification (GTDB taxonomy): domain Bacteria; phylum Chloroflexota; class Anaerolineae; order Anaerolineales; family UBA11579; genus JAMCZK01. Next base: position 14,195 of record JAHCIH010000019.1, read on the forward strand.
CTGCAAGCCGACCCGGACGCGGACGGTACGCGCAGCGGCACCTTCATCCTAGTGCACCTGACCAAGAAGCTGGTGTTGATCGGCGGCACGCGCTACGCGGGCGAGCTGAAGAAATCCATCTTCAGCGCACTCAACTACTTGCTGCCCAAGCAGGGCGTGCTCTCGATGCACTGCTCGGCCAACGTCGGCGCCGACCGCAGCACGGCGCTGTTCTTCGGCCTCTCCGGTACCGGCAAGACCACGCTGTCCGCCGACCCCGAGCGGGCGCTGATCGGCGATGACGAGCACGGCTGGAGCGACAACGGCGTCTTCAACCTGGAGGGCGGCTGCTACGCCAAGGTGATCAAGCTCTCCGCCAAGGCCGAGCCGGACATTTATTCCGCCGCCCATCGCTTCGGCACTGTGCTGGAGAACGTGGTGCTGAACCCGGACCGCACGCCGGACCTGGACAGCGAGGCGATTACCGAGAACACTCGCGCCGCCTACCCGATCTATTTCAATTCCAACACCGACGCCGACGGCATGGGCGGGCACCCCAACCACATCGTCTTCCTCAGCGCGGATGCCTGGGGCGTGCTCCCGCCGATCGCCAAGCTGACCCCCGAGCAGGCGATGTACTACTTCCTTTCCGGCTACACGGCCAAGCTGGCTGGCACCGAGCGCGGCGTGACCGAGCCCGAGGCGACCTTTTCGGCTTGCTTCGGCGAAGTGTTCATGGTTTGGGACCCGACGGTGTACGCCGAGATGCTGGCCAAGAAGATGGCGCAGCACAACGCGCAGGCCTGGCTGGTGAACACCGGCTGGTCCGGCGGGCCCTACGGCGTGGGCGAGCGCATGAAGCTGAGCTACACGCGGGCGATGGTGCGCGCCGCGGTGGATGGCAAGCTGAACGACGTCGCCACGGAGACGGAGCCGGTCTTCGGCCTGGCGGTGCCCACGGCGGTGCCGGATGTGCCCGCCGAAGTGCTGCTGCCGCGCGGCACCTGGGCCGATCCGGCGGCCTACGACGAACAGGCGGCCAAGCTGGCCGGCTTGTTCCACGAGAATTTCAAGCGCTTCGAGGCCAGCGCCAGCGAGGCGATCAAGGGAGCGGGGCCGTTGTTGGGACGTTAAGCAAAGGATGAAGGATAAAGGCGGAAGGATGAAAATTCTTCCGCTTTTTAATTTCTCGCTTTAACCCGCTTAACGATGGTAACGAAAATGGCAATCGGTTCAGAAGTCTCTTTACGTATTGCTTCAACTGTTTCCGGTTTGGCTTTATAGATTTCCGCCAACAAATCAAGCCAGTACAGCGTTTCTTCCAGTTCCTGTAACCCGCCTTCAAGCTTTGAGATGAAGTCTTTATTGGATTTGGAACGCTGGCCTTCTGCATAATGCGCTCCGGCTGAAGTCCCTGAACGCAGCATTTGTCTGCCGATGACTTGAAGTTCAGTGCTCTTGGGCAATAAGGAATACAAGCGAATAATGCCGAGCGCATACCGCCGCGTTCGAGAACTTAGATCTTCCTGTTTTTGAGGGCTGTTCATATTTCCCAACCTTTCATCCTTCATCCCTTCATCTTCATCCTTGCTTCTTCCGCGCAGCCCCAGCTGAGCGTGAAGCCCGCGCCGCCATGGCCATAGTTGTGCACCAGCCGCTTGCCGTCGGGCAGCGCCTCCGCCTCCAGGCGCACGGTGGGCCGCGCCGGGCGCAGGCCCACGCCTTCGCTGAGGATTTCGACCTCAGCGAAGGCCGGGTGCATGGCGGCGGCCTTGCGCAGGATGTCGGCGCGGTCGCTGGCGCGGAGGCTCAAGTCCCAATCGTTCTCCTGGGCGGTGCCGCCGAGCACGATATCGGCGCTGCGCGGGATGATGTAGCCCAGTGAATTAGGTCCTTCGTCGTCCAGCAGGGCTTCGCCGAAGCCATTGGGCCGCACGCGGGCGGTCTGGCCGCGCACGGGATAAACGCTGTCGTCGCCGGCCAGTTGACGGGAACCCAGACCGGTGCAGTTGATCACCACATCGGCAACGGCCAGCGCCTCGTACATTGAGGCCACTTCCTTCTGCAGCAGTTCGCCGCCCAGCCGCCGGAACCAGGCGACCAGGTAGTCCATGTAAATGCTGGTGTCGATGACCACCGACTCGGTCTCGAAGCCGTCGCGGTAGCCGGCGGGCAGGCGACCAGGATCCAGGCGGCGGTAGTCGCCGCCGGCCGCGGCGGCCCACCAGGGCTCGGCCACCGGATGGTCGTAGAGGTCGTGGACGGTTACCGGCTGGCAGCCGCTGGCCGGGTCGGGCAGCAGCTGTTCGCGGAAAAATTGCAGGGAAACGTTGGCCCAGCGGTTGACCCGCTCCAGGGGCTGGGCCAGGTAGGGGAACCACAGCGCGGCGGCCTGGTTGGAGGTGGTGTGCGGCGGCAGTTCTCGCGCCCAGATGGCAACCGGCAGCCCGGCGCGCAGCAGAGTGATGGCGGTCGACAGGCCGGAGACGCCGGCGCCGAGCACGAGGATGGGTTTGGCGGACATAACTGGCTTATACTACATGGAATTCGCTTGTGGAGGTGGACGATGGCGGAGCAACCCCCATACAAACCCAGCTGGGTGGACCGGCTGATGGACTACATGGACCAATCGCCGCTGCCCACCTGGGTCTTCTATGTTCTGATTTATGCCGCGATAGCGCTCTCGTTGCACCTCGCCCTCTGGGTGAGCGGCAACGCTCCGTGGGGGACGCTGGTGAGCAGCGCCTTTCGGGATGGCTATGTGCCCCTGGTCCTGGCCAGCCTCCACCACCTGAGGGGTGTCGCGGGGCGCAGCGTGGACCGCTACGCCCCGTTGGTCAAGAAACGCAGTGCAGAGCTGGCGGCCCTGCGCTACCAAATGACCACCATGCCGGCCCGCACGGTGTTCTGGATTACTGTGGTCCTGCTGGTGTTGGTGCCGATTGTGACCGCCGAAGCAATCGCCGCCTACACCAGCGGCCCATCCGGCGCCGTAAACCCGCTGGCTTTTGCGCTGGTCGCGCCGGGATTTCTCGGATATGTGGCAGCTTTTCTCTTGATCTATAGTTCCATCCGGCGGCTGAATCTGGTGCCTAAGGCTTACGCGCTGTTGGAGGACGTGGACATCTTCCACCAGCAGCCCTTGTATGCCTTTTCCACCCTGACCATGCGCACCGGCGGCATCATGATTGGCTTGCTGTACCTCGTGAGGCTGCTGGGAACCCTTCAAGGCGTCACCCTGAACCCGATTGATGTGGCGCTGAGTTTCGTGATCATCACACTCGGCATCCTGCTGTTCATCCTCCCGCTTTTGGGCCTCCAAGAGCGTTTGGCGGAGGCCAAGCTGGCGGAGTTGGAGAAAAATGGGCTGCAAATCAAAAAAGCGCAGGGCAAGATGTACGCCGCCCTGGAGGCAGATCGTTCCGATGATGTGCGCATGCTGAATACGGGGATCAGCAGCCTGTACAAGATGCGCGAGCAGTTGAAAGACATCCCCACCTGGCCCTGGGCGCCGGGCGCCTTGCGCAATTTCCTTTCGGCGGTGCTGCTGCCCATGGTGTTGTGGGGGATGCAGGTCGTGCTGGAGCGCTTCCTGACTTTCTAGAGGTGGGCAGGGCACAACTGTTTGGGGCGCACGGCCGTGCGCCCTTACGCGGCGAGTGAAAAGCAAAAATCGCCGGCCAATGGCCGGCGATTTTTTGTTCAGCGCGCCCAGAAGGATTCGAACCCTCAACCTACTGATCCGAAGTCAGTCGCTCTGTCCATTGAGCTATGGGCGCTTACCCAGCCGCTGCGCGGCTGGGTTTAAAGTTGCTACCGAGCTTTGCTCGGTAACGCAACTTTGCGCAAGAATTATACATTGCGCACTGGCTATCGCGTCGGGCAGCCAGACGAAGCCACAGTGCAGTAGACTTGTGCCATGCCCGACACCAGACTAACTTTCGAAGCCACGCCGCAGCAAGGCCGGGTATCGGCCTTGCTGCGGTTGCCAGAGGGCGCCAGCGCCCTCTTAGTGTTGGCGCACGGCGCGGGCACAGACATGCGCCACCGCTCGCTGGAGATGCTCAGCGAGCAGTTGGCCGCAAACGGCATCGCCACTTTTCGCTACAACTTCCCCTACAAAGAGAAGGGCCGCGGCGGCCCGAACCCCAAGCCAGTGCTCACCGCCACGGTACGGGCTGCCGTGCAAGCCGCCGCCGAGGCAGCGCCCGGCCTGCCGCTGTTCGCCGGCGGGCGCTCGATGGGCGGGCGGATGACTTCGCTGGCCGCCAGCGAGGCGCCGCTGCCCGGCGTGCGCGGCCTAGTCTTCTTCGGCTTCCCGCTGCACGCAGCGGGCAAGCCGGGGACGGAGCGCGGCGAGCACCTCGCCGCGGTGAGCGTGCCGATGCTCTTCCTGCAAGGCCCGCGCGACACGCTGGCCCTGCCCGAGCTGCTCGAGCCGGTGGTCGCCGGCCTGGGCCGTCGCGCCCGGCTGCACATGCTGGCCGGGGCCGACCACAGCTACAAGGTGCTCAAGAGTTCGGGGCGCAGCGAAGCGGAGGTGTACGCCGAGGCAGCGGCTGTGGCCGCCGGCTGGATGGCGAAACAGAAATAAAAAGCGGCAGCCAGTGGCTGCCGCTTTTTGGTTCTTGCGGTTCGGCCTAGAGCCCCGAATACAGATGGAACTCGTACGGCGAGGGGCGCAGGGCCACTTCCTGGATTTCGGTCTTTTTGATGTCTGTCCAGGCGTTGAGCACATCTTCAGTGAAGACGTCGCCGGCGAGCAGGTAGTCGTGGTCTTTCTCCAGGGCGGCGATGCTCTCGCCCAGGCTGCCGGGCACGCTCTTGATCTGCGCCTTTTCGGAGCCGGTCAGGTCCCAGATGTTCTTGTCCAGCGGGCCGAAGCCGGCCTTGCGCGGGTCGATCTTGCGCTTGATGCCGTCCAGCCCGGCCATCAGGATGGCGGGGAAGGCGAAGTAGGGGTTGGCCATCGGGTCCGGGGCGCGGAACTCGATGCGCTTGGCTTTGGCGTTGCCCTTGCCGCTGAGGTACATGGGGATGCGGATGATGGCGCTGCGGTTGCGCTTGGAGAAGGCTACGTTGACCGGCGCTTCGTAGTGCGGCACCAGGCGGCGGTAGGAGTTGGTGGTGGGGGCGCAGAAGGCCAGCAGGCTGTCGATGTGGGTGAGAATGCCGCCGATGTAGTACATCGCCAAATCGGAGAGTTCGGCGTAGGACGCGCTGGCATAGAACAGATTGGTGCCGCCCTTCCACAGGCTGTTGTGCACGTGCATGCCGGAGCCGTTGTCGCCGAAGAGTGGCTTGGGCATGAAGTTGGCCGTCAGGCCGTGGCGGCGGGCGGTGTTGCGCACCACGTACTTGTACTTGATCACCTTGTCGGCCATGCTCAGCAGGCTGTCGAAACGCATGTCGATTTCGCACTGCCCGGCCGAGGCCACCTCGTGGTGGTGCATCTCCACGTCCACGCCCCAGTCGCGCAGCAGCAGGCTCATCTCGCTGCGCACGTCTTGCAGGGTGTCGAAGGGCGGCAGCGGGAAGTAGCCGCCCTTGGTGCGGATGCGGTAGCCCAGGTTGTCGTCGCCCGGCTGCGGGCCGCTGTTCCAGCCGCCTTCGGGGCTATCCACGCGGAAGCCCATGTTGTGCGGGTCGATGGTGTAGGAGGAATGCGAGAAGAGGAAGAATTCCGCCTCAGGCCCCCAGTAGCTGGTGTCGGCCACGCCGCTCTTCTTCAAATAGTCTTCCGCCTTTTCGGCGATGAAGCGCGGGTCGCGGCTGTAGCGCACGCCGCGTTCCGGGTCGTGCACGTTGCAGATGAAGGTCAGCGTGGGGATGCTGAAGAACGGGTCGACGTGGGCGCTGGCTGGGTCCAGCTTGAGCAGCAGATCGGAGTCGTAGATGTTCTGAAAGCCGATGATGCTGGAGCCGTCGAAGCCCATGCCATCTTCAAGCACGGACTCGAGCTCGCCCACCGGCACGCTGGCGTGCTGCCACACGCCGAGGGTGTCGGTGAAGCGCAGGTCGATCATTTCGATGTTGTGGTCTTTGACCAGCCGGGAAATCTTTGCGGGAATTGCCATTCTGTCTCCTTGTGTCGTTTGTTTGCACAAAAAAAGTCTCCCGAGAGGTCCAAAGACCGCTCGGGAGACTCCTTTGTCTTCCTGAAATGTGAGGGCCACGCACCTTTGCGTTGCCCAATCAAGACGACATCTTACGCAAAAGTAAGGCGCTTGTCAACAGGGAATTTTGGAAATTAACCACAAAGCCACGAAGGACACAAAGAAATTCTTAAAATGCTTCTTCTTTGTGTCCTCTGTGTTCTTTGTGGTTAAGCAGGCAATCGCGGGGAACCTGCTATTCCTTGAAGGAGAGCTTGTCCATCAGCAGCACGGCCTCGGCCACTTCCTTGATTGACTTGCGCGTGTCCATGCTCTCTTTTTGGAGCAGCTTGAAGGCTTCCGGCTCGCTGAGGCCGCGGCGGCGCATCAGCACGCCCTTGGCGCGCTCCACCAACTTGCGCAAGGCCAGCGCCTCTTTCAACGCCAGGGTCTCCTCCAGCAGCAGCGCGTTCTCCACTGCACCGCCGGCCAGCTTGCCCACCGCGGCGAGCAGCTTGATCTCCATCTCGGCGTGCTGGTGCGGCTGCTTGTGCTGCACATTGATCACACCGACCACGCCGCGCTTGCTGAGGATCGGCACGGAGAGGAAGGCCTCGAAACGGTCCTCCGGCAGGCTGCGGAAGCCCTTGAAGCGCGCATCCTTGCTGGCGCCCTGCGCCAGGGCGACTGGCTCGTTCTGCACAGCCACCCAACCGGTGATGCCCTCGCCCAGCTTGAGCTTGATGTGCTGCAGCAGCGTGGGGTGCGGGTTGCGCGAGGCGCGCAGCACCAGCTCTTCGGCGTCTTTGTCCAGCACATAGACCAGCACGGAGTCGCCCCCGGTGACCTCGGCGGCAATACGCACAATCTCGTTGAGCACCTCGCTCAACTCGAAGCTGCTCACGGCCTGGGCGACCTGATAGAGCAATTCGAGCTCTTTTTGCAGAGCCTTGATCTCGTCGGCTGTCATGGAGCGGGATTATACGGCAGTGTGACCAAACGGCGGGCCATGCTACTGCGGGAACTCGCGGTCTGGCAGGGTGTAGTAGTTGTACACCGCCTGGGCCAGGTCGGCGAACATGCGCGAAGCGGGGTCGTAGATCAGCTGCACAGGATGGTAGAGGAAGATGACGATGACGTAATCGCCGGTGGGGCTGAAGACGATGCCGCCATCCGCCATGGTGTTGATCACGCCCGTGTTGGGGTTGGTCACCCAGCCGTGCTTGTGGGCGATGCGGGTGCCCTCGGGGGCGCCGGCCTCCAGCAGCAGGGCGATGCGGTTCAGGCTGAGCAGGTTGAGCATGTCCTGGCACTCGGCCTGGGTGATGCGGCCCTGGAACACGGCAGAGAGCGCCCCGCCGCCGTTCTGGGCGCACTGGTACATGTCGGCCAGCAGCATGCCCATGTCGGACGGTGTCGTCTGGGTGTAGGGGTCGGGGTCTGTGAACACGTCCGTGCGGTCCATCGCCGGGGTGGTGTAGCGGTGCAGCAGCGGCGCGCCGATGCGGAACTGGCCGGCCATAAAGGTGTTCTCCAGGCCCAGGGTCTGCATGTCGTCGGTGATGCGCAGCGGGGCGACCAGCGGGTCGATCACAGCTTCCATCAGGCGGTCCGAGGCGTCGTTGTCCGAGAGCACCACCATGTCGTTCATATAACGCAGCATGGCCTCGCTCGGCTCGCCGTCCAGGTGGGCGTACACCGAGACCAGCAGGGGTATCTTGATCAGGCTCATCGCCGAAAAGGTGATGTCGGGGTCCGTGTTCAGGTTGCGCCCCTGCTGGTAGATGAAATGCATCTCCTGGCCGCTGGCCAGGTCCTGGAAATAGATGTCGGCCAGGCCGTCGTAGCCGGCCACGTCCATGATCTGCTGCAGCTGCACCTGCAGGTTCTGCAGGTTGGGGCGCGCCGGGCTGCTCTCCTGCAGGCCCAGGCGCACGGTGCGCTGGCTGGGGGAGAACAGCGCGGTTTCAATGGAGCGCATCGCCTGCTCCACGTTGAGCACCGTACCGGGCTGGCCCAGGTCGAACTGGGTGGTGCCGGGCACCGCCTGGGCGGGGGCCGGCGGCCGGTCGTAGCGGGCGCCGATCTCCTGCACCAGGTAGTTCTGCAGGCGTTCTTCGGAATAGCGCGCATCCAGCGGCACTTCGGCCGGGTTGGAGAGGTTGCCCCACAGGTAATCCCAGAAGCCGCCCCAGAAGGAAGATGAGGTGCGCTCCAGGTCGGCGGCGGCGATCATCGCCTCCAGGTTGAGGGCGAACTCCACCTGCGAGGGCGACATGTGGATCAGCGCATCGCCGTATTCCAGCTCGACCGGCAGGCCGTAGACGGAGAGCAGCCGCTCGGCGGCAGCCTGGCGGCTGAGGCCGCCCACCGGCACGCCGGCGATCACCAGGCCGGAGGGGAAATTGGCCCGGTCACGGCTGTAGGCGATGAGCTGCAGGGTGAGCAGCACCACGGTGCCGATGAGCAGCACACTGGAAAACCAACGGATGAAGGATGTGCGCGGGCGGACGTACAGGGTCATAGCAAGACCGGATGAGTATATCACCTGGGATTCCGTGCTAGAATCCGGCCAATTAGGGTTTTATGAATCCCGGCTCACTGAGCAAAACTCCAAGATGATCCGCAACTTCCTGATATACCTCTCACAAGCAGGCTGGGCGCGCCGGCTGGTGATGGCTTTGCCCTTTGCGCGCCGCGCCGCCCGGCGCTTCGTGGCCGGCGACACGGTGGAGGCCGCGCTGTACAGCGTGGGCCAGCTGAACCAGGCCGGGCTGGACGCCACGCTGGACCTGCTGGGCGAGCACACCGCCGACGAGGCCGCGGCCAACGAAGCCCGCCTGCAGATCCAGCAGCTGCTCACCCGTCTCTCGCAGAGCGGGCTGCGCTCGGGCATCTCGATCAAGCTCACCCAGATCGGCCTCAAGCTGGATGAGGCGCTGTGCGCCCGCAACCTGAAGAGCATTCTGGAGACGGCCAGCACCCACGGTTTGTTCGTGCGCATCGATATGGAAGAGTCGGCCTGCGTGGACGCCACGCTGCGGCTGTACCGGGGGATGCGCGCCGAGGGCTTCGACAACGTCGGCGTGGTCATCCAGGCGATGCTGTACCGCAGCGACGCCGACGTGATGGAACTGCTCGCCGAAGGCGCCCGCATCCGCCTGGTCAAGGGCGCCTACATGGAGCCGCCGCAGGTGGCCTATCCGCACAAGGCCGATGTGGACGCCGCCTTCGATCGCCTGGCCGACCTGATGCTGCACGAGAGCTTCGCCGAAATACGCCGCGGCGCCAACGGCGACTGGCCGCCGGTGGCGGCCATCGCCACGCACGACGAGGCGCGCATCCGCTATGTGCGCGAGCACGCCGAGCTGATCGGCCTGCCCAAATCGCAGTTCGAGTTCCAGATGCTCTACGGCATCCGCAGCGAGCTGCAACGCCAGCTGGTCGCCGAAGGCTACCAGGTGCGCGTGTATGTGCCCTTCGGGCAGCAGTGGTATCCCTACTTCATGCGCCGGCTGGCGGAACGCCCGGCCAACGTATGGTTCCTGCTTTCCAACCTGTTCAAGAGATAACATGAGCGCAGCCGCCCAACAACTCGCCGAGAGCCTGGAGGCCGAGGGCCGCAAGACCCTGGAGTTCTTCAACGAACTGGCGCCGGAGGACTGGGCCGCGCAGGTGTACCGCGATGGCCCCGGCTGGAGGGTGCACGACCTGCTGGCCCACTTCGTGGAAGTGGAGGGCAGCATGCTGCGCCTGATCCGCCGCATCAGCGAGGGCGGCGAAGGCGTGGCGGCGGACTTCAGCATCGACCAGTGGAACGCCGAGCACACCGCCGCGCTGAGCGGCTGGGAGCGCGCCGCCCTGCTGGCCGAGTTCGCCGAGCGGCGCGCGGCCACGGCGGCGTTCGCCGGCGGGCTGAGCGCCGGGCAGCTGGCGCAGCGCGGCCGGCACCCCGCGCTGGGCGATGCCGAGGTGGCCCAGATGCTGCGGCTGATGTACCTGCACCTGCAGGGCCACCAGCGCGACATTCGCCGGGCGCTGAAGGCCGCCGGGCAGCCCGAATAGATTTGTTCCTCTTTTCACACAAAAATTAGAAAACCAAAATTTGCGCGCAACCCCAAAATGAGCACAGGGTTAATAGTAGTGAGCGGCGCTTGCCGCAACAACTTTCTCTAAAGGAGAGAAAAAGATGGATACTAGCAGCATTGGTAAGTGGGCATGGGCCATCGCACTCGTCGTTTCTGTGCTTTTGGGCCTGCTCGGCGGTCTGGGTATCAACCTCGGTCTGCCTTCCGTCGTGGGTGACCTGGTCACCTTGCTAGCCGTCGTGGGTGGTTTCCTCCACGTGTCCGGTATGAAGGACATGACCGGCTGGCTGATCACTGCGATCGCCTTGGGTGCCTTCAGCGGCGCCGCTGGCGGTCTGTTCGTGCCCCAGCTGGGCGGCCTCGTGGCCGGCATCCTGGGTGGCGCTGCCAGCGCCGCTGGTGCTGCCACCGCCGGCGCCCTGTTGAAGATGGTCATCGACTGGGTGATGGGTGCGTTCAAGTAATTGATTTTCATTGATACAAAAAGGGCCAGACGTTGTCTGGCCCTTTTTGATTCTCGGGCTAAAGTTGCTCGGCCGGCATGGAATGCCAAGCCCGCTATGGGGTTCTTGCCACCTGGGTCTCAGGGATTCCTCGTCGCCTGCCAGCCTTCGGCTGGCAGGGCTCCATCAGAATGACACAACCAGTAAGAACACAAAAGAGCGCAGGCTAAAGCCTGCGCTCTTTTTGAGGTCGTATAAATCCCTGCTGCGGCTAGTCGTTGCGTTCGGACTGCCGGCGCTGCGCCTTGCGAATGGCCTTCTGCTTGGCGATGCGGCGCTCTTCGCTGGTGGAAACGAACCAGCGCTTGCGGCGCACCGTGCTAAGCACCTTGCTGCGGGCCACTTTCTTGCGGAAGCGCTTCAACAAAGATTGCTGCGACTCCCCGGGTCTCAGCACTACTTTCGGCAAAAACCACACCACCTTTCATTGTGGAATACTGTTCAGCACCCTTACACAAAACACTTCCTGGGGGACAGGAAGTCTTCTACAAACATGTCAAGGCGCAGACCGCAATTATAACACAGCGACCCAATGAGCCCCCAGAGGAAGCAGGAAGATGAGCGCAACTTAAACATGCACCCTTGCCGATAACAGGGCATGCCCAGGCGGCGTTTTCGGCAGAAAGGAGACGGAGACATGGCCAATCTTGAAGCTTACCAACAGAAAGCCGAAGCGAAACTGGAAGAGGTCAGCGCCCGCCTGGACTTGCTGCGTGCCCAGGCCAAGGACAAGAGCGCCGACGCCCGCATTGCGCTGGACAGGCAGATCAGTGAACTGGAAAAGCAGCGCGAAACGCTCGCTGAGCGGCTCGGCGAACTGCGCGACGCTGGCGCGGATATCGCCGAGGACTTGGGCCAGGCGATCAACGAAGCCGTCGAGAACGCCGGCAAGGCGCTGGAGAACGCTCTGGACTAACCACACCTCATCCGACTTGAGGTCCACAGAAAGAGGGATGCTACGCAGTATGCGTAACGCATCCCTCTTTCTGCTTTTTGGCGGGCGTATAATCAGCCCATGACCAACAAGGAGCTGGCCGACGTCTTCGCCCTGGTGGCAGACCTGCTGGAAATCAAAGGCGAGGTGATCTACAAAACCCTCGCTTACCGCAAAGCGGCGGAGAGCCTCACCGGCCTGGGCCGGGATGTGAACGACATCTGGAAACAGGGCGGCATGAAAGCCCTGCTGGAAATCCCCGGCGTGGGCACGGCAATCGCCGAAAAGATCGACGAACTGCTGGAGACCGGCCAGCTGCAATTCCTCGAGAAGCTGAAGAAAGAAGTGCCCGCCGAGCTGGCCGAACTGCTGCAAATCCCCGACCTGGGGCCGAAAAAGGTGGGCATGTTCTACAAGGAGCTGGGTGTACTGAGCATCGCCCAGCTCAAGGAGGCCGCTGAGGCGGGCAAGCTGCGTGACCTGCCGGGCATGGGCGAAAAGTCGGAAGCCAAGATATTGGAGGGCATCCAATCACTCGGTAGGCGCAGTGGGCGCCAGCCACTCGGCGTAGCGCTGCGCTTCGCCGAGGAGCTGCTCGCCGCGCTGCGAGCACTGCCCGGCGTGAAAGCCGCCGAGATGGGCGGCAGCCTGCGGCGGATGCGCGCCACCATCGGCGACATCGACCTGATGGTCGCCGCTGAGCAGCCGGAGGAGGTGATCCGCGCTTTCGCCGCCCTGCCCAATGTGGCCCGGGTGCTGGGCCAGGGCACGGTCAAATCCAGCGTGGAGTTCCACAATGGGCTGCGCGCCCAGCTGTGGGTGCACCGCCCGGAGCGCTTCGGCACCGCTCTGCAATACGCCACCGGCTCCAAAGACCACAACGTGCGCCTGCGTGAGATGGCGCTGGACAAGGGCCTCTCGCTCTCCGACCAGTCCTTCCTTAAAGAAGATGGCAGCGAGATCCTCTGCGCCACGGAAGAAGCGGTCTACAAGACCCTCGGCCTGCCCTATATCCCGCCGGAGCTGCGCGAAGACCGCGGCGAGGTGCAGGCGGCGCTCAAGGGCCAGCTGCCCAAACTGGTCGAGGTGAAGGACATCCGCGGCGACCTGCACATGCACACCACCTGGAGCGACGGGCAGCAGAGCATTCTGGAGATGGCCCAGGCGGCCAGGCAGCGCGGCTACAAGATGATCGCCATCACCGACCACTCGCCCAGCCTGGGCCTGGTGAACGGGCTGACCCCCGAGCGGCTGCAGGAGCAGCGCAAAGAGATCGAGCAGGCCCGCAAGAAGATTGGCGATGGCCTGCTGATCCTCCACGGCATCGAGGTGGACATCCGCGCGGATGCCACGCTGGACCTGCCGGATGAGACCCTGGCAGAACTAGACATCGTGATAGCTTCGCTGCACATCAGCATGCGCCAACCGCGCGCCCAGGTGACCGAGCGGCTGGTGGCCGCCATGCGCAACCCGCACGTGGACATCATCGGCCACCCCAGCAATCGCACCCTGCCCGACCGCGAAGGCGCCGACCTGGATTGGGACGCCGTGCTGGCGGCCGCCGCCGAGACCGGCACGGCGCTGGAAATCAACGCCAACCCGCGCCGCCTGGACCTGGACGATGTGCAGGCCCGACGGGCGCTGGAGATGGGCATCAAGCTGAGCATCAACACCGACGCCCACCACAGCGAGCACATGGACTTTTTGCCCTTCGGCGTGGCCACGGCGCGGCGCGGCTGGGCCACGGCCAAGGACGTGATCAATACCTGGACGCCGAAGCAGCTGCAAGATTGGCTGAAAGGCTGAGAATCAAAAAGGCTGCCAACCGGCAGCCTTTTTTGTGTTTAAGGCAGGATGCACTTGCCCAACAGCCACAAAGTGCAGCCGCCTGAGCCCAGGTTCACTCCGGTGTCCAAATCGTCGCCAGGCAGGTCCAGGTTCACGTTGATGCCGTCGTCCGGGTCCACGCCCACATCGGCGCCAATGCCCAGCCCGGTATCCACGCCCAACTGCACGCCATCCCCACCGCCCACACTGGCATCGGCGCCCACGCCCAGGCCAGTATCCACGCCCAGCTGCACGCCTTCACCGCCGCCTGCGCTGGCGTCCACGCCCAACAGGCCGTTGCCCACATCGGCGCCGATTTGCAGCCCATCGCCGCCCAGGCTGGCGTCCACGCCCAGCAGGTCGCCCGCTTCGACGCCGATTTGCACGCCGTCGCTCCCGCTACTGTCGCTGCCGGTGGAGGTTTTGAACAGGCCGCCGAAACTAAAGCCCACGCCCGTTTCTGCCCCCTCGGCGCTGCTGCCGGCGCGCGGCGCGTCGACCGGGTTGGCGCTGAGCTCAACACCCTGAGGCCACTGCGGGCCGAAACGCATGGTGAAGTATGGAGAGGTGACCTCCAGGCGAAAAGCAAAGGCCAGGGCGAAAAGCGCCAGTACAGAGATAAGCAAGGCAAACAATTGTCCCCAACAACCGATTCTTCGGCGAATAACCATCTTCCCTCCTTGAAACACCCTCTTGACTGCTCTCCAGTCTACAAAAGTTACAGGTGCCGCGGGCTCACAAAAATGCAAGAAACGCTGGCTAAAAGTACTAGGGACAACTGCCTATGCGGGGAGGAAAAATGTCGCCGGTTACACAGATGCGGAACTGCGCCGGACAGCAATCCAACGGTTGAGGTCGCGCAGGAAGGGGTTGACCTCAGCCGGAGCCAGTTCGATGAGCTGGTCGGGCTCAAGGAAGAGCCATAGGTGGATGCCCAGGTCTTCGAAGACGACGGCATTGGAGTACTTCTTCAGCGCGCGGCGGTAGGTGAGCGGCAGGCCGGCAGCGGTCGAGCCGAAGGCCAGTGCCAGGCCGAGCCGTTCGGCGGCCTGCCCGTCGCCAACCGCCAGCAGGCGCTGCATGGCTGTCTCGAAGGCGTGCAGGTAGGCGCCGGCGTCTGTCTGCTCGGCGGCGAGGGCGAAGCGCCAGGCGCCGCCCGGGCCGCCGAAGCGCAGTTCCGCCCCGCCGGGCGGCAGCGGGACGCAGCCGCGGGCGACCATTTGCGCCTGCACGGCCGCGGTAAGGGCGGCCGTGTCCATCAAAGCTCCAGCAGGCGCTTGGCCATCAGGATATCGGGTTTGCCGAAGCCATTGGCGTCGGGGATTAGGCCGACCACCACATAGCCCAGCTTCTGATAAAACTCGAAGGCGTGCTCATCCACGTTGTGCATGGCGGCGGCCTGCGCGAGTACGTCGGGATACAGGTCGCGGCCGGCCAGCGAAGTCTGGCCGACTTCGTCGTCGGTGCCCAGATACACGGTGAGCACCCCACGGGCGCGCAACTGCTCTTCCAGGGCACGCACCAGGGCGGCGCCCAGGCCGCGGCGCTGCGCGCCTGGTTGCACGGCCAGCGGATGCAGCTCCCAAGCATGGTCATACTGCGCCTGCGCACCCACCCAGCCCAGCATCTCGCCGCCCGGATCGAGCGCGGCCAGCAGGATGCAGTCTTGTTCGGCAAGCAGGTCTTGCACCTCTTGCACGCCGTCCTCCACGGTCGGCCAGGCCTTCGGCGCGGTGAGCGAGAAGGCGGCGACCAGGATTTCGGCGGCTTCACGATGGGCCGCGGCGCTTTGCTGCTTGAGGTCGACGATGGAGTAGTCCATGCAGGGATTCTAGCAGAGGCAGGGCCTCGCGATATGTTGAATGCAAGGCGAGCGCGCGGAGCGCTATTGGGCGCACGGCCCGTGCGCCCCTAACAGACACGGGTAACGGTTCAGAATGACAAGTAGGGGCAGGCTTGTTATCATGGGCTCTCCAACAAGAAACAAGGACAAACCAATGGACTATATCAACTTGGGAAGCTCCGGACTGAAGGTATCGCGCATCTGCCTGGGGATGATGAGCTATGGCGACCCGGCCTGGCGCGAGTGGGTGCTGGACGAGGAAACCGGGCGGACATTCGTGCAGCGCGCGTTGGAGTTGGGCGTCAACTTCTTCGACACGGCGGACATGTATTCGCGCGGGGTCAGCGAAGAGGTCAGCGGGCGGGCGCTGGGCGACTTCGCCCGCCGGGACCAGGTGGTGCTGGCCAGCAAGGTCTTCTTCCCGATGGGCGATAGGCCCAACGACCGCGGCCTGTCGCGCAAGCACATCGTGCAGGCGGCGGAGGATTCGCTGCGCCGCCTAGGCACGGACTACATCGACCTGTATCAAATCCATCGCTGGGACTACGAGACGCCGCTGGAGGAGACCCTGCGCGCGCTGGACGACCTGGTGCGCGCCGGCAAGGTGCGCTACCTCGGCGCCTCGAGCATGTATGCCTACCAGTTCGCCCGTGCCCTGTACCTGGCCGACCAGCAGGGTTGGACGCGCTTTGTCTCGATGCAGAACCACTACAACCTGGTCTACCGTGAAGAAGAACGCGAGATGAACCGGCTGTGCCTGGAAGAAGGCGTAGGACTGATTCCTTGGAGCCCGCTGGCGCGCGGCTTCCTGGCCGGCAACCGCAGCCCGGAAGACCTGGGTACGACGACGCGGGCCAAGACGGACAGCTTCGCCCACGAGATGTATTATGCGCCGGAAGATTTCAAAATCGTCGCCGCGGTGAGTGAACTGGCCAAGGCGAAAGGCGTTTCCAACGCGCAAATCGCGCTGGCCTGGCTGCTGCACCAACCGGGCGTGTGCGCCCCGATTGTGGGCGCGACCAAGATGAAGCACCTGGAAGATGCGGTGGCCGCCACGCAACTGGCTTTGAGCCCCGAAGAATTGGCCCGGCTGGAAGAGCACTACACCCCCCACCCCGTTCTAGGACACGACTGACAAAAAGTATTAATCATTATCATCGCGCAGGGGTGTCCGCCCAGATGCCATAGACTGCCTGCGATAGATCACAGAGGCGGGCCGCACGGCCCGCCTCTGGGTTGCAGCGGCCTACTCGCTGAGCAGTTTGTAGGCCAGGGTGGCCGCGGCCAGCACCTGGCCGAAGGCGGCGAAGAGTTCGCCCGGGTCCCATTCGGCGGGCGGGGCGACGGCTCCGCCCGCCAGGGACGCCAGCACAGCCAGCGCGGCGGCCACCGCGGCGGTGAGCCAGACGGCGGCGCGGCCCTGCAGGCCGAAGAGTTGTTTGAGGGCGTTGACCAGCGGCACGCCGAAAGCGCCGGCCAGCCAGAAGATGATTTGTTCCATGTTGTCCTCCCTTGGGTTGGTAAGTAGTAATCAGTGATTAGGAATCAAGGTTGGTGCAGCGAGCCACAACCCCAACCACCTTGTCATTCCGAGGAGCGCAGCGACGAGGAATCCGTGAAAGGGTCCGCCCACCAGTCAGCACGGTTGGAACAAAGGGCGCCTCAGGGATTCCTCCTCGACGCTTACCAGCCTCCGGCTGGTCACGTCTCGTTCGGGATGACAAAGGAGCACGAACTCCAATCACCTTTGTCATCCCGAGGAGCACAGCAGCGCAGGTGTCGAAGCAATCCAGATGTTGGCCTGCAAGCCGAGATTGCTTCGCTCGCTTTGCTCGCTCGCAATGACAACAGGTCTTGTAGATTGCTTCGTCCGCTACCCAGCCTTCGGCTGGGTGTGCTCCTCGCAATGACGAGACAGTTTTATCTTTTGCGCGACACCACCTCCTCCAGGCGTTTCAGGATGCGCTCGCTCAGTTCGGCCAGCTGCTTTTCGTACAGGGCCAAAATCCGGTCGAGCAGGCTGCGGGCCACCAGGTCGCCGCGGTAGAAGGCGATGACCATGAAGCCCAGCAGGCCGATCACCCCGGCGGCGTTGACCGCCTGCAACAAGACACTCAGTTCCACAGTTTGCATTGTCCAACCCCCTCGTTTGTTAGAATGTGGCCAGGAGGCAACTCATGGCCAAAGAAAAAAAGGATAGCAAGAAGAACGACAACAGCTCCAGCCTGGGCGCGTACCTGGCGATTGGCCTGGGCGTGGGTGTGGCGATTGGCGTGGCCCTGGACAACATTGGCCTGGGCATCGCCATCGGCGTGGCCATCGGCATGGGCCTGGGCACCGCGGCGCAGAGCCCAAAGAGCGCTTCGCCAAAGAAAAAGAAGTAAATTCTTCCACTGCAACCGTCCCAACTCCCTACGCAATTTTTTGTTGCGAAGTTTTTTTGCATTGCCTATAATCGCTGGATAACACTTCCGTTCAAGGAGGAAGAATGGCCACGAGTACCACCAAAAAGGTAGTCGCCAAGTCCAAAGCGGCCAAGAAGAACACCAAAGCCGCTGTGAAACGGGCCAGCACTGCCACCAAGGCCGCTGCCAAGAAGACGGTTGCCAAGAGCAAAGCCGTCAAGAAGACAGTAGCCAAGAAGGCGACCGCCGCCAAGAAGACGGTTTCGCGCAAGGCCAGCGTCGCCAAGAAGACCGCCGCCCGCAAGACGACCGCGGCGAAGAAGACGGTTGCCCGCAAGAGCACCGCCGGAAAGAAGAAATCCTTCTGGCAGCGCCTGTTCGGCGGGTAAGCATTAGCCATCGTTATGGATTGATGCACAGGCGCCGGTTTCCCCCGGAGCCCAAAGGCAGGGCACGCAATTGCGTGCCCTGCCTTTTTAATGCTCCGCTCCGGCGCGGGCAATGTGCACCAGCAGTTTGCGGCGTTCCAGGTTGCCGTCCACCTCAGCTTCCACCACGAGTACGTAGCGCGAACCCCCGTCGCCGGCCCTGGCCTGCAGCCGCCTGAGGGTCTGCACGCTGCCGTTGACCAAATGCTGGTCGCCGGCGGACATCACCTCGGCGGTGATGTCCACGCCGTTCTTGTAGGCCTGCGCGGCCGGGCTGCTCACGTTGGCGGCCCCCTGCCAGTCCACACTGAAGGCGATTTCCTCGCCCTCCACCATCACGATGGGGCTTTCAATCAGCCAGATGTTGTCTTCGTTTTGCATCGTTCCTCCCTCAGCCGCGGCTGACCCGGGCATGGAGCGCAGTGCGCCGCGCCCGGGCGCGCAGCTTCTGGCGCGTGTCTGCCAGGCGCAGCCGCGGCGGCAGCAGCCGCGCCCGCAGGCTCAGCGGCCCGCTGCGCGGATAGCCGGCCATGTATTCCAGCATCAGCAGTGGGCGCCAGGCAGCCGTGCCGTGGTTGGCGGAGGCATATTGGTGCAGCCCGCCCTGGTTGTTGGGATAGGCATAGGCCTCCTGGCTGCACCACAGGCCGTAGTAGGTGTTGCCCTGCACGTCCACCCAGCCGGTGGGCAAATCGGGGCTGGTGACAAAGGTGCCCGCCTGGTTGGCCGAACTGGCGATCACCGCCGTGTTGCCCGCGGCGAAGAGCCCGTCCCAGGCCGCTTCGCGAGTGGCGCTGCTGAACGGGTCGTTGGCCGACCAGTTGTACTGGCGCAGGTACATCGTCCAGCCCACGTGGTTTTGCAGGCTGAAGATGTAGAGTTTGAGATTGGCCTGCTCCACCTCGGCGCCGATGCCCAGGCTGGAGGTGTCGAACTTGAGGTAGCCGCGCCACACGTGCGGGGCGCCGCTGATGTTGCGGCCGCCGACGGTGATGTCGATGCCGGCAGCATTCTGCGCGTCGGAGGTGGCAGCGTTGCTGCCCTGGATCCAGCCATCCGCGGTGTGGCCGGTGATATCGATATCCGGGTCCAGCACCACGGGGAAATCCGCCTCGGCCAGCCAGGCGAAGGGCACGCCGCTGTACAGGCGCTGGGCGCCTTCTACAGCCTGCACCCAGCGCATCAGTGGCAGGCGGCGCCCGGAGGCATCCTGCGCCCAGCCGGCGGGGAAATGCAGACCCTCGCGGCCGGCCTCGTGCAGCCAGCCCTCAGCGAAGCCGCCGCGAGGCAGCAGACTTTCCACCACCAGCAGGTCTTCCTGCCCGGAGGCCGGCGGCAGTTCAGCGATGACCAGCTCCTCACGCAGCCCGCCGGGCAGCAGAGTGATGACGTGCTGGAAGGCGCCGGCTGTACGCACCAGGCGTTCGCCCTCCACCGCGCCCGAGCCGAGGCGGGCCAGTTCGGCAAAGCGCCCGCCGGCCCAAGCGCCCACCCGCCAGGCCTTGTGGCGGTGGAGCGGCTCGCCGCCCGCCCGGCCCTCCACGGCCACGCCGCCGTCCAGCGAGAGGTGGAAGGGCAGGCCCGGCGCGCCCAGGCCGCCATCCGGACGGGCCTGCAGGCGGGTGTCGATTTCCTGCCAGCTGCGGCTGGCCGCGTCGAAGTAGTGTACCGGCGCGCCGCTGAGCCGCGCGAGGCGCCCCCGCCCCGCGCGGCGCAAGTGCAGCCCGTAGCGCGCCCGCTGCGCCACCGGCAGGCGGGCCAGCTGCGGCTGCTGTTCCATGAAGCTGGATACCCAATCGGCCATCTCAGTCCCCTCTCAGTCCCCCAAGGTGAGGATGCCGTTCTGGTGCCACTGCAGCAGGAAATCCTCGCCCGAAATTTCCAGCTCTTCTTCAAAGTCGATGTAGGCCAGCAAGGGACTGCTGGCCGGGTCGCCGCTGTCCTTGTACAGCACGGCGCCGCGCACGATGAAGGTGGCCACCGGCCAGATGAGGCCATCCGCGCTGAAGACCGCCTGGTCGTTGGCGTCGTCGCGGGTCAGAGCTGCGCCTGGCAACGGCTTGCCGCCGGCGGCATAGCCGCTGCCGCTGGCTTCGGCGGACACGTCGGCAAAGAATTCGTGCGCGTCCGCATCGGCGGCGTAGTCTGCGGTCACCAGGGCCACTTTGAGGTCATCCCCGGCCAGGTCCAACCCGCCCTGCAGCAGGCTCAGTTTGGCGGCGTTGTATACAAAGCTGCTCATCTTTCCCTCCTTCTTTAGCCTGTCTCAGCCTTCGCGCAGCACCAGGGTGAGCGTTCCGCCCCAGCCGCCATCGCCGGCGCTGCGCTCGCGCTGCAGCGCCGGCGGCTCCACGAGCACATCCTTGCCGTCCAGATCGGCCCATACCGAACGCATGTGAATCTTGCGCGCCTGGCGGGCGGCGGCCTGCAGCCAGGCGACGAAGTCTTGCGGGGTGGGGTCCAGCCCGCCGCGGCGGTCGTGCTGCACCGCGTCGAGGCGCAGTTTCAGCGTCCAGCGGTAGCGCAGCGGCGTGCGGGCAAAGCCCTCCAGCTGGCTGGCCAGCACCACCGGCGGCAGCGTGGCCCGGTTGGTGAGCAGGCGCAGCCGCGGTCGCAGGGTGTAGAGCTGGCCGAGGTTGAGCGGCAGGCTGTCCATCGGCGAAGAGTAGAAGGCGCCCAGGCTGCGCCAGCGCCCGCCGCCAATCTCGCCATCCAGCTGCACGTCCAGGTGCACCTGCACGCCGGCGCCCAGGTGGCGGCTGAGCAGGCTGAGCGAGCGCAGGTATTTGGGCAGCCGGGCGGCGCCCATATCGATGCTACCGCCCACCAGCACGGCTTCGTGCTGGTAGGCCAGGCCGGCATCGCCCAGCGGCGCGGCGGTGTCGCGGGGCAGTTCCACGCAGGCGAGGTCGCCGCCCAGCGCCAGCCACAGGCGCGGGCGCACGCCCGGCGCGCCTTCAAGATGCAGGCTCTGAATGCGCTGCCCAAGGCCCGGGGCGCGCAGCAACTCGTGCCAGGTCCCGCCGGCATTCAACAGCAGGCTGGACTGGCCGCTTTCGCCGGCATCCAGCGCCACGGCCAGGCGGCCGGGGCCGAGCGGCTGCAGGGCCGCGGGGAGGCCATTGCGGCCGGCGGGCAAGCCCTGCGGACTCTCGGCGGCCAGCTCGGCACCCTCCTGGCGCAACAGATGCGCGCCCCAACCCAGCCACAGCTCGCCGCCCAACTGGGCCAGCGGCGGGCGCGGCTGGGGATTGGGCAGGGAGTTCAGCCCCAGGTTGAGGTGCTGGGCGCGATCGTCCGCGCCCACCCGCCAGAGGCCGTCGGATTTTAGCGCCCAGAGCTGCTCCTGGCGGTCGAAGAGGGCCAGCAAGCCGGCATCGCTGCTGCCCAAGGGGATGGCCGTGCCGAAGCTGAGCGGCGTCCCCCAGGCCGCCGGGGCGGCGCGGGAAACCGTGTTGGCCGCAGCCAGCCCGCGCCACAACTGCGGCCCGAACTGCGCATGATGGAAAGCGTGCAGATGGTCGGCGCTGGAGGCATCGTCGGCGAACTGGTGCGCCGGCGGATTGAGCGCCGGGTTGTAGCGCATGCGCAAAATGGGCTGGTCTGTGCCGCGGGCGAAGTAGACCTGGTCGTGGAACACGGCCAGGTCGCTGACCGGCACATCGAACTGGGCGCCGCTGATCGGGCTGACATCCTGCCAAATGTCCGTGGCGTAGAGGATGTACTCAGACGCGGCACCCGGCGGCTGGGCCCAGGGCGCGGCCAGGGTGAGCTCGGTGGCGGAGTTGGCGACCACCTGGCGGGCCTGACCCGCCCCGGCGCCGCGGTGGATGCGCAGCCAGGCGCCTGCCCAGACCCCGGGCTGCCAGGCCTTGTCGGCGTCTTCCAATGCGGCCGCGCCCCAGCCAGTGGCCAGGCCGCGGTCGCCGTTCAGGTACAGGTGCGAAGCATCGCCGCCGGCGCGCTGGTCCACGGCGTACAGGCAGCCGTTGAACTCGAAGAAGCGGAAATTGCGCTTCAGGCCGGCATCCTCCACGCGGGAGTAGGCGCAGAACCCGGCCGGCCCCCAACCGGCCCCGGCGGACGCGTGGCCGCCGGGGTGGCGGACATGCACGCCAATCTCCCAGTGGTTGGCGGCATTGTCCTGCGCGGCGGCGCTGAAGACCAGGTGATACTCCTGCGCGGTCGCCAGGTCTCCGGTGAACTCGGCCAGCTCGAAGTCATGGAAGACGCTGACCACGTCTTCCAGTTCGGCGGCGTTCAGGCTGCTGTGCGCCTGGGCCAACGGCGCGCCGGGCGCGCCGCCGGCATCCTGGTGGATGGCGAGGTGCAGCGCGGCGGGCGAGCCCACCCGGCGCAGCCACACGCGGGCGC
>JAHCIH010000002.1 GCA_026129335.1 Anaerolineales bacterium
CGAGGGCGCGCCGCCGTCCGCAGGGCGCATGCGCAGCTCCGCGTCCACCGGGGTCTTGGCGCCCAGGTAGCCGCGCAGCGGGTCCTCATCCCCAGCGCGCTTGTCCAGCAGCTGGCGGTCGCGCGGGAAGTGATGGACGACGTTGAGCAGCTGCAGGCTGTGGCCGCGCAGCAGGTACAACCGCGCATCGCCCACCGAAGCGGAATACAGGCGGTCGCCCACCAGCCAGGCGCACAAAAACGTGCTGCCCATGCCCTGCCATTCGCGGCGGGTTTCGCTGCGCTGTAAGATGACCTGGCTGGCCTGGATGATGGCGGCCTGCAAAATGCCGCTGGGCTGGCTGGCGTCGCTTTGCGCCACCAGGCGGGTCACCGCGTCTACGGCCAGCTGGGCGGCCACCTGGCCCGCCCGGCTGGCGCCAATGCCGTCGGCGACCACGGCCAGCAGGGAGGGCGCGGTCTTGTCCTCGCTCAGCCGGTAATGCTCCACGGCGTAACGGTCTTCGTTGTGCTTGCCGTCCCCCGCGTGCGAAGCGATGGAAACGGGGAAGGACGGCTGCTCAGAGGGGATCACGGCTGCCCTCATTAATGAGGAAGCGGAACGCCACCCGGCCGATGTGCAGCAGGTCGCCGTCGCGCAGCTGGCTGCCTTCGGCAGAGATCGGCGCGTAATTGACCCAGGTGCCCGCTTCAGAACCCAGGTCGGCCACCAGGTAGCTGCCCTCCGGCAGGCGGCTGAGCTGCGCATGGCGCGAGCTGACTGATTCGTCATCCACCACCAGGCTGTTCTGTTTGTCGCGGCCGATGAAAGTCTCTGTGCCGTAGATCGGCAGGAACTCCGCCGGGCGGTCCGCCTCCTGGGCGTTGAGGCGCTGCAGCAGCGCCGCCGGCCGCTCGCGGGCCGCGTCGCCGTCTTCGTCGGTGGGCTGGCTCCACTCCGTCTCCAACAGCGGCGTGTCGCTCAACGGGTCCACCCCCACCGGTGCCGCGGGGCGCGGCCGGCGGCGTCCCCGGCGGCGGGCGCCCAGCTGCGGAGGCTGCAAGCGCCCGGAAAGCACCAGGACCAGCAGCAGCGCCCCGGCGGCCAGCGCCGCGCCGGCCACTGCCAGCAGCGGCCCGCCGCGGCCCAGCAGGCTTTGCACCTGTGAAGGCGGTAGAGTGACGCTGATCTGCACCGGGATCTCCACGCTGCTGCCCACCAGGCCCAGGCTGTCTTCGGCCTCCACGCGCAGCATGACCGGCTGGCTGCTGTTGTAAGCGCTCAAATCCCAGGAGAAGCGCGTGAAGGGCGGGCTGCTGTTCTCGGCGACGCGTTCGCCGTCGGCGAAGAGGGTCGTGCGCTGTATGTCTCGCTCGATGCCGTCGGGGAATTCAATGATCACCTCGATGGGCCGGCTGAAGGGGGTGAGCAGTTGCGGGTCGTCTTCGGAGGGACGGCGTTGAATCAACGAAGGCGGCGAAACCACCACCGGGTTGGGCGGCTGGATGCTGAGCTCGAAGCTCAGTGGCGGAGAAACCACCGTGCCATCTTCAATGCTCATTTGTATCTGGATGTCATGGCTGCCCGAGTTGAACAGTTGGGAATCATATTGAAAGAAGTACGACGAGCGGAAGGGGCGGAAGTAGTCCTCGGGGCTGGGTAAGGGCTCGCCGCTGGAGAAACCGAACCAGGCGCCGCCGGTGCCCTCCGCCAGCGCGCGCAGCTGCTGGCTGGCCTCGCTATTGAACGTGGAGACCGAGCCGACCTGCCAGATGAACAGGGGGATGCCCTGCTCGACAAGCTGTTGCTGCCACTCGGCCACCTGCCCCAGGTCGTTGAACGACGGGGCCGCGGTGACCCACCAGATGGCGCTGCCGGCCCCGGCTTGCGGGGCCGGGCGAGCGGCCAACTGCATGGCCTGGGTGAGCGGGGCTACATCGCCCAGCTGCCGCGAGGTGTCCAGGGCCAGCTCCACCAGCGCGGCGCTCCATTCGGCCAGGGGGGCGTCCTCCAGTTGGACGCCCTCGCCGGTCACCAGGCCCAGATAATTGTCGCGGGCGGGGATGCCCGCCGCCCAGGCGACGATGGCATCGCGCACGTAGTCATAGCGGGTGCGCGCCTGGGAATCACGGATGGCAAAGGAATCGCTGGGGCTGAGCGCCAGCACGATGCGCAGCCCCGGCTGCACGGAGCGCAGCTGGCTTAGCGGAAGCGGGCGGCCATCTTCCAGCACCTGCACGTCTTCAATGGCCAGGCCAGCGATGGGCTGCCCGCCGGCGTCCCGGGCGCTGAAGTAGCCGAGGATGATGGGAAAAGCTTCGGTTTCCAGCTGGCTCAGGTGGAGCGTTGCCCCCGTTTGTGCCGCCGCAGGGTGGCTCTGCCACAGTGCGGCGAGCGCCATTGCCAGCGCAAGCAGAATATGTCTCAACCTCGCGATTTTAGCATACCGGCTTTGGGAATCGGCGAGGCTCTCAGAATGGTAATATGGCCCGAGCGCATGGCCGGTCCAAACAAGATAGTCACGCTGTTCAAAGCCGCCGCCCAACTGGGGCCGGCGGCCCTGTGGCCGTATGCGCGCTACCAGTTGGCCCTGCGCAGCGGCTGGCTGCGCCGGCAGACCCCTGTAGGCGGTCTGCCCCAGCCCGCGGACCCGGGCCAGCCGCAAACCCTGCTGCAACCGGCACCCGCCGCCAAAATCCGGCGGCTTTTGGGGCCGGATTTGGTGCAAAAGCTGCTCGAAGAAGCCGGCGAAGTGCAAAAACGGCGCGTCCGGCTGTTCGGCGGCCCGCCGCGCCGCCTGGACCTGGCGCCCAAAGGCCGCTTGGCGCATTGGAGCGCCTACCACAGCCGGCTGCCGGGCGGCGGCGATATAAAACCGGTCTGGGAAACCGGCCGTTTCGGCTGGGCCACCGCGCTGGCGCGAGCTTTCTGGCTGAGCGGGGATGATGGCTATGCGCAGAGTTTTTGGCGCTACTTCGAGCGCTTCGAGGCGGCCAACCCGCCCAACTGCGGGCCACATTGGTCCTCGGCGCAGGAGGTCGCTCTGCGCATTATCAGCTGGGCTTATTGCCATAGCCTGATGGCCGGGGCGGCCAGCAGCACGCCGGCCCGCCAGGCGGCGCTGGCGCGCAGCCTGGCCCAACACGCCGAGCGCATCCCGCCCAGCCTGGATTATGCCCGCGCCCAGAACAACAACCATCTGCTCAGCGAAGGGCTGGGCCTGGCCACCGCCGCGGCCCTGCTGCCCGAATACCCGAAGGCGAAGGAATGGGAGCAGCTGGGCTGGACAGCGTTCAATGAAGGCATCGCCCGCCAGGTGCATGCAGACGGCGCCTACGCCCAGCACAGCAGCAACTACCACCGCCTAATGCTGCAGCTGGGCTGCTGGGCCCAGGTGCTGGCGGCGCACCGCGGCCGCCCGCTGCCTGCGGGGGCGCGCAAACGCCTGGCGGCGGCGACCGGCTGGCTGGCGCAGCTGCTGGACGGGGACAGCGGCCGCGCCGCCAACCTGGGGCCGAACGATGGCGCCTACATCCTGCCGCTGAGTACACTGCCTTTCGCAGACTTCCGCCCCGCGCTGCAGGCCGCCTTGGCCGCCTTCGGCGGCGCGGCCTTGCCGCGCGGGCCGTGGGACGAGCTGAGCTTGTGGCTCGGCTTGGGGCCGCCCAAAGGCCGCCCGCTGGCCCGGCGGGGGCCGCTGCGGCTGGCTGGCCGCAACTCCTGGGCGTATTTGCGGGCGGCGCAATTCAAAGAGCGGCCCGGGCACGCCGACCAATTACACCTGGACCTGTGGTGGCGCGGCCACAACATCGCCGGGGATGCGGGCAGCTACCTGTACACCGCCGCCCCACCCTGGGACAACGCCCTGGCGGGCACCGCGGTACACAACACGCTCAGCGTCGATGGCCGGGACCAGATGACCCGCGCCGGGCGCTTCCTCTGGCTGGATTGGGCCCAGGCCCGCGTGCTGCGCAGGCGGGAGGACAAACACGGCCGGCTGGCTTACGCTGTCGCTGAACACGACGGGTATGCTCACCTGGGCATCCGCCACCGCCGCAGCGTAGAAGTGCAAGGCGCGGTGTGGATGGTGCGCGATGAACTGCGCCGCAGCCAGATGCTTGCGACGAACCGGCACCTCCGCCTGCGTTGGCTGCTGCCGGACTGGAAGTGGCAACTACAGGCACATAACCTGCTGCTCGAAGCGCCGGATGGACTGATTGAACTGAGACTGCACAGCAGTGTCCCCGGCCTGGCGCTCTCGCTGTTCCGGGCAGGCAAGCGCTTGGCCGGGGAGGCCCGCGGCGGAGCGACGCTGGGCTGGGTCTCGCCCAGCTATGCCGTCAAAGAGCCGGCGCTCTCCCTGGTCGCCGAACTGCACGCCACCCCGCCGCTGACCCTGACCACGCGCTGGATGCTGCCGGACTGACCATGCACATCCTGCTCATCCACCAAGCCTATGTGGACCTGGACCAGGCCGGCGGCACCCGCCACGCCGAGTTCGCCCGCCATTTGGTCGCCCAGGGCCACCGGGTGACGGTCATCGCCAGCCCGGTGAGCTACCTCAGCGGTGGGCGCGAAACGGCCGCCAGCAGCCAACCCGTCCCGGGGCTGACCATCCTGCGGGCGGCCACCTACAGCGGCCTGCACCGCAGTTTCCTGCACCGCCTGCTCAGTTTCTTCTCGTTCACGGTCAGTTCTTTCTTTCTAGGACTGCGCGTCAGAGAAGTGGATCTGGTCTGGGGCACCACCCCACCCATCTTCCAGGCGGTCACCGCCTGGGCGCTGGCCCGGCTGAAGCGCGCCCGCTTCCTGCTGGAAGTGCGCGACCTGTGGCCCGCTTTCGCGGTGGAGGTGGGCGTGCTGCGCAACCGCCTGCTCATCGCCGCCTCGGAATGGCTGGAGCGCTTCCTGTATCGCCGCGGCGACCAAATCGTGGCCAATTCGCCGGGCTTCGTAGCGCACATCCGCGAGCGCGGCGGGCAGCAGGTCGCCGTGGTGGCCAACGGCGCCGACCCGGCGATGTTCGACCCGAACGCTGACGGCGCCGCATTCCGCCAGGCGCACGGTCTGCAAGGCAAGTTCGTGGTGCTCTACGCCGGAGCGCACGGGCTCTCCAACGATCTGGGCGTCGTCTTGTCCGCCGCCCGCCAACTGCGCGGGCAGCCCGAGATTGCCCTGGTGCTGCTGGGGGACGGCAAGGACAAGCCGGCTTTGCAAGCCCAAGCCAGCCAAATGGGCCTCGACAATTTGCACTTCCTGCCGCCGCTGCCCAAAGAGGGCGTCGCCGCGGCTCTGGCCGCGGCGGACGCCTGCCTGGCGATCCTCAAGCCGCTCAAGTTGTACGCCACGGTGTACCCCAACAAAGTCTTCGACTATATGGCCGCCGGGCGGCCGGTGCTGTTAGCCATCGACGGCGTGATTCGCCAGGCGGTCGCGGCGGCTGGCGCGGGCGTGTTCGTGCCGCCGGGCCGGCCCGAGGCGCTGGCTGAGGCCATCCGCGAACTGGCCGCCCAGCCGGCGCAAGCCCGGCGGATGGGCCAGGCAGGCCGCGCCTATTTGCAGCAGCACTTCGATCGGGCGGCGCTGGCCGCCGAGTTGCAAACCATCATCGAAGCCGAAAGCTATAATCCGCCAGATGGCCAGGAATAGCCCGCCGCAACTGAGCGAAAGCGAGCTGCGCCGCCAGCTGCTGGAGCGCCGCAAAGCGGACCGCGCCCGGCGGCTGGAACGCTTCAGCGAGCACGGCGAACTCGCCGAGCGGCAGGCGGCTCCCGCCGAGCCGCCGCAAGGCGACCCGCTGAGCGGCCCGCAGGTGCACCCGGCGCCCGGCCTGCGGCTGGCGCGCAACGCCCCCGGCTGGCTGGACCGGGCGCTGTTGGCCGTGGAAATCCTCGCCGCTTTGGGCCTGGTCTACATCTTCTTCAATGGGTTGAGCCTGCTGGATACCCTGAACCGCGAGTTCGCGGCCGCGTTCCAGGCGGCCCCGGCCGGCGAGGCCGCGCTGCTGCTCGGCCCGGTGGTGCTGCCCTCCGGGCACACCCCGCCGCTGAACGGTCAGGCCGCCCAGCCGAACGAAGCCGAAATCCCCGAACACTTACGCCCGCAGATGCAGGCTTACATCGCCGCCATGCAAATGCCCACGCCCGGACCGCAGCAGGCTCTGGGCATCCGCATAGAGAGCATTGGGGTCAACGCGCCGATCGTGCTCGGCGACGATTGGGAAGCGCTGAAGCGCGGCGTGGGCCAGCATGTGGGCAGCGCGGACCCCGGCCAGCAAGGCAACTTCGTGCTCAGCGGGCACAACGACATCTATGGCGAAGTCTTCCGCCATTTGGACGAATTGAAGCCGGGCGACGAAGTGACCATCTTCACCGCCAACCGCACCTTCACCTACCGCGTGGTGGAAACCCGCATCGTGCCGCCCACTGCGGTGGAAGTGCTCGCCCCCACCCCCGAAGCGACCCTCACTTTAATCAGCTGCTATCCCTACCGGGTGAACAGCCAGCGCATTGTGGTGATTGGCGAACTGAAGAGCAACTAAGGCAGCAAGCGCCAAAGCGGCAGCTCGCGCTCCTCATTGATGACATACACCTTGTAAGGCTGCAAACGCCCTTCCAACATCGGGGCGTAGGGGTTGGTTTCGGTGAGGATGTACTCGTTGCCGAAGATATAGTCCACCCCCAACTCGACCAGGTAATCCGCGCCGCGGCCCTCCTGCAGGGCGTGGAAATACTCCACCGTGTTCATCAGCCCATCCATGTTGACGATGGTGCGCCCGCCGGTGAAGTAGCCCAGGTTGCCGGAGCCGGTGATGGCGATGCGCGCGCCGGGCTCGGTGTTGGTCTCCACCCAGCGGGCGCGGTGCAGGTAATAGTGGTTGCTGCCGTCGCCGGGCAGGCGGATGGCGCTTTGCAAATAACCCACGTAGTACAGCGCCAGGCCGGCCAGCAGCAAGGTGCCCAGCGCCGCAGCGCGGCGGCCGGCTGCGGGCAGCCGGCCGCCCAGCCAGCGCAGCAGGGCGGCCAGCGCCAACCCGCCAAAGAGCAACAGCCAGAGCATCTCGGCCATCCAATACCAGGGCTGCTGGGCCACCGAACCGCCGAACTTGTAATAGGCGATTTGCAGGAAACAGCCCAGGAAAAGGGGCAGCAAGCCCAAATTGCGGAAAGCGGGGGCGGTGAAACGGCGTTCCGCCCAGGCCAGGCCGGCCCCTAGGGCAACCGCCAGCCCGCCGATGCCCAGCAGCACCAGCCGGCGGGCGGATATCGAGAACGCCTGCCCCAGGGCGGCCAGCAGGCTCTCGGCGGCGGCGTACAGCGGCGCGGTGAACAGCGACCAGGGACCCAGCTCGCGATGGTCCGTGAAGAACTGGCCGGCGAAATTCACCCAGTCGCTGACCGGGAAGCCATAAGCGGTGTTGTACAAGGTGCCCCACCACAGCTTGACCTGACCGCTGACCGGCGTGGGCGTGCCGAAGCCCAATACGTTCCAGGCGAGGTAGGCGCTGAGGGTGACCGCCAGCGGGGCGGCAAAGCCGGCGGCCACCTGCGCCCGCCAGACCCAGGGGTTGCCGGGCGCCGGCGGTTGCCAGGCGCGCCACCAAAACCACAACCCGCCAGCGGCGACGATGAAGATATTGTCCAGGCGGGCCATCACGGCCAAGGCCGCCAGCCCGCCCAGCGCCAGCAGGCCGCGGCCGTTGACCCGGTCATTGGCTGCGGCGGGGGTGCGTATCAACCCATACCAGAAGAGCAGAATGCAAAAGGCGTTCAGGCCGGCCTCGGTGCCCGAGTGCAGGTTCAGGTCATGGATACTGGGCAAGACCAGCCACAGTGTCCCGGCCAGGGCGCCGGCCCAGGCGGCGCCCTGGCTGCGCAGCATGCGGTAGAGCAGGATGGCCGTGCCGGCGCTGAGCAGCGCGGACAGGGGCATCAGCAGGCGCAAGGGCAGCAGCACATCCCACTGCGCCAGCCAAAAGATGGGCGTAATCAGGAACAGCCACAGCGGGTGAAAACCGTTGGTAGGGTTGAGCCCGTCGAAGGTGAAGCCCTGCCCCGCCGCCAGGTTGCGGGCTACTTGAAAATAGTAGAAGCCATCGTCCGAGCTGTACCAGTCCAGAATGGTGTTGGGGTTGCTCAGGCTGACGTAGAGTTGGGGCAGCAGCGCCAGCAAAAGGGCAAACGCTTCAAAGCGGTGTTCGGCCAGCCATTGGCGGATGCGCGCGGGCATGCCCGCAGTATAACGCGCCGGTTATGGCGCCACATCGCAGCGTGATACACTGCCCTCTTTGCGCCCCAGCCATGAAGAAACTCAACGCCCTCAGCGTTTATCTGTTCGCCCATTTCACCAGCGGGTTCGTCACGAAGCTGGTCTTCACCACCTATATCCTCTACCGCGTCGAAGTCGCCCGGCTGGATCCGCTGCAGCTGGTGCTGTTGGGCACCATCATGGAAGCCTCGATCTTCCTGTTCGAAATCCCCACCGGGGTGGTCGCCGACCTCTACAGTCGGCGCGCCTCGGTGATCATCGGCTTTCTGATGATGGGCCTGGGCTTCGCCATCGAGGGCCTGGCGCCGTTGTTTTGGGTGATCGCCCTCTCGCAGTTCGTCTGGGGGTTTGGCGCCACCTTCCTCAGCGGGGCCTTCTCGGCCTGGGTCGCCGACGAGGTCGGCGCCAAACAGGCCGGCCCGGCTTTCCTGCGCGCCAATCAGTTCAGCCTGGCCGGCAACCTGTTAGGCATCCCCTTCGGCGTGTGGCTGGGTTCGCTGGCGCTGAACCTGCCCTTCCTGGCCGGCGGCGGACTCCTGATCGCCCTGGCGATCTTCCTGGCCCTCTTCATGCCGGAGACCGGCTTCAAGCCGGCGCCCGCCAGCCAGCGCCAAGGCTGGAACAGCATGTTCACCACGTTCAAAAAGGGCCTGGACGTGCTGCGCGGCCGCCCGGCGCTGATCACTTTCGCTTTCATCGGCCTGGTGGTCGGGCTGTACAGCGAAGCCTGGGACCGGCTTTCGCAGCCCTTCCTGCTGGAGCGCTTCAGCTTCCCGGACTTGTTCGGCCTGCAGTGGGGCGCCATCCAGTGGCTGGGCGTGCTCAACCTGGCCTTCATCCTGGCCAGCCTGGCCGCCAACGAATTCGTCAAGCGCCGCGTGGATACCCGCCGCGGGCAAAACACCCTGCAGGGCCTGCAGCGCATTTACGCCGGCATGGTCGCCGCCATGCTGTTGTTCACGCTGACACGCAATTTCTACATAGCCATCGCGGCAATGATTGTCTTCAACGGGCTGCGGGCGGTTACCTTCCCACTGACCAACGCCTGGATCAACCAGCAAATCGAGTCGAAAGTGCGCGCCACGGTGCTTTCCATCACCGGGCAGATCGACGCGCTGGGCGAGCTGGGCGGCGGGCCGGTGCTCGGCGCACTGGGCCGCCGCTTCTCCATGCAGGTGGCCCTGTGGGCCTCGGCGGCCACGCTCTCCACCAGCCTACCGCTCTTCCAACGCATCCGCCGTCTCACCCTGGCCGAAACGAAAAAGAAGGGCCGCTGACGCGGCTCTTCTTGCTTTCAGGTTGGTACGCACCTGGCTACTGCGGCAGGTACCAGCGCGCCCGCCAGTCGCCCGAGCCGGGCTCCGGCTCGAAGAAGTCGGCGTTGGTGTGCACCATGTGGATGAACAGCTTGCCGGGTTTCAGCGGGAACGGCGTGCCGTCGGCATACACGAAGCGGATGGGGCGCGTGCGCCCGGTCTCCTGCTCGTAGGGGCCGTTGACCGTGGACCAGTACAGGTCGCAGACCAATCCATCGCGCAGCAGCTTGACCTGGCCGGTGGTGCCTTCCATGTGGGCATCGAAGATGGTGCCGGCGGCGTTCAGTTGCTCATGCACGACGAAGAAGACCATCACGTTCTCGAACTGCAGCGGCTGGCCGGTGAGCGACTCGGTGCTGACCTCCTGCACGTCCGGAGCCAGGTAGGTGTTCTGGTGGCGGATGTAGCTGGCGCTGGCTTCGTCGTAGCTCCAGTAGGTCTGGTTGTTGATGTTGTAGAACATGGTCAGCGACTTGGCCGGGAAGCAGCCTTCCGGCGGCGTGTCTTCGAAGAGGTTGCCGGTCAGGTTGGGCGGGCCGTAGATGCCCACGTTGTCGGCGGCCACCTCTTGCAGTTTGGTCACATCGATGCCCGCAGAGCCGATGTCGCCGGGGTCACTGCTGTGCGCCTGGGCGCAGACCTGGATTTGGGCGAGCACTTCGGGGTCGGCGCCGGCAATCACTGTGCAGCCTTCGAAGTAACCGCGCAGCACCTCATAGACCAGGCGGCCGGAACGCACGCCTTCGATGACAATCGAATGGCGCAGGCCGGCATCCAGGTCGAGTTTCTCGCTCACATCCTGCGGCAGGGTGAAGCCCTCGGTCAGGCCGGTGGCCGGGTTGGCATCGCTATCGATGTCGTCGGCGGCCAGGTTGGGGCTGATGAAGTAGAAAGTCTGCAGCGCGGCCGGGATGGTGAAGCGCAGCTGATAGGTGAAGCCATACTGCGGCTCGATGAGGAAGTGGTAACGCCCGGCGCCGTCCGTAGTCGTGCTGGCCACCACCGCGCTGCTCAGGATCAGCTCCACCTGCACGCCGGGCACGCCCGGCTCGCCCTCGTCTTGCTGGCCGTTGCCGTTCGAGTCGTACCAGACCAGGTCGCCGATGAGGAATTTGCCCTCGCCGGTTTCAGGCAGGCCGTCACCCTGCTGGTCGCCGAGCACTTCGTCGACATCAATCTCCGGATAGCAGCCGTAGAACTGCGCGTAGAGGCGCGTGTCGCCGTCGCCAATCCACCATTCACTGACCCAGGCAGCCCACTGCAGGCCGGTGGGCGGGCGGGTCGCCGCTGGCGGGAACTGCGAGATGGAGAGGCCCACCACGCCCCAGTCGACCGCCTGCGGCACGCACAGTGGTTGGCCGGTCAGCGGGTTGTAGCCCTCAGGGAATTCGTCAGGGCCCATGCTGCTCGGGCCGGCGGGGGCAGCGGCGATAGCCGGCACAAAACCGGCATCGTAGACAGCGCCGGGCGGTATCAGCGTGAAGGACGCCGTGTGGCCGCTGTTCGGGTCGGCGTCACTGTCCGCAGCGTCGTCGCCGGCGTCCATCTGGGTGAATTGATATTCGAAGGGCGGGAAGAACGCCAGGCGATACTGCAGGCCGGCGGGCACTGCGGCGAACTCATAGACGCCGTCCGCCCCGGTGCTTTGCTCGCCAAGCGTGCTGCCGCCGGCATTCAGCAGGCGCACGGTCACATCGGCCAGCGGCGGCTCATCGGCGCCCTGCAAGCCATCTTCATCTTCATCCACCCAGGCAAAGCCGCGGATGTTCGCCGTTGTTTCAGGGGCAGCTGTCGGCAACAAATCGGGACGTGGGGTATCGGAGTCGGTGAGCACCAGGCCGGCATCCATATCGGTACGCTGCCCCTCAAGGCTAAGTATGCCAGTGCGCCCAGTGGCCGGGTCCACATCACTATCCAAGTCACGGTTGTCACCCTGGCCCTGGAAAGTGAACACGTAACCGGTCGGAGCCTGGAATTCCAGATAGTAATTGCCGGAAGAAACGCCCTGCTCACTGAGCCGATAGCTGCCATCCGGCCCGGTTGCCACAGTACTTACAACCTCCCCATCAGGAACGTTGTACAAACGCACAAGCACACCTTGAACCCCTGGTTCGCCAGGATCTTGAATGCCATTGCCATTCTCATCCAGCCAAACCAAGTCGCCAACGGCCACACAGCCGCTGAGCAATAAGGCGGAAAAGGCAAATACGACCAATCGAAATGCTGTTTTTGGGATTAACTTGTCCATGGCAGCCCTCTCTATTAGGCGAAAGGCAGAGCCCCTGCGATATTTTACCTGCCCAGGTTCAGCTGACTGAGGCAAGCGTTATAATCGCTTTGGAGTATCGATGAAAAAAGACCCTTTCAATTCTATTAAAACCCTGAGCGCAAACAACAAACAATATCGTTATTACAGTTTGCGCAGTTTGGAAGAGGCCGGCCTGACCCAATTGGCACGCCTGCCCTTCTCCATCCGTATTTTGCTGGAAGCCGTGCTGCGTAATTGCAACGGCGTGGATGTTTTTGAAGATGACGTGCGCAACTTGGCTGGCTGGCAGCCGCGGGCCGAAACCCGCGCTCCGATGCCCTTCAAGCCCGCCCGGGTGCTGCTACAGGACTTCACCGGCGTGCCCGCCATTGTGGACCTGGCGGCGATGCGCGACGCGGTGGCCGCCCTGGGCGGCGACCCGGCGAAAATCAACCCGCTGGTGCCGGTGGACCTGGTCATCGATCATTCGGTGCAGGTGGATTTCTTCGCCACCCCCGACGCGCTGCAGCGCAACGCCGAAATCGAGTTCATGCGCAATCGCGAACGCTACGAGTTCCTGCACTGGGGCCAGCAGGCCTTCGACAACTTCCGCGTCGTGCCGCCCAACACGGGCATCGTCCACCAGGTGAACCTGGAATACCTGGGCCAGGTGGTGATGACCAACGAGCACGACGGCGAAACTTTCGCGTTCCCCGATACGCTGGTGGGCACCGACTCGCACACCACGATGATTAACGGCCTCGGCGTGGTGGGCTGGGGCGTGGGCGGCATCGAGGCCGAGGCGGCCATGCTGGGCCGCGCGGTGGACATGCTGGCCCCGGAAGTGATCGGCTTCAAGTTGCACGGCAAGTTGCGCGAAGGCGTCACCCCCACCGACCTGACGCTGACCATCACCCAAATCCTGCGCCAGAAAGGCGTGGTGGACAAGTTTGTGGAATTCTACGGCCCCGGCCTGGACGCGATGAGCCTGGCCGACCGGGCGATGATTGGCAACATGTCGCCGGAGAACGGCGCCACAATCACCTACTTCCCGGTGGACGCCGAGACGCTGCGCTACCTGGAGCTCACCGCTCGCAGCCCGGAGCAGATCGCGCTGGTCGAGGCGTACTGCAAAGAGCAGGGCCTGTTCCGCGAAGCGGACACGCCCGACCCCGAATACAGTGATACGCTGGAGCTCGACTTGGATAGCGTGCAGCCCAGCCTGGCGGGACCCAAGCGCCCGCAAGACCGGGTCACGCTGGACAAGATGCGCGACGAGTTCCACAATGCCCTGGTGGCCCCCAAAGAGGAGCGCGGCTTCGCCCTGGCTCCCGAAGAACTCCAAAAGAAGGTGACCTTCGGCACCAACGGCTCGCAAGCGGAGATGGGCCACGGCGCGCTGGTCATCGCCGCCATCACCTCCTGCACCAACACCTCCAACCCTTCGGTGATGCTCGGCGCCGGCCTGCTGGCCAAGAAGGCGGTGGAGCGCGGCCTGAAGGTCAAGCCCTACGTCAAGACCAGCCTGGCCCCCGGCTCCCGGGTGGTCACCGAATACCTGGAGAAGGCCGAGCTGATGGAGCCGCTTTCCAAACTCGGCTTCAACCTGGTGGGCTATGGTTGCACCACCTGCATCGGCAACTCTGGCCCGTTGGCCGGCGAAGTGGTCAAGGCCGTCACCGGCGGCGACCTGGTCGCCGCGGCGGTGCTCTCCGGCAACCGCAACTTCGAGGGCCGCATCCACCCCTACGCGCTGGCCAACTATCTGGCTTCGCCGCCGCTGGTGGTCGCCTATGCGCTGGCCGGCACGGTGGACATCGACCTGGTCAACGACCCGCTGGGCATCGACGACAACGGCGGCCCGGTGTTCCTGCGCGACATCTGGCCCAGCAGCGAAGAGGTGCGCGCGGCGATCGAGAGCAACGTGCGCCCGGAGATGTTCGCCGAGCGCTACGCCAACGTCTTCACCGGCAACGAAACCTGGAACAACATCAAGGCCCACGAGAGCGAGCTGTACAACTGGGACGGCGATTCGACTTACATCCAGCTGCCGCCGTTCTTCGAGGGTCTTACCCGCGAGCCGCAGCCGGTGGGCGACATCCACGGCGCCCGCGCCCTGGCCATTCTGGGCGATTCAGTGACCACAGACCACATCTCGCCCGCCGGGGCCATCCCGGCGGACGGCCCGGCGGGCAAGTACCTGCTGGAGCACGGCGTCACCGTGCCGAACTTCAACTCCTTCGGCTCGCGCCGCGGCAACGACCGCGTGATGGCTCGCGGCACCTTTGCCAACATCCGCCTGAAGAACGCCATGGTGCCGGGCGTGGAGGGCGGCTTCACCGCCCACCAGCCCTCCGGCGAGCCGATGAGCATCTTCGAGGCCTCGGCCAAATACAAAGAAGAGGGCGTGCCGTTGGTGGTGTTGGCCGGCAAGGAATACGGCTCCGGCTCCAGCCGCGACTGGGCGGCCAAAGGGCCGCTGCTGCTTGGCGTGCGTGCGGTCATCGCCGAATCCTTCGAGCGCATCCATCGCAGCAACCTGCTGGGCATGGGCATCCTGCCGCTGGTCTACCAGGGCGGGCAGAACGCCGCCAGCCTGGGCCTGGACGGCACGGAAACCTACCGCGTCGAAGGCATCCACGCCGGCATGGCGCCGAACGCCGAGCTGAGCGTGACCGCGGTCAAGCCCGACGGGACGGAGACAGCCTTCAAGGCGACCACCCGGCTAAACACCGTGCAAGACGTGGAGGTTTACAAGCAGGGTGGCATTCTGCCCGCGGTGATCCGCGAGATGTTGTAAACGCTGCGGCGGCTGTAAGGGCGCACGGCCGTGCGCCCCTAAGGAGCTTGCTAACGGAGCGGCAATTAACCGAAAAGGCCACAAAGGAGATTAAATCTTTGTGGCCTTTGTGTCTTTGTGGTTAATTGTAGTAAGGGCGCAGCCCTGTCCTGAGCGAAGCGAAGGGATGCTGCGCCCCACGCTTTATTTTTCTTTCAGATAATGCCGGCCGTCTTCGCCGGGCAGGTAGTCCATCACACCCTGCGGCACATGGGGGTCAATCTCCAGTTCGCCGGAATCCATCGCTTCCCAGATGATCTCGAAAGGTGCCTTGCCCTTCTGCCACTTCTCGGCCATCACCACGCCGTGGCCGGGCAGCACCGTGAAGGCAATCTGCCGGGGGTCGTCGGGGTTGAGCAGCGACTGCGCCCGGCTGAAGGCGGCCTTGATGCCGCGCGCCTGGGCCTCGGTGGCGCAGGAGACCAGGTAATGATAATAGGGCGGATCCAGCGGTACATACTCGACCAGTTCCGGGTTGAACGCTTTCACACCGCGATGGCCGTGCAGCTTGGAGCGGATCACCGGCACCTCGCTCTGCACGCCGGCGATGGTCTCATGCGCCACTTTGGGCAGCAGTTCGTCCATGTCCATCATCTCGACAGCCTCGGACGATGGCGGATCGTTGCGTTTGCCATCCACATGGCGCACCTGCGCGCCGGAGCCGTCGCCGCGCACGCCGACGATGACCGCCAGGTCGTCGTCGGTCAGGCGACCCTTGTGCACCGGGCGGGCGCTGCCAGTCACCGTGGCGATCAGCGCATAAATACGTGCGTCCCAGGTGGCGAAGCAGCCTTCGCTGTATTGTTTGGCCACGCCCTCGTTCACCGCGGGCACCTGCACCAAGTCTTCGATGCGCACCATGTCGGTGAAGAAGCCGCGCGCGCCGATCTCGTTGCCGGCGCGGCGCATGGCTTCGGGGCTGCTCAGCGCCTCCCATTCGGAGAATTCGATGGTCGGTTCAATGAGTTCGTGGTTGGTCACCTCAGTGGTGCTTTCGGTGGTGACGATGCGCAGCACGATGTCGCTGTAAAAAGCCTCCGCTGAGGTGTTGTGGCTGGCTGGGTAGGCGCCCACCAGGTCGAAGTGGTAGACCCGCTCGGGGCGCTCCTCGCCCACCAGCAGCAGGATGCGGATGCTCTTGGCCTGAGCCTGCAGCATGCGCGCCAGCGAGAGGATCGGCCCGCCGCGCAAACCCTGCTCGATGAGCACCTTGTGCGCGGTGGGCGAGAGGCCCTCGAACTGGAAATCTTCGGCAGCCGGCGGGTCTTTGACTAGCGCGCTCCCGAAGCGCTCCATCCACTCGTCGAACTGGGCGGGACTGATTTGGATGATGTTGTAGACCACTGGGGAGCGCTTCAGGCCGAACTTGCGCCGGGCGGAGAAGAACAGCGCCTCGCGCCAGGGAATTGGCTCGCCGAAGGCGGCGGTGGTGAACAGCACATCAGGGTCGCCGCCGGGCAGCTCGCTGACCGTGTGGCCCAGCGCGGCGAAACGCTCCAGCAGGGCCGAGCTGAACTCGCTGAGCAGCGGGGTCATCGGCCCGGGCGCGAAAGCCACGCCGATGCTGCGCAGCCAAGCGTGGGTGGGGTTGGAGGTGAGAGAAGGCGTCGCTTCCATAGTCAAGCTACCTTATAAATGCAGTGGTTTAGTTACTATAATAACCGGGCACCGGCAAAAAGCAACCAGCGCGTTGCCGGTGATACAATTTCGCCAGAAAGCGAAGAAAGAAATGCCCTCGAAAGACCCCGAAATCACCGTTACGACCAGCAGCGAGATGGATGGCCGGCGTGGCCTGCGCATCGTGCTCTGGTTCATTGCTGGTGCGCTGATCTTTTCCGTGCTGTGTTGCCTGTGCACGCTCGTGGTGGCCTGGTTCACCGGCGATTTTCTGATCGAGTTGTTTCTGTAAAGCCTATTAACCACAAAGAACACGAAGAGCACAAAGAAAGCCAAATCTTTTGTTTACTTTGTAGCAATCTAATGCCCCATCCCTGATTACTAAATCACTGGAACTCGTCTCATCAAAGTAAAGTTGCACTGGGCGGGTCTTGGACTTGCCCACTAATGGCTTGACGAGCGCTTCGTTTTTTGCCAGCCTGTAACGCTTTATAGGATAATGCCGGCATGTTCAGCCCAAAACCGGTCCTCGCCGCTTTCCGGCGAATCCTTGCTTCATCGCAACGGCTCGGCTTGCTTGTCAAGCAGCGACACAAACGACATTATCGAGGATACCGACAGTACCTACAGGGACTACACTGTCCCAATCTCTAATTGCGAATCACTGATCCTGATCAAACCTCGCCGCGAACTCCGCCTGCAACTGGGCCAGCCCGGCCAGCGCCAACTGGCGCTCGGCCGGCGAGCAGTCCAGGACGGCGAATTCGTCCTCGTCGAGGACGAATTGCCGCCCGTCTGGGTAGACCACCAGGTCCAGGGCAAAATCACGGAAAGTGATTTCGCCCGGGCGGATGATGGCCGGCGCGGCCACGTTGCAGTACCAGCCTTTTAGGCGGTCATCGCCCTGATCACGGATCTCAAAAATATTGAACCAGCGGTCATCGTAGTAGGTTTCCAAAAAACGATCCCCCTTGTTGAATTCGATCTCCAGTACCCGGCCGCTCTCGGCGCTGAAACGCGCCTCGATTTGCGCTTCATGGGGCGCTTCGTGCAGCAAGCGGCCCTGCCATTGATACATCAACTCGCCGGCCGGGTTTTGCTTGAATACGGTGACGTTAGTCGTTGGGGAAGACATGCAGTGCCTCGGTGGGGTTGAAGCCGACCGTGAGCGGTTGGCCGATATCAGGCAGCTTCGCGGTGGAGGGCAATTCTATAGCCAGCCGCGTATCGCCAACAAGAATGTGGGCCAGCAATTGGCTGCCGCGGAACTGCTTACCCGCCAGCGTCCCGCGCAATTTGCCCTTGCCGCGGCCGCCAAGGGCAAAGGCGTCCGGGCGCAAGAGCACGGTCACCGGCCCCGGCTCGCCGCCAGCCGGCGCGGAGAAGCGGCCCAGGGCCGTCTCGACGGTGGCGCGGCGGCCGCTGCCACGCAACTCGCCGGGCAGCAGATTGTCCATGCCCAGGAAACGGGCGACGAAGGCCGAGGCGGGCCGGCGGTAGAGCTCCTCCGGCGTGGCCACCTGGGCCAGACGCCCGGCGTCCAGCAGCGCCGCCCGGTCGGCGATGGCGTAGGCCTCCTCCTGGTCGTGGGTCACGTAAATACTCGTCTGCCCGGCGCGGCGCAAAATGGCGGCCAGGTCAGTCTGCAGGCGGGCGCGCAGGGCGCGGTCCAGCGAGCCTAGCGGTTCGTCCAACATCAGCAGGCGCGGTTGCGGGGCCAGGGCGCGGGCCAACGCCACGCGCTGCTGCTCGCCGCCTGAGAGGGCCCCGACCTCGCGGCGCTCGAAGCCGCCCAGGCCGACCAACTCCAGCATCTCCGTGACGCGCTTTTCAATGCGCGCAAGCGCCCAACCGGCCATCTGCAGGCCGAAAGCGACGTTGCCGCTCACATCGCGGTGCGGGAAGAGGGCGAAATCCTGGAACATCAGCCCGAAGCCGCGACGGTGCGCCGGCACGGCCGCCAGGTCGCGGCCGTTCCACAGGACCCGGCCACGGTCCGGCGTCTCCAGGCCGGCCACGATGGAAAGCAGCGTGGACTTGCCGCTGCCGCTAGGTCCCAGCAGAGCGAGCACTTCGCCCTTTTCGACCTGCAGGTCAATGCCTTCCAGCACAACTGTGCCGTCAAAAGATTTGTGGATGTTCTCGAGGGTCAGCATCAGAACTCGCCCACCTCGGCGATGCGCAAGCGCTCAATGAGCAGCATGCCCAGGCCGGTGAAGGCCATCAGGACGGTGCTCAACGCCATCGCCTGCCCATAGGTCTGAGCGCCGGGCTGGCCCAGCAGGCGATAGATCAACACGGGGATCGTGGGGTACTCCGGCCGGGCGACCAGCGCGCTGGCGCCGAACTCACCCACCGAGACGGCGAAGGCGAACAACGCCGAAACCAGCAAGGCGCGGCCGACCAGCGGCAGGTCAATATGGCGCAGCACCTGCCCCGGCGCAGCGCCCAGCACCGCAGCGGCCTGGCGCAGCCGGGGGCGGATGCTGCGCAGCGCCGGCGTCAGGCTGCGCACCACGAAAGGCAGCGCCACCAGGCTGTGCGCCAGCGGTACCAGCAACGGCGAAGTGCGCAGGTCCAGCGGCGGGCGGTTGAGGGCGATGATGAACCCCAGGCCCAGGGTGACTGCCGAGGTGCCCAGCGGCAGCATCAGCAGCGGGTCGAGCAGGCGCACACCGGGGCTACCTTCGCGGCTAGCCAGCAGCCAGGCGGCGGGCAGCCCGGCAGCCAGCGAGACCAGGATGGTCGCCCCGGCGTAGAGCAGCGAAGTCTGGATGGCCCGAGCCGGTGTGGCGAAGAAGACATTGCCGCGCGGGTCTTCGCCCAGGCTACGGTAATAATCCAGGGTCAGCCCCGCTTGCACCTGGGTCTGGCCGCGCTCCGGGGTCAGCCGCGAGACAGAGCGCAGCGCCAACCCGGCCAGCGGGGCGAGGAAGAAGGCAACCAGCAAGGCCAGGTACACCCCAGCCAGCAGCTGCCCGCCAGGGCGCAGGGCGCGCGGCGGGCGGCGGGCGGCCAGCTCCACCGGGCGCGAGAGCCGCGCCGAAAGGCGCGTGTACGCCGCGGTCAGCGCCAGGGTGAACAACAGCTGCACCAGGGCCAGCACCGCGGCCACCGGCAGGTTGAACAGCGCGGTGGTCTGGTAATAGATCTCGGTTTCCAGGGTGGCGAAGCGCGGGCCGCCCAGCACCAGCACCACGCCAAACGAGGTGAAATTGAAGATGAACACCAACAGCGCGGCGGCCGCCAGGGCCGGGGCGAGCAGCGGCAGGCTGACCCGCAGGAAGACCTGCGCCGGGCCGGCCCCCAGGCTTCGGGCAGCCTGCTCGATGCGCGGGCTGAGCCGCGCCCAAAAATCACCCACCAGGCGCAGCACGATGGTGGTGTTGTAGAAGACATGGGCGATCAAAATGGCCCCGAAAGTGTTGACAAATTGAATTGGCGGGGCCGACAGGCCAAACAGCGTCATGGCTGCCTGGTTGGCCCAGCCGCGTGGCCCCAGCAGGGCGTCGAAGGCGGTGGCTACCACCAAGGTGGGCAGCACAAAGGGGATGCCGCTGAGGGCGCGCAGCAGGCTCTTGCCGCGGAACTGGTAACGGGCCAGCAGCCAGGCGGCGGGCAGCCCCAGAGCCAGGGTCAGCAGTGTGGACAGCGTCGCCTGCCAGAAGGTGAAGCCGACCACGCCACGCAGCGCGGGGCTGTTGAACACAGCCGCCAACGCGGGCAGCAACCCGCCGCCCCTATGCAGGCTGAGCGTCAGGATGCTGCCCAATGGATAGAAGTAAAAGACGGCCAAAAAGGCCAGGGGGAGCAGCCAGAGCAGGCCGAGCAAGGCCCTGCGCGTCAAGGCTACCCGAACACCCAGCGGGTGGCGCTCTTGGGGAAGTCCTGCTCGCGCCAGGCAAATGCGCGCTGGACGCGCAGCGTATGCACCTGGCCGCCGAGAATGGAGACCTGGTATTTCTGCTTGTAGGCGGCATCCAGCGCGGCCAGCAAGGCCTGGTCGCTTACGTTTTCAACCGCGCCCTCGAGGATGACCACCTCGTCGCCGCTTTCCAGGTGCAGGCTGGCGGCCGGGTTGGCCGCCAGGTTGCGCCCCTTGCGGGACTTTGCACCGTTGCTGAAGTAGAAGCTCCCCGTATGCCACACTCCCCAGATCGGCGCGGCATGCGGACGCCCGTCGCCCATGGTGGCCAGCCAATAATTGCGGGCGGCGGCCATGCGCTCTTCTACGTAAGACCACGGCAGCATGCCAGCTTCATCGCGTTCAATGCCATAGCCCGGCATATGCGGGCGAGAAGCACGGATATCAGCCATGTGACCAGTTTACCGCAGCACTTCCTCGGTCCAAGCTTGCACCCAGGTCTCGCGATGAGCAGCGATGTCTTCCGGGCTCACGGTGGCCGGGCGCTGTGGCACTTCCAGGAAGTCCACGAACACCGCCTCCAGCCGGGCGTTTGGGTTCACCGGGAAGACGAACATCTGCAGCGGCATGTCCTCCTGGAATACCGGGGAAAGCATGAAGTCCACCCAGGCCTCGGCCAGGGCGCGCTGCTGCGTGCCGCGCAGGATGCCGACAAACTCAATCTGGCGGAAGCAGCTGCCATCCGCCACCACCGCGGCGGTCACCGGGTGATCCAGTTCCTCCTCGGCGAAGATCAGGTCCACTGGCGGGCTGGAAGCATACGAGACCACGATCGGCCGCGTGCCGCCCCAGCGGCTGAACTCGGTATAGAAGGCCGTATCCCAGTCGCTGACCACGCGCACATCATTGGCCACCAGGCCGCGCCAAAAGTCCAGGTAGCCATCCTCGCCAAAATGGCCGATGGTGGCCAGCAGAAAAGCCAGGCCCGGGGATGAACTGGCCGGGTTCTGCACCACCAACAGACCGGTATATTCCGGCTCCAGCAGGGCTTCCAGGTTCGCCGGGGGCGCCAGGCCGCGTTCTTCGAAGTAGGCGATGTCGTAGTTCAGGCACACATCGCCGTAGTCCACCGGCAGGGCGCGGTTCTGCGGGTCCAGCTTGAAGTGGTCGGGGATGTCGGCCAGCAGCGGCGAGTCATACGGCTCGAAAACCTCGCCCTCCAGCGCACGGCTGAGGAAGGTGTTGTCCACGCCGTAGAAGACGTCGGCCAGCGGCGCGCCGGCGGCCAGCACGGCGCGGTTGGTGGCCGTGCCGGCATCACCCACGGCGAGGAAAACCACCTCGGCGTTGTGCTGCGTTTCAAAGGCCGCCACGACCTCCTCGGACACGGCGAAGGAATCATGGGTCATCACCGTCAGGGTGGCCGGGCCGCCGGCCGGCGCGGTTGGAGCGCAGCCCACCAGGGCGGCGGCCAGCAGGGTCAGGGCGAACAATTTGGCTTTCATGTTGAACTCCTTGTCAGCTTCGGTGTTGAATGATGCACAAGAGGATGCCGCGCGCCAGTTCCACGCGCGGGTTGGGTTCGGCGACCACGTTGCTGACCCCGCGGCTGCTGCCCAGCGGCAGGGTCTCACCGGCCAGTGGGTAGGTTAGCCCCTGAGTGCGCACGCCCTCAGCGTCGCCGGCCAGCGGTAGCAGCGAGACGCGCTCGCCGGGCTTGGCATCCAGTTCCGCCGCGGCACGGATGGTGAACAGCCGCTGGCCGCCGTGCAGGAACACGATGGGCAGGTCGGCGAACTGCGCCTGGGCGGCCAACAACAGGTTGGCCAGGCTGTGGTCCCAGCGCCCGCCCAGGCCGGCCAGCACGATGATCTCGTTGACGCCGGCTTCGCGGGCGGCGGCCAGGGCCAGTTCCAGGTCGGTCTGGTCCTTGTCCGCCGGGTAGCGGAGCAGCTTGGCGCCACGGGCTTGCAGTTCGGCCTGCTCAGCGAGGCTCAACGAGTCCATGTCGCCGACCAACAGCTGCGGCGCCAGACCCAGCCGCAGGCAGTGGCGGCCGCCGCCGTCCGCGGCGACCAGCA
Organism: Anaerolineales bacterium; assembly: GCA_026129335.1. GTDB lineage: Bacteria > Chloroflexota > Anaerolineae > Anaerolineales > UBA11579 > JAMCZK01. Next base: position 22,214 of record JAHCIH010000002.1, read on the forward strand.
GCTGCGCGGCGGCCAGCCGCTGGTCCAAATCCGGCGGCGGGACGAACTCCCCATTGGCGAAGAGGATTGCGAGCAAAACAAAAACCTCCAGCGGGGTAGCCGGAGGCAGAAAGAGCGCGGATCACGTGCAATCCCTCCGCCGGCATTACCCGGTTCAGGTATCCCAGACATGGCCTGGGTGCGGGTCGTGGCATATGTTCCGGCGGAGCCGGAACATATACCACCTCTCAGCCCAAAGGCGAAGCGTTACTCGACGAAGTCGAGTAGGTTCGCCCGCGTTGCGAAGCAACGCAGCTCCCCGTGCAAAATGTTTCGCCCAGTATATCCCATCCAGCTTAGAATAAGCTTATGCAGCCTGGCGAGGTCATCGGCCGTGGTCGCACGGCGGACATTTACAGCTTCGGCCCCTGGGCGCTGAAATGGCTGCATCCCGAATTCTTCTCCCGCGAAGCGCTGTTCAACGAAGTGCAAAAGACGCTGGCCGCCAACGACGCCGGGGTCTCTGCGCCCCGGCTGCTCGCCGTGCTGGAGCACCGCGGCCGGCCCGGCCTGCTCTTCGAGCGCATGAGCGGCCCCAGCATGCTGAATGTGGTGATGGGCAAATGGTGGCAAGCCGCCCAGTTGGGCCGGCAGTTGGCCGCCCTGCACGCTTCGCTGCATGCCGCGGCCGCGCCGGGTCTGGGCAGCATGCACGACAGGCTGGGCTGGGCCATCCGGCATGCCCCGCGGCTGCGCCCGGAACTGAAATCCGCCGCCTTGGACTTGCTGGCCCGCCTGCCGGACGGCGAAGCGCTGTGCCACGGCGATTTCCACCCCGGCAACGTAGTATTCCATCACGGCGAGGCGATGGTGCTGGATTGGGTGGACGCCTGCCGGGGCAACCCGCTGGCGGATGTGGCGCGTACGCAAATGCTATTCGAAATTCCGCGCCTGCCGTTGCCGCCTCTGGTAGCTGCCTTCATTAACCGCTTGCGCGCGTATATGCTGCGTGCCTATCTGGATGAATATTTCAAGCTGCGCCCGGGCGGCCGCGAGCAATTGGATGACTGGCTGACGGTGATCATGGCAGCCCGGCTGGCAGAGCGGGCGGATGGGGAAGAGGAAATCCTGCTGCAAAAACTACAGCGTTTGGGCTAATTCTCGTAATTCGCCGCGTAGTAATCGCAGAGGTCGCTCAGCGGGCAGTCTTCGCATTTGGGCCGGCGCGCCTGGCAAATCTCACGCCCCAGGCGGATGATGTTCAGGTGGGCCGTGTAGTAGGTCTCCGGCGGCAGTAGCGCTTCGAAGTGGGCGTGGGCCTTGTCGGCGTTCATCTTGGCCGGGCGCAGCCCCAGCCGCCCGGTGACCCGGTAGACGTGGGTGTCCACCGGGAAGGCGGGGATGTCCAGCGAAAACTGCAAAATGATTGCGGCCGTCTTGGGGCCAATGCCATTGAACTGCGTCAGCCAGGCACGGGCTTCCTCGCCGGAGAGGTCGCGCAGAAAGTCCAACGAGAGCTCGCCGCGCAGCTCGGTGACCTGGCGCAGCACGGCCTGGATACGCGGACCCTTCTGGTTGGCCAACCCGGCGGGGCGTATCGTCTCGATGATGTCTTTGGTCGGGGCGTCGCGCACTTCTTCCCAGCTCTTGTAGCGCTTTTTCAGCGCGAAGAAGCCGATGTCGCGGTTGGTGTCGCTGGTGCTTTGCGAAAGGATGGTGGAGACCAATTCGTCCACCGGTGGCAGCGGGCTGCGCCACTCCGGTTCGCCGTAGAATTCCAGCAGGCGCTGATGAACCGCCAGGCAGCGGGCGGCCAGGTCCATGTCAGGCGACCTGCCGGACCTTGCCGGAGCCGAACTGGCGGGCAAAATAGGCCAGCATGCCGTGGCGCAGGCGCTGCTCGAAGAGCAGTTGTCGCCGTACCGTAGGGCGATATTTTTCAGTGAGCTTGGCGGCCAGCTTTTCGATTTCGTCTTCGGCGGTCTTCTTTTTGGCCAGGCGCTGCAGGCGGCCGTGCACGTCTTTCAGCAAACGCCGCATGGCAGAGATATCCGTCGCGCCCGCCTTGCCGCCCCGCCCGGCGATGATGGTGTAGTCCTTGAAGGCCCGGCCGGAGAGAGCGTCCAACTGTTCCAGCCAGGTCTCGATATCAGCGTGGGCCAAAAACGGCGGCTCGCCCAGAGTGAGCGTATCGCCAACGAAGACGACCTTTTCCTCAGGGGCGACCAGCCAGCTTGCTCCCGGGTTGGGTCCGGGGCGGTGCTCCAGGCGCAGGCTGTCAGGGCCGAAGTTCAAGGCGATTTGCTCGGCAAAGGTCAGCCGGGGCAGGATCCAGCGCAGGCCGCTGAGGCCGGGGGTCTCCTCCCACTCCGCGCCGCTTTCCTGCTTCAATGCCTTGAAAATCGCAGCCCGGCGACGGATTTGACGCACTACCTCGCGATGGGCCAACACCTGAGCCTCCAGGGTTTGCACGCCCAGGGTGCGGTCGGGGTGGGCGTCCAGGTTGACCACCAGCCGCCTGCCCACCGCGCCGGCGCCTTTCAAGTCGGCCAGCCATTGGCGGCCTTGTTCCGGCTGCAGCGGCGCATCCACCAGCACGGCAGCCTGCGGCAGCAGCAATGCGCCAACCGTGGCGCCGGAATAGCTGGTCTCGTAATAAATGTTGGCTTTGAGTTTTTTCACTCCAACCGCCCCGTGCGGGCAATGGGCAGGGTGAAGGCGAAGCGCGCCCCTTTGCCCGGCTCACTGTCCACCCAAATACGTCCGCCGTGACCCTCCACGGCGAGTTTGCAATAAGCCAGGCCCAAACCCAAACCATGAGTTTTGCCGGCCGAACCGGGCGTGGCTTGCACCCGGGCGAATTTGTCAAAAATGCGGTTTTGCTCGGCCTTGGGAATGCCGCGCCCATTGTCCTGCACCCACAGTTCCACGAACTCGCCGCTGCGTTTGGCCCCCACAGTGACCTCGGTGCCTTCTTTCGAATAGCGGATGGCGTTTTCCAGCAAGTTGATCAGCACGCGGCGCATCATCTCGGCGTCGGCCATTACGCGCGGCAGGCCTTTGACCACCGCGGCATCCAGGGTCATGTTCTTGCTTTGCGCGCCCAGGGCCACAGCTTCCAGCGCAGCCTGCACCAGGTTGGCAGCGGAGGTGGGCTCCGGCTCGCCGAGCTGCTGGCCCGATTCCATGCGCGAGGTATCCAGCAGCGAATTAATCAGGCGTTGGATGCGCTCGGTGGAGCGCATGGCGATGTCCAATACCGAGCGCATGGTCGGGTCCGGGTCGGAGGGCAGCATCATCTCGAGCACGTCGAGGCCGGAGACCACATTGGCCAGCGGCGAGCGCAGGTCGTGGTAAATCATCGAAGCCAGGTCTTCGCGCAGCGTGTCCAAATTCTTGCGCTCGGTGATGTCGCGCAAAATCCACTGCAGCTGCACCGCTCCATCCACTTCAATGCGGCGCACGTGCACATCCACATAGCTGTCTTCGCCGTTTTCGCCGCGCAGCACCGATTCGTAGGAAATGGTGCGGTCTTCCTTGAGGTTGGAGAGGTCCTTGCCCAGCGCCTTGTGGTCCGCCTGGTGGAAGTGATGCACGTTCATCTTCTGCAGGGCAGTCTTGTCGAACCCCAAAAGCAGGTGCGCCTGGCGGTTGGCCTCGACAATGTTGCCTTCCAGGTCGCTAATCAGGATGGGGTCGATGCTGTCTTCAAAGAGCTCCAGGTAGCGGCCGCGCGCACCCTCCATTTGTGCGAAGAGCTGGGCGTGCTCGATGGCGGTGCCGGCCAGGTTGCCGATGCCCTGCAGCACCGAGAGGTCGCTGCTGTCGAAGACGCCGCTGGTGGGGTTGAACGCTTGCAGCACGCCGATGACCTTCTTTTGAGCGCGGATGGGCGCGGTGGCGGCCGCCCGGGTGGTGAAGCCGGTAATCTCGTCGGTCTTTTTGTAGAAGCGCGGGTCGGCTTGAGCATCCGCTACCAGCACGGCCTCATCATGCTTGACGGCCCAACCGGCCAGACCCTGGCCCATTTCGATACGCAGGCCACCCAGGGCCTTGCCCAGTTTGCCGGTACCGGCGCGGAACACCAGGGATTTGCTGTCCGCCTCCACCAAAGCCAAGACCACGGCCTCCACTTCCAAAGCCGTGGTGGTCTGCTCCAGGATGGTTTGCAGCAGCTGTTCCAACTGCAAGCTGCCGCCTATGGCCTGGGCGCTCTCCGCAATCGCGGTCATGATCGCAGCGCGGCGCTGGCTTTCGGCATAATAACGGGCGTTGAGTACCGCAAAACCGGCCTGGTCGGCGATGGCCTGCACCAGGTTGAGGTGTTCGGCATTGAAGAAGCCGGGCTCCGGGTGGGTGAGGGTCATCACGCCGACCAGCTTGTCGCGCACAGCCAGCGGCGCGCTGACCACGGACTTGGGGCCAGCCTTGGCTTGCTGGCCCTGGTTGGCGGGCTGCCAGCGTTCATCCTGGCTGGTATCCGGGATCAGCGCCGCCTTGCGTTTGGAGACCACCCAGCCCGCCAGGCCGCTCTCGAGCGTGAAGCGCAGCTGGCCGGTGGTTTCCTGAATGACCTTGTCCTTGACGACAATGATGGAATCGACCGGGTCGCTCTGGTCATCCAGCACAATCAGGCTGCCGCTCTCGGCATTCACATTTTGGAGGGAAAGTTTGAGCACCCGCTCCAAAATCACCCGCAAATCCAGTGCGGAAGCCAGCTCGCGGCTGACATGGTAGAGCAGGTCGAGGGAGGCCTGGCTGCGGCCTCCTTCTTTGGCGGGTTTGGGCAGCGTCATGTTAATACAAAAATTGCGCGGTCTCCCTGCGCTGAACCAGTATAGCATAGCGGCCCCGCGCGGGCTTGCCGTGGCGCTTGACAATCAGTTGGGCATGCCCTCAGGCAAGCCCAACAGCAGCACCTCCATGGCCAGCCGGGCATTGACGTTGGTTTCCAGCTGTTCCAGCGTGCTCTCCAGCCTTTGCACCCAGCCGTGGATGGCTTCCAGGCCGAATTTCTGGGCCAAATCGTCCAACTGGGCTTCGCGGTCGGGGTTGGCCAGGGTCGCCGAAGAGCCGCCGGCGCGCAAAAGCGCATCCCGCCAGAAGGAGAGCCAGACCAGCAGCAGTTCGCGCAGGCTGGCGCGGTCTTTGCTCGCCTGCTCGGCGAAGGCGAAGCGCTGCACGCGGTTGGCGGCCAGCAGGCGTTCGCAGGCGTCCAGCCATTCCGCGCGGCGTTCCAGCAGCTCGGGCTGCTCCTGCCAGCGCAGGGCCAACCCGGGGCGCCCGCCGCTGAGGCTGGCCAGCAGGTTGGCCTGGCCTGGCTCCACGCCGCGGTGGGCCAGGCCGGCGGCCAGCACGTCGGCGGCCACGGGACGCAGGCGCAGCAGTTCACAGCGCGAAACGATGGTGGGCGGCAGGCGGTCTTCGTCTGCCGCGGTCAGGAAGATAACCGTGCGCTGGTTGGGCTCCTCCAGCGTTTTGAGCAAGGCGTTGGCGGCCTGTACGCTGGCGTCTTCGAAGTTGAGCGCCACGGCCACCTGCATGCGGGCTTCGAGCGGGGCGCGGGAAAGCTCGCGGCGCAGCTCACGGATCGCGTCGATGCGCAGGTCGCGGTCGCCTTCGGCGCGGGCGACCACCAGCAGGTCGGGGTGCTCGCCGCGGGCAAAACCGCGGCAGGCGCGGCATTCACCGCAGAACTCGCCAGGCGCCGGCGGCGCCTCGCAGTTCAACGCCTGGGCGGCGCGCAGCGCCAGCGTCCGCCGCCCGATGCCGGGCGACCCGGTGAGCAGGTAAGCCTGGCGCAGCTGCCCGGCGGCGATTTGCGTCTTGAGCAGCTGCACGGCCCATTCGTGGCCGATAAGGTTCCAGTTGGCGTCCATCTAGGGTTCCGAGAAGTTGATGCGGTCGTTGTGGAAGATGAGTTGGTGTTTGTCGCCGTTGGTGATGCGAAACGAACCGTTCAAGGGGCCGGTCTTCCCAATCCAGGCGCGGTAGGTGTAAGCGTCCACCGGTATGATCACGGTGAAGCTCTTGGTGAAGGTGAATTCGCGCTGCACCGGCGAGAGGATGACCAGGCGCACTTCCTCGCTGGTCTGGTTGTTCAGCACCAGTGGTGCATTGCCGTCGTTCTTGTCGGCTTGGGCAGTGGCGAAGTCACTGGGGTTCATGTAGCCGAACGGCGTCGCCGTGAAGGCGGGCGTGGGCGACAGGGTGGCAGTTTCTGTGGGCGTTTCGCTGGGAACGACAACAGTAGGTGAAGGCTGGGGCGTATCACTGGGCGCAGTGGTCTCTGTAGGCAGCGCTGCCTGGGTCTCCAGCCAACCGGCGGCCAGCGCCTGGGCGCTGCCCTGCACCTCGGCCTGGCTCGGGCCAGCCGGGGCGCAGGCGGAGAGCAGAAGCGCCAAAGACAATAACAGGGCGGCGGTTTTCACGGTGTGATTGTACCTACATACAGCTACTCAGCCTCCCAGGAGGCCAAGCTGCATACAGTACAATCTGCCCATATGCTCGATCTTTCCGCCGGACTCAACCCCCAGCAGCAGCAAGCGCTCACCGCCGGCCTGGGGCCGGTGCTGGTGCTGGCCGGCCCTGGCTCCGGCAAGACCCGCGTGCTGACCCATCGCATCGCCTACCTCATCCGCGAGCTGGGCGTGCCCCCTTATCACATCCTCGCGGTGACCTTCACCAACAAGGCCGCCCGCGAGATGGCCGAGCGTGTGGAAAAAGTGCTCGGCGAGCGGCCGCGCGGCCTCAGCCTGGGCACCTTCCACTCCATTTGCGCCCGCCTGCTGCGCACCGAGGCGGCCGCCCTGCCCTTCAACGAGAATTTCGTCATCTACGACAGCGACGATCAGCAAGGCCTGGTGCGCAACGCGCTCAAAGAGCTGAACATCGACCCCAAGATGCACAGTCCGCACAGTGTGCACAACCGCATCTCGCAAGCCAAGAACGAACTGCAGCTCCCTGAAGATCTGCCGATCAACAACTACCGCGACGAAGTCGTCTCGCGGGTCTACCAGCGCTACCAGCAGATGCTGCTGGCCGCCAACGCGCTGGACTTCGACGACCTGCTGCTGTGGACCGCGCGGCTGCTGGAAGACAACGTCGAGGTGCGCAGCAAATACGCCCAGCGCTTCCAGCATGTGCTGGTGGACGAATTCCAGGACACCAACCAGGCGCAGTATTCGCTGCTCAAGCACCTGGCTTCCTTCCATAACAACATCTACGTGGTCGGCGACACCGACCAGTCCATCTACCGCTGGCGCGGGGCGGACTATCGCAACGTGCTGCGCTTCGAGAAGGATTACCCCGACGCGCAGGTCATCCTGCTGGAGCAGAACTATCGCTCCACGCAGCGGATTCTGGACGCGGCGATGGCGGTGATCGACCGCAACCCGCACCGCACGCGCAAGCAGCTGTTCAGCGACCGCGGGGCGGGCGAAAAAATCCAGGTGCACATGACGCTGAACGAGCAGGAAGCCGGCCGCCACATCGTGGAGCAAATCGCCACTGCCATCGCCCAGGGCCAGGCCCGCCCCGGCGACTTCGCCATCATGTACCGGGTCAACGCCCAGTCGCGCCTGCTGGAAGAAGCTTTTTTGCACGCCAACCTGCCCTACAAGCTGGTCGGTGCGCAGCGCTTCTACGGCCGCCGTGAGGTCAAGGATGTGCTCTGCTACCTGCGCCTGGCCTTCAACCCCGACGACGAGGCCAGCCTGAACCGCGTGATCAACGTGCCGCCGCGGCGCATTGGCCTCAAGTCGCAGGCTGCGCTGCGCAACCTGGCCATCCAACAGAAGACCACCCCCGGCCGGCTGCTGATGCGCCTGGGCGCCGACCCGCAAGATGCCCTGTTCACCCCCATCCCCAACCTCGCCCGCGGGGCGATGGCGCCGCTGGGGGCACGGCTGGCGACCTGGACGACGCTGGCCGCCGAAGCCGAGCCGATGAAGCTGATGGACCGCATCCTGGCCGACATTGACTACCACGGCTACCTGCTGGCCGACGCCGGCGAGGAGGAGGGTGAGGACCGCTGGGACAACGTGCAGGAGCTGCGCCGCCTGGCGGCGGAGTACGGCGGCCGCACGATCGCCGATTTCCTCGAGAACATCGCCCTGGTCTCCGACCAGGACACCATCGACGAGACCGCCGAGGTGCCCACCCTGCTCACCCTGCACGCTGCCAAGGGCCTGGAGTTCCCCGTGGTGTTCATCGCCGGGCTGGACGACGGCATGCTGCCCCACTCGCGCTCCTTCGACGACCCGGAGGAGATGGCCGAGGAGCGCCGCCTGTTCTACGTGGGTATCACCCGGGCGCGCGACCGCCTGGTGCTGGTGCACAACGCCTATCGCAACAGCTTCGGCTACTCCGAGGCGGTGGAGCCGTCCCGCTTTCTGGACGATTTGCCCGCCGAGCTGGTGGAAGGCGGCAACCGAGCGCGGCAGGAGCACGCTTTCCGCCCCGATCGCTGGGAACGCCCTAGCGACCGCGGTGCGACCATCCTGCAGCCCCAATACCGCCCGGGGATGAACGTGCGCCACGCCACCTGGGGTGAAGGCATGGTGTTGAACAGCCGCATCCAGGACGACGACGAAGTGGTCGACATCTTCTTCCAGGGTGTCGGGCTAAAAAAGGTGCTGGCTGCTTTCGCCAACCTGGAAACCGTGGACGGCGAACCCGCCGACAAATCCGAGGACTGAGCAAATGAAATTATTCGTAACCGGGGGAGCAGGCTATATCGGCTCGGCGGTGTCCGCCGAGTTGCTCGCCGGGGGCCACAGCGTGACCGTGTACGACTCGCTGGTCACCGGGCACCGTGAGGCGGTGCCCGAGGGCGCCGCCTTCGTGCAAGGCGACCTGCTGGACAGCGCCGCTCTGGAGGCGGCGCTGGGCAAGGGCTACGACGCAGTGCTGCACTTCGCCGCTTTCATCGAGGCCGGCGAGAGCATGCGGGACCCCGGCAAGTATTTCCGCAACAACTTGCAAGGCACCCTGGGCTTGGTGGAGGCCGCCCACAAAGCGGGCGTAGGCCGCTTTGTGTTCTCGTCCAGCGCGGCGGTCTACCGCACCAGCGACGAACCGCTGAGCGAAGATGCGCCGCTTGGGCCGGAGAACACCTATGGGCAGACCAAGCTGATCAGTGAACAAATCCTCAACCGCTACCAGCAAATCTACGCCCTGCGCTACGCCGCGCTGCGCTACTTCAACGCCTGCGGGGCGCTGCCCGGCCGCGGCGAAGCGCACCAGCCGGAAAGCCACCTCATCCCGCTAATCCTGCAAGTCGCCCTGGAGCAGCGCGAGAGCATCTCGATTTTCGGCAGCGACTACCCCACGCCGGACGGCACCTGCATCCGCGACTACATTCACCTCGCCGACCTGGTATCGGCCCATGTACTGGCCCTGCACGCGCTCGAAGGCGAGAGCGCCCTGGTCTACAACGTGGGCAGCGGCCAGGGTTATTCGGTGCGCGAGGTGCTGGAGACGGCCCGGCGGGTAACCGGGTTATGGCCATCCCCGCCGTCGAGGCGCCGCTGGCCGGGCGACCTCGGCGTTTGCTGGTGGCCTCGCCGGCCAAAATCCAGAGCGAGCTGGGCTGGGCGGCGGAACATTCCAGCCTGGACGAGATCATCGCCAGCGCCTGGGAGTGGCACCGGGGACGCCCGCAAGGCTACGCGGCGTGAAAGTCTATTTCGCCTGCGCCATCGTGGGCGGCCGCGGCGACGAAACCATCTACCAACAGTTGGTGGACGCCCTGCTCGCCGATGGGCACGAAGTGCCCACGGCGATGAACGCCGGGCCGGGCTGGCAGGTGATGGAAGACTCGCCCGACCCCAACGAGGTCTACCGCCGCGACACGGCCTGGATTGATGACAGCGAGGCGATGGTCGCCGAAGTGAGCACGCCCTCGCACGGCGTGGGCTACGAAATCAGCTACGCCCTGGAGCGTGGCAAGCCGGTGCTCTGCCTCTACCAGCGCGAGCGCAAGGTATCCAAGATGCTCAGCGGCAACACCATGCCGGGCATCCAGGTCAATGCCTATGCTGATGTGGGGGAAGCGATAGAAATACTGCGCGGATTTTTGGCGGCGCTAGCTTAGTCAGCTACGCAGGTATTGACCGGGGGTTGTCCCCAAGGATTGTTTGAACATCGCCACAAAGGCGCTCACACTTTCGTAACCGCATTCCACCGCGATTGAGGTCACATCCGCGCCTTCTGCCAGGCGGCATACTGCGTGCTGCAAACGCGCCTGTTGCCGCCAGCGCCCGAAGGTTAGCCCAGTCTCCTTCAAGAACAGGCGCTCGATGGTGCGTGCGCTGGCGCTGGCCTCTGCAGCCAGGGTAGGCAGCCCGGCAGTTTCGCCAGGCTCACGCCGGACGCGGTCTGCCACTTGGCGGGCGCGCGGGTCTTGCGGCATGGGCAGTTGCAAGGCCAATTCGGGAGCGGCGGCCAGTTGGGCGATCAACAAAGTGCGCAGGCTGCGTTGCATCTCGTCGGCTTCACGCAATACCCCAAGGCGGACGATTTCCAGAATTAATTCGCGCAAGAGTGCCTGTACATCCAGCACCCGGATATTCGGCTTCAACGTTAGGGAAAGCTCGGGATTGAGATAGACAGTGCGCATCGAGACTTCGCCAATTGTCTGGATGCTGTGCTCCTGGGCCGCCGGCATCCAAAGGCCGCGATGAGGCGGCACGATCCACTGCCGGTCTTGCGCCTCAACGCGCATCACACCGCGGGCCGCGTAGATGAATTGTGCCCAACCGTGACCGTGCTCTTCAACCTTATAGCCCGGCGGCAACTGAAGAGCCAAGGTTCTGACTGCAGGTGAACCCACTCTACTGGATTGGCGAAAATTCGACATTTTCTGGCAGTATAACGTTACAGTGCAGTCGCTGTGAGGGCTAAAATGAAAACATTAGGTGCAGACTAAAGGAGCGCAACATGCCGAACGACATTTCCCACTTTGCCATCCATGCCGAGGATACCGAGCGAGCCAAGACTTTTTATGAGACCGCCTTCGGTTGGCAATTTGAAGCCTGGGGGCCGCCAGACTTCTATCGCATCCACACCAGCCCGGGCGCGGTGGGCGGCGCGCTGCAAAAGCGCCAGCACCCGCTGGAGGGGACCGGCATGCGTGGCTACGAATGCACTATTGCGGTGGAGGACATCCATGCAAGCGCAGCCGCCATCAAGCAGGCCGGCGGCAAGCTGCTCAGCGAACCGTTCACCATTGAGCGGGTCGGCACGCTATTCCAATTCGAAGACACCGAGGGCAACCTGGCCTGCGCGATGCAGTATCAGCCAGGGGTGTTGGGTTGAATTAGCCTGCTTCCAGCGAGCGCACTTCTTTTTGTAAATTCTCACCAAGTGCGTCGCGCTCCACGTCCAAATCATAGTCCATCTGCAAACCCAGCCAAAACTGCGGAGAGTTGCCAAAGAACTGCGCCAAGCGTAAAGCCGTATTTGCGGTTATGGCGCGCTTACGCAAAACAATCTCATTGATACGGCGCGGATGAACGCCAATGCTCAAAGCGAGTTTATTCTGACTCAGCCCCAGCGGCTTAAGAAATTCTTCTTCCAACACTTCGCCGGGATGCACTGGGGCAAGTTTGTCTGCCATCACTGCTCCTTAGTGATAATCAACGATTTCAACCTGCAGCGCATCTCCATTGTTCCAAATAAAGCAGATGCGCCACTGGCGATTAATGCGGATGCTGTATTGCCCATCCCTGTCGCCGATCAGCTTCTTCAAGCGGTTGGCGGGAGGGATGCGCAGGTCTGCCATACTGTTCGCATTGTGCAGCATACGCAGTTTTCGGTAGGCAATTTGCTGAATATCCTGGGGCAACTTTGCAGAGCGTTGTCGAGAGAATATCTTCTCGGTCTCCTTGCTGGCAAATCCCCGGATGGCCATATTGTATAGCGCGATGCGCTAAGCGTCAATCGTTACTGGCAGTACCACCGTAAAGACAGAGCCTTCCCCCGGCTTGGAATCCACCCAGATGCGTCCGCCGTGGTTCTCCACCACGGTTTTGACGATGGCCAGCCCCAACCCAGTGCCGGGCAGTTCTGCCTGGGTATTGCTGGCGCGATAGAACTTATCGAAGACGCGGCTTTGCTCGTCCAGCGGGATGCCGGGGCCGTTATCGGCGACTTGCAGGATGAGCTGGTCGCCCTTCTCGCGCAGGCGCACGCGCACCCGCCCGCCCGGCGGCGTGTACTTGAGCGCATTGCCCACCAGGTTGTCGGCCAGTTGGTGCAGTTGGGTGCGGCTGCCCACTACGGCGGGCAGGCTGGCCGCCGTCTCCAGGTCCACTTTCAGCCCCCTCTCTTGCGCCAGCGGTTCGACCGCGCGGACCACATCGGAGACCAGTTGCCTCACGTCCACCGCGGTGTGCTCGTCCAGGCGGCCCACCTCCACCCGGCTCAGGTTGAGCAGGTCATCTATCAAGCCGGTGGTGGCGTGCACGCTGACCTTGACCCGCTGGATGAACTCGGCCTGCTGCGGGTTGACCTCGCCGGAACGCTCGATGAGCTCCACATAGCCCAAGATGGCGGTCAGCGGGGAGCGCAGGTCGTGAGAGACGGTGTTGACGAAATCGCCCTTGAGCTTGTCCAGCTCTTTGAAGTGGCTGACGTCGTGCAGGCTGAGTACCCGGCCCAATCCCGGCAGGTTCGCCAGGCGCAGGTGGAATACCTTACCGTCGTGGTTTTCCACTTCGTGGCGCTCCAGCGGCTCCTCGGCAGACAGGGCTTCGGCAAACCCCGGCAGGTTGAGCACCTTGTCCACCGGGTGGCCAGTCAGGTCGCCGTCCCCCAGGGCAAACGTATCACGCAGCGCCTGGTTGACCATCACCACGCGCCCCGTCTCGTCCAGTACCATCAGGCCGTCGTTGGCCTGACTGAGCACGGTTTCCATCTCCGAGGCGCGGCGGCTCAGTGCGCCGGTCTCACGTCGCAGCCAGCGGTTCCATTGTTTGCGGTGCTGCTCGGCGTGCTGCAAGGCCGCCTCCACCTCCGCGGCCTGCAGGGGCAGGCCGAGCACATCGCTGACCCCGGCCTGCAAAGCCTGGCGCAGCAGGGCAGCAGAGGGTGATTTGGCGGCCAGCAATATGGGCAGGTTGGGGTGGCCGGAGCGCACTTGCGCCAGCTGGCCCAAATCGTCGCCCGCCAGGGCGATGTCGATCAACAAAATATCGGGGCGGCGGGCGCCTTTCAGTTCGGCAGTCAGGGAAGCGGGGTCGTGGGCTTGCTGCACACTGACTTTCAAAGGCGCAAAAATCTCCCCCGCCGCTTGCTGGGCAAGCGTCGCGTCTTTCAAAGCCAGGAGCAGTCGTTTGGCCACAGTCCGGCGAATCATAGCATGGCTTGGCTGTTAGAGTTGTATTAATCCTATAAATGGGTGATTGACTCCCTTTCCAGGCGTCATACAATCGCTTTGTTAAGTCGAACCCTATGGAATACCGCGATTATTACGAAATCCTGGGCGTAGGCCGCGGCGCCAGCCAGGAAGAAATCAAAAAAGCCTATCGCAAACTGGCTTTGCAGTATCACCCTGACCGCAATCCAGACGACAAGAGCGCCGAAGAGAAGTTCAAAGAGATCAACGAGGCCTATCAGGTACTCAGCGACCCTGAAAAGCGCACTCACTACGACCAGCTGGGCAAGGAATACAACCGCTGGCAGCGCCAGGGCGGCTCGCCGGGCGGCTTCGACTGGGGTCGCTGGACCACCGGCGCTCCCGGCGGCGTGCATGTGGAATACTCCGGCAACGTCGAAGACTTGTTCGGCGGCGGTTTCTCCGATTTCTTCCAGCAGATATTCGGCGGACTGGGCGGCTTTGCGCCCGGCTCTCGGGCTGCGGCCGCCCGCCCGACCGCCTATGAGCAGCCGGTCACGGTGAGCCTGGAGGAGGCCTACCGCGGCGCCAGCCGCCTGCTGCAGCTGAACGGCAAACGGCTGGAAGTGAAAATCCCCGCCGGGGCCAGCACCGGCACCAAGGTGCGCATGGCCGGGGCCGGGCCGGCGCAGGGCGACATCTACCTGGTGGTGGATGTGGCCGCCGACCCGCGCTTCACTCGCCAGGGCGACGACCTGTACACGGATGTGGACACCGACCTGTATACTGCTGTCCTGGGCGGCGAAGTGCGCGTGCCCACAATGGAGGGCGATGTGCTGCTCAAGGTGCCCCCCGGCTCACAGCCCGGCCAGGCCATCCGCCTGAAGGGCAAGGGCATGCCGCAGCTGCGCGGCAAGGGCCGCGGCGACCTGTTCGCCCGGCTCAAGGTACGCCTGCCGAAAACACTGACCGCCGAGCAGCGCGAGTTGTTCGAACGCTTGGCGGAAAATAAGGAATAATTCGCCTGAGAAAGGTCTCATAACAATGAAGAAGAGCCTTCGCCTCACTTTGCTGTTGGCCAGCCTGCTGGTGCTCACCAGCCTGGCCTGCCGGCTGCCGCTCGGTGAATTGAGCGGCATTTTCGACGCCGTACAAGATGCCCCCAGTAGTCCTGTGGATGTGGACGAGCCGGCCCCGCTGGCCACCGCGGGTATCCCCGTTTCCGAGGATATGCTCAACCAGCAGGAAGCGCTGATTTCGCTATACCAAGCGGTCAGCCCCGGGGTGGTCTCAATCACCACCGTCACCAACCTGGGCGGCGGGCAGGGTTCCGGGTTCGTTTACGATACCGAGGGGCACATCGTCACCAACTATCACGTCATCCAGGGCGCTACCTACCTTGAAGTCTCTTTCCCCTCCGGCGTGAAGTCCGTAGGCCGGGTGATTGGGGAGGACCGCGATTCCGACCTGGCCGTGGTCAGGGTGGATATCGCCGCCGAGACGCTGCAGCCGCTCAGGCTGGGCGACTCGGATGCCCTGCACATCGGCCAGTACGTGGTGGCCATCGGCAACCCCTTCGGCCTACAGGGCAGCATGAGTACCGGCATCGTCTCCAGCCTGGGGCGCTCGCTGCAATCGCTCAACCAGACCGGCGAAGGCCTGGCCTACAGCGCCGGCGATCTGATCCAGACCGATGCGGCGATCAACCCGGGAAACTCCGGCGGCCCGCTGCTCAATTTGCAGGGTGAGGTGGTCGGCGTCAACCGCGCCATCCGCACTTTCAGTTCGGCGGAAGACGGCAGCGCGCTGAACTCCGGCATCGGTTTCGCCATTTCCAGCAACATCGTCAGCCGTGTGGTGCCCAGCCTGATCAGCCAGGGCCACTTCGACTACCCGTTCCTCGGCATCAGCAGCAGCCCCGACCTGACGCTGGCCGATGCTGAGCGCCTGGGCCTCAACCGCACCGACGGCGCGCTGATCACCCGCGTGGTGCCGGGCGGCCCGGCGGATGAAGCCGGCATACAGATGGGCGATTTCATCATCGCCATCGACAGCCTGAGCATCAAGAACTTCGACGATCTGATCTCGTATCTCTTCCGCCAGAAGAACCCCGGCGAGACCATTGTGCTCACTGTGATCCGCAATGGCGCCCAAACCGATATCGCCATGGTGCTGGGCGCACGGCCCAGGCAATAAGCAGACAACAAATAAAAAGCGCCGCCCAATTGGGCGGCGCTTTTTATTTCTTTTTATTCCCCGATCGGCGGCGCGGCGGCGCCGTAATCCAGCACCTCGCGGTGCTGCGCCCCGCTCTTGGCGGGCCCGATAATGCCGCGCGACTCCATCTGCTCGATGATGCGCGCCGAGCGCGTGTAGCCAATGCCCATGCGGCGCTGCAGCATGGAGATCGAGGCGCGGCCGCGGCGGCGCACCAGGTCCACCGCTTCGTTGAACAGCGGGTCTTGCTCGGCTTCTTCCTGTATCTGCTCGATCTCGTCCCAGATCGGCATCTGCTTCAGCGGCACGCCGTCGGGCGGCGCATCAGCGGGCGCCTCCGCTGGCGAGCCCGTCGGGGCGGCGCTGCCGGCAAAAGCGCGCCAGTGGCTGACGATGCGCAATATCTCGCTCTCGGCCAGGTAGACGCCCTGCAAACGCACCGGGGCGGGCGCGTCGGGCGGCTGGAAGAGCATGTCGCCGCGGCCCAGCAGGCGTTCCGCGCCCGGCTGGTCGAGGATCACGCGGCTGTCGGTGCTCGAAGCCACCGCAAAGGCAATCCGCGCCGGGAAGTTTGCCTTGATCAGGCCGGTGACCACGTCCACCGAGGGGCGTTGAGTGGAGAGGATCAGGTGGATGCCGGTGGCGCGGGCTAGTTGGGCCATGCGCGCCAGCAGGCGCTCGGTCTGGTCAGGGGCGACCATCATCAGGTCGGCGAGTTCGTCGATGACCAGCACCATGAAGGGCAGCTTCTCGCCGCCCTGTTCGACCATACGGGCGTTGTAGTCATTGATGTGGCGGGCGCCAACTTTGGCGAAAGCCTGGTAGCGCTTGTCCATCTCCGCGGTGACCCACTGCAGCACGCCGACTACACGGTCGATTTCCACCACCACGGGGAAGCGCAGATGCGGGATGTTGTTGTAACCGGTCAGCTCGACCCGTTTGGGGTCGACCAGGATCAGGCGCAGGGTTTCCGGCGTGTTGTTGAGCAGCAGGCAGCAGATCAACGCGTTGACGCACACCGACTTGCCCGAGCCGGTGGCCCCGGCGATAAGCAAATGCGGCATGGCCGCCAGGTCGGCGGCCACCGCGTGGCCAGCCACGTCCTGCCCCAGCGCGAAGCGCAGCGGGGAGCGCAGGCGCTCGAAGGCTTCGCTCTCCATCACATCGCGCATTGCCACCGTGGCTTCCTGCTCGTTGGGAACTTCAATGCCCACGTAGCCTTTGCCGGGCACGGGGGCCTGCACGCGGATGCGCGAGGCGGCCAGGGCCAGGGCTAGGTCGTCGGCGAGGGCGGCAATCTTGCCCACGCGTACGCGGGTGCGCCCACCGCGCGTCTCCACGAACTCCGGCTCCACGCCGAACTGGGTGATGGTCGGCCCGCGGTGGATCTCCACCACCCGCGCCGGAGCGCCGAAAGAACGCAGCGTTTCTTCGATTTTGGCGCCGCGCTCTTTGTCGTGGCTTGGGTTATAGCTCAGCCTGTCGCCGAGGTCGAGCATGTCGGCCAAAACCGGCAGCACCCAGGTCGGCTTTTCACCCTCGGCCTGCAGCGTATCCGGGGCGGCGAATGCCTCCGCTGGCGCGCCGGGCGGCGGCATCAGCGGCTCGGGCGGGGACGCCTCAGCGGCCCGCGGTTCGGGGTCATAGGCCAGTTCGGGTTCGTAGGGCTGCAAAGGCGCCTGGCGCAGCGCACGGCGCTCTTGCCAACGCCGCCAGGCATCTACAACGTCTTCGAATACATTGAACAGCGAAATCTCAAAAGTCAGCGAAATGGCGATGAGCAGCCCGGCGGCGGCCAGCACCCACAGGCCAACCTGGCCTAGGCCGCTCGCCAACCATGTAGCCAGCGCGGCGCCCAGCCGCCCGCCGCCGAAGTCCAGCGCCTCGAGCCAGAGCAGCGCAGTGAAAAAGAGCAGCGCGGCGCCCAGCAGGCGGCGGCCGCGCAGCGGCGGGATACGCTCGAAACGGCGCAGGATGAGCCAAACGCCCAGCAGCACCAGGCCGCCCAGGAAGAAATGCAAGCCCGCGCCCAGCAGCTGGCCCCAGAAGTCCAGCCAGGCCGCGCCAAAGCCGCCCGGCTCCACGGTGAAATCCAGCAACAGGGTCAGCCCGCCAAACAGGGCCAGCACGAAGCCCAGCGCATCCAGCTTGCGGTCCGGTGAAATACGGTACCAGAACTGCAGCATGGAGGTGAATATGTCGGGGCCGGGCGCGGCGCGCTTTTTACGCGGGGCGGCTTTGCGTTTTGCCATTGGGCGCGAGTATAGCATTTCAGTACTTAGGGATTAGTGATTAGGAATCAGGGAACCAATCAGCAATCAGCAATTAGCAATCAGACAACCCCTAATCACTGATACCTGTTACCTGTTACCTGATGACTTCCCGTTACAATACTCTCTCAACCTAAAAAGAGGCCCCTTTGTTCGAATTCGTTTTCCTGGGCACGTCCGCCTCGGCGCCTTCCGTGCACCGCGGCCTGTCGGCCCACATCATCAAGCACAACGAGATGCGCTTCCTGGTCGACTGCGGCGAGGGCACCCAGCGCCAGATTTTGCGTTCCGGCCTGGGCTTCAAGCGGCTCAACCACATCCTGGTCACCCACGGCCATCTGGACCACATCCTCGGCCTGGCCGGCTTGTTCTCCACCTTCACCCGCTGGGAAACTCTGGAAGATATCGAAATTATGGCTGGCAAGTGGACGCTGGAGCGCATCGACGCACTGCTCTACGGCGTGCGCGTCATCCCCAAAGGCAAGGGGCCGGTGAATGTCAGCCTGCGCGCCATCCAGCCCGGGGTGATCTTCGAGGCCGAGGACTTCAGCATCCGCGCCTTTGCGGTCAGCCACCGCGGGCCGGACTGCCTGGGCTTCGTCTTCGAAGAGCGCGCCCGGCGGCCCTTCCTGCCTGAGAAGGCCGAGGCGCTGGGCGTGCCCCCAGGGCCGCTGCGTCGCGAGCTGGTTAATGGCAAGGCGGTTACGCTGGAAGACGGGCGCGTGGTGCAGCCCGATGAGGTGCTGGGCGAAGAAGTGAAGGGCGCCAAGCTGGTGCACATCGGCGACGCCGGCCGCACCGACGATGTGCTGGAGCACTGCCGCGACGCCGACGCGCTGGTCATCGAGGCCACTTATTTGGAGGAGGAGCGCGAGATGGCCCGCGAGTTCGCCCACCTCACCGCCCGCCAATCCGCCGAGCTGGCTCGCGAGGCCGGCGTGGGCAAGCTGCTGCTCACCCACATCTCGCGGCGCTACCGCGAAAGCGACGTGGCCGCCGAGGCGCAGGCCGTCTTCGCCAACACGCACGTGGCGCGCGACTTCGACGCCTTCCAGATCAAGCGCGGCGAAGTGGTGAAGATAGAGAATTCATAGCCAACAGGAGTGCCTTTGATAAATTTGCTATAAACCGGGCAATCAACTAAACATTCCCGGTACAGTTAAGGGTTTAAAGTCAGGATGCTAAGAGGCTCCATATGCCCCTGACGACTAAAATTAGTCCGAGAAAATCTAACAAAAGGCCAAGGAGATCAGGATCCCATTCTGTCCAGCTTATAAATGCTGCAGGGCCTGTATAGACATTAGGAGGTTTTATGGTTGATTTTGTTTTGTGGTTTTTCCATTCTCCTAGTCCTAATAAGATTATTCCTGATGAAATAGCTTGCAACTGGCCATTTGTTAAATTTGTAGTACCTTTAATTTCTACAAATAGAGAAGAAATGAAAACCAACCCTCCAATGTATACGAACGCTTTATACCAACTATCAATAATGAGACCCTTTAAAAAATCACTTATAGCCATGTGCCACTCCCTATCGTACACGCTCGAGTAAGTACAGTATAAAACAGGTAAGTTGACATCCATATTTCGGCGCAAGATGTGGAGGGACCAGATCTTGAAGCCTTGGCAACCTCTGGGTGACTATCCAGTACCGAGATGACAGAAATAAAAAGCCGGACGAATGCATTCGTCCGGCTTTGTTTGGGAATCCTCACCTCAACCCATCGCCCCGATGATCAGGCCCATCACGGCAAAGACCACGGTGTTGTAACCAGCGTTGATCAGCCACAGCTTGAACGGCTTACCCTCAAACAAGTAGTTGACGCCGAAAGCCAGGCCAACCCAGCACAGGCCGGCCACCAAGCCATAGGTCAGACCGGTCATGGCGCCTGCGCCGCGACCCAGGAACATGGCGAAGGTGAAAGCCATGATCAGCTCCAACACCAACGAGCCACCCAGCAGGCGGCCCAGGTTGGGCGTCTCCTGGGTGCTGGCTTTGCCCGTGCCTTTGGAGCCCATGCCGATCAGCTCTTGCCAGGGTTTGGCAAAGACGACGGTGTACCAAAGAAACCCGAGGAAGAAAGCGGCCAAGGCGGCCAAAAATACTGCCAGGTAATTGATATCCATTCGTTCTCCTTACAAAGTTGCTTGACGTGCAGTTTAGAACACAAGCGGCCATCTGCAAGTTACGCTGATTTGACACTTCATTCTCAGCGCGTTATACTCGCCGCTAATTGAATAGCGCAGCTTGACTGCGCAACTCATCACGAGAGGTGGAGGGACCGGCCCTTTGAAGCCTCGGCAACCGCCGCAATGCGGCAGGTGCCAATTCCGGCAGAGTAATTCTGGCAGATGAGGCGATGAAGCTTTACTACAAGTCGCCTCTCGTGCAGAGAGGCGATAATTTTTAACTAATAGCAATTGGTAATCAGCACTTACCAATCACTGGCTTGCCAAACAACATGACCAACAACACCAACCTCCCCCGCCGCCCACACACCCGCCGCGCCTTTTTGGACGCGCTGGAAAAACGCGTCCTGGTCTACGACGGGGCGATGGGCACCAGCCTGCAGACGATGAACCTCACCGCCGAACACTACGGCGGCGAGCAGTACAACGGCTGCCCCGACTACCTCAACATCACCCACCCCGAAGCGCCGGCCGCGGTGCATCGCTCCTTCCTCGAAGCCGGTGTAGACGTGCTGGAGACCAACACCTTCCGCAGCAACCGCCTGACCCTGGAGGAATACGGCCTGGGCGCGCGCACCATCGAGATCAATCAGGCCGCCGCCCGCCTGGCCCGCGCCGCCGCCGAGGAGTTCAGCACGCCGCAGCACCCCCGCTTCGTGGCTGGCTCCATCGGCCCCAGCGGCAAATTGCCCAGCGCCGACGACCCCACCCTCTCCGATATCACTTACGACGAACTGGCCGACATCTTCCGCGAGCAGGCCGTGGGCCTGATCACCGGCGGCGTGGACGTGCTGCTCATTGAAACTTCGCAAGACATCCTGGAGGTCAAAGCCGCCATCCAGGGCATCCAAAATGCTTTCGACGAGACCGGCGAAGTCATCCCGGTGCAGTGCCAAGTGACCCTGGACACCACCGGGCGAATGCTGTTGGGCACCGACATCGCCACCGCCCTCACCATCCTCGACGGCCTGCCGATCGACGCCATTGGCCTAAACTGCTCCACCGGCCCAGAGCACATGCGCCAGCCGGTCAGCTACCTCGGCGAGCACAGCCGCCTGCCGGTCTCGGCCATCCCCAATGCCGGTCTGCCGCTCAACGTAGACGGCGAGGCGGTCTACCCGCTGGAGCCGGAGCCTTACGCCGAGGCGATGTTTGAGTTCGTGCACAAACACGGCATCAGTATCGTGGGCGGCTGCTGCGGCACCACGCCCGAGCACCTGCGCCTGCTGGTGCAGAAGCTCAACCAGCACCCGCAGCCGCCGCGGCCGCCGCAGGGGCCGGGGCGCATGTCCTCCTCCATCCAGGCGGTGGACATGCAGCAGGAGCCGCCGCCGCTTCTCATCGGCGAGCGGCTCAACGCCACCGGCAGCCGCAAGTTCAAGCGCCTGCTGATGGCCGAGGATTTCGACGGCATCCTGCAGATGGCCCGCGAGCAGATCGCCGGCGGCGCGCACACGCTGGATGTGAGCGTGGCGCTGACCGAGCGCCCCGACGAAGAGTACCTGATGTCCAAAGTGGTCAAGAAGCTGGCCATGGGCGTGGAAGCGCCGCTGGTTATCGACACCACCGAGCCGGAAGTGATGGAAGCCGCCCTCAAGCTGGCCCCTGGACGCTGCATGCTCAACTCCACGCACCTGGAAGCCGGGCGACCCAAGATGGACCGCGTGCTCAACATCGCCAAGGAGCACAACGCCGCGGTACTCTGCCTGACCATCGACGAAGAGGGCATGGCCAAGACCGCCGAGCGCAAGTTCGAGGTCGCCAAACGCATCCACGACATCGCCGTGGACGAATTCGGCTTCCGCCCGCAAGACCTGGTCTTCGACGTGCTCACCTTCCCGCTGAGCACCGGCGATACCGAGTTCAACAACAGCGCAGTCGAGACCATCGAAGCCATCCGGCGCATCAAGGCCGAGCTGCCCGGCGTGTTCACTTCGCTGGGCGTCAGCAACGTCAGCTTCGGCCTCAGCAAACAGGCGCGCAATACACTGAACAGCATGATGCTGCATTTTTGCGTGGAAGCCGGGCTGGATATGGCCATCGTCCACGCAGAGAAGGTCAAGCCCTACGCCGAGATCCCCGCCGAAGAGCGCGCTTTGATGGAAGACCTCATCTTCAACAAGCGCCCCGATGCGCTGCAAAAGGTCATCGAATATTACGAGCAGCGCGCCCCGGTGGAAGAGGAAACCAAGGCCAACCCGATGGAGGGCATGACCCCCGAGGAGCGCCTGCACTGGAGTATCCTGCACCGCCACAAGGAAGGCGTCGAAGCGGCCATCGACGAGGTCATCGCCCGTAAGGAACACCCCACAGACCACGAAACTGCGGTGGACTTGCTCAACAATACGCTGCTGCCCGCGATGAAAGAAGTCGGCGACAAGTTCGGCGCCGGCGAGCTTATCCTGCCTTTCGTGCTGCAGTCCGCCGAGGTGATGAAGAAGACCGTCGCCCACCTGGAGAACTACCTGGAGAAGGTCGAAGGTGTCAGCAAGGGCAAAGTGGTGCTGGCCACCGTATACGGCGACGTGCACGATATCGGCAAGAATCTGGTCAAGACCATCCTGGTCAACAACGGCTACGAGGTCTTCGACCTGGGCAAGCAGGTACCCGCCGAGACGATCATCAGCAAGGCCGAAGAGGTCAAGGCCACCGCCATCGGCCTCAGCGCCCTGCTGGTCAGCACCAGCAAGCAGATGCCGCTGATCGTCAACGAGTTGCACCGCCGCGGCCTGGACTATCCTGTGCTTATCGGCGGCGCGGCGATCAACCGCCGCTTCGGCTGGCGCATCCTCTACACCGAAGACCAGCAGCCTTATTCCTCCGGCGTCTTCTACTGCCAGGACGCCTTCGAAGGCCTGGAAACTATGGACCAGCTGATCGATGGCCCCCGGCGCGAACTTCTGATGGAAGACATCTTCAGCAAGGCAGCCAAGGAACTGACCCGCGAGTCCAAGCCCCGCCGTACCGCCGCCGTGGGCGGCCGCTCGGCAGTCAAGCCAGCGGAGCAGATCCCCGTCCCCGCCAAATGGGGCGTGCATCTCGTGCCGGAGATGCCCCTGGAAGCCGTCTTCGAGTGCCTCTACAAGAACGAGCTCTTCCGCCTCTCCTGGGGCGCCAAAAACAAACAAGGCGAGGAGTGGAAGCAAATTGAAGCCGAGTTTGAAGCCCGCCTGGCGCGCATGCAGAAGGAAGCCCGCCAGACCGGCTGGCTGAAGCCGCAGGGCGTCTACGGCTACTGGCCGGCGCAGGCGGAGGGCGACAGCCTGATCGTCTACGACCCGGCCAGCCTGGGTGAGAGCAAGCCGCGCGAGCTGACCCGTTTCGACTTCCCGCGGCAGGATAGCGGCGACCTACTCTGCCTGGCGGACTACTTCGCCGCCGCCGACAGCGACCGCATGGACACGGTGGCGCTGCAGGTGGTCACCGTGGGCCAGGAGGCCACCGAGCGCTTCGAGGCGCTGCAGGCGGCCAACGACTACACCGAGGGCTACTTCCTCCACGGCCTGGCGGTGCAAACCGCTGAAGCCGCCGCCGAATACTTGCACCGCCACATCCGCCGCGAGCTGGGCCTGGACGCCAAGCAGGGCAAACGCTACTCCTGGGGTTACCCGGCCATCCCCGAGCTGGAAGACCACGCCAAGGTCTGGAGCTTGCTGCCTGCTGAAGAGAAGCTCGGCGTTTCGCTCACCGAGTCCTACCAGCTCGTGCCCGAGCAGTCCACCGCGGCCATCATCGTCCATCACCCCGAGGCCAAATACTACAGCGTGGGCGAAAGCCGCGTGGAACAACTGATGCGAGCATAAGGGAGGTACTAGTTAGATGAATAAAGTATCTTTTCGGACACATCTTCCACTTCTTCTGCTTCTGGCAGGGCTACTGGTCGTCGGAATTCTTATTGCAGACGATTATGGAATTACAGTGGACGATATAGGTCTATGGGATTACGGGAGACATGTAGTTCTGCTTTATCGCGAAGCATCTTATGGCAAATTTAGCTTCTCCCCGGGGCCAGACAACCTGCCCTTTTACGGCCCAGCATTCCTGACGGTAGTAACCCTAGCTGAAGAAACTTTCTTGAGGATACTTCCCCACCTGGACAAGGCCGGCGTCTGGCATCTGTTCGTTTTTATGAGTTTTTTAGCAAGCGCAGCCGGACTTTACTATATCGGCCGTTGGTTGTTTCAACCGAGTGTGGCATTTGGGGCAACCTTGCTTTACATTGGCCAACCGGTGCTCTGGGGACATGCATTCATCAATGCCAAAGATGCTCCTTTTTTAAGCTTTTTTGTGATTAGCATAGCGGCAGGGTTCTTCATGGACCGGGCTATTCCTGACTTGAAAGTCGCAACAGACAAGCTGCCGCGCATATTGCCTATTTTCAAAAGCGAACTAGCGGGATTACAAAGAGCTGTAAAAACTAAATACGCGGTCGCATGTGCAATTCTTCTTGTCATCACTGCCTACCAACTAAATTTCCCCTATTGGGCAAAACCAATTGTGGATGGTTCGTTAGGCTTTGCAGCTAATAATCCAGAATCGTGGCTTGGCTCCGTATTCCACAGTCTTGCGAGCAATTTGGCGCAAATCCCATTAGAGAACTACATAGAAAAAGCACTTATTTGGGTTAATTCGGGCCTGCTTTTACTAATCAGTCTGGTCTGGATCCTTCTGATTTTCACTTCAGTCCACAACCTACCTAAAACAAGAAAGGCCATAAAGGCTTGGCTGGAGCAAATCCCCTGGGAGACTGTCCCACAGCTGGTTAAGTCTCCCGCAGTCTGGTTGGCTGGTTTTTTGCTTGGCTTTACTTGGGCGATTCGAGTTGTGGCACCG
Source organism: Anaerolineales bacterium (assembly GCA_026129335.1). Classification (GTDB taxonomy): domain Bacteria; phylum Chloroflexota; class Anaerolineae; order Anaerolineales; family UBA11579; genus JAMCZK01. Next base: position 47,042 of record JAHCIH010000002.1, read on the forward strand.
TTCGCTGGTCTGTTGGTAGCAATTTTTTTGATTGCCCGTAAAAAGTTCGCGGCCGTGCCCGCGTTGTTGATCTATATGATCATTGCCGCGCTGGGAACTTACTTACTGTGGCCTTTCTTGTGGCCTGCGCCTGTAGAACATCTAATAAGCAGCCTGACCATGATGGCCAACTTCCCTCAAGATCACACACAGCAATTTAATGGTCAAACATACTCTGCCAGCACATTGCCCTTCTATTTCCTCCCACAAATGTTCGCTATTCAACTGACTTTGCCAGTGATACTACTGTTGTTAGTTGGTTGCTATATCCTCTTCCACAAAAAAGGCACATGGTCAAAACCCGCTATGTTCGTGCCTTTACTTTGGTTGGGTCTGCCTCTCGCTTATTGCATCCTTTTCAAACCAAACATGTACAACAACTTTCGTCAGTGGCTGTTCATCACGCCGCCACTGTTTCTTATTGCAGGCGTGGCAATGCACGAGGCGCAAAAACTTTTTCGGCGGCAATGGGTCTATTGGTTGTTTATAGTGCTGCTTTTATCCCCAGGCATAGTAGGTATTATTCAACTGCACCCCTATCAATATATCTATTACAACGCCCTCGTGGGTGGTATACGCGGTGCAGATGAACGCTTTGAGCTTGACTATTGGGAAACTGCAATGAAAGAAGCCTCGCTGGAGTTGAACAACATAGCTCCGCCCAATAGCAGAGTAGTAGTTTGGTATGCCATAGCGGAAACTGCAGGTTATGTAGCCCGTCCAGATTTAATAATCGAACGCAATCAAGGGGGCACATTTAATGTGGAAACTGGGTACCACTACGCCATAATACGGCTACGCTCAGGCAGGGGAGATGACCGCCTCTATCCAGAGGCACCGATCGTAATTACCGTTACCAAAGCCGGTGTTCCCCTTACGATTGTCAAAAAACTAAATTGTTCTTGCGATTTGACACATGAGTAACAGCAGGTCCTTAGCCAAGCATACACTTGCCGCAGGGCTATTACTCGCTCTGCTATTCCAAATGTTCAGCCTGTTCAACACACACGCCTATCGGATTGAGGAAATACATAGAGCAATCGGGCAGCATGGATTATGGCGAAGCGCCAACTTCGCTTTCGGGCAAAGAATGGCCAATTTTTATGGTTTTTTGAACGCGAGGATTCCTCATGATACGACCGTAGCCATACCTGTATTGACCAGAACTCCAGAGCCACTGAGGAGAATCAGCTATGTGGAATTCTTTTTGCAGCCACGCCTGATTGAATATTGCGAAACCACTCCCGAAAGGTGCCTAGAGCGGCTTGGCGACCAGAATTATGCAGTATTGATAACTGACTTAGAAGCCTTGCTCAACAAGGAGAATTGGGGAGAACGATTGCAGGCCTTCGACAAAAACTGGGCCGTTCTCTTGCCGGAAGCGGCGGCGGCGGGACAGCCCTGGTCGCCCTACACATCTTTCGCTGAGATCTTTGTCACAAGCCTGCCAGCGGTACTTTTTTTGCTTGCATTGATACTGCCTGGCACCTTGTTGGCCGGACAAATGTTGCCAACGGAAAGACTCTTCCTGCATCTTGCCCTGGGCATAGGCAGTGGTATTGGCTGGTTCACCCTGGGCACATATACTGCATTGCTTCTGGGGGCAGAAGCCAGCCACATTTTGTTTGCAGGTCTCGTGGGTTTATATTGGCTCTTTACGGGAGCAATGTCTTTCTTCTTGTGGAAAAGGCGGGGATTAAAATTTTCGACAAGCCGACCAAGCAACGAAACGTTTCTTCAAGTTTTATTGCTGTTACCAGTTGGGCTATCTTTCATCGTGTCAATAGGCAATGGTTTCACTACTACAGATGAACTTGTGTTGTGGGGGGCAAAAGGATACGGCATCCAAGTAGCAGGCCTTTCGGAAGGTGTCACCGGGCGTGGAACGCTAACCACATGGTATCCACTGAATGTTCCACTGATGATAAGCACCTTTCTTGCTCTCTTTGGTGAAAGGCTGCCAGAAAGCAAACTGATCTTTCCTCTCTTCTTACTGGGCAGCATAGGTCTGGCTTATTCGTTCCTCCTAAAACACACCACACCTCGCCTCAGCGTTTTAGCCACTTTGCTGTTGAGCACTACACCAGTAGTCTTTGCCATGTCCACCCTTGCTCATGGCAATCTGCCGTTTACTTTCTACTTAGTTGGTGGCGCTCTGATGCTGCATTATGCCCAATTGCCAACTACAAGGCCAAATCACTCATACTGGTTTTGGGGGATGCTGTTCCTGGTTTTTGCTGCCTGGACACGACCCGAAGGTCTGCATCTTGCCTGGGCTGTCGCCTTAGCCGCCCTGTTCTTTTATCACCGCGATTTGCGAAAGCAAAAAGAAAAACTTATCGCCCTTCTGGGGGCGATCGGTCTGTACACAATTTTTTGGGCAGTCACTTCACCCCTGGCCTATTACAGATCAGGTTTTACGGACGGCGCTTTCTCTACCGCGTTTAGGCGCATCTTGGCAGGCGAAATACATTTTTGGGAAGCAGGCTTTATCCTGCAATCCATGGTTACCAGGTTCATGCAACCTGAGGATTGGGGCAGCATGGGCTGGATTGTTTTGCTGTGCGTCATCCTTGCGGCCATTACAAAATCCAAACTAAAAAGCCGCGACATGTTGGGCTTTGGTCTTGTGGTTGTCTTATCTGTATATGCTGGTTTCTGGGCCAACACCTACACGCCATATGAAGTCTTTGATATTAGCGGTTGGATGAACACAGCCTTCATGCGACTGGTGCTCCCTGGTCTGGTTTTAATCTGGCTGCAACTGATAGCCCATACAGCCAGCATTTACTTTCCCACTATTTCTTCCCCGGGTCTGAATGGCAAATAAATTACTCGAATTATTGATTGATTCTTCTCCCCTCCTCGCCGACGGCGCGATGGGCACCGTGCTGCACGAGCACGGCGTGGACTTTGCGCGCTGCTTTGATGAGCTGAACCTCTCGCAGCCCGAGACCGTCTCCGAGATTCACGTCGCCTACCTGGCGGCCGGCGCGCAAATCATCATGAGCAACACTTTCGGCGCCAATCGCTTCCGCCTGGCGGAGCACGGCCTGCAGGACAAGGCCGCCGAGATCAGCCAGGCCGGCGTGCAATTGGCCCGGGGAGCGGTGGCTGCTTCCGGCAAGCCGGCCTTCGTGGCCGCCGACATCGGCCCGCTGGGCGTGCGCCTGGCCCCCTTCGGACGCGTGGATCCCGAGCAGGCCCGCGAAGCCTTCGAAGAGCAGCTGCGCGGCCTGCTGGCCGGCAAACCCGATCTGATCATTATCGAAACGATGACCGACCTCTACGAAGCCCGCGAGGCGCTTAAGGCGGCGAAAGCGCTCAGCGAGCTGCCCGTGTTGGTCTCGATGACTTTCACCCGCGACGACCGCACCCTGTTGGGCGACACGCCGGCCAAGGTGGCCAGCCGACTGCACGAAGCCGGCGCAGACATCATCGGCATCAACTGCTCGGGCGGCCCGGCCCAGTTGCTGCGCATCCTCAAGCAGATGCGCAGCGCCATGCCCGAGGCACGTTACTCAGTGATGCCCAACGCCGGTTGGCCGGAGCGGGTCGCCGGGCGCATCCGCTATCCGGCCGGGCCAGAGTACTTTGGCCAGTACGCGCTGGCCTTCCGCGCCGCCGGGGCGGCAGTCATCGGCGGCTGCTGCGGCACCACGCCCGAGCACATCCAGGCCATGCGAGAAGCGCTCGACAACCCCGACCAGGGCGCCGAGCTGCCCAACGGGCAGATCCGCATCATTGAACCAACCGAAACGATGCGCGGGCCGGACAAGGGCTCGCAGCTGGCCGAAAAGTTCCAAGCCGGCAAATTCGTTACTTCGGTAGAGATGGATCCGCCGCGCGGCCTCTCGACCTACAAACTGCAGGCTGGCGCCGACCTGCTCAGCGAAGCTGGTGTGGACGTGATCAACGTGGCCGACAGCCCGCTGGCGCGCATGCACATGAGCCCCTGGGCGGTCTGCGAACTCATCCAACGCCAAGTGGGCGTGGAGACTACTCTGCACTTCCCCACCCGCGGCCGCAACCTGCTGCGCGTGCAGGGCGACCTGCTGGCCGCCCACGCGCTGGGCGTGCGCAACGTCTTCGTGGTCATGGGCGACCCCACTGCGATCGGCGACTACCCCGAGGCGATGGATAACTACGATCTCGCCCCCACCGGGCTGATCAAGCTGATCAAACAGCAGTTCAACTCCGGCCGCGACCACTCCGGCTCAGAGATCGGCCAGCCCACTGCCTTTCATGTCGGCGCGGCGCTGAACCTGGCCCCGTCGGACCCGGCGCGCGAAGCGAAGGTGCTGGCCCGCAAGCTCAATCACGGGGCGGATTTCTTCCTGACCCAGCCGGTTTACGAAGCGGCACAGGCTCGAGAATTTTTAGACAAGTACAAGGAAAAACAGGCTGACTTCGACAAGCCGCTGCTGGTGGGAATCCTGCCCTTGTATGGCTTGCGCCACGCCAACTTCCTGCACAACGAAGTGCCGGGTATCACCATCCCCGAAGCTATTCGCAAACGCATGGAAGACGCGGGCAGCGACGGCCCGCAAGAGGGCGTGCGCATCGCCATCGAACTCATCGAGCAGATTCGCCCGTGGGCAGGCGGCGTGTATCTGATGCCCGCTTTCAACCGTTTCGACCTGGCAGCTCAGATCATCGAAGCGATTGATTAAGGCCGCTTGGCCTTGGGTTTGCGCGGCTTCGACTTCGGCTTTTCCCCTTCAAAAATCGCCATGCGCCTGGCCAGTTCAGTCAAGCGCACATCCATTTCGCGCTGGCGGCTGTACAAGCCCATCCAAAGAAAGGCCAGCCCGCTGAGTCCCAGATAGAAAACCAAGTCTGCCCCGCGCCCGACGCCCAGCAGCTGTGCCAGAGCTGTGGCCCAGTCTGGCCTGACAACCAGGATGACCGCACCCAAAGCCAACAGCGAGAGCAGCATGCGGTCCAGCAGGCGGGTGCGCAGATGCCGCAAATACAGGAACAGGATGGCCAAAGCTACAAAGATGAGCAGAAATTGGATCGGGGTCATCGGAACACTCGCTTTATCAACAAATCCACGAGCACATCAAAAGCGTGCCAAAAACGCTGGCCCTTGTGCAGCGAATATTCAGTATAGCGGATGCGTGTCGGGCGTTCCACGAAACGAAGGCGGTGGGTGCGGATTTGCTGCAGAATCTCGCTGGCGTGGGCGAAGCCGTTTTCGCGCAGCACGATTTTCTGCGCCGCGGCGCGCGAAAGCGCCCGAAAACCATTGTGCGCATCGCTAAGCCACAAACCCGTGAGCAGCCAGTTGACCAGCACCGCGCCCTTCAGCAACAGGCGGCGCGAGAAGGGCACCGCTTGCAAATCATCCCGGCGCAGGAAGCGCGACCCCAGGGCCACATCGGCCTCGCCGCGCAGTACCGGCTCCAGCAGGCTGGGGATGTCTTCGACGCGGTGCTGGCCGTCGGCATCATAATGCAAAATGTATTCCGCTCCCGCCTCCAAAGCATAGCTGGTCGCAGTCTGCAGCGCGGCGCCTTGTCCTAAATTGAAGGGGTGCCGGACGCGGTGAACCGCGAGGCTCGCCAACTGCCGCCAGGTATTGTCCGTGGAACCGTCGTCCACCACCACAATGGAATACCCTGTCCCCAACAGCGGCTTCAGGCTGGCGCGCAGCACCCGGCCTTCGTTATAGGCGGGGACAATTACAAAAATTCGAGCAGGGGGTGGCAAAAGGGTTCCTCACACAGTCAGCGAGGCGGAATGCGTATCAGCGTGTAGATGCCCTCGGTGAAAATGATTTCATACGTTCCCGCATCAATCAACGACTGGACTTCCTGCTGAATGCGCTCATCGGCATAAGGCAATTGCACCAGCATTAACGTAACATCTGGGTTGTTAAGCAGCGTCTGCTGGTACCTATCGTAGTCCCTGAAGTCTTCAAAGAGCCAAGTCTCTCTCAAGTCGGGCAGCCAGCCAATCGGGTAAACCGTGAATACAGGCTGCGGGCCGCCTTCCCGGCTAAAAAAGTTGTACAGTTTGTGGTTGAGTTCGGGTTGGAAAATTTTCCTTTGCTCGCTGATTTGGTGATTAATTAACGATTGGCCGCTCCAGGTGAAGTTGGCAGCCAACAAAGCCAGAGCAGCCAGCAGCGCGAACCCGTAGGCCGGCACCCGCAAACGCGAGCGCGGCTTGGCAAAGCTGTCCCGCAAACGCAGGAACCAGGCTTCCACGCTTACGCCAACCACCATAGTCAACAGCAGCAAGGCAACCGCCAAATTGCGTACCTCGTAACTCAAAAAGAAAGCCCACAAAACCGCAAAAGGCAGCACCATCAACACAACCAGCTGGCGGAACTTGTTGTTGAGGACCAGCAGTGAAAGAGCCGCGAATACGAAGAGATAGACATAAGGGCCCAACAAGCCCAAAGCGGCAATGAATCTTTCCCACAGGGTCATGTCGCCATAGATGTCATTGATGACATACTGGATGTTCGAAACGTTGCCGCCGTACCAAATGCGGTACTGCATGAAGGCGTACCAAGGCAGCACCAAAGCGAGGATAAACAATACATGCCGGCCCAGCAAAGTGAGCTGCTCGCGCAACGCAAAATCTTTCCTGCCGCGCAGCACCCAGAAATATGCAAACACAGGATAAAAAGCCAGGATGTAGAGCCCGGTTTGCTTGGTCACCGCGGCTGTAGCCGCGGCCAGGCTGCCCAATACCAAGGTGGAACGCAGTTCCTTGGGGTCTTTGACTTCATCGGCGGTCAATAAGGTATAGACCGCCATGAGACTAAAGCAGGCCACAGGGATATCTACATAACCGTCTGCGATATATCGACTGAAAAAATAATACGTCGTATAAATCGCCAAGCCAGAGCTGAGCATGTAGCCAAACGAGCGCTTGCGCAGGCCCAGGTCAAACAGCATCAGGCCAATCGCCAGGGTGAACAGCGGCATAATGCTCTTGCCGAAGAACTTGACCGCTATGGTTCCGATGAATTTATAACCAATCGAATAGGTAATCGGAATCAGTTGCGGGTATTCCCACGTATCTCCAGGAAAACGGTTCTCAGCCCACTTTTCTGCCCAACGGTCCCAGGATGCCCAGGCATCCCAGGTCTCGAAGACCGTATTAAAGCTGGTAACCCAAACCCACAGCACCCAAGCAATTGCTCCCACAGCCAACACAGCAAATACAAAGTAAAAAACAGTGGGCCAATAATCTTTTTGCAGTCTTTCAGCAAAAGAGCGAATGCCCGCCGTACTCCGCTCCCTTATCGGCTTACCCAAATCGCGAACTGCTTTAAGCAGTTCAGCCCGATACAGCCAAAGCAAAAGGGCGATTTGGGCCACGAACAAAACCAGGACAACCGAACGCAGGTAGATACCCAGCGCCACTAGCAGAACGACCGCCGTGTGGTTGGCCAGCAAGCTGAGCATGAAAACGTATACAGACTGTTGAATCGGCGTGCGTTTGCCAGGAAAAAGCCGGATGAGCAGCAGGCCCGGCAGAGCGATCATTTGAAAGACGGAAAGAACGCCTAAAAAGAGCATATCGGCTTAGTTTACCCGCTTTTCAAAAGGGCCTCGCCGCAACGGCAGGGCCCTCAAGCTAGGCGCGCAGCTTGGCGCCCAATTCCTGCTCCAGGCGTTTGACGATGCGGTGGCGCATCTTGGACACGTCCTCGTCGGTGAGCGTGCGCTCGGCGTCCTGGTAGGTGAGCTGGTAAGCCAGGCTCTTCTTGCCCGCGCCGATCTGCTCGCCGCGATAGACGTCGAACAGCTGCAGGTCGCTGAGCATCTTGCCTCCCGTCTGGCGGATCAGCGCCTCGATCTGGCCGGCAGCTACGGTCTCGTCGACCACAAAGGCCATGTCCTCCAGCACCGGCGGGTAGGCAGGCACGCCGCGGCTGTCGAATCGGGCAAGTACCAGGGAGTAGATGGCGTCCAAGTTCAAGGCGGCGGCCTGCACAGGATGCCCGCCCAAGTCGTACTGCGCCTGCACCTGCGGGTGCAGTTCACCGAAGACACCGAGTTGCTGTTCGCCGGCCAGCACCCGGGCGGACTTGCCCGGATGGAACGCGGGGTGCTGCGCGGGTTCAAAGGCCAGCCCGTCCACTCCAAGGCCACTCAGCAGGGCGGTCACTACACCTTTGACATCGTAGAAATCCAGCGCGCCAACATCGCCACCCTGCCAGTGGCCCGGCTGCCGCGGGCCGCGCAGGGCCAGCACCAGTCGCTGCAGCTCGTCGGGCAGCGGGCCAGCCTCCGAGGCATGGAAGACCGGCCCGATTTCAAAGAAGCCAAGCCGCTCGCGGATGTTGGCGTTGCGCTCCACGATTTCCAGCACCGAGGCCAGCAGGCTCTTGCGCAGCACGGTACGCTCCTGCGAAATGGGGTTACTGAGCTGCGTGTACGGCTTGTCATCCGGCGGCGTGCCGACGGGCAAGCGGCGCGTCTCCTGCTCCGGGCTGGTCAGGCGATAGGTCATCACTTCCTGCAGGCCCAGGCGGGCCAGCAGGTCGCGGATGCGCTCCTCGATTTCCAAGGTGCGGTTGCCGCGTTGAGGCGGTAGGTCGTCGCCCAACCGCGTGGCCGGGATGTTCTCGTAGCCATAGATGCGGGCCACTTCTTCCATCAAGTCGGCTTTGCCGATGACTCCTTCGCCGATATCCAGGCGATGGTCCGGCGTGGTCACCGTCAGGGCGTCGCCTTTGGCTTTCACCTCGAATCCCAGCCGCCCCAGGATGTCGCTGAGTTGCTCAGTGGACAGCTCCACACCCAGCCAGCGCAGCGCATCCCCCGGGCCGATCTCGACGACGCTGGGCTGCGGCGGCAGCGGATACTCGTCCACCAACCCCTGCGCCACGCTGCCGCTGGCCCACTGGCGCATCAGCTCCAGCCCGCGGTTGACGCCGCGCTCGGCCATCGCCGGGTGCACGCCACGCGAGAAGCGGTAGCCCGCCTCGGAAGCGAGCCGCTGGGCGTTGAGCGTCTTGCGGATGTTGATGAAATTCCAGGCCGCGCCTTCCAACAACACGTTGCGGGTGCTCGCGGTGACTTCGCTCTCCAAACCGCCCATCACGCCCCCCAGCGAGAGCGAGCCGGCGCTGTCGCAGACTAGCACGGTGAAATCGTCCAGTTGGCGCTCGACGCCGTCCAGCGTGGTAAGGGTTTCCTTTTTCTTGGCCCGGCGGGTGCTGATCACCGGTGGCTTACCCTTGGCGCGCTGCACCAGTACGTCGTAATCAAAGGCGTGCAGCGGCTCGCCCAACTCCAGCATGGCGTAGTTGGTGGCATCTACCACATTGTTGATCGGGCGCATCCCTGCCAGGGTCAGCCGGCGGCGCACCCATTCGGGGCTGGGCTTGATTTCGATATCGCGTATCATGCCCAGCACAAAGCGCGGGTTGAGCTCGGGCTCGCTGATCTCGATGCGCGCCGCGCCCTCGATTTTCGGCCCGTCGGCCTGCACCTCCAGCGGCATCGGCTTCAGTGGCCGGCCCAGCAGAGCGGAGGCCTCGCGGGCCACGCCATAGATGTTGGCGTTGCGGGCAATGTTGGGCGTGATAGCGATGTCGAACACCGCGTCGCCCAGCACATCGGCCAACGGCGTGCCCGCCGCGGCGTCGGTCTCCAGGAACAAGACGCCTTCGTGTTCCTCGGAAATGCCAAGTTCCTTCTCGGAGCAAACCATCGAATAAGACTCGACGCCGCGGATCTTGGTACGCTTCAGGGTCGTCTTGTGGGATCCGGCCTGGTGGCCGTCGTAAATCTCAGCGCCCTCTTTGGCGTAGGCCACCTTGATCGGCGGCTTCAACTCGCCCTGGCCTTTGTACTCGAATAGGTTGGGCGCGCCGGTGAGCACGCTGTGCTCCTTTTCGCCGTCATACAGGCGGCAGAGCACCAGGCGGTCGGCATCCGGGTGCGGGCCGACTTCACGGATATCAGCCACCACGATTTTCTCGCGGTCCCAGGCCAGGCCGCTCAGTTTGGACAGCTGCTGCCCGCTGGGGATGGGCAGGCCGATGTAGCGGATCTCTTCCACTTCCAGCCCGGCCATCGTCAGGGTGTGGGCCAGGTGTTCAATGGAAACGCCGTCCAAATCAACGAAGTCTTTGAGCCAGGAAATCGGTACTTTCATGAGAACTGCTCCAAAAATCGCAAGTCATTGCGCCAGAAATTGCGGATGTCTTCAATGCGGTAGCGCAGCATGGTCAGGCGCTCCGGCCCCATGCCGAAGGCGAAGCCGGTGTAGCGCTCGGGGTCGTAGCCGCCGTTGCGCAGCACATTGGGGTGCACCATGCCGCTGCCCAAAATCTCCAGCCAGCCGCTGTGCTTGCACACCGAGCAGCCTCCGCCGCCGCAGACGAAGCACTCCACGTCCATCTCGGCGCTGGGTTCAGTGAATGGGAAGTGTGAGGCACGGAAGCGCGTGCGCACATCCGCGTCGAAGAAGCGCCGCGCAAAGTCGGTCAGCGTGCCTTTCAGGTCGCCGAAGGTGATGTCGGCGCCCACGGCCAGCCCTTCGACTTGGGTGAACTGCACCTCAGAGCGGGCGCTGACCTGCTCGTAGCGGTAACACATGCCCGGCAGTACGATGCGCACCGGCGGCGGATTGTCCGGGGCTTCGGCGGCGAACTCGCGCATGGCGTGAATCTGCCCCGCCGAGGTGTGCGTGCGCAGCAGCAGCGGGTTGTCTGCGCTGCCGCCTTCGACATAGAAGGAGTCTTGCATTTCGCGCGCCGGATGGTTGGGCGGGAAGTTGAGTAGCAGGAAGTTGTATTCGTCAGTCTCCACATCCCGCGAGCGATAGACCTGGAAGCCCATCTCGGCAAAAATGACGTTGATGCGCCGCAGGGTCTGTGAGATGGGATGCAAGCGGCCCAGCGGCAGCTTGCGCCCGGGCAAGGTCACATCCAGGCGCTCCGTCTCCAGCGAGCGCTGTAACTGATCGGCTTGCAGAGCCGCCTTGCGCTCTTCGTAGGCGGCTTCCAGCGCCTGCTTGACCTGGTTGATTTTCTGGCCGGCTGCCGGGCGCTCCTCGGCGCTCAGGCTGCCCAGCTGCTTCACGCTCTGGGTCAGCAGGGCGTTGCGACCCAGGTAGCGACTGCGCCACTCGTCCAGGGCGGCTTGGTCGGCCACCTGTTTCGCGGCGGCCAGCGCTTCTTGGTGGATGTTGTCCAATTCTGCTAGCATCGCTTCTCCTCGTTAAAAACAAAAACTCTCGTCCATCTCGGGACGAGAGCGCAGCTCCCGCGGTACCACCCAATTTGGCCGCTTGTCCTCAGACAAGCAACCCTCTCAGCCCAACAGCCTCGCGGCGATTGGTGGTTCGGGTAACGTCGAACGGACGGCCCAGGCTACTAGACTGCGGCTTTGCAGTAATTCACCCGGGCAGCTCGAGAGGGAACTTCGGCTGCTTTTCACAGAGCGGGGGTTGCAGTCCGGTGTCCCCGCCTCCCTGGCGGCTTCCAGCAGCGTACTTTCCTCTGTCTTCGCCTGTAGGTGTAATTATCCGCAAAAAGCAAGTGGCTGTCAACCCGCAGGATTAGAACTGCAGCAAGACATTCCCACTTTTGCCCTCATCTACATGCTGATGGGCTTTGACCACATTCTCAAAGGGATACACCTCTTCGTTGACCACTTTGAGCGCCTTGCTCTCCACCAAGGAAAGCAGGTAAGCGATGTTTTCCTTGCGCTCCGGGGCGCCGTCGCCGATCAGCTGTTTGTCTATCAGGCTGCGAAGCAGTTCGGGGAGACCGCCCGCGATGAGGACCAACTTGCCCTGCGGTTTCAGCAAGGCTTTGCCTTGTGAAACCGAAAGTCGTCCGCTGGTGTCCAGCACCAGGTCGTATACGCCGCCGGCTGTCTCCTTCGTATAGTCGACCACGCGATCGGCACCCAGCCTGGCGACAAAGTCGGTTTTTCCGGGGCGAGTGGCGGCAGTCACCTTGGCGCCGAGGTGCTTGGCGAGTTGCACTGCATTGCTCCCCACCGCGCCCGAAGCGCCATGAATGAGTACCTGTTGGCCGGGGCCAATCTGGCCCTTGTCGCGCAGGAAGTACAGCGCAGTGGTGCCGCCGAAGAGGACGCCGGCAGCGTCTTGGTGACTGACTGCTTTGGGTTTCTTGACAACGGCTTTGTTCTGAGAGATGACCAGGTATTCGGCATGCGTACCCATCTGAGTACCGGTCATGCCGCAGACCTCGTCGCCAACTTGAAACTCGGTTACGTTGGCGCCGGCCGCCTCCACCACGCCGGAAAAGGTGTTCCCCAGCACGGCGTTCCTGGGTTTGGAATAACCAAAAGCCAAACGGGCCAACAAACCAAAACCCTTGGGAAAGCGAGCCGCGCGGATGCGTACATCCGCGGCAGTCACTGCGCTGGAATGTATTCTCACGAGAATTTCGTCGTCTTTGGGTTGAGGTTGGGCGACCTCTTGAATGGTGACGACTTCCGGCGAACCATATTGGGTTACATGGGCAGCTTTCATGGGCGAAATCGTAGCACGCCACTTGCCAACCATTGTTAATGCCTTGTAAAGGATGTACAAATTCGTGGAGTATATAATTGCCGGCGATGATCCTCCGCCAACTCACAGCCATCCTCCTCTGCAGCCTCCTCCTAGTCGCCTGCGGCGCCCCGCCGCCGGCTGCCGTACAGGAAACCGCCGCCAGCCTGCCCGAGCCGGAGCAGCCCGGCGTCACCCCTTCCGCGCCAGTGGCGTTGGTGAATGGCGAAGCCATCACCAACGACAGCTACGATCTGCATCGGACCCAGTTCCAGGCCGCCCAGAGCCAGTTTGGCACACTTCTGGCAACAGAGGATGTGCAGCAGACCGTCCTGGACGACTTGGTTAACCGGTTGCTGCTGGCCCAGGGAGCCCGCGCCCAGGGCTATACGCTGGACGATACAACGCTGGAGCAACGCTTGAGCGCGGCCATCGAGGCTGCCGGCGGCCAGGGCGCCTTCGAGGCCTGGCTGGACGAGCATGGCTACACTGCGGCATTGTTCCGCGAGGAGCTGGCCTTGGAGATCGAGGCAGGCTGGATGCGGGACGAAATCACTGCCGCCGTGCCGCCAACCGCCGAGCAGGTGCTGGCCCGCCAGGTGCTGCTGCCGGACAGGTTCTCCGCCGAACGGCTGCAAGGCCAGCTGCAGGGCGGCACCACGTTCCAGCAAATCGTCAACAACAACGACGGCCAGGGGCTGGGCTACCTGGGCTGGTTCCCGCGGGGGTATCTGCTGCAACCCGCAGTGGAGGAAGCCGCCTTCGGCCTGCAGCCCGGGCAGGTCAGCCTGGTGGTGGAAACCCAGCTGGGCTTCCACCTCATCGAGGTGATGGACCGCCAGCCCGACCGGCCGCTGACGCCGCGAGCCCGCCAGGCGCTGCAAACCCTGGCGCTGCAAAACTGGCTCAGCGAGCAGCGCGGTCAGGCCCACGTGGAAATTTTGCTGCCCTAATTCTGGCTTGGGTCTAGAATTGGGGGAACGGAGCGATGATGGACGAGTTCGATTTCAAAGACATCCCTGAAAAGAAGCCTTTCCGCCTCGGGGCGGCGTTGCTCAACTGCGCCAGCCTGTTCCTCACTCTGGGCGCATTGGCGGTCATCGGTTTTTACGCACTCATCTTCCTGAATCCCAACAGCGAATTCAACCCCCTGCCGCCGGCGCCGGTGGCGCCCACCCAGGCGCCCACCCTCGCCCCTGCTGAACCGACCCCAGAGCCGCAGCCGACAGCCACCCCGGAAGCAGAACCCACCGCCACACCGCAACCGGTGATCAGCTTCGGGCTGCAGCCGGGCGACAATCCCAGCTTTTTGAACTCGACCATCTTCTATCCTGAGCGAGAGTGCAATTTTATGGCCGTGGCCGGGCAAGTCTTTGAGGAAGGTGGCCCGATAGCCGGCCTGCAGGTGCGCGTTACAGGCAGCCTGAACGGCGAACCGGTGGACAAAACCGGCCTGACCGGGGCGGCTTCCCAATACGGTGGTGGGCAGTACTACGAAGTGCAGCTGGCCGACCAGCCCATCGCCTCCAGCAACGCCCTACAGGTGACCCTGCTGGATGCCGAAGGCCAGCCCATCTCCGCGGCGCACAGCTTCAGCACCTCGGCCAGCTGCGAAGAAAACCTGGTAATGATCAACTTCACCAGGCTGCCTTAAACAAAGAAACAGCCACAAGGCACGAAGCACACAAAGAAAGAGCACAAAGTTTTTGTGCTCTTTCTTTGTGTGCTTGTGGGTTAACCGCGAGTTACGCTAGCGCCTTGCGCACTTCCTCGCAGACCAGGTCCACTTCGGCCTCAGTCATCACGCCGGAGAAAGGCAGCGCCAGGCCACGGGCGCCCAGGTCCTCGGTGACCGGGAAGTCGCCGGGCTGGTAGCCGAAGCGCTCGACCATGAACGGCTGCAAATGGATGGGGGCGAAATACGGCCGGCTGGGTACCCCCGCCGCCAATAGGCGCCTGGCAAATTCTTCGCGGTTCACGCCGGCGGCCACGCGCACCACATAGACGAACCAGCTCATCCGCGTCGTATCCGGCCCCACGTATTGCACCTCCAGGCCCGCCTGACCTTCCAGCCGCTGCTGGTACCAGGCGGCCACCTGCTCGCGGCGGGCGAGCAAGTCCTCCAGCCGCCCCATCTGTACCCGGCCCAACGCGGCGCTCAACTCGGTGATGCGGTAGTTATAGCCCAGGTGCGTGTGCTGCAGCCAGGTGTCGCCCGGGGCGCGGCCCTGATTGCGCAAGGCGCGCATGAAATCGGCGGCCTCAGCATCGTCGGTGACCACGATGCCGCCTTCGCCAGTGGTGATTTGCTTATTCGGGTAAAAGGCGAATACGCCCATGTCGCCCAGCCGCCCGGCTGGCTGGCCGCGGTATTCGGCGCCCAGCGCCTCGCAGGAATCTTCGATGAGCGCCAGGCCGTGCTGCTCCGCCACCTCGCGGATGACGGCATAGTCCGCGGGTTGCCCGAAGACGTCCACGGCCAGGATGGCCTTGGCCGGGGTGGCCTGTGCGCCGCGGCGCGGCAGCCAGCGTTCAGCGGCGGCTCCGCCAGCCGCCAGGTCGGCGGCGGCCTGCGCCAGCGCCGCCGGGTCGAGGTTGCCGGTGCGCGCATCCACGTCGACGAAGACAGGCACGGCCTGCTCGAAAAGCAGCACATTGCTGGATGAGACGAACGAGAAAGGCGTGGTCAGCACCAGGTCGCCGGGGCCAATGCCCGCGGCGCGCACGCAGAGGTGCAGTCCGGCTGTGCCGGAATTCACCGCCACGGCATGCTGCGCTCCACAAAACTGGCGCACCGCCTCTTCAAAAGCGCTAGTCTGCTCGCCCATGCTGAGCACGGGCGTGGCCAGCACCTCGGCCACGGCTTGCTGTTCAGCCGAGCCGATATCAGGTCGGGACATGGGGACGCGCAGTTCTTCGCTCACAGGCTCCTCGGCGGGGCGATTATCTCACAGCCACAACGTGGCCGCGCCGGAGGCCAGGAAGGCTCCGGCCAGCGTGCTAAGGAAGTTGACCCAATCGTTGGACAGCCACTTCCAGCCCCGCTGCAGGCGCGTGGCCGCGCCGCAGCTGTGCACCGGGTGGCGTTCGGTTTCCTTCTTGCAATCGGGGCAGTAGTACATCGCCTGCACCGTCGCGCCCAGATAGGAATCCACCAGGCTGCCCAGCAGCCCGGCAACCGCAACGACCAGCGCGGCCAGCGCCAGGTTGCCGCCCAGCAGCCAGCCAGCCAGCAGGCCGATGAGGGCGGCCGCGGCCAGCCCCACCAGGGTTCCCAGGCCGCTTACCGCGCCGGAAGCGCCGTGCGGGGCGGGCGCGCCGGTGGTCACCATGCGCGGCGGCGTGCGGCTGAGCACGCCCAGTTCCGTGGCCCAGGTATCCGCGTTGGCCGCCGCCAGCGCGGCGGCAAAGGCAACCCAGGCCACCGAGGTGTTCAGCCAGCCGGCCGCCCCGGCAACCAGGGCCAGCAGGGCTGCGCCGCCGTTGGCGGCCACTTGGGTCCAATCGCGCCGGCCGGTCTTGGAGAAATCCTCAGCCAGCTTGTGTTTGTGCCGGTTGAAAGTGCGCGACAGCAGGCTGGAGGAGGCAAAAAAGGCCACCAGCAAAATGGCGGCAGGCAACCCGCCGAGCCCGTAAGTCAGCCCGCCGACCAAAGCGGCGGCGATGGCCCCACTGGAGCTCAGTGCGCCCAGCCGCCAGCCGGTGGCTGCCACCAAAGCAGCCAAGCCGAAGCCAACCAGGGTTTGGGTTGTGTCGAAGCCGAGGTGGAGGGTCAGCATTTGTGGATAACTCTCATTTTCCTGTGGATAAGTGCCTAGGCAACGTGGGTAACCACGCTGGCCAACACCGCCGCCAGGAAGAGCAGGCTGGTCACCAGGCTGGCGCCCCACAACAGTGAGGCCAGCACCCCGCCCTGCTTCTCGCGGTAAAAGAGCAAGCCAAGCATAAAGTTGCCTACATAAAAGAACAGATTGAGCACGGGCAGCAGAAAAAGCTGCACCCCTGCGACCAGGGGCAGCGGCTGCCCGTCTGGGGTGAAGCCCAGCGAGACGCCCGGGGACCCGGGGGCCAGGACGCCCACCAATACCAGCAGCGCCAGCGCCAGGGCGGCTCCCGCTATCAGCAGCCGGCGAATCCCTTGCTGAGCCCACGCCTCGGCCAACACAAAGGAGGGCATCACCGAACGGGGCGCCAGCGGGCGCAGGCTGCCGCGTTCGGACTGGCGCTTGTACGCGGCCACGAAAGCCTGCGGATCGTCCGGCGAAATGGCATAGACGCCCTCCGCGGTACCCAGCAGCACCAACCGCCGGGGGTCGGCGGCCAGGTATTCCACTTCGCCGAGTTCGGCGTCTTCTAAGCGACCCAAGAGCACGCCGGACCAGCCCCCGGCCGGCAGGGCCAGCGGTGCGGCCAATTCGTCTGCCCGAGCCACATCCACCACCGCGGAGTAGGGCAGGTCCAACTGGCGCAGGCCCCATTGCAGGCGCAGGCCATCGCGGCCCAGCCAGTAGGCTGACTGCAGCAGGCCGTAGAGGCGGTAGAGTAGGATGGGCAGCGGCAGGGCGGCCAGCAAGCCGCCAATCACCAGGCCAATCACCGCCAAGCCGGGCGGCTGTTCCACTGCCAGGCTGAGGCAAACGGCGAGCACTGCCGTGCACAGCAGCACGCCAAGGCCGTACAGCAGCACGCCCCGGCGTCGCGGCGGCGAGAACAGCATCCAATTTCCAAAAGAAGGAGCGTCCATCTGGTAGGCTATATTAATCCATTCCGGCCCCAACTTGACCCTGACTCCGCGCCCATATACAATTCGCCTGTGCCTGCGCTCGTTGCCCCACAAAACCCACCCAAATACACACCCACACCGCCCGAAATGCATTTGCGTTGGGCGCGCCGCCTCAAATCGCTAGGCTTGGCCGGGCTGGCGGGGACGCTGCTGGCCTCCGGCGGCGCCTTTGCCGCCCTTGCCGCCCAGGGGTTATACATCGGCCAGCCGCTGGTCAGCCCCTGGCTGGACGCTGGGGAGTTGGGCGAACTGGCCCGGCTGCTGGAGAATCCGGGGGAAGCTGCTGCTTTTATTGAGCTGCTGCAGGGCGAGCGCGCATGAATTTTTCCGCAGAGCACCTCATCGGGCTGGCGCTGGCCTTGCTCATCATCCTGTCTTTCGTGGGCCGCGACAACCCGCGGCGGGCGTTCCGCTCCATCAAGGCATTCAAGGAACTGCGCCGCAGTATCGAACTTTCCGTGGAAGATGGTTCGCAGCTGCAGATCAGCCTGGGCCGCGACGGGGTGCTGGGGCCACACAGCGCGGCGGCCTTCGCCGGGCTTACCCTGCTGAACCAGGTAGCCAACACTGCCGCGGACAGCGACCAGCCGCCCATCGCCACCACAGGCGACCCCGCGCTGATGCTGATGGCGCAGGACACCCTGCGCCACGCCTACCAGCGCCTGGAAATCCCCGAGCACTATCACCCGCTGCTGGGCCAGGCCACCGGGCTGACGCCTTTCTCTTATGCCTCAGGCAGCCTGGCGCAACTATTGGATGGCTCGGTTTCCGCCAGCGCCCTGGTGGGCCACCACGCCGAGGAGGCCGCGCTGATCAGCACGGCCAGTGGAACTCGCGGGGCGTTCAGTCTGGGCGGCAGCCCGGACCTCAGCGGCCAGGCGCTGCTTTTTGCAAGCACCGACGAGCCGCTGCTCGGTGAGGAAGTGTATGCCACCGGCGCCTACCTGGACGCCGGGCCGGCCCACCAGGCCAGCCTGCGCGCCCAGGATGTGCTGCGTTGGGTGATCATCCTGGCGGTGCTGATCACCGCCGGGCTGCCGCTGTTGGAAGGCCTGCTGTGAACTGGCGCGTGCACACGCCGGTGGCCGCGGCAGTGGCCATCGTGAGCGGCGGGCTGGTGCTGGCCAGCCTGCTCATCCCCGGCCTGGACGAAGCGCGCAACCGGGTGCTCAACTGGGCGATATTGCTGGCCGCCCTCGGTCTGCTGCTTGGGCTGGCCAACCTGTTCCGCGTACACTGGGAAAAGTTGCGCAACCGGCAGAACCCGGCTTACAGCGGCGTACTCATCGCTGCCATGCTGGTCACCTTTGCGGTCACATTGTGGGAAGGCAGCCGCGCCGAACTGCCCAGCTGGATATTCAACAACATCCAGGTACCGATCGAGACCAGCCTGATGGCCGTGCTGGCCGCCAGCCTGACCCTGGCGGCGGCACGCATGTTCCAAAAGCGCAGCGACCGCATCAGCCTGACCTTTGGCATCGCTCTCTTCATCATCCTGCTGGGCAGCGGCCCGCTGTTCGGCATGGAAATCCCCTTCTTCACCCGAACCCTGACGCCGATTGTCAGCGGCTTTTTGGCCGCCGGCGCGCTGCGCGGCCTACTGATCGGCGTGGCCTTGGGCACGCTGCTCACCGGGCTGCGCGTGCTGGTTGGCGCAGACCGGCCCTACGGCGGCTGAACGACCATGCCGCAGACCTACCGCGACCCCGAAGAGAACCTGCCGGAATGGCTGCGCGCCCTGCGCAAACGCCAGGAGGAAGAAGCCGCCGCATCCCAACCGGAGCCCCCGGCCGAGGAAGGACGCACCGAAGAACCGGGTTGGCTGAGCGAGATACGCCAACGCTATCGCACTTCCTCCCTGGAGCAGGACGCGGAAGCCGAAACCGCCGCTCTGGAGGACACCCAGCCGCGCCCGCCCGGGCGCACGGAAAGCGAGCCTATCCAGGAGCCCTTGCCGGAACCGGAGGAAATTTCTCCTTTCTCCGACAGCGAGCCAGTTCTTGAAGAGGCTGCGCCGGCTTTCCCCACAGAGGAACCCGCTTCCCAGCCCGCATTCGCAGACGACCCTGGCGACGAAACCTCGCATCCGGTGGTGCCCGCTTTCAGCGAAGATCCTGAGGCGCTGGGCGCCGAAATGCCGGGCTGGCTGGAGTCTTTGCGGCCCGACGAGGGCTTCCCGCTGGAAGATGAGCGCTCCGAGGCGATGCTCCCCGAGAGCGGGCCGCTGCCCACCGGGCCATTGGCCGACCTGAGCGATGCGCTGCCCGCCAGCGAGATTGGCCAGATGGGCAAGCCGCCCGAGTTTTCCACCCGGTTGGAGGCCACCGCCAGCCAGCGGCAGCACGCCGCGGTGCTTAAGGAACTATTGCAAACCGAGCAGCAATCCGCCGCGGAGGGGCAGCCGCCCCCCCTGCCGGCGCGCATGCTGGGCATGATCATCAGTGCGCTGCTCTTCCTGGCGGTGCTCTTTCCTCTGCTGAGCGGCAGCCAAAGCGCCGACCGGCCCGAGCCGAGTTTCTTCCCCGAAGCCGGCCGCCTATTCAACAACATCGACGTGCTGCCGGCCGGCGCGCCTGTGCTGCTGGCCTTCGAACTGCAACCGGCCCGATACGGCGAGGTGGCCCCGGCGGCCGCGGCCGTGATGCGCCACCTGCTGGACAGGCAAGCCCGCTTGGTATTCATCTCCACTGAGGAAACCGGCCCGGCGCTGGCCGAACGCCTGCTGGCCGAGCAGTTCGCCAACACGCCGGCGATATCCACCGGCAGCTACACCAACCTCGGCTACCTCTCCGGCGGCGTGGCCGCCCTGCGCAGTTTCATCAGCGACCCGCGCGGCGCGGTGCTGGGCACCCCGGAACGCGAGGATCCCTGGGCAGCTGCCCCGCTGGAAGGCATCCAGCACCTGCGCGATTTCGCCCTCATCCTCGTGGTCAGCGGGGACGCCGATACGACGCGGGCCTGGGTGGAACAGGGCGCCATCGAGCTGCCCGGCGGCCTGTTCGCCGCCACCAGCGCCCAGGCAGGACCGCTGCTGCGGCCCTATTTGCACAGCGACCCGGTCACGCTGCGTGGGCTGGTCAGCGGCGTGCACGGCGCAGTGGTCTACGAGCGGCTGCGCGGGCAGGACGGGCTGGGCCGCCAATATTGGGACGCCTACAGCTATGGCCTGGGCAGCATGGCTTTGCTCATCCTGCTCGGTGGGCTGTACAGCCGCCTGCTGCAAGCACAGGCCGAAGTGAAACCGGCCCCTGGCGGAGGCTCGCATGGTCCTTGACCTGGACTTCATCGGCCTGCTGGTCGCCGCCGTGCTGACCTTGGTGGTGCTCTCCTATGCGCTGGGCGACCACCCCATCTTCCGCTTCGTGCTGTACTTATTCATCGGCGTCTCCGCCGGGTACGCCGCGGCAGTCGCCGTGCAAGACGTCGTTTTCCCGCAGTTGGTCTACCCTATTCTCGATGAGCTCAACGCCGCCCCCAGCCTGGATTTGGCTGAGTTGGGCGTGCGCGTGCTGTTGGTTGTGATGCTGCTGGCCAAACTCTCGCCCAGGACGGCCCGGCTGGGCAACCCAGCCACCTCGCTGCTGGCCGGCGTGGGCGCCGCCCTGGCCGTGGGCGGAGCCGCACAAGGGACGATACTGCCGCAAATTGGCTCGGCGGCGGGCAGTTTCGACATGGCTTCATTCAACCTCGCCTGGCAGGGCGGCTACTACCTGGAAGCTATCGAGGTGATCTTCAACGGTATCGTGCTGGTGCTGGCCACGGTGAGCACACTGGCCTATTTCCACTTCGGAGCGGTCAGCCGCGGCAAACAGGAGCCGCTGCGCAACCTGCTGGTCGATTCGCTGGCCTGGCTGGGAGGCTTTTTCATCGCCATCGCCCTGGCCGCCTTGTTCAGCGGCGTGCTGCTGGCGGCTCTCGGGGCGCTGGTGGAGCGCCTGGACTTTTTGCAGCGCACCCTGAGCCTGCTGCTGGGGGCGCCATGAGCGAAGCGGTGCAGCACGGCCAGTCACTGGTGGCGGTGGACGTGGGCAGCGTGAACACTCGCGCCCACTTCTTCGATGTGGTCGAGGGTCGCTATCGCTTCCTGGCCACCGGCGAGGCGCCCAGCACAGGGAGCGCGCCGGCTTTCGACATCAACCTGGCGGTGCTGGAGGCGCTCAACCGGCTGCAGGAGTTCGTCGGCCGCACGCTGGTCTCCAACCAGGGCCTGCACATTTCACCGGAGAACGAGGGCGGTGTGGGTGCCAATGCGGTCTGCGCGGCATTTTCCGCCGGGCAGCCGGTCAAGCTGGTCACCGTGGGCCTGCTGGAACGCGTCTCGCTGGACAGCGTCAACAAACTGGCCACCTCCAACTACTGCCAAATCGTCGGCAGTTTCAACCTGAACGACCGGCGCAAACCGGAATTGATTGTCGATTCCATTTGCCAGACCCTGCCGGACATCATCCTGATGGCTGGCGGCACCAACCGCGGCGCCTCGCGCTCGGTGGTACGCCTGGCCAATTACCTGGCCCTGGCGCTCAAGCTCATCCCCGAGGGCAACCGTCCGCAGGTACTCTTCGCCGGCAACGAAACCCTCGCCGAGGAGTTGGACCAGCTGCTCGGCGCGCTGACCCGCGTGCACCACGTGCCCAACATTCGCCCCAGCCTGGACCAGGAGAACCTGGCCCCGGCCCAAGCCAGGCTGCGCGAACTGGCCTTCGAGGTGCAGGCCACTCGGCTGAACGGTTTGCGTGAACTTAAAGAGCTGGCCGAGGGACAGTTGCAGCCGGCCGCAGCGGCGATGGGGCGGATGATGCGCTTCCTCAGCACAGTGGTGGACCCGCCCAAGGGCGTGCTGGGCATCGACCTGGGTGCAGGGCACACCACGGTGGCGGCGGCTTTCGGGGGCGAACAGCAGCTGCGCGTTTTCTCTGATTTGGGCATGGGCGGCGGCCTGGCTGGCATGCTCGCCGAGACGCACCTCTCGCAAATCATGCGCTGGATACCCTACGATCTGAGCGAAGATGCAGTGCTGGACTATTTGCACAACAAGCCGCTCTTCCAGCAAACACTGCCCACCACGCTGGAAGAACTGGCCATCGAGCAAGCTGCTGCCCGCCAGGTGATGCGCCTGGCAATCGGCAAGAGCCTGCGCATGCTGCCTTCCGACGCGATTTACCCCCTACCCGGCACCGTGCCCTGGTTCGACCGCGTGTTGGTCAGCGGCAGCACCGTCAGCCGGGCGCCGCGCTTAGAGCAAAGCCTGCTGATGATTCTGGATGCCCTGCAGCCCGTAGGCATCGCCACCATCATCCTGGATCAAAACAACCTCACCCCCGCCCTGGGGGCCGCCGCTGGGCTGGACCCCCTGCTGGCCGTACAGATAATCGAATCCAACGCTTTCATGAACCTGGGCACGGTCATCTCGCCCGTGGGCAGGGCGCGTGGTGGTCCCTTGCTGCGCATCCAAATGGTACGCAACGGCCAAAAAGAGCCGGTGGTGGATGTGCACGAGGGCGGCCTGCGCACCATCGCGCTACCGCAGGGCCAGGTGGCCGATCTGTACGTGCAGCCGCTGCAAAACGTGAACATTGGCCTGGGGCCGGGGCGCGGCGGCTGGGTGCGCCGCGTGGTCGGCGGCGTTTTCGGACTGATTATTGACGCACGCGGCAGGCCCGTCCAAGTGCCCGCTGGCTTCAACCAGCGTCGTGAGGCGCTGTTGGCCTGGCAGGAAGCCTTGAGGATGTAGCCATGCCCAACAGCCCCATCGCCCCCGTCTCCTACATTCAGCCGCTGGTCACCCTGCGGCGGCCGCGCCGCCTGGCCGCGGAGGGTGAAGTGCTGGTAGGCGTGGGCCAGGCCGTCGCCTCGGGGGATGCGCTGGCGCGCAGCAGCCTGGGCGCCGGCCACCGCATGCTGGACGCCGCCCGCGCGCTGGGCTTGTCGCCCGAAAAAGCACAGGCCGCCATCCCGCGCGAGGTGGGCGAGCAAGTGGAAGAGGGCGACATCATCGCCGGGCAGCGCCGCGCGGGCGCCCGCCAACTGCGCGCACCTGCCGGCGGGGTCATCGCCGCCATCAGCGAAGGGCAGGTGCTGCTCCAAGTGACCGACGAACGCTCGTTCCTGCCCGCCCGTGTGCCCGGCATGGTGGTAAACGTCCACCCAGGCTACGGCGCCACCATCGAATTCGTTGGCGCCTGGGTGCAGGCGGTGTGGGGCAACCGCCAGCTGGGCGACGGTTTCCTGCATGTGGTCGGCGAAGGGCCAGAGCAGTTGCTTACTGCCGACCAGGTGGATATGAGCCTGCGCGGCGCCATTCTGGTGGCCGGGCGCTGTGAGCAGCCCCAGTCGCTGGAACTGGCCGCTGAGGTGCCGGTGCGCGGGCTGATACTCGGCAGCATGGCCACGCAGCTGGGCCCGGTGGCCGCGGCGCTGCCCTACCCCCTGGTGCTCACCGAGGGCTTCGGCTCAGCACCGATGAACGGTGATGCCTTCCGGCTGTTTTCCAACCACAACGGCGACGCAGCCACGGTGAACGCGCAAAAAATCGATGCGGTCACTGGTGACCGCCCGGAGGTCTTCATCCCGGTGAAGGATGCCGGCAGCCCACCCCAGCCGCTGCCACCTCAAACCTTCCGCATCGGCCACGCCGTGCGCGTCCTGACCGGGCCGCAAAAGGGCGGCTTGGGCGAAATACGCAATATCTCGCTTTCCCCGCTGCCCTTGCCCAGCGGGCTGCGCGCCGCGGCGGCAGAAATAGTACTAGAGGACGGCAGTCAGATATTGGCCCCGCTGGTAAACTTGGAAATTCTCGGGTGATGATTCCCGCTAGGAAATTGCGCCATGCTCGATGACCTCGACCTGGATATCCCAGAAGCTTCGCCCCCGCCCAAAAAGCCTTCGGGAAACCGCAGCTTTGTTTTGCTGGTCGCGCTGCTGGGCGGGTTGCTGCTGCTGGCGCTCATCGGCATGGTCTATTACGCGGTGGCAATACTTCCACAGCAGCAGGTCGCGCAACCCGGCCAGACTGAAGTGATCCAACTCACCGAAACCGAAATCGCCGAGCAAATTATGGCCACGAGTAGCGCCGCGCCCAGCGACACGCCGCAGCCGGAACCCAGCGCCACCTTCACGCTGCGGCCCACCGCCACTGAGACCCAGGCACCCACCGAAATCACCCCCATCTTCACCAGCGCCGCCCAGGCAGCCACGGCCAGTGTGGAAGCTTTGCTGACCCAAGCCGCCGTGGCGCAGACCGAAGCGGTGGAGGCCGCAGCAGCCGAAGGCGCTGAAGCCGCTTCGGAGAGCGGGGACGAAGCGGCAGCCGAGGAAAGCGCGGAAGAGTCAGGTGAGGCTGCTGCGGCCTCAGGGGACGGCGAACCCTCGCCCACGCCGACCGTGACGCCTAGCACGCTACCGCAAAGCGGCTTCGTGGACGAAGTCGGCGCGCCCGGCTTGCTTGCCGCCGCGCTCCTGCTGCTGGTCATCATCTTCATGGCGCGCAGATTGCGCACGGCTTAGCGCCCGGCATTCTCTTACATGAAGCCGTCACTAATTTCCCCTCTCGGGCTTTTTCTGTTCCTAATGCGCAGAAACGATAACGCGTGGCGATCTTTGTCTGATGCGGAGAAGAATCTGGTGCTCAAAAACAATGCTCGCCACAATCAGGAGCGACCAGACTACGCTGACCCCACCCTTTACCAGGCCGGAAAATCATACGACGCAGTCTCTCCCGATCCCTTGGATACAAAGACCAAGTCTTTCAAAGAATTCTTGGAGGAAAACCATCCGGAGTCGGTTCTAGAAATTGGACCGGGTAGCGGTTATCTAACCAAATACATTGTAGAAATCGAGTCTGTAAAAGACTATACAGCAGTAGACATCAACAAGGCCTTTCTAGACTATCTGGAACCCCGCCTGGCAAAAGTCAAATCGAAGAAGCATGGATTTACTTATGCGTTATTGCCAGGGGACATCAACGATTTGGATTTGGCTGGAAAAACATATGATGCCATCGTATTCCTCAGCGCTGTACATCACATACCCGACCGGATTAAATTTTTCACTGTTTTAGGGTCATTGCTAAATCCAGGCGGAAAAATTTACACTCAGGAACCAGCACATTACATACCTCGCAAGCTCTATTTGCTCCGCAAGTTCCAGCATACGTACAGGCGCAAAGAATATTGGTCAAATCCAGATAACTACAGTACGCACCATTTCTGCACCTTGGAAGAATTCGAACAAATTGTTGCCAAACTAAAAGACTTGCAAATTTCGAATTACTATTTTTATCGTATCAACTTTCCATTCCCTCGACTCTTCAAAAAACTAATAACAAAGGGTCTTGCTATATCGGGAAAACATCCTGAGCCAGATGGAACTTTTAGTACTCGCAGTCGAAAATCCATAATGCGTTTTTTCGCTGATAACCTTAACGTTCAATTCAAGCGCATCACATAGAGGTTGTTTCAAAGCAACATCGACGACAATCTCTCAATCACTGCGCGGGCGACTTCGTCTTTGCTCATCAGAGGCAATTCCTCAACCCCCTGCTTGCTGACCAACACCACCTGATTGGTGTCCACTTCGAAACCGGCATCGGCTGCGCTGATGTCGTTGGCGACTAT
The DNA here is from genome assembly GCA_026129335.1 of Anaerolineales bacterium. Lineage (GTDB taxonomy): Bacteria > Chloroflexota > Anaerolineae > Anaerolineales > UBA11579 > JAMCZK01. The sequence goes on from JAHCIH010000002.1 coordinate 72,977, forward strand.
AAGGTCGACCTTCTTGGCTTTCAGCTTCTGCTGCGCGTTCTTGAGCAAATCCTGGCTTTCGGCGGCGAAGCCGACCACGGCTTTGAGCCGCTTGCCGCGCGCCTTGCCGACCGCTGCCAAAATATCCGGGTTGGCGACCAACTCGATTTGCGGCGCGCCGCCGGCGCGCTTGATTTTCTGCGAGGCGCTGCTCTTGGGCCGGAAATCGGCCACCGCAGCCGCCATCAACAGCGCGTCGGAGTTCTTGGCCTGCTCCAGCACCTCAGCAAGCATCTCCTCAGCGCTGCGCACCGGCCGCAGCATGGCGCCGGCCGGTGCGGCCAGCGCGGTCGGCCCGGAAACCAGGGTCACCTCGGCGCCAGCGTCCAGCGCGGCCTGGGCCAAGGCATAACCTTGCTTGCCCGAGGAACGGTTGCTGATGGCGCGCACGGGGTCAACCGCCTCCTGCGTGCCGCCGGCGGTGACCAGCACCCGTTTCCCCCCCAGCGGCCCGTCGCGGGTGAGCAGATAGCGGGTCTGGGCGGCGATTTCCGCCGGCTCCACCATGCGGCCCACGCCACTGAGCCCGGAAGCTAGGTGCCCGCTCTGTGGGCCGAGTATGTGTGCACCGCGCTCGGCCAGCCGGGCCAGGTTGGCTTGCGTGGCCGGATTGGTGTACATGTCGCCATCCATCGCCGGGGCCAACACCAGCGGCGCGCTGCCGGTGATGGCGGCCAGGGTGAGTAGGTTGTCGGCGCGGCCCTGGGCCAGTTTAGCGAGGGTATTGGCCGTGGCTGGGGCGACCAAGACCAGGTCGGCCTCTTTGCCCAGGCGCACATGCAGTACGTGGCCTTCGTTGCCCCACAGGTCGGCGTCCAGATAGGCGCGGCGTCCGGTGACCGACTGGAAGGTCAGCGGGGTCACAAATTGGGTCGCCGCGGCGGTCAGCACCGTGTCTACCTCGGCGCCTAGTTGGGCCAGCTTGGAGGCCAGGTCGGCCGCCTTGTAGCTGGCGATGGAGCCGGTGACGCCGAGCAGGATGCGTTTGCCTTTGAGCACAGCCATCCTGGCTACACTTTCTCCTGCAGCCGGGCAGCGATGGCCTCGGCGAAGCGGGCAGGCGCAGCCGGGTCGAGTTCCAGGAACAGGTACGGTTCGATGAGTTCGAGCTCCATCAGCAGCAGTTGACCATCCCGCTCAATGGCATCCACGCGGGCGTAGAGCAATTCGGTTTCGATAGCCTCCAGAACGCCGGCGGCTTGCGTCACCAGCTCTGGCGGGGCTTCTATAGCGGCAAAGCCCCCACCATAGTCGAGTTGCACGCGAAAATCGCCGGCCTGCGGCCGCTTGATGGCGGCATGGCTGTATTCACCATTGAAGAACATGAACGACCACTCGCCATGCCTTTGGATTTCGGGGGCGAATTCCTGCACGATCACGCCCCCATTTTGCAGCAATTCGGCGAATTTTGGCTGTACAACAGCAGCATCTGATCCTGCGGCGCGCAGGGTCTCGTGCGCATTGGCCGAGACCACCGGCTTGATCACCGCCTGCGTCCAACCCTTCTCGGCCAGCAGATCAGCCAAATCCGCTCGCGCGCCCTGCGGCAGCCAGACCGAGGGCAGCACCGTCACGCCGGCATCCTGCAGGTCGCTCAAGTAGGTCTTCTCCATATTCCAACGGATCACATCCGTGGGGTTGCACACTTGCACCTGCTGTGCATCCAACGCATCCAGCCAAGCGGCGAACTCGGCGAGGCGCAAGTGGTAATCCCAGGTGGAACGCAGCACGACCAGGTCGAAGGCCGTCCAGTCGATCGCGGGGTCATGCCAAATCGCCGCCTCCACCACGACGCCGTGCGGCCTTAGTGCATCCACCCCCAGGCGGTCACCCTCGGTCAAGTCCGGAAAGCTCGTGTCGGTGACGAAAGCGATACGCGCCATCAGCGGTTCAGCCCCCAGACGATGCGCAGGCCGTCCAGCGTCAGCCAGGGGGCCAGGATTTCGATGACCTCGGTCTCGGCCGCGATGAGCTCGGCCAGACCGCCGGTGCCGATGACCTTCATGCCCTCGCCCAGCTCGGCGCGGAAGCGGGCCACCAGGCCTTCCACCAGGCCCACGTAGCCGAAGAGCAAGCCGGACTGCAGGGCGTGGGTGGTGTTGCGACCAATAGCGGATGGCGGGCGCTGCAGGTCCACGCGCATCAGCTTGGCCCCGGCGGAGAACAGCGCGTCGGCGGCGATGCCGATGCCTGGGGCAATCGCCCCGCCGAGGTACTCGCCCTCGGCAGTGATCGCGTCGAAAGTGGTGCCGGTACCAAAATCCACCACGCAGGCCGGGCCGCCGTAGAGCTGCTGCACGGCGGCGCAGTCCACGATGCGGTCGGCGCCCACCGCCTTGGGGTCTTCGTAGAGCACGCGCACGCCGGTCTTCACTCCAGCATCCACCACCAGCGGGTCGCGCTGCAAATAATTGCGGCAGGCTTCCACCACCTTGCCGGTCAGCGGCGGCACTACCGAAGCGATGCAGATGCCTTCCAGCCGTTCCGGGTCGATGCCGGCGTGGTTGAACATGCCGACGAACTGCAGGCCGTATTCATCCGGCATGCTGCGGTGGTCGGTGGCGATGCGCCAGCGGGGGCCGAGCGTGTCGCCTTCGTACAAGCCCAGGGTCAGGTTGGTGTTGCCTACGTCGATAGCTAAGAGCATGCTGTCCTCATTCCAAAACAATATTGTCAATCAGGCGAGTGGTGCCCACAAAGACCGCCAGCGAGAGCAGCGCCCCTTCTTCAACCCGCTCGAGTTCCGCCAGGGTTCCAGGGTGGGCGCAGGAGACGTACTGCAAACGAGCCAGCGGCTCGGCTTCGATGGTCGCCCGCATCAGGCCGCGCAGCGCCTCAGCGTCGCGCTCGCCGGCGCGGTAGGCCGTTTGGGCAGCGCTGAGTGCGCGGTAGAGCACCGCGGCAGCCATGCGCTGGTCGGTGTTCAGGTAGGCGTTGCGGCTGGACATGGCCAGCCCGTCCGGCTCGCGCAGCGTGGGGCCGACGACGACCTCCACCGGCAGGTTCAGGTCGCGCACCATCTGTTGGATCACGGCCACTTGCTGGGCATCCTTCTGGCCGAAGTAGGCCGCATCCGGCCCCACGGCGTTGAACAGCTTGGCCACCACCGTGGCCACGCCGCGGAAATGGCCCGGGCGCATGGCGCCCTCCAGCGGCGCGCTGACGCCCTCCACGTCCACCCAAGTGTTGAAGCCCGGCGGGTAGATCACTTCTGGCGTGGGCAGCCAGACCAGGTCCACTCCAGCCTCTTCCAACTTTTGCAGATCAGCAGGCAGGTCGCGGGGATAGGCTTCCAGGTCTTCGTTGGGGCCGAACTGCGCCGGGTTGACGAAGATGCTGACCGCCACCGCATCGCAATCGCGCTTGGCCAGATCCACCAGCGAAAGATGGCCTTGATGCAAAAAGCCCATCGTGGGCACCAGGCCAAGTCTGCCTTTCAGCACACCACGTGCGGCGCGCAGCTCTTCAATAGTGACGACTTGCTTCATGCGGCTCCTTGCAGCGCGCTGACCAGCTTCCACACCGTCTCGTTGACCGGGGCGGGCTGGCCCGCGGCGCGGGCGGCGCGCACCACCGCGCCGCAAATCGCGTCTATCTCGGTCGGCGCGCCGCGGCGCACATCCTGCAGCATGGAAGAGAGGTTGCCCGCCGTGCGGCCGGCCACCTCTTCGGCGGCCGCCGCCGGGTCGGCATGCGTCAGGGCGATGCCCTGGGCTGCCGCCACTGCGGCCACCTCCTGCGCCAGTTGGCGGCACAACTGGCGGGCGCTGGGCCGCGCCAGTAGTTCGCCATTGGGCACGCCGAGCAGCGCGCTGAGCGGGTTGATCGCCGCATTGATCGCCAGCTTGCTCCAGGCCAGCCCAGCCACGTCTTCCGCCTGCTGCACTTCGAAGCCGGCCGCGGCCAAAATGGTTGCCAGGCGCTCCAGGCCGGGCTGGGCGGCCAGGGTAATGCGCCCCTCGCCGCCCCTGCGCACCTGCCCGGGGGCGACCAAAGTGGCTCCGGCGGTGATCACGCCGTAAGCCACGCGCGCCTCGCTCAGAGCAGCAGCCAGGGCCTCGCGGTTGCCCAGGCCGTTCTGCAGGGTCAGGGCCAAGCCATCCGGGGCGAGGCATTCGGCCAGTTGAGCCGCCGCCCTGCCCGTCTGCCAGGCCTTGACCAGCACCAGCGCCAGCCGGCTGCCGGCAAAATCAGCCGGCTGCGTGCTTGCCCGTACCGGCCAGTTTTGCGCACCGCCCGCGGCGTCCAGCAGGGTCACCCCGTCCCGGTTGAGCGCTTCTATACCCTCGGGCCAGGTGCCCAACAGGCCGACCGGATGGCCGGCCGCCGCCAGACGGGCGGCGAACAGGCAGCCTAGCGCGCCGGTGCCGACGATGAGCACGAGCTCAGGATTTGGTTTTGCCATTCAGGTCCTTGAGCAAGGCCTGCCATTGCTCTTCTTTGATCGCCACGCTGTGCTCCTCGCCGGGGAAGCTGCGTTCCTCCACCTCTGCCTTGAACGCGGCAAAGGCCTCCGCCATCACACTGTGCAAGCTGGCGTATTGTTTGACGAACTTGGGCACAAAGCGGTCGAAGAGGCCCAGCAGATCGTGAGTGACCAGCACCTGGCCGTCACAACCCACGCCGGCGCCGATGCCGATGGTGGGGATGGACAGCTTCTGCGAGATCCACTCCGCCAGGCGGGCCGGCACCGACTCGAGCACCAGACTGAAGGCGCCGGCCTTCTCCAGCGCCAGGGCATCTTCGATGAGCCGCTTGGCCGCCGAACTGGTGCGTGCCTGCGGGCGGAAGCCGCCCAGGGTATTGACGCTCTGTGGGGTGAGGCCCAGGTGGCCCATCACGGGGATGCCGGCGGCCACAATCTGGCGCACGGCCTCAGCGCGTTCGCGGCCACCCTCTAGCTTCACCGCGTCCATGCCCGCCTCCTGCAGGAAGCGCCCGGCGTTGGCCACGGCCTGTTCCACCGACACCTGGTAGGACATAAAGGGCAGGTCGCCGATGAGCAGCGGGGCGTTGGCCCCGCGGGCCACCGCCCTGCAGTGGTGGAGCATATCCTCCATCGTCACAGGCAGCGTATTCGGGTAGCCCAGCACGACCATGCCCAGCGAATCACCGACCAGGATGGCGTCGATGCCGGCCCGATCCACAGCCAGCGCGGTGGGGTAGTCGTAGGCGGTCAACATAGTGATCGGCTGGCCGTCTTTTTTCTTCTGGCGAAAGTCGCGCACAGTCACTTTGGCGCGCGCCGCCTCTTTGGATTTCGTCTTGGGGGCTTGAGTGGACACGGTACCCTCCTCATTGGGTAGAGTTCGCAGAAAAACAAACGCCTCTCGCTTGGAGAGGCGGCGGCACGGCCCAAAGGGAGCCGGTTTGCAACACCGTCTCGGCTGCACTGCGGGCAGTCCAAGCAGTGTCTTTATTATCTCTTAGATGTGCGCTTTGGGCAAGATTAGGGCGTATAGCCCATATCGGTGAGGTACGGCTCGAAAGCCAGGTTGGCGGTCTCCAGCTGGTCGGGGGTCAGCGCGGTGCGGAAGCGCTCCGCCTCGCCAAACTCAAAGTGCTGGCCCTTCAGGCCCTTCTCCGAACGGTAGAACTCGATGGCCTCTTTCACCGCGGGGTGCGCCGGGTCGGCTTTCAAGAAGCGCGCCAGCCGGTTCGCTTCGCCATCGTAATCCCGCAGCAGGTCTTCATAGCGCAACACGTGGACGCCTTCGATCTCGGTCCATTTGCGCCAAATCAGCAAGTAGCGTTTGATGAAATCGATGGCTTGCTGCAGGGTCTCCAAGCGCGAAAAAACGTTCTGCCGGCCCGCGGCGCGTACGTTCTCGCCGTACTCGTAGGCCGAGAGCAGGGCGGCACGCGGGTCGCGGTAAATGTAGGTGACTGCCATGCGCTTGCTGTTCATCAGCCGCCGCGCCATCGCAGTCGGCTTGGAGTGCGTCTTGATGGCGAAGGTGTTGCCCAGCATGGCAGGCACCACCACCGGGGCCAGCCGGCGGAAGTAGAGATGGCCGATGTTGCAGTTGACCTCGGTGAGGATCGGGGTGAGCAAGAAGCGACGGCGGATCTGGCGGGCATCCTGCCCGCCCGCTGCCACGACGATATCGTGCACCAGGTTGTAGTGCCAGCCGGAACCGGCGCGCGGCATGCCCGCGGCGAGGATGATCATAAGGAAATGCCTGTGGATGCGGTTTTCATTTGGCCGGGGAGTAACGAAAAGCCAGAAGCGCATGTTACCATAGTTAAGGAGGCTGACTATGCGCCGAATTCCTGCTTTCATCGTGGGTCTGGCCGGCGGGGCTTTGCTGGGGGCGGTGACCGCCATCCTGCTCACCCCCGCCTCGGGCGAAGACCTGCGCAGCGATTTCCAACAGCGCTTCAACCGCTTCCGCGAAGAACTGGAAGCCGCCGCCGAAGATCGCCGCCTCGAACTGGAACGCCAGTTGGAGACGATGCGCCGGCCCGTGAGGGAAATCCCTCTGGAAGACCGCTAAAAAACGACAAAGCCCCGCAGTTTGCGGGACTTTGTCGTTTTAGGTTGGCTAGCGACTGAACGAGAAATTGTAGGCTGCCGGAGTGCGCGTGAAGCGGGTGCTGCCCAGCACTACCAAGGTTACCTGATCCACATCGGCGGAGAAATCCAGGGGGATTTCCAGGCGATTGTCGCCCTCGAGGGTGAAGTTCTGCACGCTGATCTGATCCCCAAAGGAAATCAACGCCAAGCGGAAGGTCTGCGGCAGCACGTTCTGCACGCGGGCGAAGCCGGCGGGTTCCCAGCCGCCCTCGCCCTGCTCGAAGTCCTCGAAGTAGCCGATGGCCGGGATGGTGATGTCGTCCACCAGCAGGCCTTCGCCATTCAGGGCCGCATCGGTGATGTACTCGAAACGCAGCAGGACTTCCTGGCCGGCATAACCGGAGAGGTCCACCGTCTCGGTGATCCAGCCATCCGAAACGCCGGTATAGCCAAAGCCATAATTGTTCCCTACAGGGTTATAGCTGGTGCCGCTGGGGGTTTGTAGGAACTCCCAATCCTCACCCTCGTTGGTGGAAGCCAGCAGGTACACGTAGTCCCAGTCTTCTTCAATGTCGTACCAGGTCTGATAGCTGAGCGTGATCGGCTGGTTGACCGCGCGAAAATCGAAGGCGCGGGTCAGGGTCATGTCCGAGTCGTCACCCTTGTTCGACCAGAAGGCATACTCGCCGGAGTAAGGGTCCGCGGGCAACAGGGCCACACGGTTGGCGCCCTCGAACTGCAGGGTGACCTGGCCGCGGCAAGCGATGCGGATATAGTCCACGCCGTATTGGCGCACATCACGGTGCTGCAATTCGTCGCCGCAATCCGTCAGGTATTCGGTGTCACCGGGCATGAAGTCCAACACCTGCGGGTAGGTTGGATAGTCGTAGCGGCCATCCATCACCGCGTCGTCGCCGAGATAATTGGCCACGGCCCAATCGAGGACTACATCATCGGCCACGGGGGGCTGACCGGTCAGCGGATCCACAACGCCCAACTCGGCCAGCACCAGGTCCACGCTGTCCAGCCCATTCACCGGGTGGGCCACCAATGCCTGGGTGGCTTCGGGGCCGAAGCGCTCCAGGAAATAGGTGACGAACATGAACGAAGCCCCGTAGTGCGGCGCCGAAGTGTAAGGCTCGTTCGGCCAGTCGTTCAACTGCAAGTCTGGGTTGATCGCGTACTGGCGGATGAAGCCGCCGTGGAAATAGCCGTTCAGCAGGGCGGCCAGTTCAGACATACCCTCATTGAGCCAGCTGGTCTCGTTGGCATCCCGATACCAATGGATCATATGCTGGAATTCGTGAGCCAACACGCCGTAGGTGTATTCGTCGTCCAGCGGGCTGTTGTCCGCGTTGAACACGAACATCTCGGCGCCATTGGAATACAACTGTGCATCGGGGTGCACCGAATCCGCCGAGGAGAAGTAGCCGGCGGTGCCGAAGCCAATTCCGCGCACATACAGGATGTAGATGTGCGGGTCGTTGTCCACCCCAGGGATCCACTCGTCGCCAAAGAAGGCGCGGGTGGTGGGCACGATCTGGTTTTCGAAGGTCTGTGCCAGGCGCAGCAGATGCGTCTCGTTGTAGCGAACGCCATCTTCGATGAAGAAATACAGCTCATCGCCCACGTAGCGCAGCACGGCTTCCACCTCGAAGGAGCTATCCGTATCCGTATTGCTCACCCAGAAGCTGCGCCGGTCGCCCAGCTCATAATAGCGTTCGGGCGGCGGCAGGGTTTCCGGAACGCCCTTGATGCCCATCAGGCGCGCGGCCAGTTCGCGGGCATCGTTCTCGGGGACGATAGTGTTCTGCAGGGTACGCAGAGTCTCGTCGGTGGGGCTCTCGGCAGGCACAAAGGGCAAGGCGGTGGGCGCCGGCCGGCCGAGGCTGGGGCTGCTGCCCGAAGACAGGTCGGCTTCCAAAATATTGGTAACGGTGTTGCAGGCCAGGCTGGCAACCAGCAAGGCAGCAATGATGTATTTAGCGCGCGGCACGGCGGTCCCTTCCCTTCCAAGTGAGGTATTGAGCAGCTTTAGGGGTTAACCCCGCCAAAATGCCCAGTGTTATCCACATAATCGGAAAGGTCAGCGAATCCTGGGTTGTATTGCGTATGGCCACTGCAAACAAGGCAAACAGCCCTGCAGTGGCGACAAAACGCAAAAATTTATCGCCGGAGATGGCCATACGACGCAGCGCGGCAAAAAAGGAGAGGAAAAAGACGGCAAACAGCCAAAAACCAAACAAACCGGTCTCGGCGAGAAGGCGCACATACAGGCTCTTGATGTTGGGGATCAAGGTGGAATCGGGGCTGATGTGGCGCGCCACTTCCGGCGTGTGGATGACCCAATCGGGATATTCGGGGAACAGGTACAGACCGGCGGCGCCGAAGCCCACCCCGGTGAAAGGGTGCTCCGAGAAAACCTGGAAGCCGGCAATGCCGTAACCCAGGCGCGGCCCGGCGCTGATGTTGATCACGTAGTCCAGCGCGTGGTCACGGTCAAAGTCCCACAGGCTGGCAAAGTATTCATAGTCGGACAGGAAGTTGAAGGCAAAAAATACGCTGAAGATCAGGATGAAGACGAGCCCGGCGCGCAACCCGATTGAGGCCAGGCTGCTCTGGCGCAGCGGCCTGCTGAACCAGCGCCAGGCGGTGGTCAGCCAGGCGCGGCCCATCAACAGCGCCACCACTGCGGTGCAGGACAGCCCGATGATCATGCCGCCGCGCGAATAGGAGAAGAGCAGCACGGCCCAGGTGAGCACGAACAAGACCAGTTCCACCCACCTGCGCTTGAATATCGAATACCCGTTCAACAGGGAGGCCAGCAGCCAAGGGAAATAGAAGATACTGATCTGGTCGCCCAGCCAGGAAGGCTCATAGGCAAAGCCGCTCACCCGCCGCGGCACCAAAGGCCGGATGGAGAACAGCTCCTGGATGTCGCTGACCAGGCTGCGCGAAATCAGGCTGGTGTTTTGCGCCACCGCCTGTATCAGCCCCCAGACCACCAGCAGGCTGAGGCCGGCATACAGCCAGCGCAGGCTGGCGCGGAAATCGGTCTGGCTGCGCGTCATCCAGAACGCGCTGAAGAAGAAAGCCAGCCCAATGAGCAGTGAGAGCCAGGCGCGCAGCGTGCGGTCTCCGTAGAGTGCATCGCGCAGCGGGAAAGGCGCCAGCAGGGCGCCGAGCAACGTGGTGAGCATTGCAAAGAGCAGGAAAGCCAACAGCAGGTTGAAGTTGGGCGGCAAGGCGATGCGCCGTTGGCGCAGGAACAACAAAAGCAGCACCGGAACCAGCAGCACCAGGGGATAAAAGGCCAGCGGGCGCACAAGAGTGGCGCCCAACACATCCGGCATGTAGCGGAAGCTGGTCACCGGGATGGTGAAAAGCAGCAGCCCCCAAAACAGGCGAGCGGCGCGCTGCAGCCGGGGAGTGGAAAGCAACTCGGCCATTAATCAGGGCGATACTTCAAAGTGAGCCATAGCGGCACCAGCAGCGCGCCGACCAGCGAGCCGATGAACAAATACGCGCCGGGGCCGAGGGCGCGCATCTCCGGGGAGCCTTGCAACTGCGAAGCATGCAATTCAACATAGGGCGAAATGCCGCGGGTGTGCTCCGAGAGATAGGCCAACTCCCCCTTCAGCTCTCGCAGCCGAGCCGCATCGGGTTCGTCCTTTTGCGTCTCAGCCTGCAGTTCCATGCGCAAGATCTCCATTTGCGGCGTGACCATCACGGCCTCCCGAGCGGCCTCGACAAAGGCCAGCGCCCATACGCTGGCCAGGGTCTGCGCCTGCTGGGGATCGTGCGTGTCAGCGTAGAAATGCCAGCCGCCGTCGGAGGGATGGCTGAGATGCAGCACTCCGGAACGCAGCTGTGCCAGGCTCAGCCCGCCCGGCTGGAGGCTGACGGCCAGCAGCACATCATCCGACCAGGCCAGTTCCTCCAGCCGCTCGGTCTCACGGGCCAGGAACTGGAACAGTTCCCTGTCCTCTGAGGCGGGCCAGGCGATCTCCAGGTTATGGTCCACCACCACAGTGGCCTGGGCGCGGTAGGGCGGCGGGAACAGCTGGTAGATGGCCAGGCCAAGTAGGGCACCGAGCAGGGCGCCGAGCAACCATAAGCGCCAGGCCTCCAGCCAGCTGGTGAGCAGGTCCGGCGCGGGTTTGGCGGGACGGGGGGATTTGGGCATGAATGCAGTTCCTTCTAAGCGGCCAGCAAACGCCGGCGGCGGGCATGAATCAGTGGAGCCACCAGGCGGCGCAGCCAATACTTGGCCACGATCGGCGCCAGGTGGCCGCCGCCTTCGCGCCAGTGTACCCGCAACATTTCGTCCCAGGCGCGCTGGTCGTTCTGGATGGTCTTAGAATCAGCGTGCAAACGGAACTGGGCCCAGAGGCGCGGCAGGTATTGTATCCGGCTGATCCTGGCCAGCCGCACCCAGAGATCATAATCCATCGCAAACACGAACGTAGGGTCCAGCGGGCCGACCTGTTGCCACAAGTCGGCGCGCCAAAAAGCGGCCTGCTGGGGGATGTGCACGTAACCGCGGCGCAAACGGGCGTAGTCGGTTTGCGCCGCGGGGAAGCGCCCCAGCACGCGGCCGCCGGCGTCGATGTAGTCGGCATCGCCGTAGACCAGGCCGGTTTGCGGATGCGCCTCCAGGTAGGCCACGGCTTCGGCCACCGCTTCCGGGTAGAGCACGTCGTCGGCGTTCAGCCAGGCCAGGTATTTTCCAGTGCTGCGAGCAAAGCCCTTATTAATCGCGTCGGTCTGCCCTTGGTCAGGTTCGCTAACCCACCAAGCCAGGCGCCTGGCGTGTTTTTGGATGATGCGCCGGCTGTCGTCCGTTGAAGCGCCATCCACCACGATGTACTCGATGTTGGCGTAGTTCTGAGCGAATACGGACTGCATGGCCTGTTCGAGGTAAGCAGCCTGGTTATAGGAGGGCGTGACGATGGAAACCAGCGGCGCGGACATCACTCCCAGTCCTCGGGGCTGTAATATTCACTGGCCGCTTCGGCGCTCAGGCTGTGGATGCGGGCGATCTCCTCCGGCTCCAGGCGCTGCTTCCAGTTCTCCAGGTTGGCGGCGCTGTCCAACCGGGTGGCGTAAATCGACTGTAGAGAGATCTCCTGTGGGTTGCCTGGTGCGGTCGCCCGGTGAATGCCGGCTTGCGCCTTTTCTGTGAAAGGCAGGTCCAACTCCGCATAAAGATCCTCGAACAACTTAAGCGGTTGCCGCGAGAGGTCTTCGTGGCGCACCACATGGATCTCCGGATGCCTCTTTTGCAACTCACGGGCTACAGTGCAGATCATCCGCCACAGCAGGCTGCCTTGGCCCACCACGTCATCGGGGTGCTCCAGGGCGGCTTCCATCTCGGCGCGGAAAGGCTCCAGCCAGTCGCGCATCAGCAGCGGTTGGGCCAGCAGATCGCTAAAGTCGAACGGCCAGCCCAGGCGCTTGAGGCTGCTGACGAAAGCGGCAGGATGGCGCAGGATGATGACCACCTGGCAGTCCAGGCGCTCGGCAAACCAGGCGGCCGAGAACACGGCGAAGGGGTCTTTGAGCAGCACGCGCTGGCGACGCAGGCGGCCAATCAGGAAGATGCCCAGGTCGCGCACCATGCGCAGGGCATCCCTCACCGAGCGCAGCGATTTGATCTCCTGCCAAACGTTGTAATCCAGTCGCAAAGTCTGGTGGAATGTTTGCAGGTAGATGTCTTCGTTGTCTTTGCAGATGTAGGTGTACCAGTGCGCCACCGGCAGGCCGAAAACGCCGGGACGGTGCAGTACGTTAAACGGCTCGCTGAGGTAGGCCAGCCGCCCGCTGAGGCTGAGCATGCGCCCCAGCCAGGTGGTTCCGGAGCGGTGCAGACCGGTAACCAGGATGGGTCGCTTGGCCGAGGGGGTCAGGGGCACCGGGCGCAGCCAGCCCAGCCCCAGGCTGCTGATCAGTGCATAGAGCATGCGGCCCCATTCCTCCAGGGCGGTGTCGGGGCGCGACAGGAAGCTGCGCAGGTAGGCCGCAAAGGCTGGGCGGGCCTGGCCGGCATCCAACAGGTAGCGGGCGTCCAGGCGATGGGCGCCAGCGCGCACCGTGCGCGTATGCGCCTTAACTGTTTCAGCCAGCACGGGCTCGCGAGTGGCCCAGTCCAAAATGCGGAAAGCCTCCTGGCCGAAGTGCGAAGCCTTGGCCACGTTCTTGGCCTCGGGGTGGTGGCGGGCCGCCGCCCAGATATCAGGCACGTAGTGCATCGGCGCCAGGCGGGCCATGCGCAGCCAAAGGTGATGGTCGAGCAGGTAGTTGTAGCTCAGGTCCAGCTGCCCGGCGCTGAGCTGGATGGGCCGGCGCATGAACACCGTGGGCTGGCCGATGATTCGAAAGGAGAGCAGATCAAGCAAGTCGTATTGGCGATAGCGGATGGTGTTGAAAACCCGCCCGCCCCAATCGATGGAGTCCAGTTTGCTGTAGACCATGCCGGCCTGCGGGTTCTGCTGCAGGGCGGCCACCGCGTGCGAGATTGCCCCCGGGCGGTAGATGTCGTCGGAATTCAGCCAGGCGACAATCTCGCCGCGGGCGCGGGCCAAGCCCTTGTTGATCGCATCGGCCTGGCCGCGGTCGCGCTCGCTGATCCACCAGTCGAGGCGGTCGGCGTATTTGCGGATGATCTCCGGGCTGCCATCGTCCGAACCGCCATCCACCACCATGTATTCGATGTTGGGGTAGTCCTGCCCCAGCACGGAAAGGATGGTCTCCTCCAGGTAAGCGGCCTGGTTGTAGGAGGGCGTGATGATGGAAACCAAGGGGGTCTTCATGGCAAGCCTGCTATCGAGGGGAGCGCAAATCGTAAATGATGTACCCGGCTCCCCGCGAGTGGAGCGGATAGTTCGCTTCGAGATGCTGAGCCAGGGCGGGCTGTTCCGCCAACTGGTTGAAGGAGGTCACCAGGAAGTAGTCCATGCCCTCCGTGCGGTTGTTGAAGAACTCCTCGAAATCGCCGTTGGAACTGCCGCGCAGGCCGGCGAGTTCCAACTCGCCGGTGATCGGCCACAACTGCACCGTACGCCAGCCGTAGTAGGAAAGCAGGCTTCCGTAGGACTGCACCAGGCCAATGGTCCTCCCATCCGTGGGTACCGCCGCCCCGATCCCCTGCCAAAAAACGGGTTCTTCCCTGTAGTCCACGCCGAGCATGTCCGAGCGCGCCACCCAGGCGTTGTAGAACAGCGAGGCCAGCAATACGCCGATGAAGGCAAGCCGCCAGGTGCGCCCCTGCAGGGCGATGCGCCTGACCAGCAGCTGCAGCAGCGGGGCGACGGAAAGTGCGGTGAGAGGCACCGCGAACAAGTGGTAGTAGTTGTGCGTCAGGGTTTGGTGCGGCAGAGTGATGCCATAGACCAGGTAACCCAGCCAGGCGCCCAAAAGCAACCAGCGCGCCCGGGGCGGCGCGACCAGCACGCCGCTGGCCGCCACCACCAGGTGGACGACGCCCAGCAGGTCGTTGAGCACCCGTGCCCAGCGGATGTAAAAGCCAGGCTCAAAAGCCATGGGCAGCAGAGCCACGATCCAATTCTGTACATAATCCCCGGCTACCGAATCACCGCTGAAGTAGTAGAGCAGGGCCGGCGACACGCAAAGAGCGAACATGGCCCAAACTTGCCGGCTGCGCAATGCTTCCCGCCCGGGCAGCGTGTAGAGCACCATGGAAGCAAAAACGCCCAGGACGAAATAGGCGGCAAAGGCTTTGACCAGGATGGAGAAACCGCCGAAAGCCGCCGCCCACAGTGCCCACTTCCACGCCCTTGTTTCCGACCAGCGATGGATGGCGTACATGCCGGCAACCAGACTCGCCACCATCAGCGGGTCCGGCTGGAATGAGCGGCTGGCCATAACGCCAAACAGCAGGAACAGATAGTAGGCCGTGCTGAGCAAGGCAGCGCCGGACGAGGAAAAGCGGCGCGCCAGCGCATACAAGGGGATGCCCCCCAGCACCCAGACCAGCGAAGTGAGGATGCGCGCCACCCACAGTGCCTCGCCGCCGGCCAGCACGTAGCCCATCGCCACCATGCTTTCCAAAATGGGCGGCTCGAAATCGCCGACCGTATCCCGCATGCCCACGGCTTGCTGCTGGATGAAGGGATCGGCAGAGGGGAACCGCTGGTAATACAGGCTGCGGGCGATAATCGCCCCGCGAAACTGCCGCGTGGGATGGAAATCCAAAGGCGGGTCGCTGAGGTCGATCATGCGCAAACCAAAACCCGCCAAAAGCAGCAAGAGCAACACAACATCAGGCCAGCGGGCGGCCAAACGCGCCCGCCAAGCAGGGTTTACAGTCTTCTTTTTAAGCATGTCAGAGGTCAGAACAAGGAATTATAGTCAACCTTGGGGAAGACTGTGAGTTGGCCCCCCAGCGTGGCATCCAGCACGCGGCGGCCGGCCGCTTCGTAGGCGGCGCGGGCCATGGCGTAGGAACGTTCCGACATCTCTAGGTCGGGCAACTGCCAGCGGAAGCCGCGGCCAAAATAATCCTTGTTGAAATGATCGGCATCGTCGCCCTGCGATACCACTGTGGTATTGGGTGTCCCCGTGGCGCTGAAGCTATGGTCCACCCCGATGAGGATGATTTCTTCAAAGCCCATATGGAAGGCCAATTGCAAGGCCACATAAGTGACCGTGGCGCCTTCCCACACGCGGCGGCGCACATCTTCGGCGAAGACGGGGCGTTCGTAGGTGGTGTGCAGAAAAGTGGTGTGCTCATCGGGGGCGATGAAGCGCCGTGAGCGCCAGGAGAGGAACTTGGGGATTTGCAGAGCGCGGATGTCGCCGGCGGACTGCTCGATGACCAGGTCGTTGACACAGACGAAGAAGCTGGTGGTGAAGCCCCAGTCCGGGAAGGCGAGATACACCCGGTTCATGCCGAAGGTGTACTCGTTTTTCAGCTTGCCTACGTCGGTGTGCGCCAAGCTGGGCCCATTGCCCAGGATGAAGGCGCGCTGGCCGGCATAGGCGTCTTTGTAAGCCGCCAACCGGCGCAGGCTGGCCCGCCGCCAGGGGTGCCAGGTGGCCGCCGGCCACTGCGCCGCATGGCGCAGGGCCAGCCAAGATTGGCGGCCAGCGCCCCACAGCGGCGCGGGTACCAGGCGTTTGGCTTGCCGTCGTAACGGGGAGCTCATTCGCTGCTCAGCCGGACCAGCGCGCCGCCATCGGCGACGATGGACTGCCCGGTGATGTAGCTGGAGCGTTCGGAATCGGCCAAAAAGTAAATCACCTGGGCGATTTCGGCCGGGGCGGCCAGACGCTTGAGCAATATCTTGTCCGCCAGGTCGGCCTTGCGCTCGTCCAGGCTGCCGCCGGCCACGTGGTCGCGACCCAGGCCGGCGTCCAGCATTGGCGTGTCTGTGGCGCCGGGCAGCACCGCGTTGGCGCGCACGCCGTGCGGGGCGAACTCGATGGCCATGGCGCGGGTCAGCGCCAGCAAACCGCCCTTGGTACTGGCGTAGGTGCCAATCTCGGCCGAGGTAGCCTCTGCATGCACGGAAGACACGTTGACTACCGCGCCGCGGGCTGCCTGCAAGGCGGAATAAAGGGCTTTGGTGAACAGAAAAGGCGCACGCAGGTTGACCGCGTGCACGCGGTCCCATTCCTCGGGGTTGGTTTCAGTAAGCGGCTTGGTCAGCTGCACGGCGGCGTTGTTCACCAAGGCATGCAGCCCGCCGGAAAGCTGCGGGGCCAGCGCGGCGGCCAGTGCCTCGATTTGTGCCGGGTCAGCGGCATCCACGTGCGAAAATTCCACGCCAGCCGGCAGCGCCGGTTTTGGATCCTGAATATCCACGCCGAACACGGCCCAGCCCTGCCCGGCGAACAGTTCGCAGGCGGCGCGGCCCACCCCACCCGCCGCCCCGGTAATCAGCACTGTGCGCTTGTCCATCCTGGGTATTGTATCCACGCCGGGCCGCGCCGCTCAGGGCAGCGGCGGGTAATCCTCGGGGCGCAGGTCGCCGGCGTCCAAGCCCAGGCCGTCGAGTAGGTTGCGGATGGTGTTCCAGTGCACCCGCTCCCAGGCCCGTGGGCTGGCGTTGGAGTTGTGCGCCGCCAGCAGCACGTTGTCCATCTGCAGCAGCGGGCTGCCCGCCGGCAACGGCTCGTGCTCGAAGACGTCCAGCGCCGCGCCGGCCAGCTGCCTGGCGCTCAGGGCGGCGACCAAGGCCGGCTCGTCCACCAGCGGGCCGCGGGCGGTGTTGACCAGCACCGCGCCCGGCTTCATTTTGGCCAGCGCGGCGGCATCAATGATGTGATGGCTGCTGGGGTTGAGGTCGCAGTTCAGGCTGACGAAATCGGCTTCAGCCAGCAAGCGGTCCAGGCTGACCATCTCCACCGCGGTCTGTTGCAGGAACTCAGCGGGCATTTCGACGATGTCGTTGCCCAACAAACGCATGCCGAAGCCTTGCGCCCGCTGCAGCACCGCCTTGCCGATGCGGCCCACGCCAACCACGCCCAGCGTGCATTCGGAAAGCGAGCGCCCGGGCAGCTTCTCCCAGCGGCCAGCCTTCAACGCCCGGTCCAGCCAAGGCGACTGGCGGGCAAAGGCCAGGATGTAGCTGAGGGCCGAGTCGGCCACCGGCTCGGTGAACGCGCCCGGCGTGTTGCGCACGGCGATGCCCAACTGCGCCGCGGCGGCTTGGTCAATCGAGTCGATGCCGGTGCCCCACTTGGAGATGACCTTAAGGCGCGGGGCGCAGGCCGCCAGCACCTCGGCGGTGAAACGGTCGTCGCCGCAGATCGCCCCGTCGAACTGGCCGGCGTGGCGCATCAGCTCGTCGGCTTCGAGGCGCTCGTCCACTTCGGGGATGAGCAGCTCGATGCCATAGCGGGCCAAAGCCGGGCTGAAACGCTCGGCGGTGGGCAGCATGTAGGGGGCGGAGAGCAGCACGACTTTGGGCATGTCAACCGGCCTGGCGCAGGCCCATCAGAAAATCCGCCACTTGGAAATCGAGTTCCTCATCGATATCCCAGGCCTCTTCGCGGGGGATGGGGAACATCAGCGGCGAGGGGCCGATGCGGTGATTGTATTTTTGCAAATTCTCTCGGGTGAACAAATACAGGCAGGAGTTCTCTTCGTAGATTGGGGGCAAGTCCTGGGTGCGCAGCAATTCGCCGGGATTGTGATTGATCGCCGCGCCTTTCCCGTCGTAGAGGCGAGTTTGCAGCGGAGTGACCGTGAAAAGCGAATCCCTGGACGGATCAGCCAAAAGTGCCTCGATGGCGGCCTGGATGGTGGCCGATCGCAGCAGCGGATTGGTGCTGTGCGTCTGCAGGTACAGGTCAGCCGGCGCCTGGGCCGTGTCGTGCAACAGGATGGTGTTCATGGGGATCTCGCCGGCGCGCAATGCCTCCGGCCGCTCCAGGACGCGCACCTGCGGAAAGTCCTTGGCCAGGCCAGCCCGGATCGTGTCGCTGTCGGTATCCACCACGATTTCGGCGATCTGCGGGCAGGCCTGCAAAGCCAGCAGAATATGGTGGAAGAGCGGCCGCCCGGCCAGGGGGCGATAGTTCTTGCCCGGCACGCGCTCGGAGTGGTGGCGCATGGGCACCAGTGCGACGATTCGCGGGGTCGCCATCAGCCCACCTTGGCCGGGTTCTCCCCCGGCCGCTGGGCTGTGCCGTCCCCGGATGCGACGGGCTTATGCTCCAACGCGTCCGGCGGGTAATAGAAGACCTGCTTCAGTTCCGCGCCGGGCTGCAGCGGATCGCGATAGCCGCGATAGGTGCCCCAATATTGCAAAAAGCGAAACGAGAGGATGCCGCCCAGTTCGCGCAGCAGGCGACCCTGGCGGCGAGCGGCGGCCATGTCGCTGAGGGCACTGCGGGCGAACAGGCTGGCAAAATTGGCCAGGCTGAAGCGGCTGGCCGGCAGGATCTGGCGCAGCGCCAACGCCTCGCGGCGGTGGCGGTTGACGATCTGCGCCGAGGTTTCATCGTGCAGGTGAGCCACGCCGGCCACGGCCACGTAGGCGATCTTGTAACCCTGCTCGCGCCGCGCCGAGGCCCAGGCGATGTCTTCCAGACCGGTCAGCTCTTCATCGTAAGGATCTTCCTTCCATAAAGAGAGGCGCAGTGCCAGGTTGGCGTTGTTGCAAAAGGCGCGCTGCTGATCGGGGTCGGACTGGTCCGGGAACCACTTGCGGAAATGCTGGTCTTCGGAGAACTTGCTGCCCTCGCCGCCGCGCTGCCTGCCGTAAGCGATCGCCACTTGCGGGTCGGCGAACGGCGCGACCAGCTGCGCCAGCCAATCGCCGCTCAACGGCAGCACATGGGCGCTGGCTAGCACGGCCAGCTCGCCGCGCGCCGCGGCCAGGCCCACGTTCAGCGAACGGCCAAAAGTGAAATCGGCGGGCTTGATGTGCACCACGCGCACCGGGTAGCGGGTGGCGATGTCCAGCGTGGCGTCGGTGGAGCCGGAATCGACCAGGATAGTTTCGTGATCGCTGAAGGTCTGTTGTTGGATGGCCTCCAGCAGGTTGCCCAGATGTTTTTGTTCATTGAAAGCGCGAATAACGATGGATACGCGCGGTGATTTTGCGCTTGCAGGGGGCTGCATGAGCGAATCTTACCAGTTCCGGTCTTTTTCGTATCCCAGGCGCTGCAGCAGGTCGCCGGTGGCGGCCTTGAAGTTTTGCTTGTTGGCGAGAGTGAAGTGCTCACGCCACTCGCCGGGCTGGCCGCGGCGGAAGGTGCCCGAGGCGTGGGGCTGCACCGCGGCAGCCAGGGTCTCAATGGCCTGCTGGCGGTTGGCGCCCGGCGTGAAGCCGCGAGCCGCCAAATGGTCGAGGATGCGACCCAGCGCCACAGAGCGATCCAGCACCAAATCTTCGAAACGCAGGCTGAGCACCGCAGGCTGGTCCAGCCAATCCAGGTAGTGCTCGTACTTCACGCCGATCGGGGAGAGGCGGGCACTGTCGGTTTGCACGCCTTCGATGGCGGCGTTGATGCGCTCTTCGGTGCTGGACAATGCCTGGTTGTAGTACTCGTGCATGCCGTGGCCGCGGTGCATCTCGGTGGCGTAAAAGACCTGTGAGACGATGACATCTCGAGGGTCACGGTAGATGAAGAACGCAGCCATCCCCGGGCGGGTCAGTTCCTCCAAGTATGGCGAACGAGCATGCAGGTACGCGTAGGCGATATCGCCGGGGCCGAGACAGCGCAGGCTGGCCAGCATCTCGGCTTCGGGCAGGTTGCGGTTGGCCGCCGAGCGATTGATCGGCGGCATGCCGGGGTTGACGAAGGGTCCCAACTCGGTGAGGCCGTTGAGGATCTGGATCAGCAGGTGTGAGCCGGACTTGGGCATGGCGTTGCCCACTACGGCCGGCGCAGCGGCCAGTACAGCCGCGCCCCAGCGGCGGGCGGCGGCAGCGCGGCGCAGGCGCCAGCGAGCCAGCTTGAGCGGCTGCTTGAGGGCGGCCAGCGCGCTCACGCAGCCCCCAGATGCGGGTCGCTGGGCTGCGGGGTATCGCTCAGCGAGACCAGGCCTTTCTCGATCAGCGGGTCGACCACAGCGATGACCTGCTCCAGGCTGCAATCCAACTCCAGCGCAATATCGGCCGCGCTGCGTGTGCCGTCTATGCGGTCCATGATGCGGAAATGGCGGCGGTGGCCTTCAGGGTCCTGGCGATAATCCACCCACAGGCCGAAACCGGAGGCGAAAATCTCACCCTTGTAGTGATTGACCAGGTAGCGCGTCTGGTCAAAGGCGGCCAGCAGAGCCAGCACCAGATCACGGGAAGCTTCCAGCCTGTCTTGCGAAACGATCGCGGGGGTATCCAGATCAGAATGATACTCCGGATAGGGATAGAAGCGCGATTCAGGCAGGTGCGGGTTCGCCATCCGGCAGAGCGAGAGCATAGGCACGCGCACGCCGGGGGCGTTGAATTGGCGCTCGTCGTTGTCGATCACAGTGCGGAAACCGCCCACATGGGCTTCGGGCTCTCGTTCGCGCAGCACCAGCGCCAGGGCGCCGTCCGCCGGGCTGTGCGCCTGATGGGAGAGCTGCAAGGCGTGCGGTGCGGCGGTGCCCAGCATCTCCAGGAACAAGCCGCCGCGCATCTGCGGGATCAAATGCTCATGCTGGCTCAGGTAGGCGATGGAACCCTGCGTCTCCGGGAAAATTAAAAAGCGCACACTGTAGCGCGGCTTGGGCCCGGCCAGCAGGGCGCGCATCACATCCAGGCCGACCACCACGCCGCTCAGGTCGTCGTTGACCTGGGCGGGGTGATCGAGGTGGGCGGCGAGCACGAAGCAATCATCCAGCTCGCCCTGAACGAAGACCTCGCCAATCTTCAGCGCGCCGGGTTCAAAGCGGCTGGCAATCTTGACCCGGTAACGTTCCTCATCCAGGCCATTGATCAAGGTGCGCGGCGCGCAGAGGCCCCAATCGCGCTGGTAATACTTGAAGACGAAGGGGATAGCGTCCGGCAAATGAGGATGGCTGTGCAGATGCGGCAGCAACTCCTCGCGGCTCACTTCGCCCTCAAAGGGCAGCGAGTACGAGACGACATGCAATGGACTGTCGGCTAGGTCGATCAGGCGGCGGCCGTCCAATGTTTCCAGATAGGCTTCATCGCAGGTCCACTTCTCCGGCACAGTCCAGGTCCATATCTTCGTGCCGCTGGGCACTTCGTGGATGGTCATGGGTACTTCGCCAGCCAGGCGGGCCAGCGCCTGGTCGTAGCCGTCGGAGACCAGGTGGCGGGGCAGCCGCCAAAGCTCCTCGATGAGCTGCATCATGCTGGTCATGCCGCCTCCGGGGCTGGGCGATTGGTGACGAAAGCCCAGGGGTCGGCGGCCAGCAAAGCATCTGCGGCGGCGATGAAGTCAACCAGGCGGCAGGCGGTCACCTGCCCGAAGTTAAGCGCTGTGCTGTGCCACTGCCCGGCGGCCTCCAGGGCCCGCTGCAGGGGCGCCAAGTGCAACTGCGCGTCGATCTGCCGGTCGCGCACGAACATCTTGTACTGCTTAGGCTGCCACTGGCCGCCCAAATGCACTTTGCCGTGGAAGTCTTTCCAGTGGCGATAGGGTACCGCGACACGCTGCTCGCTGTAATGCACGATGGACGCCGCCTGAATGTCGGTCCCCAAAAGGAGCAGCTTGAAGTCCAACTGCAGCATGCGCTCGAAGGCCGAGCCCTGGTCGAAGGCCGAGCAGGTATCCGGGGCGGCCAACTCCCTGGCATGCCTCCCCAACAGGGCCACCGACTGCATGGGGTGCGCACTGCGCAGCGCGCCGTGCTGCTGGCGAACGAATTCGGAGAAAGCGCCCATGCCCTGCGAGGGTGTGGCGTAGGGGTCATAGGCCTCGCCGTTGGCGAAACCGAAATTGAAGGCTGGCACGGCCAAGGTGCCTTCGAGACCAATGAGCGCGAGCAGCGTGTCCAGCACCATCTGCAGGCCGCCCTGCGAGCGGCCGAGCAGGTGAAGCGCTGAGTGGGCCAGCAAGCCATCGCCTGGCCCCACGCCCACCTCGTTGAGCGCCTTGCGCAGCGCCTCCGGGGTCAGCTCGGGCAGCGGCATAGCTAAGGCTTCATCACCTTGCGGATGATGCTGGTGTCCACAGTGAAGCCGTATTTGGCCCAGAAGTTCAGGCTGACCTCGTTGCCCAATTGCACTTCGCCCTCAATGGAGTGCACGCCCAACTCGGCGAACTTCTTCATCGCCTCGTCGCCCAGCATGCGGCCCACGCCGGTACCGCGCAGACTGTCATCCACGTACATGTCGCTGAGCTGGCCCACTTGCATGCCGCCAAAATAGGCCGGGCTTTGCTTGACGCGGCAGAGCAGGAAGGCCACCGGAGCGCCCTCCGGCCCAGCCACCCACAGAAAGCTGAAGCGGCCCAAGGTGCGCTTGAACGAATCGACCCACTTGTCCGCGGCATCATCCGGCAGCGAATAGATCAAGCCCAAGCCCAGGTGGTACTCCTGCAGCTTCTTCCAATAGACGGCTACGCCGGGCAGGTCGGCGGGTGTGGCCTCGCGAACGGTCCATTCGGTCATGCCAGCACCTCGCGGATCTCCGCCGGCCAGGCCGCCGGGTCCAGGCCGAACTGGCAGAGGAAAGCGTAAGCCAGGCGCTCCAAGCCAAAGGCCACGCAGCCGGTGTGCGCCGGCTTGCCGTCCGGCAGGCTGATGTTCAGGTGGCGGCCGAAAAAGTCCTGGTGGTAGTTGTACGAACCCACCGCCAGCGAACCATCCTTGAACGGCAGGCGGGCACGGATTTCGTATTTCAGTTGGAAGGCGTTTTGGAAGGCGGCCTGCTTGCGGAACTCGCCCACGAAGAAGGGGTCGTTGGCGCTCTCCACCAGGTAGGCCAAGCCAATACGCTCGAGGAAGGCGGCCACCTTCTGGCGGCCGCCCTCGCGGTTCTCCAACACGAAGTCCGCCGGGCCGACGAAGATGACCTCGCGCATGGTGAAGTCCCACAAGCGCTCCAGCGTGTTCAGGTTGCTGGACTCGTAGCGGAAGCAGTGGCCCACGGCAGTAGCGATCAGCTGGCCGCCGGGCAGCGGCTTGTCGGCCAAGGCGAAATAGTAATGATAGCAGACCGCCGGCGAGAGCAGCGCCTGGATCCTGGAGAAGGACTCTGGCGGTGCATTGAGGCCGGCTTCTTCATAATGGGTATGCTCGGCGAAATCGTTGATCACATGCAGGTCTTCGCGCAAGTGGGTGGCGAAGGTCAGCGAATGAGGGAAGGCGCGGAAGTAATTCACCCGGTCGAGCTTCTCCGCCGAGATCAGCGTCGGAAAACGCTGTGGCGCGGCCCCAAATTCGGCGGCCAGTTCCACAAAATAGCGCTCAAAGGCTTCGATGAGCCGCGTGACCAGCGGGCCGAGGGAGTAGATGCCGGTGTGCTCGCGGCTCACCTCGCCGCGGGCCAGCAGCTCAGGCATGGGATCCTCGGCATAGGGCACCGGCCGCGCCATGTGGTCTTCCAACACTTCGACCTTGGGCGGCAGCGCGCCCTTGGCCATCTCCTCGACGACTTGCAGCACCTTGGCCTCCAGCGCGGCCAGGGCAGCGGCGTCCAAACCGCCTGCCAGTTCGAGGCGAACGGTGCCGCCATCTTCCGAGATGGCCGCGGTCTGGATGGCTTCGTCTACGTAAGCCAGGCGGGACTGCACCTGGCCGATAAGATGTGCAGGGATGGGAAATGCGGAAGCGAAACTGTGCTCCGCGGCGCGCTCAGCCATGCTGTTTGGCCTGGATGTGGGCCAGGATGGCAGGCAAGCTGATGAGCTCGGCGATCGTCTCCGCGCTGATTTCCACGCCGAACTGGCTCTCCAGGCCGAGCATCAGGTCCATGTGGGCCATCGAATCCCACTGGGGCAATTCGCCCAGTTGGGCCTCGGCGTCGATATCGGCCGGGTCCATTTGGAAGGTCTGCGCCAGCAAGCCACGCAGTTCATCCAGCAAAGGGGTTTGCGTCTCCGAACTCATGTCGAGGTCTTATACCAGAAAAGGCCCGCCGTTTACAACTCCATCGTGCACCGCTCGTACCGCTGGGGAATTCTCCGGCCGCAGCGCGTCCACGGGGAAATCTTTGAAGTGCACCAGCCCCTTGGTG
Source organism: Anaerolineales bacterium (assembly GCA_026129335.1). Taxonomy (GTDB): domain Bacteria; phylum Chloroflexota; class Anaerolineae; order Anaerolineales; family UBA11579; genus JAMCZK01. The sequence continues at coordinate 97,136 of JAHCIH010000002.1, forward strand.
GTGTGCGGGGAGAGGAAATCGCCGAAAGGCAGCGCGGTGCGGAAGAGCTGGAAATAGAGCACGCGCCGCGCTTCGGCGACCATCGCCGCCGGCTGGGCGACCTGCTCCGCCGCCAACCACTCGGCGGCCTGGCGTAGATACTTCGCCGACGACTTTGGATAGAAGACAGTTGGGTAGCGCGTGTAGCGCGCCGCGCCGCCGCACAGCACGGGCTTGCCCATGATCGAAGCCTCCAGGCCGATGGAGGAGTTGTAGACCATCACGAAGTGCGAACGCTGAATGAGCGCGTACGAGCTGAGGTATTCAGTGGCGTCCACGAAGACCACATTGGGCAGTTCAGCGACGCGGTTGGCCTGCGCCCATTGAGCCACGCTCTGGCGGCTTTGCTTGTTGTCGCGCATCTCGTCGGGATGGGCGCGGATGATGAACAGCGTGTCGGGATGGACGCGGATCAGCGGCAGGAGCTGGTCCAACCAGTCGAACATATCCGCAAACAGCGTATTGGCGTGCACCTGGCTGGTGTCAAAGATGACGTTGGTGAAGATGGGCACGATTTGCTTGAACCGGGCCGCCCTGGTCAAAAAGGCCTCGTCCAATTCCTGCATCTGCGGCCAGAATTGCACGCCGGCCATGCTGAAGCGGCCCTGGAAGCGCTCGCCCAGATACTCGTCCAACTGCTGGTCCTGCGCCGCGTCGAGCTGGAAATCGTCGGAGATGTCCATCGGGTAGGCGGTGGCCTCGCTGTGGCTGAAGAAAGCAGTCAGTGGGCGCAGCGCCACTTCGTGGGTGATGGTGCGCAGCCCGCGGCGGCGGGCCAGCCAGGCGGCGGTGGCTTCGGGGAACATCACACCGTTGAACAGCACCACCGCTTGGGGCTGCACCTCGTCCAACAGCTGCTCGAACTCTCGGGCCACGTTGTAGGCCGAGAGAATGTATTCGCGAAAGAGGAAGCGGGTTGGCTCGTCGTCGGCCAGGTGATGGCGGCGCAGCGCCCAACGCAGGCCGGGCAGCACCAGCCGGCCCAACGGCCAGCCCCCGTGGCTGTACCCCTCCAGTTGGGCGATGTCCATGCCCTGGATGGCAGCGGCCACCTCGGCCTGCTCGGCGAAGCCGAACCAGTATGCCTCAGCCCCGGCGTGCAGCCGCTGCGAACGAGCGATGCACGCCGGGCAGTCCGGCGCCAGCTGGGGCGCGTCGGGGTTGGTGCCCAGCACGCAGCGGCTCATCCCGCTGCGGCAGACGAAGTGCACGATGCGCAAGCCGGCCAGCCGCAGCCCCCAGGCAGCCAGGATGGAAAAGGCGGCATTCTGGCTGACGTGACCGAGGCGCGCCGAGGCGTTGAAGAAGACCACCGCAGGCCCATCGGGTTGGGCACGCGCGGCCACAGCACGGGCAGCGCGGGCCAGCCGCCAATCGCTGAGCAGACTATGCAGTTTGGAGGCGATACGTGTGAACAACAACAGCCCTCCCCCTCCCGGGGCACGCGGGCTTATTGCACGCGGCGCAGTTTCTGCAGGGAGGGTAATTCGCTCGCGTAGACCTGCTTGACGCCGTTGCCCAGGGCCTGTTCGGTGACGCGGATGTACTTGACCAGCCGCTGCAGGCCGCTGGGCTCCACCGAGGCAGCCTGGTCGCTGCCCCACATCGCCCGGTCCAGGGTGATGTGGCGCTCGATCAAACAGGCGCCCATGGCTACCGCCACGGCGGAGACGACCAGGCCGACTTCGTGGCCAGAGTAGCCTACCGGGCAAGGATAGGCTTCGCGCAAGGTCTGGATCATGCGCAGGTTGAGCTCTTCCGGCTCGCAGGGATAGGTGCTGGTGGTATGGGTCAGCACCAGATTGTCGGTGCCGACCACTTCCACCGCGGCCTTGATCTGCTCGTCGGTGGACATGCCGGTAGAAAGCACGATCGGCTTGCCGGTCTTGCGCAGGTGGCGCAGCAAGCCGTGGTCAGTCAACGAGGCTGAAGGTACCTTGTAGCACGGCGTGTCAAAGGCTTCCATGAAATCCACCGAGCCTTCATCCCAGACCGAGACGAACCAGTCCATGCCTTTGGCCTTGCAGTGCGCTTCGATTTCGCGGTAGGCGGCTTCGTCGAACTCGACTTTGTAGCGATAGTCCAGGTAGCTGATGTAGCCCCAAGGCGTCTCGCGCATCTTGTCCTTCTGGTCGTCGGGCACGGCCAGTTCGGGTGTGCGTTTCTGGAACTTGACCGCGTCGGCCCCCGCCCACTTGGCCAGGTCGATGAGTTGCTTGGCAATCTCAATGTCGCCGTTGTGGTTGATGCCGATTTCACCGATGATGTACGCCGGGTGGCCATCTCCCACCATGCGCGCGCCGATTTGCACTTCTCGCTTCATTTGCTCTCCTTGGGGAGTCTCTGCATGATTAAATCACAAAGCTCGCGCACCGCCCCGCGGCCACCGGGGTAAATGAGCACGATGTCCGCCTCGCGCAGCACGGCGGAGTGAGCATCGCCAACCGCCACCGCACAGCCCACCAGCGGGAAGCAGGGCAGGTCGTTGGTGTCGTTGCCCACGTAGACCGTCTCGGCAGCGGGGATGTTCTTTTCGGCCAATATTTGCTTGAGCAGCGTGGCTTTGTCGTCGATGCCCTGGTGGTAGGCGATGCCCAGCTTTTCGCAGCGGCGGGCGACCACCGGGTTGGTCTCCATGGAAATCACCAACAGCTCCACGCCGGCCTTGCGCAACTGCATCAGGCCCAGGCCGTCGCTGCGGTTGGCGGCCACCTGCTCGCGGCCGTCCTGGTCGACCCAGACGCGGTTGTCGGTCATCACGCCGTCGAAGTCGAGCACCAGCAGGCGCACCGTGTCCGGCAGCGGCCGGCAGGCTGCCCCGGGCCAGACGATGTCCAACTCGCCGGAGGCAGCCAGCCACTCGGCGCGGCGCCAATCGTTGGGCGTGTCGATATCCACCGTGTAGCGCGGGTCAACATGCACCGGCCAGATGGACGCGCCGCTCATGCTGCCCTTTTTTAGGATGGTCGTTGCCCGAATGGCGTCCACATGCCCGGTCTGCCAATAGGTTGCTGGCAGTTCCTGGCGGGGGGAGTTGTAGGGTTCGGAGTTGCCTTTAACCTTGAGCAACGGCTGCATCACGCCGCCTTCGGTCAGGGACCACATTTTGTACGGGTTCTGGCCCGAAGGCACCACCCCGCGCACCGAATCAGCTTCAGGCTGGCTGAGCAGCACTTCCACGGCCTCGTCCACCAAGCCGGGCGGGCGCAGCGGCGAGGTGGGCCGCAACTGCACGACAATATCCGGCTTGTATTTCTCGTTCTCGGCCAGCCAACCCAGGGCGTGCTGGAAGAGCGACAGGTCCTGGCTGTCGTCGCGAGCGAATTCGGCCGGGCGCAGGAAGGGCGCCTCAGCGCCATACTCGCGGGCCAGTTCAGCCATCTCGGCGTCGTCGGTCGAGATAATCGTGCGGGTTACCCGCGTCGCCTGGACGCCGGCAGCCACGCTGTAGGCCAGCAGGGGGTGCCCCAGGAAAAGCAGGGCGTTCTTGCGCGGGATGCTCTTTGAACCGCCGCGGGCGGGAACAACCGCCAGGACTTCGGGCTGTTTGGCGTTCACCAGGCCGTCCAGCCTCCGTCCACCACCAGGTTGGCTCCGGTCATGTAGCTGGATGCATCCGAAGCCAGGAAGAGCAGCGCGCCGTTCATCTCATCCGGCTGAGCCATGCGGCCCAGCACGGCCCGCGCTGAGTAGGCCTGCACGAACTGTTCGTCGTGCCCGTTGAAGACGCCGCCGGGGGTCAACGCGTTGGCGCGGATGCCCTTGTCGCCGTAATAAGTCGCCAGGTATTTGGTCAGGCCCAAAATACCCGCCTTGGTCACGGTGTAATCCACCGGCTTGTATTGGGTGGGCTGGCCGGGGCGTTGGTAGAGACGCTGGTCCGGGCCGCCCAGACCATAGGTCGAGCAGATGTTAATGATCACGCCGCGCTGTTGTGTCAGCATTTGTTTGGCGGCAGCCTGTGAGCAGAGGAAGGCGCCGGTCAGGTTGACCCGCAGAGAGGCCTCCCAGGCTTCCAGCGAGTATTCCTCGAAGGCACTGCTGTGTTTGCCCTGGCCGGACTGGTCGAATTTGGGATCGAGTGCGGCGCTGTTCACCAGAATGTCCAGGCCCCCGCACTGCTCCACCGCCGCCGCGGCCATGGCGGCCACTGAGGCCGCATCGCCCACGTCCACCTGGGCCGCTGCCGCCCGGCCGCCGGCCGCCTGGATGCCCGCGGCGGTTTCCCCGGCGGCGGCCAGATTGGCATCGGCCACCAGCACGGCGGCCCCGGCGGCGGCCAGGGTGGCGCAGAACTGGCGGCCCAGCAGGCCCGCGCCGCCGGTGACTACCGCGGCGCGGCCGGACAGGTCGAAGGATGGCAGGGTGGACATAGCGGGCAACCGGCTGCCCTAATTATGCAGCCGGGCGGGCTCCATTGCCGGTCACGGGCAGCACCAACCCCTGCGCCTCCAGATACTCGATGATCTGCAGGGCGTTCTGCTCGGGAGAGTTCTTGACCGTATCCAGCACAATCTCGGGATTGCGCGGCTCTTCGTAGGGGTCGTCCACGCCGGTGAAGCCGGTGATCTCGCCACGGCGCGCCTTGGCATACAAGCCCTTCACGTCGCGCTCCTCGCAGACCTCGATCGGCGTGTTGACGAAGATTTCAATGAAGCGGTCTTCGCCAATCATATTGCGGCACTCGTTGCGCGCCGCTCGGAAGGGGCTGATCGCCGCGGCGATCACTGCACCGTGCTGGCGCACCAACTCGCCGGCGACAAAACCGATGCGCAGGATGTTGGTGTCGCGGTCTTCACGGCTGAAGCCGAGCCCCTTGGAGAGATGCGTGCGCACCACGTCACCATCCAGCACGGTGACCTGGCGGCCGCGCTCCATCAGCAGCGAAGTGACCGCCTGGGCTACGGTGGACTTGCCCGAGCCGCTCAGGCCGGTGAACCACAGGCAGAAGCCCTGCTTGTGGCGCGGGGGGTACATTTCCATCAGGATCTCGGAAGTCTCGCGGCGGGTGAACCACTCCGGCAGGTAGTTGCCTTTGGCCAGGTAGTCGTCGCGCACCTGGGTGCCGGAGATGTTGAGTATCTTGGCCCCCGTGGGCTCCTCGCCAGCCTCGACGTAGCGCTCCTCATCGGCGAGGTAGACCAACTCCTTGAACGGCACCATCTCCACGCCCACTTCGTCCTGGTGCTTGGAGAGCAGCTCCTGGGCATCGTAGGGGCCGTAGAAGGGCTTGCCGGTGCCGTCCTTGCCGGGGCCGGCGTGGTCACGGCCGACGATGAAGTGCGTGGCGCCGTAGTTGCGGCGGATGATGGCGTGCCACAGCGCCTCACGCGGGCCGGCCATGCGCATCGCCAGCGGCAGCAGGCTGAGCAGCGTTCTGCCTTTGTCGTAGTAATTCTCCACCAGGCTGCGGTAGACGCGCACCCGGGTGTAATGGTCCACATCCCCGGGCTTGGTCAAACCGACCACGGGGTGGATGACCAGGCTGCCGCTAACTTTCTCGGCGGCGCGCTTGGTCAGCTCTTCGTGGATGCGGTGCATCGGGTTGCGTGTCTGGAAAAAGACCACGTTGTGGTTGCCCATCTCCTCGAGCAGAGCGCGCACTTCGGCCGGGGTGCGGCGCAGTTCGACGAAGTCGCTGTAATGCGGCAGGTCGAAGACCTGCAGCCGGCCCGAGATGCACAGGTCGCCCCAGCGGATCATCTCCGAGACCAGCGGGTGCCGCGGGTCGGTGGAGCCCAACACTTTCTGCGCTTCCTCCTGCGGGTCCCAACTGAAGGTCTCTTCGATGTCCATGATGGCGAAGGCATTGTTGCGCACGTCGCGCAGCACCACCTGGTCGCTCTTGGGCAGTTCATCCTTTTTGACGGTCAGGGTGATGGGCAGCGGGAACAGGGTGCCGTCCGCCAGGCGCATCTCGTCCATCACCCGCTGGTAATCCGCCTGGCCCATGAAGCGGTCCAACGGAGAAAAGGCGCCCACGGCGAGCAACTCCAAGTCGTGCAGGGAGCGCGGCGAAAGGCGCACATCGGGCAGGCGGTTGGCCTGCTCCACCAGCGCTTCGCGTTCAGCCCCGGTTTTGACCAGGTCCATCAGAGACCCGCCATAAGGGCTGTTTAATACGGTTGTTTTATTGTCCTGGATTGCCATTCAACTCCACAATAAGTGCCCGGCACAAAACAGCCTGCACGATTGGCAGGCTGTCAAGGCGGGCGGTCAGTATGGCAAATCATACCACCAAGGCACCCAAACGGCTACAGGGGCCTGTTTGGTTATAATCGCTTTTCTTATGTTAAAAGCCCCTGTTCTGGCCCCGCAAACCACTCGCCTGCTGGGCATGCTCGGCCTGGCCGCTATTTTGCTGGTTTTCGCCGTGTATTGCTCGCGGTTTATCGAACGCACCAGTTTTGTGATCGATGGGCAGCGCTACTATGCTTTGTTCGACGACGCAATGATTTCGATGCAGTATGCCCGCAACTTTGCCGAAGGCCACGGTCTGGCGTGGAACGCGGGCGGCGAACGCGTGGAGGGCTACAGCAACCCGGGCTGGGTACTGTACATGGCCCTGCTGCACAAGCTGGGCCTGCCCGGCAACCAAACCAGCCTGCCGGTGCAGATCAGCGGGGCCGTATTTTTGGGATTGAACATTGTGGTGGTCTGGCTGATCGCCCGGCGAGTGCTGGAAGGCGAGCTGGCCCCGCTGTTGGCCGCCGGCCTGACCGGCTTCTATTTCCACTTGAACAACTGGGCGCTGCAAGGCATGGAGGTGGGCTTGCTGACCTTGCTGCTGAGCAGCGCGGTCTGGCTGGCGCTGCGCGCCGGGGATGCCGGGCGCTTCTCGGCCTGGCCCTACGCGCTGCTGGCCCTGGGCATTTGGGTGCGCGTGGACATGCTGGTGCCGCTGGTCGCCCTGGCGGTTGTGCTGGCCTGGCAGGATCCGCCCCACCGGACCCGCCACCTCGCCTGGGGGCTGGGGCTGCTGGCCGCCGCGCTGGCCTTGCAGACCGGCTGGCGTTACTGGTATTACGGCGAGTGGCTGCCCAACACCTATGCCCTGAAAGTCGTCGGTATCCCGCTTGCCGAGCGCCTGCGGCGCGGCCTGGATGTGTTCGGCGACTTCGTGTGGGACTCCGGCTGGCTGCTGATGGTGCTGCCCCTGCTGCTGTTGGCCTTTTGGCCGGGGCCGCACACACTGCTGCTCTTCGCGCTGCTGGCTGGCCAGATCGCCTACAGCATTTACGTGGGCGGCGACGCCTGGGAGCACAAAGGCGGGGCCAATCGCTTCATTGCTTTGGGCATGCCCTTGTTCTTCGTGCTCTTCGTGCACGCCCTGGATAAGCTGCGCGGCGTCCTGCTGCAGCTGCGCCCGGGGGCCTGCGCGCAGTTGGCCGGCCAGGCCGTGCTGGCTGCGCTGGTCCTCACCAGCCTGTTCAGCTTCAACGTGATCCACGAGATGGATGCCCGCGACAAGTGGATGACGATCAAGCGGCCCATCTTCGTGCCGGGCACCGAACGCTACGTGAACCTGGGCCTGCTGATCAACGAGATCACCGCACCGGAAGCGCGCATCGCCGTGGCCACCGCCGGCAACATCATCTATTTCGCAGAGCGCTATGGCATCGACATGCTGGGCAAGAACGACAAGGTGATCGCCCACAGCCAGCCGCACAGCACTGGCGGCTCACTGAGTAACGTGGAGGAAATCTTCCGCCCGGGCCACAACAAATGGGATTATCATCACTCCATCGTCACCCTCCAGCCTGACATCGTTGCCCAAATCTGGGGCAGCAGCCACGAAATGGCCCCCTACCTGGAAGCCGGCGGCTTTGAACATTTCGAAGTGGATGGCTTCGTGCTTTTCATCCGCTCGGATTCGCCGTATGTGCTCTGGGACGTAGTGAACAGCCGCAGCCGGTAATATGCGCATCTTCAAGAACCTGACCCTGTATCACGCCGCCATCGCGCTGCTGCTGGCCGCCTTCCTGCTGTATGGCTGGGCGTTCATCCAACGCACCGTCATCGTGGTGGACGGGCAGCCGATGCACGCCCTGTTCGACGACGCGATGATTTCGATGCAGTTCGCCAAGAACTTCGCCCGCGGCGACGGCCTGGTGTGGAACGCCGGCGGCGAACGCGTGGAAGGCTTCAGCAACCCGTTGTGGGTGCTGGTGATGGCTGTAGTACATCTCTTCCCCACCCCGCTCACCGAGACCAGCTTCTACATCAAGCTGATCAGCCTGGCTTGTCTGCTGGTCAACCTGTTGATGGTCAAGGGGTTGGCTGAGCACTTCTCAACCAATCGGCTGGTGGCGCTGGCGGCCGTCTTCCTGACCGCCTTCTACTTCCCGCTGAACAACTGGAGCCTGCAGGGCATGGAAGTTGGCCTGCAAGCGCTGCTGGTCAGCGCCGGGCTGCTGCTGGCCCTGCGCGCGCTGCAGGCCGGGCGCTTTCAGCCCTGGACCTACGTGCTGTTTGGCCTGGGCGTGCTGCTGCGCATGGACACCGCCGCCCCTGTGGTGGCCGCGGCGGCAATGCTGGCCTGGATAGACCCGCAGCACCGCCGCCAGCACCTGGCCGGCGGGCTGGCCGCGGTGGGCGGCGTGCTGCTGGCGCTGACCCTGTGGCGGTTGGCCTACTACGGCGACGCGCTGCCGAACACTTATTACCTCAAGCTGGGCACCGGTTCGACCATCTTGCGGGTCAGCATCGGCCTGCGCCGCTTGTGGGATTTCGTCTGGGCGTCCAACTGGGCCATTTTCGCCCTGCCGCTGCTGCTGCCCGCCCTGGACAAACGCAGGGCCCTCTGGCCGCTGTACGCCGCGGTGCTGGCCCAGGTGGGCTACAGCGTATATGTGGGTGGAGATGCCTGGGAACACGTGGGCGGTGCCAACCGCTTCATCGCCGTGGTGATGCCGCTGTTCTTCGTGCTGTACAGCCACGCGCTGGGTGAGCTAACCGCTTTGGTGGTGGCCGCGGTCAAAGACAAGAGCGGCCGGGCGGCGCTGGTTGCCCAGGGGGCCATGCTGCTCTGGGTGGGTTTAAGTTTAGTCAACCTGAATACCCTCTTCGTGCAAAATGCTTTCCGCATGTGGACCTTGCAAAACAAGCCTGTCTTCGTATCCGGCACTGAGCGCTATGCCGGGATGGGCTTGACCATAAAAGAAGTGACCACACCGCAGGCGACTGTGGCCCTGGTCACCGCCGGGAACATCCCGTACTTCGCAGAGCGGCCCAGCATCGATCTGCTCGGCAAGGTGGACCCGGTAATCGCCCGCTTGCCTGCCCGCCTGAACGCCAGCCTGTTCGAGCCGGGCAATTACCAGCCCGGGCACAACAAGTGGGACTACGCCTATTCCATCGGGGTGCTCAGGCCGGACGTGGTCGCCCAAGTGATGGACGCCTCACAGGAAGAGGCCATGCCTTATCTAGTGGATTATGAAATGCACTTGATTGAGGGCATCCCCTATTACTTCCGCAGCGACTCCCCACACGTGCGCTGGGAACTGCTGTCCCCCGAAAGCTAAACCAACTCGACCCGGCGGCCTTCGGCCGCCGAGCGGTGCACCGCCTCAACGATGCGCTGCGCCTGGATGCCGTCCTCCAGCGTGCACAGCGGAGCCGCCTCGCCGCGAGCCACAGCGGTGAAGTGGCGTATCTCGTCCAGGAACATGTCGTTGCGGTCGAAACCGGCCGGCGCGGGAAACTCGCGGCTGCCGCCGCTGGCGGGCTGCACGCGCAGCAGCCCGTTGGTCGCATCCCAATGCAGCGACCCCTCACTGCAAACCACCTCCAGCCAGTGGGCAGCAGGGCGTTGCAAATAGTTGAGCTGCACCGAGGCCAGCGCGCCGTTGGCCATCTCCAGGCCAACCTCGGCCTGATCTTCCACTTCGATGTCCAACTGGCCGCTGCGGCGTGTGATGGCCCACAGAGAGCCCACATCGCCCAGCAACCAGCGCAAGTAATCGAACGGGTGGCATAAGGTGAGCACCACGCCGCCGCCCAGGTCGCTGCGGGCGCTGTAGCCCTGGCGGTAGTCCTCCCAGGGATGCCAGCCCGGCAGGTATTCGCCCCAGTGGGCGCGGGCGGACAGGGGTTCGCCCAGTTCGCCGGAGGCGAGTACTTCGGCAGCCTGCTGCAAGCCGGGATGGAAACGGTATTGGAAGCCGACCAACGCGCCCCCGCCGCCCGCCACCAGAGCAGCTTGCAGCTCAGCGACGCGGTCAAGAGAATGCGAGATCGGCTTTTCGAGCAGCAGGTGGCAGCCGGCTTCGGCGGCCGGGATGGCTACGTCCAGGTGCAGGGCGGTGGGGTTGGCCACGACCACCGCATCCGGCTTATGCGCCAGCGCAGCCGCCAGGTCGTTCTCGACCACAAAGCCGTCCAGTTCCTCATCAGGCAGCGAGCCGCTGCGCGTGCGATAGAAGAGGATGTCTTTCTCGCCGAGGGTTTTGAGGTTGTGGAAATGGCGGCGGCCGATGGAGCCGAAGCCGGCGATTAGGAACTTCACTACCAGTCCTGGTCTTGCTCGTAGCCCCAAGTGACGAGCATGGAGCCGGCGGTCTCTTTGAAAAGCTGCTTGTCCCTTGCGGTGAACAGCTGCTTCCAGGAGCCGCGCTTGCCCTTCTCCAGCGCCGAGGCCAGTTCGGGCGCTTTCTGGCTCTGCCAGTCGGCATCCGGGTTTTGGCCCATCTCAGCTTGCACACGGGGTTCGAGGGTTTCAGGGTTTACGCCTAAAAAAGTCCACAGTTTGGAGAGCATTTCGTAGGGCCGCGCCAATAAATCCTCATAGCGCAGTGAAAAATAGCGCGCGCCATACAACTGGTGGCCCAGCCGGTCGGTCTCGGTGACATTATCTACCCAGCTCTGCGCCATGCTTTTGAGCGCCTGAGGGGTGAACACAGAGCGCTCCCCGGCCAGGAAAGGCTCAGGATCACTGGCGAAATCATCGCGCAGTTTCAAGTCCGTCTTGTTGAGGAACTGCGCGCCGTCGATGAAATTCTGGAAACGGTGTGAGACCAGCGTGTCGCGGCCGTCACGCACAATGTTGACCAGGCTGGCATCGGGGTACAGGCGATGCATCTCGCTGACCGCCTTGCCGCCCAGCAGCACGTTGGGGCTCTTGTCGCCGACCACCTGTTTGCCCTCGCGCAAAGCATCGCGCTCCAGGATGTAGTCGCTCATCGCCCGCAGGGCCACCGGGGACATGTCCCGGCCGCGGTTCCAGCGGTTGCTGCGCCGGGCCAGCCAGTCTTCGTATTTCCTGTCAGCGAGGATGCCGCTGAGCAGCGGGGGGCGGGTGAAGAAGTGCGCCTGCCAGTTGCAGTGCACATCGGGGTGCACGCGCACCAGGCGGGCCAGCAGCGTGGTTCCGGAGCGAGCATGCCCGAAGATGAAGAACTTGGGCATGGGGAAGAACTGCTGGATTTCGGCCAGATCTTCCGGGTGGATGGGCGGCACCTCGCGCAGGTCGCCGGCATCGGCCTGGCCGGTGAGTAGCAAGCGCAGGGCGCGCTGGATGCGGTTGCTCATGGCCGCTGTCCCAATCGCGAGAGCAGGTATTCTGCGGTGCGCCGGCCCGCGCCGCCATCGGTGAAGGTGCACTCGCGCTCCACGAAGGCATCGCGCTCGGCCTGGTCGGCCTGCGGGTCTTGCAGATAATGGTTGATGGCCGCGGCCAACTCGGCGGGCGTGTAGGCCACGCGCCCCGCGCCGGACTGGCGGAAGCGCGAGTGGGTGGGCCAATCACCGATGCGCGACAGCGGCAGGGTGAACTTGCCCGGCCAGCCGACCGGCGAATCAATGCAGGCGCTGACCACCGGGCGGCCCTGCACCGAGGCTTCCACCACCATCGTTGAATACACGGTCAGAAACACGTCGGAATAGGCCATCATGGATGCTTTTTCGGGCATATCTTCCCCCGAATAATAGCCCAAAGAGCCGCCGAGGGGCACCGGTTCGACTACGTGAACATGGGGCATGCGCGCCGCCAGAGCGCGGATTTGTTCGCGCTCGGCGGCGAAGCGTTCCACATCCATGAAGTGGTTGGGGTGCAGGCGGATGAGCAACTGACTGGGGGCGGCCAGCCGATCATTGGCGACCAGTTCCGCCAGGGCTTCGATATTTTGGATGTTGGGCGAAAAGGTGATGAAGCTGCTGGCGTAGGCGATCAGCTTGCGCTTCGGGTCCAGCCCGTGTTGGGCGAAGTATTGCTCGCGGGGCAATAACCACTCGTCGCGGAAATAGCCATCGTAGGAGGGGATGCCGCCGATGTGTACGCGCTCCGGGTCCCAGTCGGAGCCCTGTACAAGTTCGTCTTTCTGCAGCTCGGACCAGCAGGTGATCCAGTCCACCGGCGCGCCGGGCAGGCTATAGCTGCTGCTGTTGTCCCAGCCCACGATGACCGCGGCGGTGGGCACGCGACGAGCAGCCGCCTCACGCAGCAGGTAGCGGTCGTGGCGCCAGCCGGGCGTGCTGGCCACGACCAGCTCAGGCTGGTACCTGGCAAACAGGTCGGCATAGATGTTCGGGGTGAAGCGCTGCTGGGCACGCACCAGGGCGCGCCGCGCAGGGCGCCATGACCGCAGGGCAGCAACGGCCAACTGCATGAACCGGAACAGCCGCTTACGGCGCGGCCCCGCTTCGGCGCGTACCTGCTGGATGTAGCTCTCCACCGCCTCGAGGTTGATGCGCCTCGACGCGCCGGCCCGGCGCAGAAAGTCCAGCCACCATTGCCAGAAAGGGGACACGGTTTTGAAATACGCCTCGGCCTGCGCCAAGCGCAAACCCTCGATAATCAGGCCCGGGCGGCCAAAACGGCGGTTGATCTGCTCCACCAGGCCATCGTCGGTCAGCAGCACCACCTCGACGCCTGCTTCGAGCAAAGTGCTCAGGACGTCGCTCTGCAGGAAATAGACCACCGCCAGCCCATGGTCGGCGCTGATGAAGATACGGGACTTGGCCATTCTCAGTTGCGATGGAGCCGGTCAAAGCTCCAGCCGTGAATCCTTTGCAGAAGTTTGCGCAGCGGCCCCCAGCGCCAGATACCGGCGCTTTGGGCGGGTTTTTCGGCGCGAGACAGTGCCTGGTCTGGGCCACCCGGCAGATCTTCGTGACTCGGCAGCGTATTGCCCATGTGCTGCACATGCCACTCGGCGGTGCACAGGCGCAGGTAACCCGCCTTGTTCATCGACTCGTCCAGCAGGCGCACGCGGCCCATCGGCCGCTCGGCGGGGATGGGCAGCACCGCCTGCAGGGCGGCTTTGGGGGCGGTGAACTGGAAGTGCGCTGCACCGGCGTAATAGTGGCGGCCTTTGGCGCTCAAGCGTATCGCCTGGTTCTGCGCGTAGAATTCGCGCGCCTGTTCCTGGGTATCGCCCAGGCTGCGAGCGTGCCGCCAAAAATCCTCCCAGGGCAGTAACTCGCCGCGCTCTAACTTGATACCGCGCTGGCGCTTTGCCCAGCTGAGCGTGGCGCTGGAGTATTTCTGGGGGACGAGCATGGGCATGGCGGTGACCATGCCAGCTTTGGGGAAGGCACGCAGCGCATCCAAGCTGGCTTGCAGCCAGCCTGGATGGAAGTAGACGTCGCTGTCCGCATAGGCGACCGCCTCGCCCGGCGCGGCGGCGAAAGCCGCATTCCAAGCGGCCGGCTTGCCCAAATTGCGCTCGGAAAGCCAGAGGTGCTGGATGCGCCCCGCAGCCTGTTCTGCCAGCAGATACTCGCGCACTGCAGCGCAGCTGCCGTTGTCGAAGACCAGCAGATCGTATTCGCCCTGCGGGGTGTTGGCCTGCAGGCTGCCCAGACAAAGCTTGAGCACCTCCAGGCTTTCGGCGTAATAGCCGCTGAGGAAGGGGATGTAGACCAGCACCACCACCGTCACCGGGGCGGGGGGCGGGATGTGCTCCACAGACTTGACCGGGTTTTGGCCGATGCGCATTATCCGGCTCCTGTGTGGGTCAGCCTGCGGCGCAGTTGGCGCAGCAGGATCAGCAAACGCCAGCGCAGCCCGCTGCCTTCCAACTCATCCGGCTGCAGCCAGCGCTCCAGGCCGCGAAGGAAGCGCACCAGGCTCCAGGGGGCCTGCTGCACGCGGCCGCCCACCAGGCGGTGGCGCAGTTCCATCAGTGTGTACATTTTGCGCCAGCCGCCGGCCAGATCGGCATTCTCAAAGGTCTCGGGGTGCCGCTGATGGCCTTCGCCTTTGGAGAGGTGTGCATAGTCATGGTTCTGATGCACCACGGTCAGATCAGCGCTGGCGTTGATGTCCATCCAGGGCTGCTGTACGGCATGGTAGATCATCCAATTGTCCCAGCCGGCACGACCGATGGCGAAGTCGGGAATCTCGCTGTAAAGGTGGCGAGGAAAGAGAAAGTAATCGCTGCCACCCTCAGGATGCAGGCGGCCGCGGGTAGCCACTTCGGCGCGCAGGCGTGCGGGCCAGCCGGAGACAAAGTCCAATTCGCTGCGCAGCTCCAAATCGTAGCGCTGGCCCATCAGCACGAATTCAGCGAACTGCTCGCGGACCTTGAGGGCCAACGGCAGCGTCTCGGGGAAGAAGATGATGTCGGTATTGCTGAAGAGCAGCAGCTCCCCCTGGGCGGCCTCCCGTGCCGCCTGGAAGATGGCGCTAACCAGCGGCGTGCCGTGTTGGTTGCGGGAGACTGCCCGGATGTGGGTCACGCCCAATTCATGGGCGGCCCCGGCCAGGCCGGGTTCGTCGCCAATCAGCAGCACTTCCACCTCCGAGCCCATCTGGAGCCAGGAGCGGATGGCGTTGCGCTGGATGGTGCCGATGTGCACATCACTGAACGGCTTGGGGGCGGAGAACACGGTCAGCTTCTTCATCGGCGCGAGTCCACATCATATTGGCTTTTGTGCTGCACGCCGGCGTTTATCTGTGCCAACTCAGGCTGTTCTTCGAACAAGCGGAGTACGTCGCCCCAGGCAAATGTGTCGTCCGGGAAGTGCGCCACCACTTTGCGCAGCAGTTCCAGATCCTCGGGCGTGTCCACCGTCCAGCGGTAGTGGCCATAGTCCGGGTTGTGTTGGATGTGCAGGATGCTGAAGCGCTCTGGGTTCTCGTAGAAGAAAGGCATCACGTGCTCGCGCTGGTGCGGTTCTTGCGCTTCACGCCAGGCGGTTTCCAGCGCGGCGCGGGTGCAATATTCGGCATCCAACCCAATCGGGATGGTGCGTTCGCCAGGCAGGCGGTTGGCGGCAAAATCCAGCGGCGGCTGGGCTGCGAGAAAGACACCCAGGTTTTCATCCAGCATCTGTGGGTCGACCAGTGGGCAGTCGCCGGTCAGGCGCACGATGACATCCGCCCCGCTCTCTTGCGCGGCCTGATGGTAGCGATCGAGCACATCGTGCAGGCTGCCGCGGCTGCAGGGCAGGCCAGCCGCCTCGCAGAATTCGGCGATGGCGTCGTCTTCTGCGCCCACAGATGTGGCCACCCACACCTGGTGGATGCGCTGCGCTCGCGCTGCCCGGCGGGCGACCCAGGCCAGCACGGGCTGGCCGCCCAGATCGGCCAGCACTTTGCTGGGCAGCCGGCTGGAGGCCATGCGCGCCTGGATGATGGCGACCACTTTGCGGGACATCAGGCACCCAGCGCCATTTCGTAGGCCCGCTGCAAGCCAAGTTTATTGCGCGACCAGTCGGCGCGTTCTTCGGCGATGCGCCGCGCAGTCTGAGCCGCCTGGGGCAGGTCTTCGCTGTTCATCGCCGAGAGGATGGCGGCGGCCAGGGCATCCTGGTTGCCGACCGGGAAGAACCAACCTTGCTGCACCCATTCACGATTCGAGGGAATATCGGATACGGCGACGGGTAGCCCGCTGGCCAGCGCTTCTATCAGGGATACCGAAGAGCCGTCACTGTGCGAGGCACTGAGGTAGAGATCCGCGGCGCGGTAATAGGCGGGCAAGTCTGCCTGGGGAACGGCGCCGGGCAGGTGCACCCGCTCGGCAAGGCCGGAGCGAGCCAGCAGGCTTTCAAAGCGGGCGGCCAGGCTGCCGCCGCCGGGCATCAGCAGGCGCAGGCGCGGCTGGCTGGGCGCGAGGGCCAGGAAGGCGCGCAGCACTACCTCGGAGCCGTATAACGCTTCCCAGGCGCGCAAGTGCAGCACTACGAAGGCATCTTCCCAGCCCAAACGGGCGCGCAGGCCGCCGTCGCCCCCGGCCGGGTTGAAGCGCTGCAAGTCGACACCCCAGGGGAACTGGACGATGCGCTCAACGGGAAAAGCCAGCTCAGCAGCCGCATCGGCCACCGCCTGGCAGTCTGCGATGAGCACATCGGCAGCGCGCAGCGCCTTGCGCACGCGCCGGCGGGCGAACCAATTGCGCCGGGCGGTGTGCAGGATGTCCGAGCCCCAGGACATGGCCACCAGAGGATGGAAGCCGGTCTGGGCGGCCTGGTAAGCGCGGGTATGCAGCGGCCCGGCGTGGACGACATCCGGTTGGAAATCGTGGATGGTCGCGTGCAGTTCTCCCTCCGCAAAGGAGACGCTCTCAGGAAGCGCATGGCCTTTCACCTCATCCGCCTTTGCGCCCCAAAACAAGGCTTGATGGCCGGCCTCGGAAATGGCGGCCAAGAAGCGCTGGTCGTGCGGGCCATACTGCTCACTGACATACAGGATCTTCATGCGCGCTAGGCAAGGTCGCTCGAGCGAATGTCTTTCCCGAAGGGCAGATCGGCGGCGGCTTTTTTGCCCAATACCTGGGGGATGTCCCAGGCCATCAGCGCGCCCGGGGTGGCGGGGCGCAGCACCTCCAGCATGTCCTCGGTGAAGACTTCGCCAGCTTTGATATCGCGTGCAGCGCGCAGGCAATGGCGCTGCACGATGTAGGTTTCTTTCTCGTTCTCGGCGACGAATTTTTCGTGGGAACCCAGCGCCCGCTCAGCAATGCGCACCTCGGCGACCATATGCGCCCAGTTCTCCGGGTTGAGGGCGAACTTGTGGTCCGGCCCCTCGCGCTCGTTGCTGTCGGTGAAGTGGCGCTCGATCACCCGGGCGCCCAACGCCACTGCGGCCACGACGGGCGCGGCGCCTTGCGTGTGGTCGGAGAGGCCCAGGATGACATTCGGCCAGCGCTCCGCATAGGTCTTGAGCACGTTGAGGTGCAGGTGGTCGTAGTTGCCTTCGTCTGCCGTGTAGTTGGTGTTGCACTGCATCAGCACCACCTGCTGGTTCACCGCCAGCAGCATCTCCATGGCGCGTTCCACGTCACTCATGTCCGAATCGCCGGTGGCGATCATCACCGGCTTGCCGAACTCAGCCATGCGCACGATGGCCTGCGGCCAGGAGATCAGGCTGGAGCCGGCCTTGTAGGCGGGCACGTAGGGGTCGAGCATGTCGATGGCGTCGTAGTCGTAGGGCGACGAAAAATAATGGATACCGAATTCGTCGCAGGCTTCCTTCAAGGTGGGTGTCCACTCGAAGGGGATGGAGGCATCTGCGTAGACCTCGACCACGCTCTTGGTCCAGGCTGCCTGATGGCCGATCTGACCTTTGAGGGAACGGAAACCATAGTCCGAGACGATCTTGGGCGCCTGGAAATTCTGGAACTTGGCCGCGTCGGCCCCGGCCTGCTTGGCCAAACGGATGAGTTCGATGGCGCGCTCGAGGCTGCCGTCGTGGTTGGCGGCGATGTCGGCGATGAAATACGTGGGGTGCTGCAAGCCAATCTTGCGACCCAGAATATCGATTTCCATGCTTCTATCCTTCCAGAGGCTGCGGCTGTGTCGCCAGGTCGCGCAGGCGCTGCCGGTAGCCGGATGCATGCTGGGCGTGCAACCCATCAAGGCCCTGGGCGACGGTCGGCATGCGGCGGCCCAGCGCCTGGCTCAGGCGAGCTGTGTTCAAGCTGAGGTCAGGAGCACGCCGGGCGGGCGGATTTTCGGCGGCGCTCTCGGCGCTCTGGATTAGCCCGCCATCCAGGCCGAAGCGCGCAGCCAGCGCCAGACCGAATTCGTGCTTGGTCATCGAATCGGCGCTGGCCACATGGTAAATGCCGCTGAGGTCCTTCTCCAGCATTTCCAGCAATATCTCGGCCAGGTCAGTGACCAGCAGCGGGCAAAAGCGCCGGTCGGTGTGGCCGTTGACCGGCCGGCCGGCTGCCAGGTTGTTGTAGAAGAACTCGGCCAGGCTTTGCTGGCCGTTCAGGCTCCAGCCGAAGAACACCGTGCGGGCCAGGATGGCGCCGGGATGGGCCGCTTTGACGGCCAGCTCAGCCATACGCTTGCTGCGCGCATACACGCTGAGCGGATTGGGGCCATCCGTCTCTTTGTAGTTACCCTTGCTGCCGTCGAATACCGCATCGGTGGAGATGTGTGCCAAGCGCAGGCCGCGCCTGGCCGCCTCGGTGGCCAGGCGGCCGGGCACCTCGGCATTCAACCGATGGGCCAGCTGCGGCTGGCGCTCGGCTTCGTTCAGGGTAGCCAGGGCGGCGCAATGGACCACCCAGTCCGGCTGCACGGCGTCCAGCAGCGCCCCGATGCCATCCAGGTCGAGCAGGTCAGCCTGCACAGTCTCGAAGCCGGGTTCGTTCAAGCCCTGGCGGTGGAGCAGCCCGACCACGTCGTAGCGCGGCGCGGCGGCCAGGGCCAGGTTGCTGCCCAAAAGGCCACTGGCGCCGGTGACCAAAATGCGGGTCATGCCAGTTTGCCCGCCTGCAGTTCGGCCTCGATGGGGGCGACCATTTCCTGGATTTGCTGGGTGTTGAGCATCTGCTCGTTTTCGTTGCTGGCGTAGTGGAAGCCCTCGGGCAGCGGCTTGCCCTTCTTGTCCCAGGAGTGCACGAACCACGGCCCCATCGCAGGCTGCAGCACGAACATATCGTCCAGCTCCACAGCGGTGCGGGCTTCGTCTTCAGAAATGAGCACTTCATGCAGCTTCTCGCCGGGGCGGATGCCGACCACGTCCAGTTCGGCATCCGGGGCAATCGCCTCGGCCAAATCCTTGATGGTTGTGCTGGGCAGTTTGGGCACGAAGACCTCGCCGCCCTGCATCTGCTCGATGCAGCCGAGCACGAAGCGCACGCCCTGCTCCAGTGAGAGCCAGAAGCGGGTCATGCGCTCATCGGTGATGCTCAGCTTGCCCGCCTCGCGCTGCTGCAGGAACAGGGGCACCACGGAGCCGCGGCTGCCGACCACGTTGCCGTAGCGCACGCAGCTGAAGCGGGTGGGCCGTTCGCCGGAATAGGCGTTGCTCTGCACGGTGAGCTTTTCGGCGGCCAGCTTGGTGGCGCCGTACAGGTTGACCGGGCTGACCGCCTTGTCGGTGCTCAGCGCCAGCACTTTGTGCACGCCGGCGGCCAGCGCCGCCTCGACGACGTTGGCGCTGCCCAGGATGTTGGTCTTGATGGCTTCCATGGGGTTGTATTCGCAGGCGGGCACCTGCTTGAGCGCTGCGGCGTGGATCACCACGGTGACGCCATCCATGGCGCGCTCCAGGCGGTCCTGGTCGCGCACATCGCCAATGAAATAACGCAGGTTGGGCTGGTCGAAGCCGCCGGTGCGCATTTCGTGCTGTTTCAACTCATCGCGGCTGAAGACAATCACCTTGGCGGGCTTGTATTCATCCAAAAGCATGCGGATGCAGGCCTTGCCAAAGGAGCCAGTACCGCCGGTGACCAAAACGACTTGTTTCTTCCAATCCATAGCAACTCCGCTCTATTTGGTAATCACAATCAAAGGATACAGCCCCTTTTCGCCGAAAAAGCGCGGGAAAAGTTCTTCCAGGCGATAGAGGAGGCGCAGCCAATAGCGCCCCAGCCACTCGTCTCGAATGAAGAAGCGCAGCACGCCGGTGCTGGCGCTGCGCCAGACCCTCAGCTTGTAATCCATTTTGCCGCGCAGGCCATCTTTGAGCCAGGCCGCGTGGCCTTTGTCCACATAGGTGCCTTTGCCGAGCTCTTTTTCCTCCGGCAGGCTGGGGTCTTGCGGCGTTTGTTTGCGGCGCTTGCGCCAGGCAATGATGTTTTCAAAGAGCCGGTTCAACGGGGAAATGCTCCAGCCGTTGACCACCACCGCCCGCCGGCCCGGGGCCAGCATGCGGTGCAGCTCGCCGTAGGCGACCAGGTGCTGGTCGAAGGGCAGGTGGTGAATGGTGTGCAGCGAGACCACCGCATCGAAGCGTGCGGGGGAGAAAGGCAGCCGAGAGACATCGGCGACCACAAAGGCGCCATGCTCGCCGATGCGCTGCCGGGCGGCGCGCAGCGCGGTGATGGAAATGTCGGCGCAGACGCGCAAGCGGTAGCCGCGCGAATATTCGACATACTCCGGGTACTGGATGGGCCCGGAACCCGCATCCAGGAACAGGTCGCCGCTGGGCAGCAGATGACGGCCTACGCGCTGGTGGCAGCGATGGATGTATTCCTGGGTCACCGGGCGCAGGTCTTCGTAGCGGGCGTTCTGGTAGACGCCGTCGGCGACCTCCATCCAGCCCACCCGGTCGTAAAACTCGCGCACCTGGCGCTTGATATCTTGCTCGCTATTGCTCATTCAGTCTTGTGCATCCCAATCAAAAGGTTGGCCCAGCAAATGATCGAAGGTGGCCGCGTAGTCCGCCTGGCCTTTGGGAGACCATACCGCATCGAGCGGGTGGGCTTCGGCATCCTTCCAGAAGTGCAGCAGGTGCCAGGGGAACGGCTGGGGATAATCGAAGAAGAAGCGGTAGGCGTAATGCCAGGCCGTGTCGATTTGCTGCGGAGTCAGCCGAGCGGCGGGCAAATCGGCCAGGCAGCGTTCCACAGCAGCGAAGTAATCGTCCCAACTTTGCGGGTCTTGGGTGAAGCCTCTGCCCCGGTAGTGGGTGCGGCCAGCCACGATGACCGGCAGCCCGCTCATGGCCATCTCCAGGCCCACCGTGGTGGTGTACACCAAACCCAGGTCGGCGATGGCAATCAGGTCGTAGGTGTTCACCGCGTCCGCGGCGGCCACCACGCGCATACTCTCGGGCAGCTGCGGCAGCTCGGCAGCCACCAGGTCGGCCACCGAGGGGCCGCTGAGGTTGCGCTCGCCGGGGTGCACGCGCAGCACGAACTGCACATCCGGCCTGGCGGCGAAGAAGGCCAGGCTGCGGCGCAGCCAGGTGCTCATATCGCCGGTGAAGGCTGCGCGCCCCAGGGTGAGGCTGTCGCCGATGACGTTGGCTGCCAGCAAAACCACGGGGCGCTCGTCCAGGCCCAGTTTGGCGCGCACCGTATCGCCGCCCTCGGCGGGCAGGTTCTGCCAGCGGCGGTAGAAGTTGCTGAACAGGTCGGCGGCCTGGCGGCTGGCGAACAATTCCTGCACTTTGGCACGCTGGGTTTCATCGAAGGGCAAATCTTTATGCGCCATCCAGAGCGCATCGGTCTCCTGCACCATCACCGGCCGGTTGCGCGACAGCCAGATGCGCTCGCGCTGCTCGCCGAACTCGTAGCTGACCACGGGGATATCCAGATGGCGGGCGGCGTGGAACACCGCGCCGAATTCCAAAATCAGCCCGTTGGGCAATATGACGACATCGGGCTGCTCGGCGCGCAGCCAGGTCAGCGCCGCCGCCGCCGCGGCCCGGTTGCGCTGCAGGCGCAGCTGGAAGAGTTCGCTGGCCTTGTCCACCTCCTCGACCTGCAGGGTGTACTGCACGTCCATCACGGACACTTGTTCCACCGCCGCATCCAGTTCGGCGGGCAGCTCAGCGGGCTGGGTATCCAGAAACGAGAGCAGGCCGATCAGGGCGGAGGCCGGTTTGAAGACCTCGCGCAGGTAGGCCTCGCGGCGGCGCAGGTCAAAGCGGCTCACCGGCCCCTTCCAGGTGGCGTAGGGCAGCCAGGCCAGGGTGGTCTGGTTGCCGCCCGCCGCCAGGGCCAGCGAGAGCAGCGCGGCATGGCTGATCCAATAATGCAGCGTGGCGAAAACCAGCGCTTTGCGCCCGGCGGCGGGGGTCTGCGGAATACGTCCGGCGGCACCTACCCAGGCCGGCAGGGCGGCGCGCAGCTCCTCCAGATTGAAGCCGTCGCCAGGCGCCTGGCGGCCGCGCAGCGCCCAGTCCAACTCAACAGTCAGGGGCAGCCCGCCGAGCCAGTCTTTCAAGCGCTCCCGGGTCTCAGGCATGCGGCGCTCCGTGGTGTTCGATGACCCAATCGAGCTTGGGCCGCACCAAGCCCTGGCGCGGCTCAGGCCATTGGGTGCCGGGGGCGCCCATGCCATCCACCATGAACGCCAGGGCGCGCTCATCATGAAAATAGCGGCGCACACGGAACGAGCTGGCGTTGAGGCCGAGCATGTACTGGCCTTCGTTGAGCGTGTCTGCAGGGATGGTCACCCGGCTGAAATAATGCCCCGCCGGGCGGGTGGCGTATTTCTCGTACTGCTGCGGGTCGTCCGTGTCAAAGGAGGTAAATACCACCTCGCCGCGCATGGTCTGCAAATAGATGCCCAGGCGCAAGCCTTGAACGGGCTGGCTGAGTTCGTATTCCACTTCAATTTCGACGGGCTGCGGCGACTGCACCGTGTCGACCACCTTGCCGTTGGGGTCTTTGACACGCACTGCCAATGGGCGGAAGGGCGCCGCATCGGCCGGCATTTCCTCAGGCTCCCAGGTGCGCTCACCGCTTTGCGACAGGCCGGAGGCCATGTAGTAGTCCACCGCCTGGCTGGTCGGCGCCCGGTAGACCATCTGGCCCTTGTCCAGGACAATCGACTCCTCGGTGAGGCGCAGGATGGCGGACATATTGTGGCTGACAAAAAGCACGGTGCGCCCCGCCTCCGCCACTTCGCCCATCTTGCCCAGGCACTTGCGCTGGAATTCCGCATCGCCCACCGCCAGCACTTCGTCCACCACCAAAATTTCGGGCTCCAGGTGAGCAGCCACAGAGAAAGCCAGGCGCAGGTACATACCGCTGGAATAATGTTTGACCGCGGTATCAATGAACCTGGCCACATCGGAGAACTCGACAATCTCATCGAACTTGGCGGCAATCTCACGGCGCTTCATGCCCAAAATGGCGCCGTTGAGGTAGATGTTCTCGCGCCCGGTCAGCTCGGGGTGGAAGCCGGTGCCGACCTCCAACAGCGAGCCGACCCGGCCGTTGATGTGGGCATAGCCGGCGGTGGGGTCGGTGACCCGCGAGAGAATCTTGAGCAGCGTGCTCTTCCCCGCCCCGTTGCGCCCGATGACTCCGAGCACCTGGCCCTGGCGCACGTCGAAAGAAACGTCCTTCAGCGCCCAAATGCGCTCGGCGTGGCGGCGCAAATCGCCCTTGAGCATACGCACCGGCCAAGTGACGGCATCCGCGATTGTGTCGCGCAGGGTGCGATAGCGCTCCACCTTGCCCCCCAGCGGATACTGCTTGCCCAGCCCCTCGACGCGGATGGCGTAGTCAGTCATGGCTCAGACCACATCCGCAAAGGTGCGCTCCATGCGCCGGAAGTAGACCAGGCCGGTGAAGAGCAACACCAATGAAGTCAGGATGGAAATCCACAGCATGTCCAGCGAATAGATCGGCGTGCCCACCAAGGCGCTGCGGAAACCTTCGATGACGCCGACCATCGGGTTCAACGCGTACAGCCATTCCCAGCCGGCGGGCAGGCGGCTGAAGACTTCGTTGGCTTCATAGGCGATCGGCGTAGCCAGCATCCAGAACTGGGTGAGGAAGGGGATGATGTAGCGGATGTCGCGGTAGTGCACGTTGAGCGCCGCCAGCCACAGGCCTACGCCCAGCGCGGTGACCAGCGAGAGCAGCAGGTACAGCGGCAGTCCCCAGACGCCGCTGGTGGGCATCACGCCGTAATAGACCATCATGGCGGCGAGCAGCAGGAAGGCAACCAGAAAATCGACCACGCCGCTGAGCACGGAGGACAGCGGCACGATGATGCGCGGGAAATAGACCTTGGTGATCATGTTGCGGTTGGTGACCAGCGAGCGCCCCGCATCGCTCATCGCCGTGGAAAACAGGTTCCACGGCAGCAGGGCGGCGTAGGTGAACAGCGGCCGCGGCACGCCGCCGCTGGACAGCCCGGCGATGTCGCCGAAGAGCACATTGAAGATAAGCATCTGCAGCACAGGTTGCAGGATGGCCCAGGCGCCCCCGAGCAGGGTCTGCTTGTAGCGCACCAGGATGTCGCGCCAGGTGAGGAAAAGAATCAACTCACGGAAGCGGAACAGCTCGGCCAAATCGAGGCCGACCAGGCCGCGCTGCGGCTTAATCAGCACGGCATGGCTGCTTTGTTCCGGGGAGGTAATCTCTTTAGCCACCAACCGCCTCTGCGCGATGCTCGCGGTACCACTCGATGGTCTTGCGCAGGCCCTCTTCGAAGGGCGTGCCCGCGGTAAAGCCGAAGTTGTCTTTGGCGCGCTGCACATCCAGCAGGCGGCGCGGCTGGCCGTTGGGCTTGCTGGTGTCCCAGGCGAATTCGCCCTCATAGCCCACCAGGCGGGCAATGAGTTCGGCCAGGTCTTTAATGCTGATTTCCTGTCCAGAGCCGAGGTTGACCGGCTCGTCCCCTTCGTAGCGCTCGGCGGCCAGCACCACGCCTTCGGCGGCGTCTTCCACATAGAGGAACTCGCGCGTGGGCGAGCCGTCGCCCCACAAGGGTACCTGTGCATCGCCGCGCTCCTTGGCTTCAATGAACTTGCGGATCAGCGCCGGGATGACGTGTGAGGTCTCCAGGTCGAAGTTGTCGCGCGGGCCGTAAAGGTTCACCGGCAGCAGATAGATAGCGTTGAAGCCGTACTGCTCGCGGTAGGCCTGCGCCTGCACCAACAGCATCTTCTTGGCCAGACCGTAGGGCGCGTTGGTCTCCTCAGGGTAACCGTTCCACAGATTTTCCTCGCGGAACGGAGTGGGTGTGTGCAGCGGATAGGAGCAAATCGTGCCCAGGGCGACGAACTTGCCCACTCCCGCCTGCCAGGCGCGGTGCATCAGCGGCACGCCCATCATCAGGTTGTCGTAGAAGAACTCACCCGGGCGGGCGCGGTTGGCGCCGATGCCGCCGGCCAGCGCCGCGGCGTGGATGAGGATGTCCGGCTGGGCATCAGCCAGCAGGCGGCTGATGTCCTCCGGCTGCACGAGGTCGTAGTCTTTCTTGCGCGGCACGAAGATATCAGTTGCGCCGCGGCTGCGCAGCTTCTCCACGATGAATGAACCCAAAAAGCCGCCGCCACCTGTCACGGTCACGCGTTTGGCCTGCCAAAAATTGCTTTCTGCCATAGTCACCTTTTGCCTAATCCACAATGAACTGGGCGTTGCGGAAGCGTTCGTCCAGGGGATTTTTAATCAAGCCGTGCTGCAGGGCGTGCAGCACCTCGCGCACACCGTCGTCCACCGTAAGCTGGGTTTCAAAACCGAGCTCGCGACGGATTTTTTCGAACGACACGCGGATATCACGCATGTCTCCGCCAAAAGTCAGGTCTTTGTAGCTCACATTGATTTCCGGCAGGCGTTTGATCACAAAATCGACGATTTCGTCTTTGCGGTAGTTGCCGCTCTCGGTGCCGAGATTGTAAACCTGGCCGCGTATCTTTTTCTCCGGCGCTTCCAGGCCCAGCGCCAGGCCAGTGACCACATCACGCACGTGCACGAATGAGCGCGAGTAGCCGCGCTGGTAGATGAGCAGCTCGCGTTTGGTGTAGGCATCCAAAACGAACTGGTTGATGATGAGGTCAAAGCGGGTGCGCGGCGAAATGCCGTAGAGGGTCGCCAGGCGGAAGATGAGCGGAGCGCAGGGGGAATCTTTCTGCTCGAGAAGGTAATTTTCCGCGGCGATTTTGGTTTCGGCGTACAGCGACTGCGGGTTCAGGGGGGTCTCTTCGTCCACCGGCTGGCCGTCTTCCGAGAGGCCGTAATTGCTGTAGGTCGAAGCGAAGACGAAGCGTTTGACGCCCAGCTCCTGAGCCTGCTCGAAGACGCGTTGAGTGGCCTCCACGTTGTAGCGCCAGGCCACCTGCTTGCCCACGGCCTGGCAGGCGGGGAAGCCAACGATGGCGGCCAAGTGCACCAATGCATCCGGCGCCTGGCCGCTGCCTTTGAACACCTCGCGCAGGGCGCGCGGTTCCCACACATCCACATTGGCGAAATAGAAGTTCGGGTGAGCCAGGTAGCTGAGCAGCGAATCACCACCGAAGAGCAGCTTGTCCATCACCGTGACCTGGTAGCCGCGGCGCAGCAGTTCGCCGGTGAGCAGCGAGCCGATGTAACCGGCGCCACCGGTGACCAGCACATGCTGGGGGGCAGCTTGCTTAGCCGGCATGCTCACCCTCCCACTCCAAATGCACTTTGTGGCCGCGCACGCGCAGCACCGGGCCGGGTTGGCCGGGCTCAGCCAGCTGCATGCCCTGTTCCAGGCAGGTCAGCCGGCAGACATCGGCGATGTCTTCGGGGTCTTCGCTGGCTTTTTCCACATATACGGCGGTGTAGCCCTGCTGGCGGGCCTCTTCGAGAAGCTGCTGCACGCGCTTGCGCGTCTTGCGGTAGAGCTGCATGGAATGGTCGATGTAATTGACCGTTAGGCGCGCTCGCCGGCTGATACCTTGCGGGGTGATGATGTAGCGCAGCTTGCGGCGCTGGGCGCGCTTTACCTTCACGTAGCCCTTGGCCACCAGGCGCTTCAAGTGCCAATTCACCGTGCCCACGGCCACGCCCAGCTGGGAAGCCAGGGTGGCTTGGGTGATGTCGGGGTCGTTTTCTATCTGCTCCAAGAGGAGCATGTCGCGGGCGGTATCGGGTCCGGAATCCATGACTCTAAAATTCAACCGCTGAATTATAACAAAGAATGGATGAGAAGACTATAAGGAGCGCTACCCGTGCAGCCAGTCCCAGATGATGTATAAGGCAGCGCTGACCAGGCCCAAACCGACCACCTGATGCAGGTCGACGATGGGCCATTCAAAGGCCGTATAGCGGCGCAAGTACCAGGGGATGAACCAGGCAATTACCCACAAGGCGGATACGAAGGCGCGGCGCAGCCAGGGGTCGCCGCGTTCACGAGAGCGCACCCAGGCCCAGGCCGCCAGGCTGATTTGCAGGGCGGCGAAAGCGCTGCGGTAGCGCGGGTTATCCCACATATCACCGCCGCCGCGGTAAGAGGTGACAATGTTGGCGCCCCAGACGACCAGCAGCAGCGCTCCCGGCAGCCGGGTCCACTGTCGGTCGCGCAGCACCATATAGATGGCATAGAGCAGCAGGGCGAGCAGCGCCGTCCAGCCCAGGGCGCGCCAGACACCGATGGCCACCCAAACCGGCGGGCCGCCAGCCACGATGGCCGCCGGCAGCAGCGGGCGCAGCACGCCGTAGCCCACCAGGAAGGGGATTTGCGCGGCCAGCGGCAGGCGGGCGAACTCACGGGCCACCCAGCCCGAGGCATTGGCGCTGATGTAAACCTGCCACTCGGCGGCCTGTACCAGCCACAGCTCGCCCTCATCCACCAGCAGGAAGAAGGCTGCCACGGCCAAAAGCGCGGCAGTCAGCACGGCGAGCCAGAATTTGCGGCTGCGCAGCCAGGGCCAGGGCTCCATGGTCAGGAAGACCAGCAGCAATGCGACCAGCAGCGAGGGGACGAACGCGCTGGTTAGCGCGAAGGCCAGGGTGATGGGCGCCAGCAGTAGCGCCAGATTGGCGGCATTCAACTGCTGGCGGCTGCGCAGCAGGCCAAACAGCGCAACGGGTAGCAGGCACACGGTGAACGCCTCGCGCATCTGCGAGGAACCCAGCAGCACTGCCTCCGGGTACAGCGCCAGACCCCAAGCAGCCAGCTGGGCGACCCGCGGGCCAAAGGCGCTCGCGAAAGCCCAAGCGTAGGCTACAGCCAGCCCGGAGACGGCGGCGGCCAATACCAGCACCATCAGCGGTTGGTGCTGTGCGCCGCCCAAATAACGATACACCGCCGCGCTAAGGAAGAGCAGGCCGCCATACTGGTCAGTATGGCTGTAATCCTGGAAAGCGACGACCAGCGGCTCAGCGGAGCGGGCCAGCCGCCAGGCGGCCTGGTCGCGGTTGAAGGCATCTTCCATCACATAGCCGGCCTGCTGCACATCGGTGTCGTAGCCGCCGGCGGGCAGGGCAAACAGCCAGAGCACACCGAGCGCCAGGCGCAGCAAGGCAGCCCCCAAAGTGAGCGGCAACAGCCAGCCCGGCGGCGACTCTGGACGCAGGGCGCGCCAAGTCAGCCAGAACAACCCGGCCGCCAAGCCCAGCAGAATCAGGAACGCGGGTGTGCTGGCAACATTGGTGAAAGCGGAGGAAGCCCAGGAAAGCGCCAGCGCCAAGGCAAGCAAACCGCCGGCATGAGGCAGCCAAGCGGGGAACCTGGGGGATTGGGTTGAGGAGCGCTTCGCCATCAGGAATCCGGGCAACTTAGCGAAAGATTGTTGGAGGGCAGGATGTAGCCCGGCTCTCCCGCTGGCAGCACCAGCACGGCGGCGGCGTATTCGACTCCCCGGCAGCGCAGCACGACCACATCGCTGCTGGCGGGCAGCGGCGCATCCGGCCCGCCCACCGGGAGGGCAAGTGAGGCAGGGTCAGGCCCAATCAGGTAAAAAGTCAGGCGTTCAAAATGCATCTGCCGGGTCAGGTAGAACGGCCCATCGGGGGTGCCTTCGCCTGCCCCATAATAACGAGGATGCAGCGCACGGCCATAGGCGGCGGCCAATTCGCCGGCTTGCACGCCGCTCAACAACCACTGTTTGGCGGCGGGGTCGGAACTGCTGGCAGACTGCAACAGGGCGGCTGCTTCAGCACTGGACAGCCTATGGTAGCGCGGGCGGGAAAGCCCTTCGATAATCAAGAATGAGCTCCCCAGCAACAAGAGCAAAAAAATGGCCACGGTGACACGCTTTGGCGAAACGGGCCGCGGTTGTGCAGTCACTTCAGCAGGCGCTTGCAGACCCACCAGGAACTGGCGGGCGAGCGGGCTGCGCTTGAGCAACAGAAATGCCCAGAGCAAGACCTGGCCCAGGCCCAACGCGAAATAGAGGATGGAGCTCCAGTCCGCGGGCAGGTTGTACCGCCAGCCGCCTACGCGCGCCAGCGCCAGGTTGACGGTGAAACCCAGGGTGATGGCCAGCGGCACCAGCCCGGCCCAGCCGGCCCGCCGCCAGGCCACCGCCAGGCCGAGGCCGACCAGGAACAAGTTGGCCGCCAGGGGTAGGTAGCTCTCCGGCGCCAGGCGGCCATCCCAACTGGGCCAGTAGGGCAATTCACGCACATGGCTCTCCGGGTCACGCAGCTGCAGGGAGAGCGGCATGGGCAGCGCGGTGAGGATGAGGTTGCGGGCGTAATTGTCCGCCACGAACCCGACTACATAACCGGGGTGCTGCCGGGTGAAGTCGCGTACAGTCTGCATATGGCGGGCGTAGTATTCGCCCTCGCTTTCGCCAGGCAGGAAAGGCAGGGCAAAGGCCCCGGGCGTGAAGGTGTAACGGTTGGCAATGAAGCCGGCAGCCACGGCGTCTTCAATCGCCCACTGGCCCATCAAAGCGCGGTTGCGCAGCACCCAAGGCGCGGCCACCAACAATGCGCCGAGCCCGAACAACACGACCTGGCGCCAACCGGCACGCAGCCCCCAGGTGAGTAGCGCCAGCAATGCGAAGAAGGGCAGCAGGGTGAGCACCTGTGAGCGCAGCAGGACCAGCCAGCCCAGCAGGCCGCCCAGCAACAAGGTGCCCAGCCAATTGCGTGGCGAGCCACGCAGCCAGGCGATGGCCGCCAGACCGAACGCGGCCAAAGCCAACGCGCTGGGCAAGTCTGCCATCAGCAGTTTGGCGTGCGACAGGTTGACCACGTGGCCCAGCAGGATGGCGTTCGCTTCGCGGAAGATGACCAGGCCCGCCAACAAGAGGCCGGAGAGCGGATTGTGCAGGCGGCTTGCCATGAAGAACAAGACCGCCGGGAACAAGGCGAGCACGACCACCTGCAAATTGATCACCGCCGGGTAATTCGCCCCCACCAGGGCCTGCAGCCCGGCCAGGAATTGCACATAGACCGGGCGCCGGGTGGCGACAAAGTCGCTGATGCGGAAGCCTTCGCCGATAAGCACACTGTTGGCGATCAGGTCGTGGTTGAAAGCATCCGAGAGCGGGAAGCTCTGGTACGCAGGCGGGCGGGGCTCTGAGCTGTAGTTGGTTGGCCCCGCGGGCTGAGCCAGCCATACGGCTGCAGCAACCAGCCAGACCAGGGCTGCCAAAAAGAGCTCCAGGCGGCGCGGCGAGGTCAACGCTGCCCAGCGCCCCTTCAGGCGGAAAACCAACCACAGCGCAAGCAGAGCAGCGGCGATGGAGAGCAACACTTGGGTGAAGAGAATAGGCGCGTTGGGCGCATTCCAGATGGTAGCGTCAAAATCCAGGCCCAGCCCGGTCAGCGCGACCAGCCCAGCGAATGCCAGCAAAGCGCCAAACAGGAGCACGCCCAGCCGCAGGGTGGGCTGCTCGGCCTCAAAGCCCTCGCCGTCGCCATAGCGTTGGGCCAGGAGCAGCGACAAGCCCAGCCCAGTCACGAGGACCGCGTACCAAAGCAATGGCTGCAGACGACCGAGATACAGAGCGTAGGGGCCAAACAGGGAAATCGCCCGTGCCTCGGGCAAAAGCGCCAAGCCTCCGCTGGCCAACAGAGCCAAAGCGAGCGCCGCGCACAGCCAGCCAAAGCGACCCGCAGGCATACCCACCAAGCGTTCCAGGGTGGCAGCCAGCCAGCCGGTTTGCCCGGCGCGCAATGTCAGCCGGGTAAACAGCGCTGCCAACAAGGCGGTGAGCAGTGCCAAAGCCAGGCGTTCCAGCGAATAGCCGGCCAGGCTGGCCCGGCCTGCTTCGCTGGGCACGGCCAACAGGGCAACCACTGCCAGCCAACCAGCCAGGGCCAGCAGCCAAAAGGCGCTGCGCCAAGCCAGCCAGGTCCTGGGGGATGCGTTGGCAGCCATGGTGCTAGGGCTGGTTAATCGACAATCTTGTAATCAGCCACGCGGCGCTCCAGCGCCTGCCAGACCTCGGGCGGCGCCTCGCCAGCCGCCAGGCGCTCGGCGATGAAGCGGCCCATATCGGCGCAGTGGTCGGAGTTGTTGTAGTTGTACATGCCGATGCGCCCGGTGGTCAGCAGGTTGGGCACCTGGCGCAGTTTATCGCTGACCAGCTTCATCTTGTCGGCGTATTCCAAATCATAGCGGGGGTAAAAGTTGGGTTTGCGGATGACCAGGCTGCCCTGCACCTCGTCCGCAGCCACGAAGCCGGTGCGTACCAAGCCATCCACCACTTGCTGCACCAGTTCGGCGTCGCTGGCTGCCCACAAGTCGCTGCCTTCGGCGGCGGTGAAGTCGGCAGTGATGACGGTGCGGTCGGTCGGGCCGAGCTCGGGGTTCATTTGCTTCTGTTCGAATAGGCGGCTGAAGACCACGTTGCGCTGCGGGAAGAAAACCCACTGGTCTTCCATCACCAGCGGACGCTTGACCCAGACATAGACCAGAATGAGGTGGCGGAACTGCAGGCCGGTGGCCGCGCGGTTGAACTCGGGGTCACTGTCGCCGAAGACCATGCGCCCCAGCAGCGGCAGGGGCAGCGAAGAGACCAGGTAATCGCAATCGAAGGTCTGCGGCTTGCCGCCCACCGCCGAGCGCACGGCGCGCACTCGGTCGTCGTCCATCTGCAGGCCGCGCACGTCCACGCCGGTCAGCACCTGGCCGCCGTGGGCGAGGATGCCCTCAGCGAGCGCCTGTGGCCAGTCGCCAAAGCCGGCCCTCGGGTAGTAGAAGAACTCGGCGTTGGTGTCGGCGGTCTCTTTCTTCAGGCCCAACATCTTGAGTAGCAACTCCATGCCGCCGGAGGCGGGCAGGCGCGTGCGGGCCATCTCGGGGTGCAGGCTGGCCGGCTGGCCCCACACCTTGTCGGCGAGCGGTTCAAAGACCAGCTCGTAAGTGGGCCGCCCAAAGCGGCGGATGATGTACTCCTCATAAGACCGCGGAGCGCTGCGGTTGAAAATGCCCTTGAGCAGTTCCACTCCATATCCGAAGCCTATTTGCAGGAAATGCACCGGCCCGAGGACCTTGGCCAGGTTGCCCAGCTTGAGGGGATAGTCCACCAACTTGCCTTCGAGGAACAAGCGGTTCTTTTTGGGCAATTGGATGAGCCGATCGCCCATCAGCGCCAGGGCTTCATCCAGGACACCGGGGATGACCGAATAGAGCTTGTGCGCGCCGTAGTCCAAGACAAATCCGTCGTGCTCGAAGCTGCCGCACAGCCCGCCGATGACAGCTTCCTTTTCGAGCACCGTCACTGCATATTTGCCGGTGCGCGCCAAAAAATACCCGGCCGCCAGGCCGCCTACTCCGCCGCCCAGCAGTACGATTTTTTCTTTTTTAGCCAATATAGTTCTCCAAAAAGACGGCGGCCAAGCCGCCTTGTCTCAACAATAATAACGGGCCTCAAGCTTTTTCGGCCAGCACCAGCACCTGGCCCATCCAATAGGGAATTTGCAGATGGGCCAGGCCCAGGCGTTTCACCAGCCACCCGGCCGCTTTCGCCACCGGGCGTAGATAGGCTTCCATGCGGAAGAGTACGTAGCCCAGTTCCAGCGTCTGCCAATGCGGGCGGCTGGTGAGCATCTTCAAGCCCATCTCTGCGAGCATGCGCGCCAAAGTTGGTTTGGTGAAATAGTAGAGATGAACGGAGAGCAGGAAGACCCAGCGGCGGCCCATCAGACGCGCCACCAGCGAATGGATGTCGGGGTAGTTGACCACCAGCAGGCCGCCGGGCTTGAGCACCCGGGCGCATTCCTGCAATGTGGCTTTGGGGTCAGGGGTGTGCTCCAGCACGTCCCACAGGCTGACCACATCGAAGCTGGCATCCGCCAGCTTCATATCGTGGATGGTGCCGGGCACCACATCCAGGCTGTAGTGCTGTTTGGCCCAGGCGGACATCCAACGGTTCGGCTCGCAGCCGGCCACCTGCCAGCCGGCGCGCTGCGCCACGGCGAGGAACGAGCCGCCGGCAGTGCCCACGTCCAGCAAGCGGCCGCGACCCGGGCGCAGGCGTTCGATGAGCTTGAGCGACTTGGCGAAGGTGCGCTCGCGCCCCGCTGCCTGGGAAACGAACAGCTCGTCGCTGCCCTCGCTGTAACCGCCGATGACCACATCGGCGCGCAGCCGCGGGTTGAGATACATCAAATCGCAGGCCTTGCAGCGCACCAACTGGTCGAGCAGCACTTCGTCCCCAGAGGAGCGGAAAGTGTTGGCGATTTCGTCCGGCTTGGCATCTTCATAGCGCGGCGGGTATACCACTTCGTAATCGTCTGCGCCGCACAGGTTGCAAGGCACATGTTCCAACAAGGCTTTATAAGCTTCGATATTCTGCATAAGTTATTGGCTTCGCCTTAAGAAAGTTTTGATTTCCTGGAAACGGGTGTTGATCGCATTCAAGGAGAGGCCGATTCCCAGGGCAATGAGGCCGGAGGGCACGCCGAGCAGCACTACTCCGCCGAGGATGCTGTCGGGCAAGCTGCCCTGTCCGAAGATGCTGAGCAGGCGCAGGACGCCGGCGGCCAGGGCCAACAGCCAGAAGAAGACGGCGATGCCGCCGAACAGGCGCAGCGGGCGATGGTCGCGCAACAGGATGGCGGCGGTGAGCACGATGCGGTAGCCGTCGGCAAAGGGGCGCAGCTTGGAATTGCTGTCCGCCGGACGGCTGCGGTAGCTGATCGGTACTTCCACCACGCGCAGACCCTCGGCCAGGGCTTGCAGGGTAATTTCGGTCTCCACTTCGAAGCCGCTGGTCAGCACAGGCACGCTTTCTACGAATCGGCGGTTGAAGGCGCGGTAGCCGGAGAGCACATCGGCATACTGCGTGCCGAACAAGCGGTTGATGTAGGCCACAATCAGGCGGTTGCCGAACTGGTTCAGGCGCTTCATGTTGGCGTCGGAGGCGCCCTCCAGGCGGTGGCCCACCACCATGTCTGCGGTGCCATCCAGGATGGGAGCCAGCAAAGCCTGCGCTTCCTCGGCCGGGTAGGTGTCATCGCCATCCACCAGAATGATGACATCTTCCTTGAGCTCGTCAAATATGGCACGCAATACGTTGCCCTTGCCCAGCGCATTTACCGCATGCACCTGCGCCCCGGCTTTGCGGGCCAGCGCAACGCTGCTGTCCGTCGAGGCATTGTCGAAGACGTAGACCGTAGCGCGCGGCAGCGCCTTACGGAAATCGGCGACCACTTTGGCGATGGCGGCCGCCTCGTTGTGGCAGGGGACGGCCACGGCGACGCTGGGTTTTCCGGATGGTTGGGAGCGTTTGGCGGGCATCGGGAGGAATGCTCAGCGGGCCAGCCAGCGCAATGCCAGCGCCCGGTAAGGCACCATTTCCATCTTGGTCTCGAAGCGCCGGCGCAGGAAATTGAATGGCTGGCGCAGCAGCTTGAGGGGATGATAACGCAGTTTCCACAACAGAAAGCTGACATACAGGCGCAGGCGGAAGCGGGCCAGCTCGGCGTAATCCTGCCGCCAGGCAGGGCTGAAATTCAACTCGGAGAGGCTTTGGTAGCCGGAAAACTGGTCGTGGATGGAAGAGCCGGGCACCGGGGTGATGATGAAAAGCGCTACTTCGTCCACGCCCACTTTGGTCAGGTCGTGCACTAGTTCCCGGGTGAGCCGGCGGTCTTCGTCGGTTTCGCCGGGGTAGCCCAGCACAAAACAGGCTTGCGAACAGATGCCCACCTGGTTCATGCGCTCCACCAGACGCACGGCATGCTTCAGGTCAAAGGGCTTGCGCATCAGCTTGAGCAACCGTGGCGAGCCGGTCTCCGGCGAAATGGAAATGTAGCGGCATCCGGCCGCGGCCATTTGGTCGATGGTCTCTTCATCGCGCATCGTTTCGACCTTGGTGCCGGCGGCTATCTTCCAAGTGACTTGCAGGCCGCGGCGCTGGATTTCGGCGCAGATGGCGCGGGTGCGCCCATCCAAGATGGTCGGATCCAGATCTTCGATATGGAACTCGCCGACGCCGAGGCTGCGCTGGAAGTGCTCCATTTCGTCCACCACGTTGCCAGCCGAGCGCGGCCGCCACTTCTGGCGGTTGGTGGCAGGCACCACGCAGAAGCCGCAGGGATACGGGCAGCCGCGCGAGGTGAGCAGCGGCAGGTAGCGGCGGGCGGAAAGCGGGCCGTGGGCGAACTGCAGGCTCCAATAATTTTCCAGCGGGAACAGGTCCCAGGCAGGGAAAGGCAGCTCATCCAGCTGCTTCTCATCCATGAAGCCAGCGGGCAGGTTGTAGAAGTCTGGCCCGCCCAGGCCGTCTATCATCCGCAGGGCCGCCCGGTCATCGCTGTGCAGCGCTTCCAGCAGGCGCAGAGCGCGGCGCTCCGGCTCGCCGGTGAGCACCCAATCCGCCCCCACTGCATAGAACTCGGCGGCCACCTGCGATAGCGCGTAGGCGGTGACCGCCTGGGTATTTTCAACCACCACCACCTTGGCCGCTGGTGCAGCGACCCGCGCCGCACGCACCATGGCCAAGGTGGATAGGTGGTTGGTGAGGTTGATGGCGTAGACGAAGACCACCCGGGTGTCCACCGGAATGCGGGCCGCCACTTCTGCTTCGGTGAGGCCATAGAAATTGAAGTTGCCTTCGCGACGGGCCTGGCGCGGCGCGGCAGCATAGGCATCAATCACTTGCAAAACGTGCCCCGCCCCGCGCAACGCAGCCGCCAGGTAAGCCAGGCTGATCGGCATGTATACGATGCCGGTGGTGAACGGGTCGTTGCGTTGGGCAACGAGGTTGGGGTTGATGAGCACGATGGACATATACAAAGAACGCCTCCAACGAGGCGCAAAGAGAATTATACCCAGCCGCACCTTGCGCGGATTATTGGCAGGTGAACGGTTCCGCGTCGGCGGCCAGCAAACCCGGCGCAGAACCATCCAGGAAAAGCACTGCGGCAGCACGTTGATAGCCTTCTGCCGGACAGGTCAATACCAACACATCGGCGGCGTGTGGAAAAGCAGCCGGCGGCCTTTGCAGTGGGAGGGCGACATGGTCGTGCAATTCGGGCGTGAGCAGGCGAAAAGCCAGGCGGCCAAATGGCTGGGGAGTGAATGCGCCCGGCTCGTTGCTGGGCAGGCCCTGGCCGGCGGGGTGGAAGCTGGGGTACAGCGCCCGGCCCCAATACATGCGCGCGCCTGGCTGCTGCAGGAAGGTTTGGACGTCCAGGCTCCCGGCCAGCGGCGAAGCCTGCCAAATGCGCAAGGCCTCCGCCTGGTCCATATACGCATAGCGGGGCGGCACGACATATTCCGCCAGGGGAATGGCTGCGCCGGCCAGCAGGGCCAGAGCGGCGCTGGTTAGCAGGCGGCTGTTCCAGCGCGGCATGGCGGTCGGTCCCGGGGCCAACGCCACCGGGTCACCTGCCCCCGCACGCAGACCAAACAGATAGCGGCCGGCCCAGAGAGTCAGCTGCGCCAAGCCCAGGCAATAGAACAGGATGACCACCCAGTCAGCGGGGAGGATCAGCCGCCAACCCGAGACGCGGGCCAGCGCGGTGCTGAGGCTATAGAGCAGGTGCACGCCAAGGGGTACCAGGGTGAGCCAGCCCAGCCTGCGCCAGGCCGCGCCGATGCCCAGCGCAACCACCGCCAGGTTGAAGGCCAGCGGCAGCCAGGCCTCTCGGGGCAGCGAACCGGCCCAGTCGCCCCAATACGGCGTGCCATCCATGTATGCGGACAGCGAGCAGCACTCAGCCCACAAGCGGTCTTCCAGTCCCTGCCAATACGGCTGGAGGTTGTAGAAGGTCGCCAGTTTGTCGGCGAGGTCAAAGCGCATCGGCAGGGCCAGCAGCGAGGAGACCTCGTTGTGCAGGAAGTGCGCGGTGATGAAGCGGGCCACCTCCGCCGGGTGCGAGAGGGTGAAATCCAGCACGCGGGCGAAGCCCAGCGAAACGTAGTCATCCACTGCGGCACCGGGCGGGAAGCCGGGGTCACCCAGCTCCGGGGCCAGGCTGTACTGCTTGGCCATGTACAACGCCTGCAGGGGCTGCGAGTAGCCGAACTGGCCGGTGCGCTGAGCATTGCGCAGCATCCACGGCAGCGCGGCGAGCACAAAGCCGGCCAGCAGCAAGCCTGCCCAGGCCAACCGCGGCCGCCAACCACCGCCGGCACGCCAGAAGGCGACCAGCATCAGGAAGGGCAGGAAAATGATGGCTTGTGAGCGCAGCAGCAGGAACAAGCCCAGAGTCGCCCCGGCCCAGAGGGCCCCGCGCGGGTCGGCTGCTTTTTCCTGCAGCCAGCGTAGCAGCAGCAAAGTAAACCCCGCCAAGCCCAGCGCGGCGGGCAAGTCGGTCATCAGCAACTTAGAGTGCGAGACCAATATCTGGCCGGAGAGCGCCAGGGTGTTGACCTCGCGGAAAATGACCACCAGGGCCAACAGCACCCCGGCCAGGCGCGTGTGCAAGCGGGCGGCAGTGGCATAGAGCGTCACAGGGAACAGGGCCAGCACCAGGATTTGGGCATTGACCACGCTGGCATAATTCTGCCCCGCCACGGCGCGCAGGATGGCCAGGAACATGGCGTAGAGCGGCTTTTCGATGATGTCGGTGAAACCTTCGCCGATGAGGAAGTTCTGCGCGGCGATGTCCAGCGTGGCCGCGTCGGACGAGGGATAGAACTCAAAGTTCGGCGGTGTGGGGGCGGGAGAAAAGTAAGTGGGCAGCATGGGCTGTGCAATCCACAGCCAGGCGGCCAGCGCCCACAGCCCGAGCATGGCCAGCGCATCCAACCAGGTGAACCGCCAACCAAAACGCCGGTTGGCCCAGGCCAGCAGGCCAGCGACGCCCACGGCAATCGCCCAGGCCAGGGTGACTTGCGTGTTCAGCAGCGGCACGCCCGGCGTATCCCAACCGCTGCGGTCGGGCTGCAGGCCGAGGCCGCTGATGCCAATCAGCGCAGCAAGAGCCAGCAGCCCGGCGAGAGCGAACAGGGCGGGTCGCCACACGTCGCGCTCCGCGGGCCATTCCCCCACCCCCGCTCGCAGGCGCGGCAAGGTGAGCAAGCTGACTGCGGCCTGCCACAAGCCCCACAGGGTCAGGGGCAGCAAGCGCAACAAACGCGCTTGAACAAAGGCATCGGTGAACTTGAAAGTGAGCAGGGCCAAATAAAAACAGACCAGGCCCAACACCACAGCCAGGCTCAGGAGCAGGCTCAACGTCCGCGGGCTGGCCAAGGCAGTCGCAAAGCGTTCAAAGGCGCGGTGGCCGCGCCGTTGCAGGGTGAGCAGGCCGGCTGTGCCGGCCGCCAGCCCCAGCAGCACGGCGACCAGCGCCCAACGAGCCGTGGAAAGCCCCAGCAGGCGCGCCGAAGCCCCCTCGCTGGGGGCGGCGAAGACCAGGCCGATGGCCAGCAAAGCGCCCAAGCCGGCCAGCAGCAGCCAAGCTCGCAAAACCTTAGGGGCAATCAAAGTTGCGCTCTTTGGGGAGGAATATCTCTATGCCTACATCGCGGTAATCGGAAATGGATTCATAGTGCCTCAGCAGCGGTTCGGTCACCCAGTGCACCCAGGCGTTGTTCTCCTCCACTTTGCCGTCGCCGAGGGTGTCTTCCATCTCTGGCTCTTTGTACAAAATGGCATGGCGCTCGCTGATAATCATCGAGAAGTGCCCGGATGCCAAATCGGCCTCAAACTGCTCGAAGTAGGCAGCATCGCCAGCCATGGCCCTGTCCATGACAAACTTCTTTTCATAATCAACCACCAGCGGTAGATCCCCCAGATAGCCAAAGGTGAGCAATTGGCGTTGGTCCATCAAGAGCACATCGCCATATTGCCGGGCGCAAGCGGCCTGCCCTTGCACCCGCTGCAGCACAAATTCAGTGCGCTCCGCATCTGGCAAACGTTGCGGCCCGCCAGTGACCATAGCCGTGAGGCCTGGGAGAACCGCCAAAAAGAACAGCATGCTTCGTAGGGTGGGCGAACTATTCAACAAGGCGTCCAGCCTGCCGGCCAAGCCGCTTTCCCAAGCCACGCCAGCCACCAACGCGAGGCCGACAAAAAACATGTCCACGTTGTGCAGATCCGCGCCACCACCCACTTTCGCACTGGCGATGACACCGACAACCAGGAAGGCGCCAAGCCCCAGCCACAACGCGACCCGCTGCCAGAAAACCGTCTTCCAATAACCTTGCCGCGCCAGCCAAACCAACAACGCGATCAGTGGCAACGTGGCCACAGCCAGGCCCAGGAGAATGCCGGGAGGATAGACTTCGTTGGGCAGCAAGCGGCTCCAAATGAACGGCTGTTGGGTGACTACATTACGAAGCCCTTCAAGGTTCTCCACCGCCTGGGAGCCTTCCAACGGCGACGAACTCGTATCTACGACCTGTATCCCCTGCACAAGCTGGTTGTACAAACCCATGACAACACCCTGGATGATGAGCGCACCACGCGTCCAAATTCCAGCCAGCCCCAGAGCAAACGCACGTAACCAATCGCGCCAAGTCAAACCCCCATTTTGCAAAACCGCATCACAGAAGCAGAGCATTACCACCCAGATACCCACCGCAAAGCTCCAGTTGTAGCGGGTAATGCTGACGTAGTGACCTGCCAGAAATACGACCGGGAGCGCGAGCCATATGGGCTGGCGCCGCACCAAGGCGACCAGGATTGCAGAAAGCACCAGGGGTGTGTAAATCGGCCCCTGGGTGAGGAAGGCCAATGCCCAAAAGCCGGCCAACAGCCACTGTCTTCTATGTTCTAGGAGCGGGCGGAAAGCCACCCAACCCAAGAGGGCGTAAGGCACCGTGATCAGCACAGCATTCCAGAATCGCACAGCCCATATCGGCACATTGGGGATGAGATAGACAAGACCCCAAATTAATTGGCGCCCAGGATCAATTTGGGCGAAGATGGGTTCGCTTCCAGAGTAGTTGTAGCGCTGGCTGCCAAAAGCGATCGAGTAATCCCACAATCGGTTGCCCTCGGACCAATGCAAAGCAAAGGGGAAGCTGTTGACCAGGATCAACGCTTTGGCACACACGATCACCGCTGCATGGATCAACCCAGCCAGCAACAACGCTTTCCAGTCAAATGACTTGGCGCCCTTGCCAGTCAATAGCCCGGTTGAAAGCATCAGTGGTATTGCATAGATCGAGGCCCGGGTGAAGAAACCGCGCAACAGAAAGGCATACGAGGAGAAGAAGACCAGCCACAGGGAGAAGACCAACACCAGGGCGATGAGCCACCAGCGCCAGGGATGCAAAGCGCTGAATAGGTCCAGGAGCTTCTTCTTGCCGTGCTTTGAAAATAGAGCCGCATAGACTGCGGCCAATACTGCCAGCAGGAAAAGGTAGACGGCCAACAGCGTGACCGCCCATTTGAGAGAAAGCCGCCCGAGCCAAAATCCAGAATGCCAAGCATGGCCAAAAATCTCAGCCCCCGCCAGTACGAAAGAAACCGCCAAAGCGGCAAAGACTACGTAGGTTAGTACAGCTGGGCGAGCCGCTTTGCTCTTACGCATGGATCATCTCTTGAATCAATTTTTCATATGCCCGGCACATAATCTCCAAGCTGAAGCTGCTCTCCGCGCGCTGGCGGCCCGCTTCAGCCAATTGGCGGCGCAGTTGAGGTTCCTTCGCCAGGCGCCCCAATGCAGTTGCCAAAGCGGCGACATCCTTGGGGGGCACTAGTAGGGCACTCTCCTCGGTCACCACTACATCTACAACGCCCTCCACCGCAGTAGCCAGCACTGGCTTTCCGGCAAACAGCGCCTCCAGGAGCGCTCTGGAAAGCCCTTCCCATAAAGAGGGTTGCACAAAGACATCGGCGGCATGCAATAAGTCGCCGACATCCTCACGCAGCCCCAAGAAAACCACCCGGTCTGCAAGGCCCAATTGCTTGGTCTTGGCTTCGAGCTCAGGTCGCAAGGGGCCATCCCCAACAAAGATGTAATAGATATCCGGGTGGCTGGTCGCCAACCCGGCAGCGGCATCCAAAAGATAGGTGTGACCTTTTTGGACCATCATGCGCCCAACGGTCAAGCAAAACAGGCCGTTGGCTGGAATACCTAAGTCCTTGCGGGTTGTCGCGAGCGTTCGGCCGCTCACAGGCAACGGCGCGATCCCATTCTCGATGACCACCACTCGTTCGGGACGGGCGCCTTCATCCCGGATGGCTATCTGGCGCACTTGAGCAGACACGGCCACCAGAATACTGCATATCCTGGAGTTGGTCAGCCAACCGTGCATGCGCTGGAGAAACTTCGGCATGCCCTCAATCTGACCGCGGTGCGAACCAATGCGCACAGCGACCCCAGCCAGCCAGGCAACCGGCAAGCCCAGTAGGTTGCTGTGCGGGGTGAAGGTGATGATGACATCGACCGGCTTCAGTAGGCGATATAGTTGCCAAAGCCCTTTGGAGAGACGCCATAGATTAAATAAGGGGAACACACCACGCTTCCACCCATCCAGAGAAATCAGCGGGACTGGAAACTGCACACGCCACTTTTCCTGCAGGCCTTGTTTGTCGTAAAAGAAAACAACCTGTACGGGATACCCCTGCTCCTGAAACCATGTGGCCTGTGCAAGCATATTTCGCTGGGCGCCAGCCAATTCCATTTGGGTACCCAGAAAAAGAATAGCCGGCAGGTCCGCTTTCGGTTGTGCAATAACCATAGCCACGAATTATAGCGAAAGGGACTTCTCTTTCGGATAACGCCGCTTTCGCAGCCAAGTGAGCAAAGTCTCGCGCAGCTTATACGGAACAAAGGAAACGACCCAGCTGACCAGCGCGCCCAATGCCAGCGGCCAAGCACGCAGCGCCTTGAGGCTGTGCACGCGTACTTGCTGCATTTCTTCCGGCCCTCCTTCGCCGAGCAGGTTTTGCCCCAGGCGGGTATGCATAATTGCCAAGGCCTGTCGCTTAAATGTGGAAGGGAGCTCGGGGTCTTCGGCCAGCGCGGTGTCCATATAGCGTTCAAACCAAGCGCTGCTCTGGCTGCGTTGGTGGGAAGAGCTGGTTGGATGCACCCTCACCCGCACCAGCACTTCGGGCACGAGCCCGACGGGGTATTTGCGCATAATACGACGACGCAGTGCCAAATCCTCAGCCCAGGGGATGTCCTCATCAAACCCGCCCACTTCCAGCAGCACATCTTTGCTCGCCA
Organism: Anaerolineales bacterium; assembly: GCA_026129335.1. GTDB lineage: Bacteria > Chloroflexota > Anaerolineae > Anaerolineales > UBA11579 > JAMCZK01. Next base: position 139,264 of record JAHCIH010000002.1, read on the forward strand.
GCATGCAGGGCATCGCAATCATCACGTCCCACTCTTTCAGTATCTGTGGATAGAGCCACCCTTGAAAGCGGGAAGTGTCGCGCACGCCAAGGTCTTCGCCCTGGTCAGTGAACTTCGAGTACCAGCAGTGCACAAAACCAAGTTCCGGGTTCTGGGAGAACAGTGCCATCTGTTTCTCTAATTTGGTGGGCAGGAAAAGATCATCCGAATCGAGGAAAGCGATGAAGCCAGCCCTGGCGACACGTACGCCGTGGTTGCGGGCAGCGGAAACCCCAATGGGTTCCTGTAGCACGTAGCGGATGCGTTTCTGGTCGACCAGGGGTTGCAAAATTTCCCTGGTCTTATCAGTAGACCCGTCGTCGACCACCACGATTTCGTAATCGGTGAAGGTTTGAGCGAAGACACTATCAACTGCCTGCAGAATGTAGTTGGCGCGGTTGCGGGTTGGGATAACGACGCTGACCAAAGGTTTGACCATAAGAATCAAATTTCTCTTCTCAGATGCTTTTCTTGCATTGCATGCAACCAGTCCAACAAACCCAAACGCTTAAGGAAGCTTTTCATGATGAAACGGAACGAACCAAGCCACCGCAGCGCCTGTCGTCTTTGAAGGTAGGCAGCATATTCGGGAAGAATTTGTTCGACGGGTATCCACTCGCCCGCATTTTTAAAAAAAGATTGACGATACTGCTCCGCCGGTTTCAAAAACTGCTTTTGGATCTTGTCGAAAACCCCATAGCGCAGATACACAACCGTGCGCTCGACCAATGGGCGATTGTCCTGGCGTGTGCTCAAACCCTGGCCCGCGTCGGTGAAATAGCCGAGCAGCCCCTCGGCGCGCAGTATGGGCAGGCCCATCACCGCCAAGCGCAGCGAATAGTCCATATCGGCGGCCACGCGGAACTGTTCGTCGTAATAGCCAGCCTGTTCGCTGACCGCGGCGCGCAGCATCCAAAACGCGCCACCTTGCGCCAAAGCGCGGCGGAAATGACGGATGCTGTATTCGGGCGTGTGGCGACGCGGCCCCTCTTCGCTACCATAATGAGCCACAGTCAAATAATCGCCGTAGCACAGCACCGCGTCCGGCTCGCTTTCCATGGCGACCATCTGGCGCTGCAAGGAATCCACCGTGCGCCGGTCGTCCACATTCCAAGGGGCCAGGTAGGGCGCCTGGGCGGCCCGCCAGGCGCGATTCCAGGAAGCGCCTAAGGTTTCAAGGCGCGGCGCCTGCAATACCTGTACCTGTTTGGCATGCCGGGCAGAGAAATCGCGACACAAACGTTTCTCTTTGGTACTGGGTTCGTTGAGCACCAGCACCAACTCTATTTCAGGGAAAATCGTTTGGGTTTGCAGGTTATCAAAAAAGCCGGGCAGATATTCTTCCCCCTTGTATACAGAGGCCAGCACGCTGACGGTGGGCAAAAAGCGCATCGCTAGCGCCCCCAGGCGCGGCGCACCAGCTCAAAATCGTCCAGTATGGTGAACACGCCGCGGACGAAGTCCGCTGCCGTCCAACTGGTGGCGCGCTTGCGGCCGCGCGCTACAAGCCGCTGGCGCAGTCTGGCGTCTTTGTGCAGCCTGGTGATAGCGGCGGCGATGGCCGCCGAATCAGCCGGGTCAACCAATAGGGCCGCGTCTCCAAGTTGCTCCTCGGCGCCATCCACACGGGCGGCCAGCACCGGGCAACCCAGCGCGAAAGCCTCCAACGGAGGCAGGTTCTCCGGGCCGAAAAAGCTCAAGTAGCTCAGCGCCAGCGCATTTCGGTAGAGGGCGATGAGGGTGGGTTGATCCACAAAGCCCAGCATGTGCACCTGGTCACCCAACCCCAACTCGGTAATGATCTGCTCCACGTACGCCTTATTGCCATAATCGGAGCCCACCAGAACCAGGGGCACGCGTAATCCAGCCTCGCGTAAATGCTTCAGCGCCAGCAGCAGGTTGACGTGGTTCTTGTGCGCCCAGAACTGTGCGGGATAGAAGAGATAGCCTGGCTGCAACCCAGCGGGGAGCGGCTTCGACTGCGAGCCGACCTCCAACACATGGCCTGGTGTGGGGTGCGGCAGGGTGTGGATGCGCTCGGCTGGGACTTGGAAGAAGTCGATGATTTCCTGCTTGCCTGCCTGCGCGCCAGTGACCACACCGGCCGCACGGCGCAGGAAGGGCGCCAGGCCGCGCTCGCGAGCCTCCCATTCACCGTGCTCACTGACCTCAGGGAACCAGGGTTGCTTGCGGTGCTGCAAATCCAGCACGATGACCAAATAGGGTAGGTCGAGGGTTAGCGGCCGCGGCCCCACCAGCCATGCGAAGTCCACGCCCATGCCGCGCAGCTGGCGTTCCAGCGGGCTACGCCAGCGGCTCCGCTGCGGCCAGCTAGGCAGTAGGCGGGTGATGAAATCGTTCAACTTCTCCGAGAAGCCCGGGCCTGTATAGGCCAACCACTCCATACCGGCGCGTTCGACCTGCTCCCGGGTCTGCACGCTGGGCTCGGAAACGACCACAAACTGGTGGCGCGCCTCACCGGACAATTGGCACAACGCAGCCAACAGGTCTCCCTGCATGGTGAAGGCTCCGCCGTCTTCCGGGCGGTAGCGATCCAGGTAGACAGCGACTTTCATGCGTCCCCTCTGCGTGCCACAGCCAAAATGTGCCAGGTGTCTTCGGTGATTTGCGGGTCATCCTGAAAGGCGGCGACGAACTCCAATGGCGAGAAACCGGTGGTCTCCAGGAAGTCGGCCATCTCCTGCACCAGGAAATAGCGGTTTACCTGCGTCTCGCTCAATTCCACCCGGCCGTCGGGGCTGTCGGCTTGGATGTCGTAGGTCACCTCGGCCAACTGGCGCGCCACGTCCAGCCGCGTGTTCGAGACGCGCTGGATGGTGGTCTCACCGTGTGTCCAGGTTCGCTCGCGGCGCGGCTCATAGCCGCGCAGCATGGCGGCGGCATGCCAAAATTCGAAGACGAACAGCCCGCCGGGTCGAAGGTGCGCGGCTACGCCGGTCAGCACCTGGCGAATGGCGGCGTTGGTTTGCACATAGCCGATGGAGTCGAAGAGGCAGTAGGCCGCGTCGAATGGCGGGGCGTCCAACTGCAAACTGCGCATGTCCTGCCAAAGAAACTCGACCGCCGACCCGGCTTCAGCGGCCCGGCGGCGGGCCACGGCGAGCAAGTTTTCCGAGTAGTCTGTGGCGACGATACGGTAGCCGAGCTTCTCCAGTTCCAGCGCGTGGCGGCCGCTGCCGCAGGCCAGCTCCAGCAGGCGTTCGCAGGGACCTGCGGTGTGCTTTTGGAAGCAGGCGTGCACGAAGGCAGCCTCCTGCGCGTAAGGCTTGTCCGCGTAGAAGATGTCGTAATACTCAGCGTGTTTGCCGGTATAGGAGCTCATCACGCAGGCTGGCTCAACCCTCCCAGGTAGGAGCCTGGCGGATGGCGTCGGCGATGAAGGTGATTTGCTCTTCGGTCAGCGTCCAGGTGGAGGGCAGATACAGGCCAGTCTCCCACAGCGTATCGGCCACCGGGCAAGGCACTTCGCGGAAGCCTGGCATCTTCTCCAGCACGGGCTGCTGGTTCATCGGGCAGAAGAAGGTGCGCGTTTGGATGCCGCGCTCAGCCAATGCTTCCACCAGCTTGTTGCGGTCAATACCAAATTGTTGGGGGTCGACCGTGATCGCATACATCCAATACACGTTCTTGGCCCATTCCAGCTCGGCAGGCAATTGCAGGCCGGGGATATCTTTGAGTTGTGCGTTGTAGCGCTGGGCCACGCGGCGCTTCTGCTCGACGATGTGCTCGATCTTGCGGAATTGCGCCAGCCCTAATGCCGCCACAAAGCCGGGCATACGGAAGTTGAACCCAGCCAATTCATGTTTGAAGCGCGGCTGGGTGAAAGCCAGGTTGCGCAGCAAGCGCACTCGCTCGGCGAAGGCATCATCATTGGTGGTCACCATGCCGCCCTCACCCGTGGTGATGACTTTGTTGGCGTAGAAGCTAAAGCAGGCCATGTGGCCAAAGCTGCCAGTCATGCGCCCGCGCACCGTGGCGCCGTGCGATTCGGCACAATCTTCGATGACAATCAAGTTGTGGCGATTGGCGATCTCCATCAGGCGATCCATGTCCACCGGGTGGCCGTACAGATGCACCGGGATGATCGCCTTGGTGCGTGGCGTGATCAACCCTTCTATCAAGTCCAGATCCAGGTTCCAGGTGACATTCTCCGAATCGACGGGGACCGGTACGGCGCCATTGTGCAAAGCGGCCAACGCCGTGGCGATGTTGGTGCTGGAGCTCACCAGCACCTCATCGCCCGGCTGCAAATCCAGCGCGGCCACGGCCAGATGCAAAGCCGAGGTGCCGCTATTGACGGCGATACCGTGCTTGCAGCCTGCATAGGCGGCGAACTCGCTTTCAAAGTCTTCGATGTAGCTGCCAAACGTGCCGGAGACTTCGCCTTTGCGCAGCGCGTCTACTACTGCTTCGATCTCGTCTTCGCTGATGACGGGTTCAAATACCGGGATCATTGCTTCACCTCTACGAACACCTTGTCTTCCGCTTCGCCCAGGTACGGGCCCTGCTTGACGCTGATGCACTGCATATCTTCGACTACGCGGATGGCATGCACGCCGTGAATGAGCACAATGGCGTCGCCCTGGCCCATGGTGATCTCGCGCAACTTCTCGCCGTCGTCACTGAACAAGTCCACTACAACCACGCCGCGCTGTACAACGAACATCTGCTGCAGGTCGTCTATCGTGCGGCTAACTGCTTTGTGAAAGTGCGGTGGCTCTATAAAGCCAGCCTGATGGGCCAGCAAGCCGAACTGGAAAGACGAATCAGCTGGGGAAAAGAAGGTCGTCTTTTCCACCTGCATATCCGCCCAGATGATCTCGGCATATTTCACGCCGTTGTATTCGACAACTTCAACGCTCATTCGTCCTCCGGGATGTTGTAAATTGTACTCGCCGCGCCCTAATCCGGCTTTTGGGCCACCACGCCAATGAATACGCCAAACAAATATGAGGTATCCAGCTCCACAGTCAGGCCGCTTTCGGCCATGAGGCTGTGCAACTCGGCGCGGTTGTAATCTCGACCCAGCCAGGCTTTGTGGCGAGTATCGGCGATACGGCCGAGCCATCCAGCCGGCCCGTGCCGGTTGGGCACACCGATGAACAGGCGCCCGCCGGGCTTGAGCAGCCGGGCCATCGCCTGCACGGCTTGCACGGGCTGGTCCAATTCTTCGATCGACGAACTGTTCCAGGCCAGGTCCAAGCTAGCGGGGGCCAGGGCTGGTTTGAATAAGTCGAGCAAGACAAATTGGCCGGCAAAGTCGCTGAAGCCCGCCTGGCGATGGTCTTCCTGGTTGATGTCTGCAGCGATGCTCAGAGCCACCTGCGGTAGCTGCGCCAGCAAGTGGGCCCCGTGGCCGCTGCCGCAGGCTAGTTCCGCTACGCGCAGGTCGCTGCCTGCATTCAACACCCGCCTGGTCAGAAAACGCACCAGACCGCGGTTCATCCAGGCCCGCAGCCATTGGTAGGGCCTAGTGGCCTCCATGTGGTCGAAGAAGGTCATAGCTTCTGCACCACGATCACTGCCGATGACCCAAAGGGCAAACGCAGCCAGGGCAGCAGGAGCGCTTCGACGCGACAAAGCAGGTCAAGAAGCGCATTCAATGGCCACGGCGGCGGGAAGACATCCGAGCGCACAGGCTGGCCCGGAGCCGGCCTGCGCAGGCGGTAGAGCAGGCCGCGGACAAAAACCAGCATAGGGAAGACCGCGGCGAACAAATAACCCGTGTAGAGAAGCTTCACCGGAAGCTCGGAGAAAAGCGCCCTGAGTTGCTTGAGGTTGTAACGCCGCACTGAATCAACGGCCACATCGTGCTGGCTGAGAAGCCAATCGTGCGCAGCCACCACCAAAATGCCATGCGCCCCGGGCTTCAGGACATGGACAAAGCCGGCAGCCAGCTTTTCTGGCTGCACAGAAGAAACCTCCAATACGTCCACACAAGTGACCAGGTCGAAGTGTTCCCGAAATGGGGGATGGTTGGCGCTGGCGCGCACCAGCTGTCCTGAACGCCGGGCAGCCCACTCCAGCGCTTCGGGGGAGAAATCCATGCCAACAGCCAGGGTCTCTCCATCCGCCAAAGCGGTCAACAAACCGCCGGTACCGCAGCCGATGTCCAGGCAGCGTTGGTGATGTCCCGAGGGCATCAAGCGCTGGATAAAGCGATGCATACCCCTGAACCACCAGTGGCTTTGCTCCACTTCATACAATCTTTTGTATTCATCAGGGTGCATGACAAAGAGGATTAATCCCGCCCGGTGAAAAAGCGAATGCGCAAACTGACCACTCGCAACGCATAGCGAAATCCGGTGACCAGGAAACTGAGCAACGAAGGGGCAGATTTCGAGAGGCCTATGCTGCGGTCTTTGAAGGCATAGCCCACCTCATGCACACGCAGCCCAGCGCGCTGGGCGTCGTAAATGAATTCGATGAAATACTCGCCATAGCCAAAGGGTATCAGGGTGACGTAGTCGAACACGCTACGGCGGATGGCAACGAAGCCACTGTCATAATCGCGCACATGGCCACCAAGCACCAGGCGGGCGAAGCCATTGATCGCATGGCTGGCCCAAACCCGGAACGTGTGCCGGTTGTCACTGCCGCCCTCCACGTAGCGCGAGCCAATCACGATATCGTGTTCGTCAAGCTGCTCAATGAGCTGAGCCATCACTCTGGCCGGCATGGTCATATCGGCGTCCATCCAGCCAACAATCTCGCCGCGCGCTTCTAGGATGCCGCGGTGGAAAGCTGCCGCCAGGCCGCGTGCCTTGCGCCGGATGAGCACCACCTCGGGCAGGCCGAGCGCGGCTACTGCGTCGGCCGTGCCATCGGGGGAGTTATCGTCCACCACGATGATTTCCAGCGGCAGCCGAATCTCGGCGCGCAACGCCTCAATCAACGCCACGATATTCTCGCGTTCGTTGTAGGTTGGGATGACGATGCTGACTTTGGATGAGTGGCTGGTCATTGTGTTCGTTGTTTTATAGGTTTGGCTGGGTTGCCAACCGCGACTACATTGGTTGGAATGTCCCGGTGCACAACCGATTGTACGCCGATCACAGCTCCGCTACCGATGGTAACACCCGGGCGTACCAAAACACTGGCCGCCAGCCATACATTATCTTCAATAGTTATCGGCGCGTGAATGTAGCCTTGGTACTTGATCATCTCAGTCGTATCAAAGTAGGCGTGCTCTGAGGCAATCAGTGAACAATGTGCCGCAATGGCAACGTAGTCGCCTATACGAATGTCGTCGCCGGCGTTTAGGATTGAGCCCATTCCTATTTGTGATTCGGCACCGATCGTCAATGTGGCTCGGTTGGCAACCACCAAGCGCGCCATTGTCTCCAGATACACACCATTGCCCAACACAATTTGGCCTTCATCACGCAAGCGAAAATCGACATATGGCAGCAGGGTGACATTGTCACCAATGACAATCCGCCCTCGCCAGTCGGGTTCAATACGCAACAAGATAGGGCCAAGAGAGCGCAGGCCTCGCCCCACCTTTGCACCGACCATAATCAAACGGAGCCAGGCAAGCAGGGACCAGAAACCCCAGCTAATCGGGTGCTTGCGGCCAGTAGGTTTTGCCGTCGTCATGCTTCACCTTTCTGGTACATCGCCTTTTGCAAGGCCCAATAAAGAGGCATCACAGTCCGTAAAACCCGGGTGGTTAGCCAATACCATGACGCGCGCAACAGGCGTTCAATATCTTGGGTAGAGCGTTGCGTTTCAGTAACCTCACCTTTGGCCAAATCGGCGCGTAGAGCATGGATGGCGGGGGGATGCTCGCCGCGAAACCGCTCCAGCCATTGCAAAATAGGCCAGCCTTTTTCACCCAGGAATAATGGGTTTTCCAAGGCGAGATAACTTTTCTCATACCAACGCTGGTTGTCTCGAAAACTGTCCGTCCAAGTCACTGCGGAATAATAGCCCACCTTCTGCTGTGCTTGTTTGGGGAACACGTAGGAATAGTGCAACATGTGGATTGGCCGGCCATCCCGCTTTGGAGCCGACTCCCACTTCAGGGTGCGCAAATCCTGGCCATTGGCATTCAGCACCGTTGGGGGGCGATGACCGGCATAGGCAAAACCCGGCCCCCATCGGAACACACGTGGCAGGAGGGGATATTGTTGGATATGCCATTTCCCGGTAATCAGATAGTCAAATCCTCCAAAGAACTCGACATACGGAAAGGACAATCCGGCAAGCTCTTTGTCAGCCTGCAGCAGTTCAAGAACCGCGTCCATATCTTCTGGACGATAGAACTCATCGCTGTCAACCTGCCACAGCCAATCGCCGGTTGCTCGCTTGGCATAGGCTTGTGACATTTCGTCTTTCTCGGGCCAAAAACCATCCGCGTGACCTTCATCTGCCGCAGTGACAATGACCAACTTGCTTTGCGGGTCTTGCTCCTTTTGAAAACGCCGCAGCATCTCCAAGGTGTCGTCAGTGGAGTGCCCGTCGGAACGGGCCAGCGAGGCGGCTATTTTGACCGCGCCCTCAACCACGATGATTTGATGGGCATGGGGATACAGGGCGCGCAGGTTGTATTCCAGCAACGGCTGGGCATTGAGCGCAATGATTCCGAAGGTGATTTTGGGCTGGCTCACAGGAGTCTCCAGCCCACTTGTCGCAGCGCCGCCTTAGTCTTGAAAACGACCTTGTCTGCAAGCGGGCGTTCGGCCGCCAGTTCGCGGGCGAAGCCCGTATAGATGCGCCAGGCTCGCAGACCCAGCGTCAGGTTCGCCCTGCAGGCGGCCCACCAACGTCTTTCCAGTGCGGCGCCAAAAGCCGTCGCTGGAAAGACGGCGGAAGCCTGGTTTGCGGCGCGCAGTGCCGCAAACCAGCGCTGCAAAGTCTGCAATCCATCCTCGCCCGTGGGAAACTCCCAGCGGCTGATGGCGTGATGAAGCTTAGCTTGTTCTGCGTTGGGTTTAATCCCTAAGCGGTGCAAATGGTCCAAGCGAATCCGGTTCGCGATTTGCTGTTGCTCCTCACCGAACCGTTGGCCCACCTGGCTGCTGTGCACCCGATAGCACAGCAAGACCTTGTTCAGGTTGGCAAACCGCAGGCGGCCAGCCACGCGGGTCCACAAATCGTAATCCTGAGCGCGGGGCAGTTTGGGGTCGTAGCGCAACTTGTGCTTGCCCAAACTGCTGCGCCGCAGCATGACCGAGCTGTGTACAAGTACAGGGTTGAAGAGCAACTCACTGCGGATGGCGTCATCCTCCGTGGGGTAGCGCCAGGTTTGCTCTGGCGGCTGCCCAAGCGTGCGCACCCAGGCGCCGAGCACATCCACGTCCGGATGCTCATCCAAATAGCTCGCCTGCATCTCCAGGCGGCGCGGCAGACTAATGTCGTCGTGGTCCATGCGGGCAATATACTCGCCCCTGGCCTGTTCCAAGCCGAGGTTGAGCGAGGCGGCCAAGCCCAATTGTGACTTGTTGGTGTGTATATGCAAACGAGGGTCCGTACAAGCAGCCAAAATTTCCGCGGTGCCGTCCGTCGAGGCGTCATCGATCACCAAGAACTCAAAATCGCGGAGGCTCTGCTGAAAGATGCTGTCCAAGGCCTCGCTCAAGTACAGCTCTCCGTTGTGCACAGCCATGACCACGCTGACCTTAGGCATCTTCTCTCGCCAATTCTTCCGACAAGGCCAGTTCCATCTGCACGACACGATCCAGGGAAAAATTCTGCACGATATACTCCCGCGCCGTTCGGCCGAGGCGAGCACGCAGCTTGCCATCGGTCATCAGGCGTTGGATCGCAGTCTGCAGGCTGGCCGCATCCGGCTCCGAGAGCAAGCCGGTACGGTCGTCCTGTAGCAAGTCAGCGATGCCAGGCACCCGCGTGCCAATCACCGGCAGCCCACAAGCCATGGCTTCGAGCAACGCTTTGGGATGACCTTCATACAACGAAGGCAGCACAAAGAGATCGCAGGCGTTGAGGAAAGCGGGCAAACTGGCGTGGTCCAGGCGACCTTGAAAATCAATGGGGATTTGCAGAGTTTTTGCACGAGCCATCAACTGGTCTCGTAGGGGACCGTCCCCGGCCAGGGAAAGTTCCACATCCAATCCGGCCAGGGCCTCCAACAACAGCCCAAGGTTCTTTTGGGGGTTAAGACGGCCGACGAAGCCCACCCGCAATTTGGAGTTGGCCGGCCGCGGTTTGGGGGAGAAACGATCTGTTTCTACGTAATTGGGGATGACTCGAATCGTGTTTGGTGAGATGTTGAAGCGATTTTGGATGCTTTGCGCCATAGCAGCGGTTGTGACAACAATCCGATCTGCTCCCTCAAAGACAAGCTTTTCGAGCGCATGCGCTTCTTCAGCCTGTTTCGAATCATCTCCATGTTGGCGTTCTTGAAAATCGGAGAGCAGGTAGCCGCAGCGCGCGATGAACTTGGCGCCCGCCGTGTGCGCGGCCTTCAAAACGACTTGTGCGCCATATACCTGATTGCTCTTGAAGACTTTGCCATGTGGCGGCATCCATTGAAGACCGAGTTTATACAACGCCCATGGCAGGCGATGCACGTTGTGGCGCAGCTGGATGCCGTGCAGTTTCTTGGCGTATTTTTGATCGCCGGGGCCGCCATAGGTAACAAACTCAATCCGTTTCCCACGTTCTGTCAGACGCTGATACAAGGCCACTTCGCGGGGGAGCATGCCACCCTCATCCCAGGTGGCCAGTGAAACGCCCTCAGTGAAAAAGAGTACCAGATCGCTTTGTTCGGTTTTAGCCAATTTCATCCAGAATGGGCTTGTAGATTTCGCGGTAATAGCGCTCAGCGATCAGCGGCCAGTCATAGGCGCGAATGGTTTGGAGTGCATTTGTAGTCAACTGCCGTGCTCTTCCGCGGTCTTCTGCAAGTGAGAGTACTTGGCTGGCCAACTCCTGACTGTTTTCAACCTCGCATAGCAAGCCGTTGTAACCGTGCTGGACAAGGTCTGGTGCTAAGCCAACGCGAGTACTCACCAATGGTATCCCGCTGGCCTGCGCCTCCAAAACTCCTGAAGGTCCTCCCTCTTCACGAGACGCAACCAAATAGGCATCCAGAGCCGCATAGGCACCGGCTACCGCATGATAATTTTCAAATACATCGTGCCGAAAGGGGATGTTTAATCTCTTAAGACCTTCAACTACATAGCCACGCGCTGGAGCTGTTAAATAAACAAAAAGTGGAAGCTTTCCTTTGAGCGCCGCAAACGTTTCTAACAGCACATCTGGGCCTTTGATTAACTTGGGCTTTATGCCGTCCCCCATACCCTGGCCATCTTTGTGGAACGAGCCGACAACAAAAGCGCCTTCAGGGATGCCGAGTTCCTTGCGTGCCGCGGCACGATGTTCCAGTTGCACAGGCTTAAACACCTGAAGGTCCACGCCTAGAGGGATATTGACCAGTTTTTTGCGCGGCACCCCCCAGGTCAGCAGACGCTCTTCCATGATAGAGCTGGCGGTATGTAGTTTGGTAAACACATCCTGCCGTTCAAGCAAGGTGGTCAATGCACCTTGAAAGTTTGGGGCATCTTTGGTTCCATGAAAAATCGTCCCCACCACTGAATTATCCCCTAGGGTGGTGGTTTTAAGTCCCGCGGTTATATCCCACAGGGAGCCGAAGTGGATGATCTGTCCAAAAAGCTTATCAGCAAAAACAACTTTTTTTGCCGGCAAGCCGAACTTTGGCATCTCGCGAACAACATAATGAGCCACCCAGTCCAAGATCCAATTGACGCCTGGCGTAAAGAAGTGCAATGCTGGCTCGGGACGCATGCCTAATGCACGCTTCAGTGTCCAAATTGAGCGTCGCATCATTTGAGGCCCACGTTGCTCGCAAGCATTCCTCCCGCAGCACTGAGCCAGCGCTTTCCCCGGGGGATGCGGATAGGTCGAGCCAGTGCGGTCTGGATGTGCTCCACATATTGCGCGAAATTTCTGCGTGGATTGAACATCTGCTCGGCGCGGATGCGCGCCGCCCTGGAAAGCCCAGGATACGTTTGAAGCAGGCTGGTGAACTGTGAACCAAAGTTCTCAACCGTCACCGGCAGACCGCAGTTGCCAATCACCTCACCCATCGCGCCGCTGTCGTCGTAGAGCACCGGCAGGCCGCAGGCCAAAGCTTCCAGCACGTGGTTAGGACAAGCTTCGTTTTTGGCAAATGTGAGCATCGCCTGACACGAGCGCAGTACTTCAGTCAATTTGGTACGGTCGAGCACACCTGTGGTATGGATATTGGGTAATTCAGGCGCATCGGGGAAATTGCCGCAGAGCACAAAATCAACCTCGGGGTGTTTGGCCGCAACCGCGTACGCTTGCGAGGCGCCTTTCATCGGATTGGTGCTCCAAGTCACACAGACAACTTGGTGCTGCCGCGGGAACTTGCGCCGTGTTCCTTTTGGTGTGAATACATCCAGATCCACGGGGTTATAGATAACCGGACCATCTTGGCCAATGACGGGAAATTTTTCGCGTGTGGCATATCGAGCGTACCGACTTTGAAATATCGTCACATCAGCGAAGCGGTTGACCTTGTTTTGTTCATAGTCTGATTCGGCATTCCGCCCATAGTTTTGGGCAGCGCCATCAATACGATGCACGATGCGGACATGCGGGTTGTGCCAAACCGCGCGCAACAGATCGCGATGGGACGTCATCCACGAATTGGTGAAGAGCACCTCATAGCTGGCCTTCAGGTCTTGGATGACTTCGTATTGGTTTTCTATCAAAAACCGAGATAAGTTATCCAGAAAATAGAAGCCACCGCCCTGCTTTTTGAATTCGATTGGGATGCATATACGCATGATTCAATTACCAGCTCGAGCTTCTGCCCAGATTTCCCCCCAGCAAGATTCCAGATGAACGATCTCCAGACCCGCTTCTGCAAGCTCTTGGTGGAACTGCTCAATAGTGTATTCGGTCTTGTGGTCCTCATCCAGGCGCCACTCAACACCCAACTCACGTTTGTAGGCCACACGCCAATCGCGCTCAAAAGAAGGC
>JAHCIH010000020.1 GCA_026129335.1 Anaerolineales bacterium
GGGGATGACCTCGAACGAAGCCAGGCCGGGCGGCGCTTCACAAGGGAAAGAGCTGATCAAGTGCACCTCGTCCCGCTGGATGAAATACTCCATCCAGTTCAGGGCGATTGGGGAGCGGCCGTCGGCCACGAAGAGGATGCGCATCTCAGTTCGCCACTCGCTGCACGGCGTCCACAAACCCGGCGACCATGTTTTCCAGGTTGAAGGTGTTCTGCACCAGCTTGAACGAAGCCGCACCCATCGCCGGCAGGAGGGCCGGGTCAGCCAGGGCGGCGGTCAGGGTGGCTTGCAAATGGGCTTCGTCGCCCGGGCGCAGCAGCCAGCCGTTGGCCGGGGTGACCATGTCCGCCTGGCTGCCGTCGCCCTCGGCGGCGATGACCGGCAGGCCATGCGCCATGGCCTGCTGCAGGGCCAGGCCGCCGGTGCCCGGCAGCACGAACAGGTCGGCTTCGGCGAAGGCGGCGTCCAACGCGGCGCCATACAGCGCGCCGCGGAATTCGGCCTGCGGGTATACCCGGCGGGCCAGCGCCTCCAGCGCAGCGCGCTCCGGCCCGTCGCCGACGATGAGCAGCCGCGGCTGTAGGCTCGCCGGCAGTGCAGCGCAGGCGCGCAGCAACGCATCGAGGCGTTTGCGCGCCTGCAGCCGGCCCACATAGAGCACGGCCGGCGGCTGCGCCGCAGGGCGTTGTGGTGGCCGGTTGGCGGGTCGCCGGCTGGCCGCGTTGGGCGCCACGAATATCTTGCCCGCGGGGATGCCCAGCGCTTCGTACTGCTGCGCGCCTTGCTGGCTGTAGGCGATGATGCCGTCGAACTGATCCAGGAAGCGCCGGCGGCGCCCGCTGCGCCAGGCGGCCAGCCGGCCGCGGGGCGGCGGCGCGCCCAGGCCCCAGGCCAGCACGGGCAGCTTGCGGCCGTGCATCCAGCGCAGCGCGGCCGGGGTGCTCAAATAGCGCGGGTTGGCCTCCACCACCAGCGCGTCGGGGCTCCAGCGCTCCAGCCAATCGATCAGGCCGCGCTGCCAGCACAGGTACAGACCGCCGCCGAGGATGTGCAGGTTGCCGGCACTGGTCCACTGCGCCTTCGCCAGGCTTTCAGCCTGGGCAATGCCCTCGTTCGGGCGCGGTTCGCCGGCGAAGACGCCCAGCCCGCCGCGGCAATGCTCGGCGAGCAGGTCGAAAAACCCGGCCCGGTAGGCAGGCAGCACGCGCTGCACCACGCCCAGCCGCCCGCGGTACTCAGCCACTCAGCGCCTCGATGTAAGCATCCACCATGGCGTCCAGGCCGAAGGCGGCTTCGGCCTGGCGGCGGGCGCCGGAGCGCAGGCTCTTTTGCGCCGCCAATATCTCCTGCGCGGCGCGGGTCAGTCCGCCGGTGTCCGGCGGGTCCAGCCGCCAGGGGTCGCCGCCATAGGCCACCACGCGCCCGGCGCTGTCGGGCACCATCTCCTTCAACGCGCCGGTATCGAAGGCCAGCACGGGCAGCCCGCAGGCCAGAGCCTCGATGACTGCGTTGGGGCAGGCGGCGTTGATGTCCGCCGAATAGAGCAGGTGCGCCCCGCGGCACAAGGTGGGCACTTCGGCGTTGGGCACCACGCCCAGCCAGTCGATATGTGCGTCGCCCCCGTTCCACTTGAGGCGCAGCGCTTCGCTGGTCTGGCCAGCCACGGCCAGGCGCACCGGGCGGCCCAGCGCGGCCTGCAGGCCGGCGGCCAACGCCACGGCGCTCTGCAGGCCCAGCTCGTAGCCACCCTGCAGGTTGCCTTCCAGCATCAGGATGCGCACATGGTCGCTGGGCGGTTTTTCGGCGCCGCGCGGCGAAAAAGCCGCCAAATCCACGCCGTTGTAGGCCACGCTGTGGGCGGCGGGGCTTTCGCCGTATTGCTCGTTCCACCAGCCCTGCACGAAATGGCTTTGGTAAACGACGCGCGTCGCTACGCGGTCGCGGATATAGGCCAGCAGCAGGTTGGCGGCCTCGGCGCGCAGCCAGTGGCGCGGGCCGGTACGTGTGCGCCGGTGCAGCCAGTTCATCCCGTCCAGGCGCTGCACCACGGGGATGCCCCGCCGGGCGGCCCGGCGCAGCGCGACCAGTTGGCGGCTGCCCCCAATGACCAGCACCGCCTGGCAGGTTTCGTCGGCCAAATCCCCGGTGACTGCAATGCCGCGGGCTGCGAGGCCGGCGCTGAACTTGGCATGGAAAGAGACCATGCCGCCCACGCCCGAGACCTGGGGCACGATGCATACACGAGTGAGCGGGGATGGCATGGGAGATTACTCGATTTCGAGGTGGCTGATTTCCACCCAACAGTCCGCCGGAGTAGCCAGGCTGCCAGCGGAGAGCGAACCGTCCGGCCGCCAGGCGGCGTACTGATTGTCGACCCATAGTACCAGACCCAGCGGCGGCCGCGGCTGCAGCGAACTGCTCAAGACGACCTCGCTGTCTACGCGGAATTGCAGCCCGGCTTGCGTCCACTCGATCTCGTAGGCGTGCCAGCCGCTGGGGTCCAGCGGCAGGGCGTGCAAATCCTGCGCCACGGCCCGCGCCGCCAGGCGGCGCAGCCAGCGGGCGGCTGGCCGCCAAACCAGCAGCGGGGAGGCCAACAGCCCCGGGGCCAGCAGAGCCGCAGGCAGCCGCGCGGCGTAACCGCCGGCCAGGCAGCCGCTGCCGGGCTGTTCGTCGCGCAACGAGAGGTGGTTGTGCGGCGAGGCGAAGAAGAACCAGGCGGCGTGCGGCAGGGCGGGCAAGCGCCCTGCCGTGCCGCCCAGCCCCAGCGAGAGCCCGAAGGGATCGTTCCACAAGCCGAAGCCCCAGGTGCCGGGCAGCTGCGCTGCGCTGGCCCGGGCGCGCAGCCGCAGCCGCCAGGGCGGCCGGTGGGGGAAGCGCCGCCGCGGCAGGCCGCGGTAATCGTCCAGCTGCGCCAGGCGGTACCCGCCCGCATCGCCCGGCGGCAGGCGCAGCCGCCAGCCATCGGCGATGGGCTCGACGCTCGCTCCGAGCATGCTGCGCGGCTTCATCACGGTATTATACGGTTGGGGCAACCCGCGATGATATATAATCGCCGGGTTCCCGGAGATTGAATGGAAATTACTTGGTACGGACATTCCTGTTTTCGCGTCACTGAACGCGGCATGCCCACTGTGGTGGCCGACCCCTACGACCACGCCAGCGTGGGCTATAAGCCGCTGAAGTTGAAAGGCGACATCGTCACCGTGAGTCACGATGCGCCCGGCCACAATTTCGCCAACGGCGTCAAAGGCAGCCAGTGGCAGCTGCGCGGCCCGGGCGAATACGAGATCGGCGGCGTGTTTATCACCGCGGTGCCGATGCGTGAGGGCAGCGAAGAGCGCAATATCGTTTTCGTCTTCGACTACGACGGAGTCAGCGTGGCCCACCTGGGCGACATGCAAAAGCCGCCCACGCAGACGCAGATCGAAACCATCGGCAATGTGGATGTGCTGCTGGTGCCGGTGGGCGGCGGCAACGCGCTCAGCGCCGGCAAGGCCGCCGAGGTGGTGGCGATGATCGAGCCGGGCATTGTGGTGCCGATGCACTACAAGACCAACGGCAGCACGCTGAAACTCAACCCGGTCAAGCCCTTCCTGCAGGACATGGGCGTGACCGACGAAAAGGCGGAGCCTTCGCTGAAGATCGCCAAAGCCAACGTGCCTTCCGAGACCCGGGTGGTGGTGCTGGAGGCGAGCCAGTAGTGGCTGCGGTCAAACTGCTCATGTCCTGGGATATACAGACCGGGCGTGAGGAGGATTATTTCGAGTTCCACATCCGCAAGTTCGTCCCTGCGCTGGAGGGGTTGGGCGTGGCGCTGAGCGAAGCCTGGCTGACCGTGTACGGAGAGCAGCCGCGACTGATGGCCGAGGCGGTGATGCCCAACCTGGAGAGCGCCCGCCAACTGCTCGACTCCAACGACTGGGAAGACCTGGGCCAGCAAATGGAAGAGCTGGTCGAGAATTTTGATTACAAGCTGGTCGCCGCTCGCGGCGGTTTTCAGATTTAGCCCCTGCATTGAAGTCCCCCATCGCTGAGCCCCTGCTGCGCTGGTATGCCTCCCGGCAGCGTAGCCTGCCTTGGCGCGCCCGCCCGCGGCCCTATGCGGTGTGGGTGGCCGAGATCATGGCGCAGCAGACCCGGCTGGAGAGCATGCTGCCCTATTACCGGCGCTGGATGCGCCGCTTTCCCACCATCCGCAGCCTGGCCGAGGCCGATGAGCAGGCCGTACTGGCCGCCTGGGAGGGACTGGGCTACTACAGCCGAGCGCGCAACCTGCGCCGCGCCGCCCAAATCGTGCTCCGCGAGCACGGAGGCCGCCTGCCGCGCAGCCTGGAGAGCTTGCAAAGCCTGCCCGGCATCGGCGCCTACACGGCGGGGGCGATCGCCTCGCTGTCCTTTGGGTTGGACGCACCGGCGGTGGATGGCAACGCCATCCGCGTGCTGGCGCGGCTCTTCGATGTGGACGCGCCCGCTGGCAGCAGCGCGGCGCAAAAGCGCTTTTGGCAGCTGGCCGCCGAGCACCTGCCGCCCGGCCGCGCCGCCGAGTACAACCAGGCGCTGATGGACTTGGGCGCCAGCTTGTGCAGCCCGCGCCGGCCGCGCTGCAACGAGTGCCCGCTGGCGGAGGTTTGCCAGGCGCGGGAGCTGGGCATTCAGGAGCTGCGCCCGGTGCGCGCCGCGCGCAAAGCGGCGCCCCTGCGCCGCATGGCCGCCGCCGTGCTGCGCCGCGGGGCGCAGGTACTGGTCGCTCGCCGCCCGGCGGAGGGACTGCTGGGCGGGCTGTGGGAGTTCCCCAACCTGGAACTGCAGGATGGCCTGCCCGCCGAAGCGCAACTGCGCGCCGGACTGGGTCTGGCCTCACCGCCGGCCCACGGGCTGGGCGAATTCACCCATGCCTACAGCCACTTCCGAGTTGAACTGGCTGCTTTCTTATACGCTGAGGATGCCGCCCCGCCGGGCGTTTCCCCGGACGCAGTTTGGGTGGACATCGCTGAATTGGGCGAACTGCCGATGGGCAAACTGGATCGGGGCGTAGCCAACGCGCTGCGCGATGCCCTAGAATAGAGGCATGAGCACGCGCTTCCAACGCCGCCAGGAAGATTTCGCTTGCACGCATTGCGGCACGCAAGTAGGCGGCGACGGCTACACCAACCACTGCCCGGCCTGCTTGCACAGCCAGCACGTCGACGTGCATCCCGGCGACCGGCTGGCCGAATGCGGCGGCCTGATGGCGCCGGTAGCTGTGGAGCAGAAAGACGGCGAATATCGCATCCTGCACCGCTGCGAACGCTGCGGCCACCAGAAATGGAACCGTGCCGCGGCGGGCGACAGCTTCGAGCGCCTGCTGGCGGTGGCCGCCAGCAGGCTGGGCCGGGCGATGCAGGCTGAGCCTGACTTCGACCGCAGGCGCGCCGCAATGGTCGCCGGCCTGCAGGAATTCGGCATCCACGACGATGCCGTGCTGCAAGCGTTCCGCGAGGTGCCTCGCCATCTCTTTGTGCCGGAGGATGTGCGGCCCCTCGCTTACGAAAACCGCCCGTTACCCATCGGCCTCGGCCAGACGATTTCTCAGCCGTTCATCGTAGCCTTCATGCTGCAGGCGCTGGAACTGCGCGGCGACGAGAAAGTGCTGGAGATCGGCGCCGGCTCCGGGTACGCCGCCGCCCTGCTGGGCAGGTTGGCGGCCGAAGTGCACACGGTCGAGCGCCTGGCCGAACTCGCCGACAACGCCCGGCGTACTCTGGAGGAGTTGGAGTTCCGCAACGTCTTCGTGCACGTCGGGGACGGCTCGGAGGGGTTGGCCTCCCACGCGCCGTTCGATGCGATCATCAGCGCCGCGGCTGCGCCAACCGTGCCAGAGCCGTGGCTGGCGCAGCTGGCCGAGGGCGGCCGCCTGCTGCTGCCGGCGGGCGACGAAGGCGGACAGGAACTGCAGCTGTGGCTGCGCCAGGATGGCAGCCTGAGTCGCCGCAGGCTGGGGCCGGTGGCCTTTGTGCCGCTGATTGGCAAGTATGGTTGGGTACAATCCGGCTAATGCAACGAATTTTCAATAGCCTGGGTCTGCTGGGCCTGGCCGTGCTGCTCCTGCTGGCCGTGCTCGGCTTGCAGAACTGGGCGGCTGCCGGGTTCGCGCTGCCCGACCAATTCTTCACCCTCTCCACGATTTTTCTGGGCATATTCATCGAGGCCGCTCCCTTCTTGCTGCTGGGCACACTGGCCTCCGGCCTGGTGGAGGTCTTTCTCGATCGCGACGCCATCCAACGGCTGATGCCCAAGAACGCGCTGGCCGGTGCGGTGGCCGGCGGCCTGCTCGGCTTCGTCTTCCCCGTCTGCGAGTGCGGGGTCATTCCGCTGACCCGCCGCTTCTTCACCAAGGGCCTGGCGCCGGCCACGGGCATCGCCTTCCTGCTGGCCTCGCCGGTGATCAACCCCATCGTGGTGGCCAGCACCTACGCGGCCTACGGCTGGGGGCCGATCCTCTTCTGGCGCATCGGGCTCAGCCTGTTCATCGCCGTCACCGTTGGCCTGGTGTTCGCCTTGCAATCCCGCTCGGCACAGCTGCTGCGCCCCACGCCGCTGATCCAGATCAGCGGGGCCAGCGTGGACCATGCCCATCCGGCGACTGCTGGCAGCCTGGGCCAGCGCCTCAACCGGGCGCTGCTTATCGCCGGCGACGAATTCTTCGAGATGGGCCGCTTCCTGATCATCGGCTCGCTGGTCGCCGCGCTGCTGCAGACCGTGGTGCCGCAGACCGCGCTGCTCGCGGTGGGCTCCGGCCCGCTGCTCTCGGTACTGGTGATGATGGCCCTGGCAGTGCTGCTCTCGATCTGCTCCACGGTGGACGCTTTTGTTTCGCTGGCCTTCGTGGGCACTTTCACCAGCGGCTCCATCCTTTCGTTCCTGGTCTTCGGGCCGATGGTGGACATCAAGGCGGTGATGCTCTACTTGCAGGTCTTCCGGCGCAAGACGGTCTTGTACATGGTCTGGCTGACTTTCCTGCTCACCTTGTTGGCCACTGTCTTCATCAACTTGAATTTAGGAATCTAGCCGATGACTGAACCGCGTTATGCACTGCTGAAAACCGTGATGCTGCTGGGGCTGGGCACTTACATGCTCTATAAAACGCTCTCCGGCACACTGTATTTCTACATCAACGAGCGTTTTACCTGGCTGGTGCTGCTTGGCGGGTTCGTCTTTTTGCTGCTCGGCCTGGCCGCGCTGCGCGGCTACTTGCGCAGCACGATGGCGCACAGCCACGCGGCCAATTGGAGCGTGTTCATCGTGGCCATCCCGCTACTGCTCGGCTTCCTGGTGCCCGACCGCCCGCTGGACAGCTCGGCGCTGGACACCCGCGGGCTGACCACCAACACGGGGTTGGGCGGCGGGGCCTGGTCCAACGTGGAGCTCGCCATGCCCTCCGACCAGCGCAGCGTGCTGGACTGGGTGCGCAGCTTCAACTTCGCCAGCGACCCTGCCATCTACGCCGGCGAACCCGCCGATGTAATCGGCTTCGTCTACCACGACGAACGCCTTGGCGTGGACGAATTCCTGGTGGGGCGCTTCGCGGTGACCTGCTGCGTGGCCGATGCTTTTGCCGTCGGCGTCATCGTGCAGACGCCCGAGGCGGCCGAGTGGCCCAGCAACGCCTGGGTACACGTCAGCGGGGAAATTGCGGTGGGCCGCCTGGACGGCAAGCCCTACCCCGTAATCGTGGCCGGCTCCATCAAGGAAGTGCCCGTGCCGCCGCAGCCTTATCTGTTTCCATGAGCCGTTTTAGCCCTCTGGACCTGGCCGTCGCCTCGCTCTCGGTCGTCCTGCTGGCCGCGCTGGGCCTGGTGCTGTGGCGCGGCGACCAGGTGGGCGTCAGCATATTGGGCTTTGCCCCGGCCGAGCGCGGGCTGGCCGCCGCCTCCGCGCCGGTTTGGATCGCTTTCGGCGATGCGATGGATACACAGAGTGTGGAGAGCCGCTTGACCATCGAGCCAAAGGTGGAGGGCAAGCTGATCTGGCGCGGCAATGTGATTTATTTCCTGCCCCAGCAGTCCCTGACCCCCGGCGAGACGTATATCCTGCGCCTGGCCGCCGGAGCGCAAACCGAGTTCGGCCATCTGTTGGCTGAGGACTTGACCTGGAGTTTTGGCGTGCGCGAGGCTGGGGTGGTCTTCCTGCGCGATACCGGCGGGCACGCCGAACTGTGGGCGCTGCACAGCCTGGGAGGCAGCCCACGCCAGCTCACCGAGACGGACGGCGTGTTCGACTTCGCCGTCTCGGTGGATGGTGAGCAGATCCTCTATTCTCTCTTCAATAATCTGAGCGGCATTGACCTATGGCTTGTGGACCGTGAGGGGCGCTCCAACCGGCTGCTGCTGGATTGCGGCGCCGACCGTTGCTACGCGGCTGACTGGTCCGTCGACGGGCGGATTGCCTACAGCCGTGCCCCCGGCCCACTGAACCCCGGCGAAGGCTATGGTGCGCCGCGCACCTGGCTGCTGGACCCCAACACCGGCGAGACGGTGCGCCTGCACGCCGACACGCAAAAGATCGGCTACGGCCCCAGCTGGTCGCCGGACGCAGGCCGCCTGGCTTATTTCGACGGCGTGCAAAGCCGCATCGTGGTGGTGGACATGCTCAGCGGGCAGGAGACGCACTTGCCCTCGCGGGTGGGCGTGGTGGGCAGCTGGACCTGGGACGGCGGCCAGATGCTCTACTACGACACCCTGTTGGTGGAAGGCCAGGCGCTGAACGCCGTGTTCCGCGTCGATTTCGTCACCCAGGATATCCTGCCGTTCTTTGATCCCCAGCCGCAGGACGGCGACTACAGCAACCCGGTGCTCTCGCCGGATGGCGAGTGGGTGGCGCTGCGCGTGCGCCCGGCGGCCGGCGGCGTGGCCGACCAGATTTGGGTCACGCCGATGGACGGGCGTTTCGCACTGACCGCGGACGATACCGCGGCTTCGCTCTTCGCCGATTTGTCCTGGGACCCAGGCTCGCAATACCTGCTCTACCATCGCATGCAGCTCGGCGCAGCGGACCCGGCGCCCGAAGTGTGGATCTGGGACCGGCTGAGCGCCCAGAACCGCCTGCTGGCGCGGGACGCCAGCGCGCCGGCATGGCTGCCTTAGCGTATAATTTTTTGGACATGACACACCCGCAAATCGTCACTGAGCAAAGCGCGGCGGAGAAGAGCCGCCACTGGCTGAAGTACCTTCAGCAGCGGGGCTACCGCCTGACCGGCTCGCGCCGCGCCGTGGTGGACGCGCTGGCCGAGGCCGAGCGCTCGCTGACCGCCGCCGACCTCTACGAAATCGGCCGCGCCAAGCACAAGGGCCTCGGGCTGGTTTCGGTGTATCGCACGTTGGAGAAGCTGGAGGAGCTGGGCCTGGTGCAGCGCGTCCACGGCCCCGGCGGTTGCCACGCCTACATCTCCGCGCAGGATGGGCACAACCACATGCTGGTGTGCGAGAACTGCGGCCGGGTGGAGATGTTCGAGGGCGATGATTTGAAGGATTTCACCCGCGGCCTGGAGAAGCAGAGCGGTTTCCGCATCCACGAGCACTGGCTGCAGTTCTTTGGGTTATGTGCGGATTGCCAGGCGGCTTAGGACTTGACAAGTTTTTTTGCCTGCATATAATGAAAATGATTTTCAATATCAACTGGAGGCAGTGAACGATGTTTTTGAGTAAGAAGATGTACTTTGGGGTTGTGTTGGTCGCCGGCTTGCTGCTGGCGGCTTGCGCCGGGGCGCCGGTTGGCCCCTCTGGGGGGCTGAACGTGGTCGCCACGACCGGGATTGTCGCTGATGTGGTTGCCCAGGTGGGCGGCGAGCACATCCACGTTACCGTGCTCATCCCCGCCGGAGCCGACCCGCACGCCTTTGAGCCGGCCCCGCAGGATGCCGCCGCGCTGGCCGGCGCTGATCTGGTTTTCGCGAACGGCTTTGGCTTGGAAGAAACCCTACAAGCGCTTTTGGATGCCCAAGGCAATAAGGTGGTCTATGTCTCCGATGGCGTTGAGCCGTTGGCGGCCGATGACCACCATCATCACGGTGAAGAGCATCATGACGATCACGACCATGAAGGCGAAGATCATCATGACGATCATGAGCATGAAGGCGAAGACCACCATGATGACCATGAGCATGAGGGCGGCGAAGACCATCATGATGACCACGATGGCCCTGACCCGCACGCCTGGATGAACCCGCAGAACGTCAAGGTCTGGGTCGCCAACATCACCGCCGCCCTCAGCGCGGCCGACCCGGCCAACGCGGCCGACTACCAGGCCAATGCCGCTGCCTATGAGGCGGAACTGGATGCGCTGGACCACTGGGCCGCCGAGGAACTAGGCCCCATCCCCGCCGACCAACGCATCTTGGTCAGCGACCACGGTACGCTGGCTTACTTCGCGCAGCGCTATGGCTTTGAGGTCGTCGGCGCCTTGGTGCCGGGCGTGAGCACGCTCAGCGAGCCTTCTGCTGGTGAGCTGGCCGCGCTAGAGAGCCTGATACGCGAGCATGGCCTGCGCGCCATCTTTGTTGGCGAGACCGCCAACCCGGCTTTGGCCCAACGCGTGGCGGCGGACACCGGCATCGAATTGGTGCTGCTCTACACGGAGGCTCTCAGCGAGCCGGGCGGCCCCGCGGCCAATTACCTGGAGATGATGCGCTACAACGTAAACGCCATCGTCGAAGCGCTGCAATAGCTGTTGTGTAGGAACCCGCTGGGCCGGCCTAGGCCGGCCCAGCGGGTTTAAGCGGCGGTACAATCCCACCCGAATGAAAAGCGTTTTCAATCAGCACAGCCATCCTAGCGACCAGCCCGCGGTGGCGCTCACCGGCCTGGCCGTGAGCTACAACGGCGAACCGGCGCTGGAGAGTATCTCCCTGCAAATCCCCCCCGGGCTGCGCGTTGCCGTGGTGGGGCCGAACGGAGCGGGCAAATCCACCCTGTTCAAGGCATTGGCTGGTTTGCTGCGGCCCGCGGCGGGCAAAGTGCGCATCCACGGGCATGCCCCGGCGCAGCACCTTTGCCTGGCCTACGTGCCGCAGGCCAGCCAGGTGGACTGGAACTTCCCAGTCAGCCTACGCGATGTGGTACTGATGGGCCGCAGCGGCCAACTCGGCCTGCTGCGCTGGCCCGCCGCGGCGGACCAGCGCCTGGTGGACGAGAGCCTCGCCCGCGTGCAGTTGAGCCGCTTGGCCAAACGGCAAATCGGGCAACTCTCCGGCGGGCAACGCCAGCGCATGTTCATCGCCCGGGCGCTGGCCCAGGGCGCTGACCTGCTGCTATTGGACGAACCCCTGGCCGGGCTGGACCTGCCCTCGCAGGAGCAAATCCTGAAAATTTTGGACGAGCTGCGCGGCCAGCACATCACCGTGCTGTTCGCCACCCACGATTTGCAATTGGCCAGCGAGCACTTCGACCGTATTTTGCTGCTCAATCGCCGCCTAGTCGCTTATGGCACGCCCGGCGAAGTGCTCACCGCCGAGCACCTCACCGCGGCGTACGGCGGCCACATGCAGGCGATCGACACCGACCAGGGCCGGTTGCTGCTGGGCGACAGCGGCGGCCATGCCGGGCACGAAGGGGAGCCCCCCCATGCTTGAGTGGCTGCTGGAGCCGCTGGCTTTCGACTTCATGCAGCGCGGCCTGCTGGCCGCCGCGCTGGTGGGCGTGGTCTGTGCGGTGGTGGGCTGCTACATTGTGCTGCGCGGCATGGCCTTTTTGGGCGACGCGCTGGCCCACGCCATCCTGCCCGGCGTGGCGCTGGGCTACCTGGCCAGCGGCGGCCAGCGCGGCGCCATGTTCTGGTGGGCGCTGGCCGCCGCGGTGGCCAGCTCGCTGGGCATCGGCGCGCTCAGCCGCGACGGCCGCTTGAAGCAGGACACGGCCATCGGCATCGTCTTCGCCGGCATGTTCGCGCTGGGCGTGGCGCTGATCTCCACCGCGCGCAGCTACGCGGTGGACTTGTCACATTTTCTGTTCGGCAATATTTTAGGCCTGACTACCCAAGACCTTTGGCTGACTTTCGGCGTGGGCTTGGCGGTGCTGTTGACCGTCTTCGTCTTCTACAAAGAATTCCTGGTGCTCGCTTTCGACCCCATGCTGGCCGCCACCCTGCGGCTGCCGGCCCGCTTTCTGGAGACCCTGCTCTCGCTGCTCACCGCGGTGGCCATCGTGGTGTCCTTGCAGACGGTGGGCGTGGCGCTGGTGGTGGCCATGCTGGTCACCCCGGCGGCAACCGCCATGCTGCTCACCCGCAGCCTGCCGCGCATGATGCTGCTGGCCGCGTTGATCGCCGCGGCCAGCGGAGCGCTGGGCCTGTACATCTCTTTCTATTTCAATGTCGCTTCGGGGGCGGCGATTGTGCTGACCTGCACCGCGGTCTTCGCCTTGGTGTGGTTGTGGCGGCAGGCCCGCCGGCCTGTTAAGGGTTAGCTTTCTCCACCAGCGTTTCCAACGCGGCTTCAACTTCTTCGCGCACGTAGGTGTCCGTTTCGGTCTGCTGGGCTGCCTGCAAGGCAGCCAGCCCTCCCTCGCCGCCCAGTTGGCCCAGCGCCCAGGCGGCATGGCCGCGGGCCAGCGGTTCTTGCTCCTCGCGCAGCACGGCGGTCAGCGCAGGCACCTGGCCGGGGTCGGCGGAGTTGCCCGCCGCCACGGCAAGGTTGCGCAGGTAACCGCGGCGCTTGCTGCGTTTTAGCGGGCTGCCCTTGTAGCGCTGGTTGAAGGCGGCGCGGCCGGCGAGCAGTTCACTGCTCAAATCTACATCGCTGCGCTCAGGGCGGCTCTCCAACAATTCGGCGCCGGCGGCGGGGGCGAAGCGCTGGTTCCAGGGGCACACTTCTTGGCAAATGTCGCAACTGAAAACCAGGTCGCCCACCGCCGGGCGCAGTTCTCGCGGGATAGGCCCCTTCAGTTCGATGGTCAGGTAGGCGATGCAGCGACTGGCATCCAGTGTGCGGTCGGGCAAGATGCAATCTGTGGGGCAGGCCTCGATGCAGCGGGTGCAGCTGCCGCAGTGATCGCTCTCTATGGGTGCATCAGCGACCAGTTCCACGCCGAGCAAGATCTCGGCCAGCAGGAAATAGGAGCCGGCCTGCGGGTTGATCAGCATGCTGTTCTTGCCAATCCAGCCCAGGCCGGCGCGCTGGGCCAGTTCGCGCTCGGGCAGCGGCCCGCTGTCCGTGTACCAGCGGTTGGGCACACCGTGCCCAACCTGCTCTTCGATAAAAGCCACCAGAGCTTGCAGCGGCGGCTTGAGCGCATCGTGGTAGTCCTCGCCCCAAGCGTAGGCCGCCACGCGTCCGTGTCCGCGGGTTACATCCCCCGCCGATGCGGGGTTGTCGTAAGGCAGGCCGAGCACCAGGATGGAGCGGCACTCCGGCAGGATGGCGCGCGGGTCGGCGCGGCGCTCCAGCGTGCGCTGGCTGGCCAGGTAGTCCATTTCGCCGTGGTGGCCGGCGGCCAGCCAGGCGCGGTAGCTCTCCATGTGCGCCGAGGGCGCGGCATCCACCACGCCAACTAGGCCAAAGCCCAGTTCACGGGCTTTGGCCTTGACTTTTTGGGTGAGGGTGTGCTTGTCCATCGCAAAAAAACAA
The DNA here is from genome assembly GCA_026129335.1 of Anaerolineales bacterium. GTDB lineage: Bacteria > Chloroflexota > Anaerolineae > Anaerolineales > UBA11579 > JAMCZK01. The sequence goes on from JAHCIH010000020.1 coordinate 13,601, forward strand.
AGGCCCTGCAATTGCAGGGCCTTTGTACTGTGTAGCGGATACTTTTGTCTAGGGCGTGGTGTAGCTCACAATGAGCTTGGGCGGGCTGCTCAGGAAGCGCACCAGCGCCGTACCGGTGGGCGCACCGTTGAAGCGCAGTTGGTATTCCAAGCTGGTCGCCCCGGAGGTCACCGCGCTCTGCAAGCGGTTCTTCACCGCATCGTTGATGAAGACGGTGGAGAGATCGCCGCTGCTGCACCACTGCATGTCCGGCCCGGCGCCGCTGGCGTTGTAGGAAGCCGCACTCAGCGGGAAGAAACTACCGGCGAAGCCCTGCAGGCAGCCCATCGTGGCGAAGGGGTTGGACATGGTGTCGAAGTTGCTGAAGTCCACGCGCACTTCGGTGATGGTGGCGTTGCTGGGGATGCTGCTGATGTTGAAGGCCACGAAGCCGCGCACGCCCACGTCACTGTTAGCGCCGGCGTGGGCCGCGGAGGCGAAAGCGCCGTTGGCGTCCACCTGGCCCACGCTGCTGGCGTTGAAGGTGTTGCCGCTGCCCGGGCTGCCGGTGGCCTGTGCTCCTCCGGTGTTAATGATCACGAAGAAGTGGCCAAAGTTCTGGTTGCTGGCATTGCGCAGCGCCCAGTTGCCCTGGTGTTGGCCGCTGGCGGTGGGCGCGGTGAGGGTCACCGAAATGTCCACCGTGCTGCCGGGCACCACGTTGGCGGTGAGCGGCTGGCTGGCCGGCCCGTTCATTGAATTGCCGCTGACGAAGACTACGGAGTAGCCGGTGGTCCAGGTGCAGGTGCCGGCATTGCGCAAGCGCCAGGTCTTGGTGAACTGGTCGCCGGCGGGGACCTGCTGGCCGTCTGGGATGGTTACGTCGCTGACGAACTGGATGGAATCACAGCTGTTGCCGCCACCACCGCCTCCACCCGAAACCGGGCTGGGGAAAGGCGTATTGGTCACGTCCGAGGTGGGGCTGGGTTCCGGCGTGTTGCTGGGCTCGAGGGTGTTGGTGGCGCTGGGGGTGAGCAGCGCGCTTTCGGTCAGGTTGGCGCTGACTGTTTCCGCCGCGGCGGTTTGTACCTGGGCGGCGGAATTGCCGCTCCCCGGCATGTTGCAGGCGCTAAGCGCCAGCAACAGGGCCGCGCCAAGGGCGAGGAAGGTCCCTTTTTTCATTGTTTTAAAGCTCCTAGCTTATTTTGGGGATTCTAGCATTAATGGCTTAAAACTGCCTGACTCCCGGCGTGCGCCGCTCCCAGGCAGGCCTGCACGCGGCTGAGCAGCGTGTCCAGCTCAAACGGCATCGCCAGGTATTCGCTGGCCCCGGCGTCCAGGCAGGCCTGGCGGCAGCCGGCCTCGCTGCCGCTGGAGATGACCAGCACAGGCACGCCCTGCGCCCGCCAGGGGGCCAACTCGGCGGACAGGGACGCCGGGCTGGTATCCGGCCCGGCGTGCAGGATGGCCAGCTGCGGCTGGCCGGCAGAGGCGGTCAGCGGCTGGTAGCCGTGCAGGCGCAGGCCGGCGGCCATCATGCGGCGCAGTTCAGACTGGCCGGTGAGCAGCAGGATGCGGATAGGGCGAGAGGTACGCGACGTGCCGGCGTCCATCTGGCTGGAGAACGAAGCCAGGCCGCCAGGTGGTGTTAGCCCATTGGTACTATTCGCAGTAGGTAATGCTTCGTCGCAATGACGGTAGATGCCTAGCTTTCCAGCTCGGCGAGGATGCTTTCCAGCAGTTCCAGCAGCACGGTTTTGACGTTCTCTTTGTTCATCGAAACGCAGGGCAGGATTTTCACGCCGTCTTCCAGGCGCAGCGCCACGCGTATGTCGTCCAGGTCCCAGGCATCCGGCAGGTCTTGCTTGCTGGCGGCCACCACGTAGGGCGTGGGCGAAAAGGCGCGAAAGGCTTCCAGAATGCTGCGCGCCTCGCGGAAAGTCTCCGGCCGGGTGCTGTCCACCATCACGATGAAACCCAGCATCCCCTCGGAGAGGATCTCCCACATGAAGTCGAAGCGTTTTTGGCCCGGCGTGCCGAAGAGGTAGAGCACCAGGCTGTCGTCCACCGTGATGCGGCCGAAATCCATCGCCACCGTGGTGGTCTCCTTGATGCGTTCTTCGGCGCTGGTGACTTTGCGCTCGGTGGAGACGACATCGATCTCGCTCACGGTTTGGATGAACTCGGTCTTGCCTGCGTTGAAGGGGCCGGTGACGACCATTTTGACGGTTAGCATGCTGGCTCTGGCTCCCTAAATCGAGCGGATGCGGTCCATAAGGCGGGTGATCAGGTTCTTCTGTTCCTGCGGCTGCACGCCGGGGAAGGCCGACTTAAGCCCGTCCAGCTGGGTGGGCGCGCCCTCGGCGCGCACCAGCTTGACCAACCCCGCCTGCAGCAGGCTGTAGACGATACGGCGGATCTCCAGCTCGTTCATTTTGCTGGCCTTGGCGATCTGGCGGATGCTGTTTTTGGGGTTGATGTACGAGACTACCCGCCACTCTTCGACGTTGAGGTTGACCTTCTTGAGGTTGACGCCGGGGCGGTCGGTGAACGCCAGCGCCATGTCCAAGTTGGGGATTTCCAGGTTGAGCTGCTCCCACTCCGACATTTGGCGGGCGCCCTCGATGATCAGGTTCTCCAGCGGGATGCGCAGGGGGATCTTGCCTTCGGGCACGTCCTGGTGGTTTTCGAACTTGAAGTGGCCTTCAGCCCATGTGAAGAGCTGTTGGATGATGCCGACGTAGTAGCTTTGCAGGCTTTCGAGGATGTCTTGGCGGGTGGCGTAGCCCGAGTTGATCAGCAGCAAGCCCAGTTCCTTGTCGCTCATCGCGGCGGCGCGGTTGCGCAGGGTGTTGAGCTGGGCATCGTTGATCTTCTCGGCGCGGTGCAGCACCTCGGCCAGGCTGCCCTGGGCGCCGTCGGCGTCGCTGGCAAGCTGGGCAAAGGCCAGCTTGCCGCCGCGGAAGACGAGGCGGGCGCCCTCGCCGGGTGCATCCACCAGCAGCGCGCCGCTCTTGCCGGCCAGATTGACCAGGTTGAGCAGCTGGGTGGGACTGAAATCGCGCAGATTGCCTTGCAGGGCCATAGGTCTGGCGATTATACATGTTTCGCCCTGACCGCCTGCTGGCGGGCGAGGCATGGAAATGGGGATTTGGTACTGGGGAGTAGATAGCGTTTAGCAATTCGTGGCTGGCTGGTTGACACCCCCCTGCAGCCCGAATATAATGCGGCTCGCCTTCCTCGGTAGCTCAATGGCAGAGCGGGCGGCTGTTAACCGCTAGGTTGAAGGTTCGAGTCCTTCCCGAGGAGCCTGCAAGAAGTGGCCAGTACATTGTACTGGCCACTTCTTTAGTTGAGGGTGGCATCGTTTACTATTCGATATTTAGTTGATGGCTGGTTTTTAGGGCGCTAGTGTAATTCCATTTGGGAAGATATCTTTGAATAAGAACTTTTTCTAGAGAGAGTATCTCTTCGTTATTCGTGCGGGGACATATATAAAGTTCGAAATCTCCATTTGTTTTAGCCAACTGACTATTGATTTTACAGTTTGTTGCCTGTCCATCACGATAACAATTCTTAGGCGAGATTCTGCCATATCCTGAATTTATCCTTTGTCGAAAACTACTGACACAGCTACCTATATAAATAATTTCCTCATTGACGACATAGAGATACAGACCCTTCTTGTCCATAACTTGTTTAGTTTCTATAGAGAAATTGCAATACTCCATATCGCCATACGAGTTTAGAAATTGTTTATAAAAGATGTCGTAGTTTTCTTTTCGCTCAAGCAAAAACTCCCCTAATGGTCTATACATATGTTGAAGATAATATTTCACGATGGTTGGCGCTATATCCGAATATCTGCGTTTGCCTATCAAATCCCCGAGTTTGGCACCCTTTAAGCGGGCGAAAGTATTTTGATCCAGCTTTTCACCGTATCTAAAGCTGATCGATGTAAACAACAACCGATCATCCCATAGAGACAACGCTTTAGTCATGCTTTTAAACAAGCTTCGCCAAGATGTCGGCGGGTACACTGGCTTGCAAGTCTGGATAGGCTTCCAGTATGCGGGCGATATCTGCCAGGTCTTTCTGGCGCTTGCTGGCTCTGCGGTCTTTGTCTTGAGCGGCCCATATCTTTCCGCGCAATACGTTTTCCAGGGATGCCACAGGCATCAGCAAGCCCAAAACGTCGCGAGGCTCCGCATCGATAGCAAACTCCCCATAGCGCTTGTCTGTCTGGATCTGGATGCGCAGGTCCGAGCCAGGGATGGTCACGTTTAGGCTGTGGGGGAATCTTTCAAGGGAATACTTGCTCGCCAAAAGAGCCTCAGCCTTGGGCAGCTGGTCAGCAACAACAGCCAGGTGAAAGTCCAGGCTCACCAGTGGTTCGACATACGCGTTCGCGGCTTGCCCGCCCACCACGCAATATTGCACCTGGTTCTCTTCCAGCAAGGCCAGAATGGTTTCCAAGTGGTTTTCGTGGTCCATGGCGATCGTTTTCCAAAAGGTTAAGGCTTGCATTTTTTGATCCACGTTATCCTACCATTCCACTCGCTTTGCCGCCGCGCAAGGTATGTGGCGGGCTTCCGCTTTTCTGTATAATCAACGCAGAGGTTTATTGCTATGTACGCCATCCCCCACGAATGCCCGGTTTGCCACGGCGAGTTGAACGTCACCCGCTTGGTGTGCCGGGAGTGCGACACCGCCATCGAAGGCCGCTTCACTACCGGGCCTTTTGCCCGCCTCAGCGAGGAGCAGCTGCACTTTGTAGAAGCCTTTGTGCGCAACGAAGGCAAAATCACGCGCATGGAAGAGGACTTCGGCCTCTCCTACCCCACCATCCGCAGCCGCCTACACGAAGTCATCCGCGCTTTGGGCTACGAACCCGGCAAGGAGGGCGCGGCCAAGCTCACCGAGGAGGAGCGCCGCCGCATTCTGGAAGACTTGGACAACGGCAAGATCACCTCGGAAGAAGCGATGCGCATGCTGGAAGAAGGCTAGAAAAAAAACACCCGCACAAGCGGGTGTTTTTAGTCTGCTTTGGCGGCCGCCGGTTTGCTCTCGCCGGCGGCTTTCTCTTTCTTGGGCGCGGCGGGCTCGCTCGCCGGTTTGCTCTCCGTCGCTGCCGTGCCGTTGGCCTTGGAGGGTTTGGCGGCGCTGGTCTTTTTCTTCTGGTCGGTGACGTAGAAGCCGGAACCCTTGAAGGCGACCGCCGCCGGCTTGTAGACCTTTTGCAGGGCGCGTTTGCGGCACTCCGGGCAGATCTTCAGCGGGTTGTCTTCAAAGCCCTGGCGCACATCGAACTCGTGGCCGCAGTTTTGGCAGTGGTAGGTGTAGATAGGCATTTTCGTTCTATGCAGGAATTCGGCGGGATTATAGCCCCGCGCCGCGGGCTTGGCAATAGCCCTGGCTCCTTGCCTAGCCGCCCAGGCGGCTCTGCGCCGTTTCACGCCACTCATCGGGGGCTGCACCGGCCGGCAGGTCGAGCAGGCTTTGCCAATCAGCGCGGGCGTTCTGCTCTTGTCCCAGCGCCTCCAGGGCCAGGGCGCGCCAGTAAAAGAACATGGCGCGCTGTTCATCGTTGGTGATGCGGCTGCTGCTGGCATTGATCTCGAGGAAGGCGGCGTTGGGGTTGCCGTTGGCCAGCTGCGCCCGCGCCAGGCCAATGCGCGCCTCGAACCAATCCGGCAGGCCACCCACGGCAATCTGCATATAGACCAGGCCCCGGGCGTTGCGCCCATCGGCCAGTTCCTGAAGGCCGCGGTAGTACGAAGCCTGCGGCAGGCCGGGGTCCAGGGTAAGGGCGTGGTCGAAGGCGTCCAGCGCCTCGCGGGGCTGGCCGCTGTGCTGGAAGCCCAAGCCGAGCAGTTCCCAGCCACGCCCGTCGCCGCCGTTGAAGGTGAGGTAGCGCTGCATGGTGGCGATGGAGGCGGCTTGGTCGCCCACGCCCTGTTCAGCTTCGGCCTTGGCCAGGTAGTTGGGCAGCAGGGTCAGGTCCAGGTCGTGGGCCTGCTGGCTGGCCTGCAGGGCAGCGGCATGTTCGCCGCGGGCCAGGGCCACGCGGGCCTTTTGGTAGAGCACCAGCGGCGAATCCGGCGCCAGGGCCTCGGCGGCGGAAACGTCTTGGGCGGCTGCCTCCGGATTGCCGCGGCCCAGGTTGAAGGCGGCGCGCTCCAGATAGGCGTCCACATAGCGGGCGTCCAGCAGGATGGCGGTGTTCAAATCGGTGATGGTGTCGCCGCTGCCAGTGGCGATACTGAGGCGGGCGCGCTCTAGGTAGGCGGGCGCAAAGCCCGGCTGGATGCCGATGGCGCGGTCGAAGGCCGTGCTGGCTGCGTTGAGGTCGCCGCCCCCGGCGTGCGCCAGGCCCAGGTAATAGGCCGCATCGGCGGCCTGCGGGTTGGCGGTGAGCAGCGCCTCGAATTCGGTTGCGGCGCCGGCCCAGTCCCCGGCTGCGAGCGCGGCGAGGCCTTGCTCGTAAGCGGGGTTCTCCGGGTGGGGCGTGTTGACGTAGCGCGGCGTGGGCGTGTAGGTGGCGCTGAGCAGTTCCTGCGGGTTGCTGGGCATCAACACGGGCAGGGTGGCGGTGGGTTGGCCGACCTGCACGGTGATGACTAATGGCGGCCCACCGGCGGCCTGGGTGGCGGCGGGGGAGGGAACGCTCGGCAGGCTTTCGAACAAACCGTCGAGCAGGTTGTTCTCGGCGGCGTAATAGAGCATGATAATGAAGGCGATGCCAAGGCCCAGGCTGCCCATGATGCTGGCGACCGACCAGGGCTTTTCTTTCGACTTGCGCCGCCGCTTGCGCATTTTCGGCGCAGCGATTTCCTTTGTATGCCAGTCGTCGTTCTCCTCGGGGAAGAAAGCGGGCACGTTCGACTGGGGGATGTCCGCATCCAGAAGTTCCAGGTCGTGGCGGGCGGCGCTGTTCTCGGGGTCGAGGAAGAGCACGTTCTGCAGGCAGTAGATGCGCTCTTCGCGCGAATCGACCGCGGTGCTCATCAGCAGCCAGTACAGCGGCTCGCGATTGTCCATGTGCAGCAGTTTGAGCAGGGTTTGGCGCGCTTGCTGATGGTCGCCTTGCTTGCCAGCTTCCACAGCCTTTGCGAGCAGCTTATCCTTGGTGGCTTTCCCGGTCATCTCGCTGAGTGTAGCATAGCATGGCGGGCGGGCCGCTCGGTATAATCGCGCCGGTGCACCGCCCCCGACTTGTCTTCCTTGTCCTCTTCGCCGGGCTGCTGGCCGCCTGCGCCCCGGCAACCGCCCCGCAGGGCACGCCGCTGCTCAGCCAGCCCGTGCTGGCTTTCCAAAGCCCCACGCCCACCAACAGCCCGCCGGCGCCCACCGAGGCGGTCATCCCGCCCACGCCTACTCCTTCGGTCTACACCGTGGTCGCCGGCGACACGTTCTTCTCCATTGCGGCGCGCAACGGGATTACCTTGCAGGCCCTGCAGCTGGCCAACCCGGATGTGAACCCGAGCTTTATTTCGCCGGGCATGCAGCTGCTGGTGCCTGCGCCCACTGAAGGCGAAGATGCGCTGCCCAGCCCCACACCCGCGCCAGCGGACAGCGGTTCGGCACAGTGCTATCTCTCCGCGGCAGACGAGTTGTGGTGCTTCCTGCTGGTGCGCAACACCAACGAAGACCCGTTGGAAAACCTGAGCGGTGTGGTGCAGCTGTTGGATGGCAACGGCCGTGTGCTGACTAATGTAGTGGCCAACCCACCGCTCAATGTGCTCCACCCCGGCGCGGCGATGCCGCTGGTGGCTTATTTGCCAGAGGCTCCGGCTGGCTGGGCGAGCGCCCGCGGCCAACTGAGCAGCGCTTATCTGCTCCTTGAGGAGTATTACATCCCCGCGCATACCTACGAAGAGCGCATCGAAATCTCCGCCGATGGCCTGGCCGCACGCGTCAGCGGCGGCATCAAGGTGGCCCAGCCGCCGGACCAGCTCTGGCTGCTGGCGGTGGCCTACGACAGCCGCGGCGATGTGGTGGGCGTGCGCCGCTGGGAAAGCAGCGGCGAGACCGCCAACGCCGACCCGTTCACCAGGAACTTCGACTTGTGGGTCTACAGCCTGAGCGGCCGCATCACAGAGGTGGAGCTGTTGTTGGAAGCTCAGCCCTAGCCCCCGAAGGGGCCTTCGATAATTTGCAGCGGTACGGGGGTGAAGACGAGCAGCAGGATGATCAGCCCGAAGATGGCCAGAGCCGCCCGAGGCGCATCCAGTTTGGTGATCTGGTCCAGCGGCTGGGCGTGCTGGCCGCCCATCATCAAGATCAGGAACACCCACAGCCACCAGCCCGACCAGAAGAAGCCCAAAATGCCCATGCCGACCAGGATGAACGGCAGCACCAGGGTGATGCGCCTGCCGAAGAGACTGTAGAGCAGGTGGCCGCCGTCGAACTGGCCGGCCGGCACCAGGTTAAGCGCGGTGACCAGCAGCCCGGCCCAGCCCGCCCAGGCCACCGGGTGCAGCATCACATCCACGCCGCCCAGCGGCAGCGGCTGCCCGGTGAAAAAGTAGCGCAGCCAATGGATCAGCGGCGGCAGCTGATAGGCACTCGGCTGCGGCAGCCACTGCCCGTGCACCACGTATTTGGCCAGCAGGTAGAGCAGCGAATTGCCCTCCATGCTGTAGGCCTCACCGGCGCGCAGGAAGCGGGGCAGCTCAATGACTTCGGAGAGCGAGAGGCCGATCAGCAGCACCGGGATGGCCACCGCCAGCCCGGCCAGCGGGCCGGCGATGCCGATGTCCAGCAGCACGCGCTTGTTGCGCGGAGGCTCCTTGAGTTGGATGAAGGCGCCCAGAGTGCCGAAAGGGCTGAGCGGGAAGGGCAGGAAATAGGGCAGCGATACGGCGGTCTTGTGGTGGCGGGCGGCCAGGTAGTGGCCAAATTCATGGGCCAGCAAAATGCCCAGCATGCTGGCTGCAAAGGGCAAACCATCCCCCAGGCGGCCGAACACGGCGGTGAAGAACTGGGCGGTGTCGTCCACCGGCGGGCCTTCGTAGGCGTAGATGGCCCCGGCCATCAGCATGCTCAGCAGGGTGAGCCCGAAGAGCAGCAGGTTGATCCAGGGATTGGAGCGCCGCGGAGTGCGCAGCGCGGGCATCAGCTGCACGATCTGCTGTTTGTTTTCTTCCAGGAAGAGCGGGGTGATGTTGTAGCTTTGCAGCCGGCTGCTCAACGCCTCGTAGGCCGCTTCGGAATCGCGGGTCAGGCGGCCGATGTAGCGCATGACGAACGGAAAGCGCCCGCCGCCGGGGATGATCTGCTGGATGTCGAAGACTTGGGCGACCAGCGCGGTCAGTGTGTCTTGCGCTTCGATGGGTTCCTGGATGATTTCGCTCATGGGATGCTCAGAAGAGCAGAGTAGCCAGCTCGGCGCGGTAGTCCCGGGTGGCTGGATTGTCCTCGCCCAGCACGGCGAGCAGGCCGAGGAAGATTTGCCGCGTGCGGCCGGCGGCGTGCTGCTTGTCTTCGCGCAGCACATCCAGCAGTCCGTCCAGCGCGGGCAGCAGGCGACCGGCGACAGCCAGGCGCACCGCGTTGGCGGCCACCGCCTCGAGCTCGCCTTCTGTGTCCGGCCCCTCATCCGGCGCGGCCATGGCCTCCGCCAGCGGAGTGAGCGCCTCGGCGGTCGCATATTCCCGGCTCCCGGGGAACTCACGCAGGATGGGCAGCGCGGCGGCCGCCTGCCCCTGGGCCAGCAGGGTCCGCGCCAGGCCCAGCAGGGCGGCGGGGTGGTCTGGGTTGTCCTGCAGGGCCAGGCGGTACAGCTCCTCGGCTTCCGCCCAGGCTTCCTGCGCGGCCAGGCTGCCCGCCTTGCCGGTGGGGATGTCGCTCAACGGCTCCTGCAGCTGCTTGATGAAGTTGCGGATTTCGATTTCGGGCCGCAGGCCGTTGAACTCGGCGACCACCTGGCCGTTGCGGAAAGCTTTCACCGCGGGGATGCCGCGCACGCCGAACTGGTCGGCCAGGCTGCCGTTGGCGTCCACATCCAGCTTGGCCAGGCGGAATGCCCCGGCGCCCTCGTCTGCCAGCTTCTCCAGTATCGGACCGATGACCCGGCAGGGCACACACCATTCCGCCCAAAAATCCACCACCACCGGGCGCTGGCTGGAATGCAGCAGCACTTCGGCGTGGAAATCGGTTTCGTTGACGTTAATGATGTGGTTGGAGGCGCTCATGGGTGCTTGAATCCTACCAGAAGATGGTTTTAACCATATTTGAATCCGCTTTTGATTGACGCTGTCTTGCGCGCATGTTAAGATACTCAAGCTATCGGGCTGCAGGTAGCGTGCACTTATTTTTTACATTGCCTCACGCTTAACCCTTGGGTTGGCACGGACTTATTCGTTATGAAGCAGCATTGCCAGCGAACTTGCAGTACAAGTTTAGGGACATAGGGTTTGGCGCAGGAAACTGCGCTTTTTCCGCATAGACGGCGCGTGAGAGACTAGGAGATGAATGAGCATTGCGTTTTTCTCGCGCTTGGCCGGCATGCTGGTTTTTGGGCTGGCCGGTTGGTATTTGGGCGCCACGCTGGCGCCCCTCGCAGGAGCGGAAGACACGGTAATGTGGGCCGCATCCGGCGCATCGTTGGGGGCCCTGGTCGGCCTGGTGCTGACCCCGTGGCTGGTGCTGAGCCCGCTGCGTTCCATGTACACATCGCTTTCCCAGCTTTCGCTGCGCTCGCTGGGCGCGGGGCTCATCGGCCTCATTTTGGGCCTGGTGATTGCCGGCCTGATCGCTGTGCCGCTCTCGCTACTGCCGCAGCCGCTTAACCAAATCCTGCCCTTCGCCGTTGCCGCGGTGTTGAGCTACCTGGGCGTGGTGACCAGCGTCAATCGCCAGAACGAGATTTTCTCCATCTTCGGCAACTTGGGCGGGCGCATTGCCGAAGCACGCCCCAAAGCCTCGCAGGCCGGCGGCGGCGGGCGCACCATCCTCACCGATACCAGCGTGATCATCGACGGGCGCATTACCGATATCGCCAAGACCGGCTTCCTGGCAGGCACCCTGCTCATCCCGCGCTTCGTGCTGAACGAGCTGCAGCACATCGCCGACTCCTCGGACAAACTGCGCCGCCAGCGCGGCCGCCGCGGCTTGGATGTGCTCGCCGCGCTGCAGCAGGACCCGCACATCACCGTACAAATCAGCGACATTGACGTGGAAGGCATGCGCGAAGTGGACGACAAGCTGGTGGTCCTGGCCCGCCAGATGCGCGCACCGATCCTGACCAACGACTTCAACCTCAACCGGGTGGCTGATTTGCAGGGCGTCACCATCCTGAACATCAACGACCTGGCCAATGCGGTCAAGTCGGTCTTCCTGCCCGGCGAGGAGCTCACCGTGCGCATCATCCAGGAAGGGCGTGAGCATCGCCAGGGAGTAGGCTACCTGGAGGACGGCACCATGGTGGTGGTGCAGGACGGCGTGGACTACATGGGCGCCGAAGTGCGCACCTCGGTGACCAAGGTGCTGCAAACCGCCGCTGGGCGCATGGTGTTCGCCAAACCCGAAGAGGCGCCCAAAGTGGCGCGCCCATCGCGCAGCGGTGGCGGCGGCCGCAACAAGCGCAACCGCTAGAGGCAAGCGATGGCACTGCGTATTTACAACACCCTCACCCGTCGCACTGAAGAGTTCACGCCCCTGGAGCCCGGCATGGTCTCCATGTATGTCTGCGGGCCTACGGTGTACGCCTCGGCGCACATCGGCCACGCCATGTCCAGCCTGGTGTTCGACGTGGCGCGGCGTTATCTGGAGTACCGCGGCTACGACGTACGCCACGCGATGAACTACACCGACGTGGACGACAAAATCATCCAGGCCGCCAGCGGGGAGGGCAGCGACCCGACCAGCCTGGCGGAACATTACATCGAAGAATACGCCCAGCACCTGCAGGAGCTCAACGTGCTGCCAGCGACGGTTTATCCGCGGGCCACGCAGGAGATCGACAACATCATCGAGATGGTCGCGCGTATGCTTGAGCAGGGCGCCGCCTATGTCGCCGAGGGCGATGTGTACTACCGCGTGGAGCGCGACGAGGATTACGGCAAGCTCTCTGGTCGCAAGCTGGAAGACATGCACGCCGGGGCGCGCATCGAGGTGGACGACCGCAAGGAACACCCGATGGACTTCGCGGTGTGGAAGGCGGCCAAGCCGGGCGAGCCCGCCTGGGAGAGCCCCTGGGGGCCGGGCCGGCCGGGCTGGCACATCGAGTGCTCGGCGATGGTCTTCGCTCATTTGGGCGAGCAGATTGATATCCATGGCGGCGGCAACGACCTGATCTTCCCCCATCACGAAAATGAGATCGCCCAGAGCGAGAGCCTGAGCGGCAAGCCTTTCGCCCAGGTGTGGATGCACAACGGCATGATGCAGCTTTCCGGCGAGAAAATGTCCAAGTCGCTGGGCAACCTGATCACCATTCGCGAGTTTTTGGAGAAGCACTCCGCCGATGCGCTGCGCATGATGGTGCTGAACACCAGCTACCGCCACCCGCTGACCTACAGCGACGAGGTGGTCGAGCAAGCCGAGCGGGCGCTGGACCGGCTGCGCAGCGGCCTGCGCCCGGCGCTGCCCGGCGCAGCCGGAGCCGCCGCCGAAGCGCTGGCCGCCTTGCAAGCCCGCGCGGAGGCCGCGCAGCCCGCTTTCGTGGCGGCGATGGACGACGACTTCAACAGCGCGGCCGCCTTGGCGGTGCTCTTCGATCTGGTGCGCCAGATCAACCTAGCCCGCGACGCCGGGGCGACGGACGCCGAACTGGAGCCGGCCCAGGCCGTGCTGCTGGAGCTTTCCGGCGTGCTGGGCCTGCGCCTGAAAGACGCCGAGCGCGAACCGGAGGCCGCCGCGCTGCACGCCCTGGTGGACGAGCTGGCCGGCGAGCTGGACGGCCAAACCGAACTGGCTGCCGTGCTGCAAGCCGCCCGCAGCGAGCAGAGCGGCGCGGCCTTGATGGTGCGCCTGCTCGAGCTGCGCAAAGGCATCCGCGAGCAGAAGCTGTGGGCGCTCTCCGACAAGATGCGCGACCGCCTGGCGGAGCAGGGCATCCTGGTGGAAGACAGCGCTGGCGGCAGTTCCTGGCGCTGGGGCTGATTTGAAGGAATGGATTTATGGCCGGCGGGCGGTGGTTGAAACGCTGCGCGCCGGGCGGCGCAAGGCCCATCGCCTGAAACAGGCCCAGGGATTGCAAGGCGGCCAGGATGCGCTGAAACTGGCTGCGGCGCGCAAAATCCCCATCGAGCAGGTGCGCCGCAATGAACTGGACGGCCTGGGGGAAAACCACCAGGGCCTCGCCCTGCAAGTGGATGAGTACCCGTACAGCCATCTGGGCGAGCTGCTGCACAAGGCCAAAACCTCGGGCGAGCCGCCCTTCTTCCTGCTACTGGACGTTTTGCAAGACCCGCAGAATTTGGGGACGCTGCTGCGCAGCGCCGAGGCGGTGGGCGTGCACGGCGTACTGCTGCCCGCCCGGCGGGCGGCCGGCATCACTCCGGCGGTGGTCAATGCCTCCGCCGGGGCCTGCGAGCATCTGCTGGTGGCGCAGCACAACCTGGCCCAGGCCATCGCTGAGTTGAAGCGCGAGAACGTGTGGGTCATCGGCCTGGAGGGCGGCCATGGGGCGCAGCCGCTGGGCCGCCTGCGCCTGGACGGCGCCCTGGCGCTGGTGGTGGGCAGCGAAGGCGAAGGGCTGCGCCGCCTGGTGCGCGAATCCTGCGATGCCCTGCTCAGCCTGCCGATGAGGGGCAAAATCGAGTCGCTAAATGCAGCCGTGGCCGGCTCGGTGGCCCTATATATGGCCTGGCAGGCGCGCAATTTCTCTTGAAAGACTGTTCAAGTATTGACTCCCCGCCACGGCGCGGATACACTTCGCTTTCGCCCCGCACCTTGTTAGCCTGAAGTCAGCTTGGTATAATGCGGCGCGCTTCGTGCGGGCTTCTTTAACATGTGAATACGCCGACGTAGCTCAACGGCAGAGCAACCGCCTTGTAAGCGGTAGGTTATGGGTTCGATTCCCGTCGTCGGCTTCCGCTCGCGGCATCCGCGTTGCGGCCTGGGCAGGTACCCAAGTGGACAACGGGGTCTGACTGTAAATCAGATGGCATCGCCTTCGGGGGTTCGAATCCCTCCCTGCCCACAAGCCTGCCCTGGCGAACAACCAGGCGGTGAGAAGACTTGCGTAGAGTTTTGCGAAGCAAAACTCTAGAACAATTGCCGAAGGCAATTGTTAGCCCTCATAGCTCAGGGGTAGAGCGCATTCTTGGTAAGAATGAGGTCATGGGTTCAAATCCCATTGAGGGCTCTGAAAACAGAAAAAAGAATTGATTTATGAAGGAGAAGACATAATGTCGAAGGAAAAATTTGATCGCAGCAAACCGCATTTGAACGTGGGGACCATGGGGCACATTGACCATGGCAAGACCACGTTGACCGCGGCGATCACCAAAGTGGCGGCGTTGGCTGGCAAAGGCGAATACAAAGCCTACGACCAGATCGACAATGCGCCGGAAGAGCGCGAGCGCGGCATCACGATCAGCATCACGCATGTGGAGTACGAGACCGAAAAGCGCCACTATGCGCACGTGGACATGCCCGGCCACCGTGACTACATCAAGAACATGATCACCGGTGCAGCGCAGGTGGACGGCGCCATCCTGGTGGTGGCCGCCCCGGATGGCCCCATGCCGCAGACCCGTGAGCACGTGCTGCTGGCCCGCCAGGTGGAAGTGCCCAGCATCGTCGTCTTCCTGAACAAGACCGACATGATGGACGACCCCGAACTGC
>JAHCIH010000021.1 GCA_026129335.1 Anaerolineales bacterium
TCCAGGCTCAACGGGGCGCGCGGCGGCAGGAGGTGAGACACGGTGTCCTCGCGGCGGTGGCCAACGGCCAGCACACTGATTTCCAGCGGCACGGTGCGGTTCTTGCGGTTGTCGGCGATGATCGCTTCGTCCACTTGGTCCGTGGTGGCGATCTGGCGCACCGTACCGTCGTCGTCGATGTTCATGGCGTAGATCAGGCCGTAGATCCACATGGCGCCCAGCGGCGCCTTGACCAGCGCACCGAACTGCGGCGCGTCTTCCTCGGTCACCTTGGTGCCTACCACAAAGCCGGTGATCGCCGAGCGCAGCAAATAGCCAACCTTGTAGGCTTGCGCGTCGTTCATAGCAGACGTTGATTTCATAACGTAAACCTCCTGCGGCCGGGCAGGTTCTTGGCCGCTTGTTTTTGGGAGAGCTCCCCGGGCTCCACGCCCATGGCGCGTAGTTCGTTGATCAGCAGTTGGGCGACTTGCTCGTGCTCTTCGTGTTTGACCACCGCGATTTCGTGCGCCCGGTGCAGCACGTAGGGATAGGTATATGCGCCCAGCACATTATTCTGGGCCACCAACACAGCGTGCAGCGCATCCAACTGGGCTGCGTCGCCAGCCACCCAGCCGGGGATCTCCACCCGGGCCAGCCAGGGCGCGCGGGGCCTGCCCACGTTGAGATAGAAGAAGTGCAGCGCCAGGTGGCCAAAGTAGCGCCCGGCGGACTGCGACTGGATGGCGAAGACGGCCGAACGCTCGCCGGGCTGCAGTAGATCGCGTAGCAAGTGCGCGTCGGTCACGCCGCGCAGCGGGCGCGCCCGCAGGGCCAGCGCGTCAGCGCCTTCGGGCAGCTGCAGCACTTCCAGCATGCGCACCAGCAGGTCGGCGCGCGGCTTGTCCACGTAGCCCGCCGCTGCCGCGCTGCGCTGGTGTAGCTGCTCCAGCGCGGCCAAATATTCGCTCAGGTGCTCGTCAAAAGCCTTGTCGCCGCTGTAGTTCGCCGCTTTCTCGCCCCACAGTTCCAATGGCCCGTCGGTCAGGGTCAGGATGGGGCGCTGCTCGGCCCCTTCGGCCAGCCCGGCCAGCAACTTGCGCTCGCCCTTGTCGCGCTCGAGGCTGACCAACTCTTCGGAGTAGCCGCCGCTGCGCGTGTATTCGGCCACATGCAGTTCGCTGTGGGTAAACACGTCGGGCGCCTCAGCGCTGCCGCCCCTCAGGCGGATGGCGCCCAGGTTGACCAGGAAGTAGTGCAGCGGCGCGTGGGCATTGGGGTTGATCTGCGAACCGTCGGCAGCGATCAGCGTGTAGGCGTCGGGCGCGGCGGGCAGCGGGCCGGCGTGGGTCAGCGGCTCGCTCGTCGGCAGCGCGCAGCGCAGCCGTGGGTCCAGCTGGGCCGCCTCGGCCACGCGCTGGCGGATGGCCTCGAGGTCGTCGGCGCGCTGCGCCAGCAGGGCGGCGGCCTGGGCGCGGCGCTCCTCAATTTGCTTGAGGGCGTCTTTGGCCTTGAGCGCTTCGGCGCGGGCTTGCTGGCGCAGGTCTATGTAGTTAACCGGCATGGTTCGGGGCTTGACAGGAGTTTAGGGACATGGCATTATGGCGCATAGAACACTTGTTTTATTGTAACGCAAAACCCTGTTTGTGGAAGTAATTGTAATCGGGCAGGGAACCCAAACCAACAACAAGTGTAAGGAGCAGACATGCACGAAGCACGCGCATCCTTCAACGGCTATTTCCACGGGCCGGGCGGGGGCAAAGACCAGTTCACCTTACGCCAAACTGAACAACAAAGCGACCTGGAGTTCATCCAGCGCGTAGAGGCCTTCGTCGCCCTGCTGGCCGAGCGTGGTTGGACGCCGATACCGAATGGCAGCGGCTCACCCGCTGCCAGCGGCGAGGCTGCGCCCGCGGCCAAGGCCTTCGAGGTCGAGAGCATCAAGCTGGCCGCCGGCGGCGAGCACCCCCGCTGGGTGGTTAAAGGCGGCAACTTCAAGAAATTCGGCGTGACCTGCTGGCCGGAGACGCTGGAGGCCGCCGGCCTCAGCGGCCTGGACCCGCTGAAAGACAACCAGCCACAGGGCAGCTGGACAGCGCACTACAGCGAGCGCCAGAACGACGAGGGCCGCTGGGTGCCGGACAAGGTGCTGAGGCTGGAGCGGCAGTAGCCATTTTTAAGAGCTGTTGTTAGCTTGGAAAATATGCTCTCGGTGATACTTTAAATATTCTTGTTGTTTTGGAAAAGCTTTGCGCAAACTCATGCTTTCTTGTATTCCCAAAGCTGTCATGGTTTTCTTGCCAAGCTTCTTTGAAACAAGCAATTTGCCTTCTCCGCTGAAGGTGATAAAACCTTTGTCAAACAATTTATCCAAATTGGGCAATAAAAGTAGGCCATTATGCTTGTCCAGACGTTCTTCGTTTGATGAATAACGCCATGGCTTGATATGGGATGCAATTAAAACCCCTTGGTATTCGTTGAAACCAGTTACCGAACAGCCATTCCAAAGGGCAACAAGTTGCCTTCTGAATTGGCCTTGCCCCAACCTGCTTTGGATTACGGATTCTTTTTCTGTTTCGCTAAGGTGCTGATATGTGTGTTCTTGGGCTTCGATCTCGGCATAGGTATCTTCCTCTAGTGGCCTCGTAACCACGTAAACAAAGCTTTGCAGGTCGATCATATCCCTGGGTTCAAATTCTGATATTTGAACTTCCATACGCCTTATTGTGTCTAAAACCCTTTGATAATTCCCGGCAGTTAATCTTGGTTGCAAGGGCTGCTCCCCTATCTGAGCAAAGAATTGGTCAAATAGCATCGGTTTTATGAAAATGAAACGCGTTGGATCCCAGAAAAAGAGAACAAGGCTCGGTATAAGCTTGGTTATCCTGGGCGGGGCATTTTTGGCGTTTAACCAACTGATCATCTCATCTAATTCTTTAGCTATTGGCTGTGAGGCATTTACCGTCTTTAACAAGCTAAGCAAGAGGGATGAAAATTCCTCACGTTTCTTATAGTCACTCAGAAGTGTTTCTGTAATGTATTCATCATTTCGCCAACCAGTTAGATTTTGTCGGAACCCCGACTTTTCTAGCTTCTTGTATAGAAGATCTTTGATCCTCCCAAATACTTCATCTGGGGATAAATTTGTTTTCCCAGCTACCCAATCCCCAAAATAGAAGTGCATGCGTTCAGCAGCTTCTCTTTTGTAGTTGTCTTCTTCAACCTTGTATTTTTCGCCAGATTGGTCAAACGTCTTGAAATCCGGGAAATTGGCTAAGAAGATACTCTTTAGGTTTTCCATACCTGCGTCTCCTACTTAATCTTGATCACCCCGCTCGCCCCGGCATCCCAGGGCAGCGCGGCGTGCTCGGCGATCAGCCCGTCGAAGTAGGCGGCGATGCGCTCCGGCAGCGGGGCGCTGCGCCGGGTGGACATATCGATGTGGATGCCTAGCAGCTCGCTGGTCGCCGAGAGCGCGCCGTCGCTCAGCCGCTGCATGTACATGATGTAGTGGAACAGTTTGGCGTTGCGCGCCAGCATACGGATGTGCACGCCAAGCCGTTCGCCCTGGCGCAGCTCGGCCAGGTAGCGGGTGTGCGTTTCCAGAGCGAAGCTGCCCCAGCCGCTTTGCGTGTGGTAGGCCGCGCCAAAGTCGAAGCTCTCGTACCAGTTCCAGATCGCCTTGTCGAAAAAGTGCGTATACCACATCACGTTCATGTGGTCCAAATGGTCGAGGTGCTTGGCCTCAACTTCGACTTCCAGCCAGCGCGGCAGCAGAGTGAGGTCTATAGCCATCAGCTCAGCACCTCGACCGTGAAGCCGCCGGGCGCTTCTATATAGAAGGTGTAGGCGTGCGCATCCATCGGCGGCTCCAATTCGAAGCCGTCGGCCTTCAGGCGCTGGTGGATGGCATCCACCGTGGCCCGGTCGGGCTGGCCGAAGCCGATATGGAAAACGCCAGGGTACTTGACCGGGCCTTTGGTCTTGGAGAGCGAGAGCAGCAGGCCGTTGTCGTCGCTCAGAAAGGCCATGCCGCGGTTGCCGCCCTGGCGGGTCATGCCGAAGTAGGTGCTCAGGAAATCAGCCGCCGCTTCCACGTCACTCACCGCCAGATTGAGGTGGTTCAGGATCATTGCTCCTCCCGAATGAATGCGAAAAATGGATTGTACCTGCTTGGTATAATCGGCTTTTGGAAATCTGTTGATTCTTACAACGCCCGCAGGTATGCGGGGTTGTTTTTATGGGAGCGCCCGCGACATGACGTTGAAGAAAAAGGATCATCTGGAGCTGTACCGCCAAATGGTGCTGATCCGGCGGGTGGAGGAGCGCGCCGCCGAGCTGTATCAGGAAGGCAAAATAGGCGGCTTCCTTCATCTGTATATTGGGCAGGAGGCGGTCAGCACCGGCATCGTCTCGGCGCGCAAGCCGGAAGACCGCGTGATCACCGCCTACCGCGACCACGGCGTGGCGATCAACTGCGGCATCAGCGCCAAAGAAGTGATGGCCGAACTGCTGGGCAAAGAGACCGGCATCTCCAAGGGCCGCGGCGGCTCGATGCATATGGCCTCGGTGGAGAACAACTATTGGGGCGGGCACGCCATTGTCGGCGCGCACCTGCCGATCGCCTCCGGCATGGCCCTGGGCGACCAGTACCAGGGCAACACGGGTGTCACCATCTGCATGTTTGGTGACGGCGCCACCAACATCGGTTTCTTCCATGAGGGCGTCAACCTCTCCAAGGTGTGGAACCTGCCGGTGCTGTGGCTGTGCGAAAACAACCAGTACGGTATGGGCACTGCGGTGAACCGCGCTTCGGCTGTGGAGCAAATCCACATGAAGGCCGAAGGCTACGGCATCCCGCATTCCCGCTTGGACGACGGTATGGATATTATGAAGGTGCGCGCTGCGGTATCCGAAGCGCTGGACTTCATCCGCGCCGGCAACGGCCCGTATTTCCTGGAGGTGATGACTTATCGTTTCCAGGGCCACTCGATGGGCGACCCGCAGCGCTACCGCGAGAAAGAAGAAGTGACCAAGTGGGAGAAGACTGACCCGATCGGCATCTACCACCGTTACCTGGTCGCCGAGAAGATCGCCACTCAGGCCGATCTGGACAAGATCGACCAGGCGGTCGAAACCGAAGTGACCGAAGCGGTCGAATTCGCAGAGGCCAGCCCAGACCCGGGCTTCGACACCCTCTTCGATTACATGTACGCGAGTAAGGAGTAGAGCATGGCAATCATCACTATGCGCCAGGCCATCTCCGATGCCCTATGGGAAGAGATGGAGCGTGACCCCAAGGTATTTATCCTGGGTGAAGAAGTGGGTGTGTGGGGCGGCACCT
This sequence comes from Anaerolineales bacterium, assembly GCA_026129335.1. Lineage (GTDB taxonomy): Bacteria > Chloroflexota > Anaerolineae > Anaerolineales > UBA11579 > JAMCZK01. Next base: position 5,324 of record JAHCIH010000021.1, read on the forward strand.
ATGCCGTCACGAAAGGGTTCCTCGATCACTTTGGCGAGAAGCGCGTGCGCGACACCCCTATCGCCGAATCGGCCATCGTTGGCGCCGGCATCGGTGCTGCGATGGTGGGCCTGCGCCCCGTCTCCGAGATCATGACGATCAACTTCGCCTTCGTGGCAATGGATTACATTGTCAACGAAGCGCCTAAGATGCACACCATGTTTGGTGGGCAGATGAAGGTGCCCCTGGTGATCCGCACCGCCGGTGGCGGTGGCCGCCAACTCGGCGCCACACACTCGCAAACGCCGGATGCGATCTTTGCCCACTTCCCCGGCCTCAAAGTCGTCTCCCCCGGCACGCCGGAAGACGCCAAGGGCCTGCTCAAAGCCGCCATCCGCGATGATGACCCGGTGCTGTTCATCGAGCACGCCGCCATGTACCAGGTGCGCGGCGAGGTGCCCGAGGGCGATTACACCGTGCCCATCGGCGTCTCCACCGTGCAGCGCGCGGGCAGCGACGTGACCATCGTCAGCTACTGCCGCGGCCTGCAGCTCTCGCTGCAAGCTGCCCAGCAGCTGGAGGGCGAGGGTATCAGCGCCGAGGTGGTCGACTTGCGCAGCTTGCGTCCGCTGGATATGGGGCCAGTGCTGGAATCTTTCAAGAAGACCAACCGCGCCGTGGTGGTGGAAGAAGGCTGGCCCAGCTACGGCGTAGGCGCTGAAGTAGCGACCCGCCTGTACGAAGAAGCCTTTGATTACGCCGACGCGCCGATCAAGCGCGTGGCGCAAAAGGAAGTGCCGCTGCCCTACAACCAGGCGTTGGAACAATCCGCCCTGCCGCAAGTGGCCGACGTGGTCGCTGCGGTGAAGGAGGTCCTCTAATGGCCGAGATTATCTCCATGCCCAAGCTGGGCTTCGACATGGCTGAAGGCACCCTGGTTCGCTGGGTTAAAAAGGAAGGCGATAAGGTCGAGAAGGGCGAACTGCTGGCCGAGATCGAAACCGACAAGGCCACCGTTGAAGTCGAATCGCAATATTCCGGCGTGGTGCTCAAGCACTTGGTCGCCGAAGGCGCCAGCGTGCCGGTCAGCCAGCCCATCGCCGCCGTCGGCGAGGCCGGCGAGACGGTGGACGTGGCCGCCCTGACCGCTGGCGCGCCCGCCGCGGAGGAAGCCCCCGCTGCCGAAGCGCCCAGCGCACCGGCGGAAGCTCCCGCAGCCGAAGCTCCCGCGCAAGCTGCCCCGGCTCCCGCGCCGGAGGCCGCTGCGTCCAGCAACAGCCAGCTGCCCGGCGGCGTGCGTGCCTCGCCCTTGGCGCGGCGCATCGCCGAAGAACGCGGCATCAATTTGCAGTCGCTGCGCGGCTCCGGCCCGGGTGGCCGCATCGTCAAGCGCGATGTGGAAACCGCCCATCCCGGCGCCGCGGGTTTACCCGGCCTACAGTTGGCCGAGTTAGGCCCGCCGCCGGCGGACAAGCGCATCCCGCTCAGCAAGCTGCGCGCCGCCATCGGTCGGCGCATGGTGCAGTCTCGCCAGCAGGTGCCGCACTTCTACGTCACCCACGAATACGACATGGGGCCGATCATGGACGCCCGCACCCAGGCCAACCGCCTACTGGAGGGCGCTGGCGAGAAGCTCTCGGTCAACGACTTCATCGTCAAAGCCGCCGCGCTGGCGCTGCGCCAGTTCCCCAACCTCAACGCCAAGCTGGACGACGATGCCGTGCTGCAGTTCGGCCAGGTCAACATCGGCGTGGCCGTGGCGGTGGAGAACGGGCTGCTGGTAGTGGTCTGCCGTGACGCCGACCGCAAGCCGCTGCGCCAGATCTCGCAAGAGGTGCGCGAGATGGCCGCCCGGGTACGCTCCGGCAAGGTCAGCCCCGAGGATATCGAAGGCTCCACCTTCTCGCTGAGCAACCTGGGCATGTACGATGTCTACGATTTCACTGCCATCATCAACCCGCCCGAGGCGGCCATTCTGGCCCTGGGCTCTGCTCAGGAGCAGGCGGTGGTGAAAGACGGCCAAATCACTGCCGGCTGGCGCATGCGCGCCACCATCTCGGTGGACCACCGCGTCAGCGACGGCGCCGAGGCGGCCCAGTACATGCAGGCCCTGGCGACCTACATCGAAAACCCGGTCGCACTACTTCTATAAAACGAAATAACCACAAAGACACGAAGAGCACAAAGAAATTTTTTATAAGCATTTTCTTTGTGTCCTCTGTGACTTTGTGGTTTAGTTCCTTAGCTGGTTATACTCGTAGCATGCAAGTCAAAGAACAACTCCGTTTCCTGCAAGATGGGCTGGCAGAACTCAAGGATTACCTGCTCTCCGGCGAGCTGTTTTGGAACATAGGCGGCAACCAGCAGTTGACCGTCGGCAATCTCCTGCTGGCCGAAGCCTTTTTGCGCGGCGCGGACCAGCTTCCAGCGGAGGATGCCAAACAGCTGGCCGCTCTGCAAAAGGAGTGGCGCAGCGCCTGGGACAAGAAAGCAAACCGCGAATTCACTTCGCGGTTACGCCAATGGACGCATTACCTTAGGGAACTGGGTGACCGCCCCCCGCAGCATGCCGACTATTACCCCAGCGAAGTGCGCCTGCGCGCTCTGCTCGAACTGCTCGCACAGACCGCCGAGCACCGCGAGCAGCTCGCCGCCGCGGACAGCGTGCTGCGCAGCCTGACCGCGGCGAGCGATTTCGTCTGGGGCCAGGCGGCCGCGGCCAGCTTCCCCAGCAATAAATATTGGTTCCTCTATCGCCGCCCGATTCCAGCCGGCGGCTCCTGAATGGCGCAACCCCGCCCGCGCATCGCGGTTATTTCCAACACGGCTCCGCCCACCAGCGGCGGCGGCGTGGGCGTGGCGCACTACAACCTGGCCCGCGCCCTGCGTGAAGCAGGCTATGAAGCCGAACTCTTCGTTTTTTTTGAGCGCGGCACCCCGCCTTCTCGCGATGGGGCGCTGCTGGGCGGCGTGCATCGCTTCGGCCCAGGACCGCGCTTGCTGAAAGCCATGCTGTTGGCCAACAAGTGGTTGTTTACTGTGTTGGCGCCGGGCAAAACCGCGTGGAATACGGTGGATATTATTTCTTCCTGGCCGGGGATGTATAAACTCAACCGCGCCCTGGGAGAATTCGACCCCGATTTCATCATTCTGCCGGACCATGGCGCCCCTGCCCTGTGGCTGCGAGCGCCGAAGCGGGCGCGTATTGGTCTCGTCGCCCATCACAACCCCATGCGCCTGGCAAGCGCAGATTTCTCCACCTATTCAGAGTTGGATGCCCGCTGGGCAGTGCGCTTGGAGCAGCGCTCCCTGTCCAAGGTCAGCTACGCTGTCTCGCCATCCCGCCATATGGGGGAATGGTTCTCCAAGACTTATAAGTTCGAAGGCCCGCAGACGGTGATCCCCAACATCGTTATCGCCGAAGACCTCCAGAGCGTGCCTGCTGTGGATCTTCGCCCGCGATTGGGGCTGCCTGCCGACGCGCCGCTGATCTGCATCCCCTCGGCGCAGACCGCGGTCAAGGGTTCGCGCATGTTGCCCGAAATACTTGTTAGTTTGGCCACCAAGCTGGAGCAGCCGCTGGGGGTCTTTTTACCGGGCGAGTTGGATGCAGAGGTGGAACGCAGCCTGCCGGCCCTGCCGGAAGCGGTTCGCCTGTATGCACCTGGCCGTTTGGCTTGGGAGGAGTACATCGCCCTGTTAAAAGGTTGTTCCTTGGGCCTCTTTTTGTCACTGCGTGATAATTACAGTATGGCGTTGGTAGAGGCGGCTTGTTGCGGAGTGCCTATGCTGGCCTTTGATGCGGGCGGCAATAGCGATATTATAGAAAGCGGCGTAAATGGCTTATTGTTCGATGAAGCCGATGTTGACCGGTTGGTTGGAGCCGCGGCTCAGTTTGTCAGGGAGCCAAACAGGCTCCAGGCTTTGCAGCGCAGTACGGCTGCCGATGCGAAAGCCCGCTTCAACAGCCAGAAGACTATTGATCAATATTTGCGCTTCTTTGAGATAGCAGGATAGCTGCCGATAATGAGATCGAAGATCCAGTTTGTTGGCCTGGCCGGCCCGATCATTCTCCTCTCGCTCGCCTACGGTATGGACAGCGCCCTGAGTAGCCTGCGCCAATATGCTGGGGCGACCTTCGACTTCCGCAACGCAATTTGGGGGCAATTTGGCCTGGTGCTGTTCTTTGGCTTTATGCTGGTCGGCCTGCAGACGATGCTGGTGCACATTAAGCCAGCTCGCTGGCTTTTGTGGGTCTATGTAGGCCTGGGCTGCTTCGTCTTGTTCCCGTTTGTGGCTGTCTTTTTGCTGTCTTTGGATTTCATACTCCTTGTCCCCAATTCTCTGCGCCAGCCACTGACTGCTGCGCCCTTTTCCTTCGCCGGCATCGGCGCGGTCGTGCTGATCTGGACCGGGGCGAGTCATATGTTCCGGCGGGATTTGAGCTAAGCAGGCAACTCAGAGTAGCCGCCTTTTTCCTCCAGCGCTCGCTGGGCGCTGGATCCAGCTACAGCAAACCAATCCCCAAAGTCACCAGACCCGCCGCCAGCAGCAGCGCGCCCAGATAGGCCAGGTTGATCAGCGCGTTGGGTTTCTGTGCATCCGGCTTGAGCACTGAGAGGAAGAAGGCCGCCGGCAACAGGATCGCCGAACTCGGAATCGCGCCGCGCACAAAGGTCTTCCAGCCGGTAGCCAGATTGGCCTGGTCGAGGTAGAGCAGGCAGACCAGCGAGAGGATCAGCAGAACGCCGGCGTGCGCATGCCCGGCGCGCCACAATTGCTGGCGCAGTTGGTTCTCCCGATAGTGCGGGTCGCGGATCAGCAGGCTGAGTATGCTGACCCCGCCGTAGATGACGGTGGGCAGCACAATCAGCAAGAAACCGGCAGAAGACAGCGTTTCAGGGTTCATGGATTTCCCCTATTCATACTTGAAGCGCCATGCGCCGATAGCCAGGAAGACCAGCCCGAAGGCGAAGAGCACGCCAGCTTCGAGGAGGATGTCGCCGAAGCCCAGGCCGCGGGTGATGATGTCGTGGAAGCCGCGCATCGCCCAGCCGGTGGGCAGGAACAGCGCCAGCTGCTGCATCCAGGCGGGCACGATCTCAATGGGCCACATTGCCCCGCCCAGCGCAGACAGCGGCAGGATGATCAGCGTGCTCAGCGCGTCCAGTTGGGCGTAGGTGCGCACCAGCGCAGCCAGCAGGATGCTGAAGCAGGTGATGCAGAAGACGAAGGCCACCGCCATCAGCGCCAGGGCTGCCGGCTGCGCGCCCCAGTCCACGCTGAAGACCAGCTGGCCGAAGAGCACCAGGATGCTGAACTGGGCAAGCCCGGCCAGGAAAATACCCAGGATCTTGCCGGCCAGGATGGCCCATTTGGGCGTGGGCGTGACCAGCAGACGGCGCAGGGTGCCCTGCTCGCGTTCCAGCAGCAGGCTGGCGCCGCCGTACGTGATGAAGAACATGGTGAACATCACGCCGACGCCAGGCGAGGTCTGCCGGAAGCCAGCCGGCACTTGGGCGCTGGTGTCCTCGCGGCCGGTCACCTGGCTGGCCTGCACGGTCACCGGCGAGCCGCCCGCCCAGGCTTCTTCGGCGGTCTCCAGCGAGGCGGCGAAATAGGCATCCCGGCCCGGCGCGCCGTCCAGCGTGAAGAGCTGCAGGTCCTCGGCCACGCGCAGGCTGCTCTCGGCAATGTTCACAGAGCTGCTCACCTGGCTGATCGCGGCCAGCACGGCCTGCTCGACCAGCTGGGCGTCCACCGGCTCCTCCACATTCATACTGAAGTCCAGTTCCATCTGCTCGCCCGCCAGCAGTCGCTCGCCCAGCCCGGCGGGCAGGCTGAGCACGGCGGCCGTCTCGCCAGCGGCCAGGGCGGCCGCGGCGCTCTCCGCGTCCGCCGGCTGCACATCCAGCACGGGGTCAGCCGCCAGGCGGGCGGCCAACCCCTGGCTGACCGCGCTGCGGTCAAGGTCCACCAGGTCCAGACGCCAGCTGGTTTGCGGTTCGCCCTCGCCCAACCCGCTGATGCCGAAGCCGATCACCGCGGTGAAGATCAACGGCATGGCGAAGCCGTAGAGCAGACTGCTGCGGTCTTTGTAGGTGGTGTACAGGTACAGCCAGGCAATATCCCAAATCTTGCGCATGCTCATCTCACAAAGCGGCGTTGGAAGCCGATGACCGCCAACACGAAAGTAATCAGGCCGATGGCGGCCAGGATGCCCGCCTCCGGCAAAATGTCGTTGAAGCCGGCCCGTCCTATGGTTAGCTTGGTGAAGCCCTCCATCGCCCAGCGGTTGATGGTCAGCCGGCTGGCCAGATCCACGATGCCACTCAGGTTGGAGGCGGGGAAGAAGCTGCCGCCCAGCGCGCCGAAGGTCAGCGAAACCGCCGAGACGATGATGCCGGCCTGGTTCTCATTGCGCGCCGCACTGGTCAGCAGCGCACCCAGGCCGCTGGCGGCGAAGACGGTGAGCACCATGATCAGCGCCACGCCAGCGGGCGAGCTGCCCCAGGCCACGCCGAAGAGCAGGCTGGAGGCCAGCACCAGCAGGGCGAACTGCAGCAGGCCGGTCAGGAAGGTGCCCAGCATCTTGCCCAGGATGATCTGGCTGTGCGGGGTGGGCGTGGTCATCAGCCGCGGCAGGGTGCCGCGGGTGTTCTCCTGCAGGATGGAGCGCGAGCCGTCGAAGACGCTGAACATCAGGAAGAAGACGGCCATACCGGGCACGAAGAACGAATAGGGGTCGAAGGCCGGGCCGCTCTCGCCGGTCTGCACTACGTTGAGGCTCAACCGCGACGTGCGCGTATCGAAGTTCTCCTGCGAGAGCTGCGCTGCGATCGCCTCGCCGAGGCCGGCCATGCGCTCTTGCAGCAAATCGGCATACTCCGCCGCCTGCAGGGCGCTGACCTGGCCGGCGAGCAGGGCGCTGCTCAGCCCGTTGGAGACTTGCTCGACAATGCTGCGCACGATGAACGGGCTGATGTTGGCCGCCGGGTCGGTGTGTACCTGCACCTCGGCGTGGCTGCCAAAGTCGCTGCCCTGCACGCCGTCGAAGAGGGCTTCGCTGAAGCCGTGCGGGATGTAGACCACGGCGCGCAGCTCGCCGTCGCGGATGCGTTGCAAGGCAGCTTCCAGGTCATCCATCTCTTCCGGGGCGAGCAGTTCGGCCAGGTCGTCCGAATGCAGTACGTCTGTGTAGACCTGACCCAACTCGCCCTCGTCGTGGTTGACCACGGCGAGGGCGATGTCCGTGATCGGTGTTTCGCCACTGGTGAGGTTGCCGAAGGCCAGGCCGATCAGCGCCGAAATGAGCAGCGGCGCGGCCAGCATGCCGGCCAGCGCTTTCCAGTCGCTGAAGCGCCGCTGAGTGTCCTTCCAGGCGATGTAGAGCGCTTTCATGCCGGCTCCTAGTCGCGCAACGCGCGGCCGGTGAGGTGCAGGAAGACGGCTTCCAGATTGGGCTCGTCCACCTTCAGGTCCAGCAGGCGGGCGCCGGCCTTGTTGATGCGGGCGACGATCTCGCCCAGCGCGGCGTGGGCGCCCTGCGCCTGGACGAGCAACTGCCCATCCTCCAGCGTGGCGCGTTGCACGCCCTTCACCTTTTGCACCGCGTCCAGTAGCTTGGCGCTGTCGTAGCCGTCGGCTTCCAGGCTGATCTGCAGCGTGTCGCTCTCGCCCACCAGGTGGGTCAGCTCGGCCTGGCTGCCCAGGGCGATCAGCTCGCCATGGTCCACGATGCCGATGCGGCTGCTTAGCTCGGCGGCCTCTTCCATATAATGCGTGGTGTACAGCACGGTCAGCCCCCCTCGGTTCAACTCGATTACCGTGTCCAGGATGCGGCGACGACTTTGCGGGTCGATGCCCACAGTGGGCTCGTCCATGTAGAGGATCTTGGGTTGGTGCAGCAGGCCCACGGCGATGTTCAGGCGGCGCTTCATCCCGCCCGAGAAGGTCTCCACCTTGTCTTTGGTGCGGTCGGCCAGGCCGACGATGTCGAGCAGTTCCTCGGCGCGCTTTCGCAGTGCGCCGCCGCCCATGCCGTACATGCGGCCCCAGAAGTGCAGGTTCTCCCGCGCGCTAATGTCCGGGTAGAGGGCGATCTCTTGCGGCACCACGCCGATGACGCCTTTGACTTGGGCGGCGCCATTGCGGATGGAGTGGCCGTCTATCAAGGCGTCGCCCTTGGTGGGGGCCAGCAAGCAGCTCAGCATCGAGATGGTGGTGGTTTTGCCGGCGCCGTTAGGGCCCAGCAGGCTGAAAATCTCGCCGGGCAGTATGTCGAAACTGATGCCGCGCACCGCCTCGGTCTTGCCATAGGATTTGTGCAAATCCTGGACTTGCAGGATGGCTTCGGTCATGGCTTGTCCTCGTGTAGTCTCTCTTCGATCTGTTGTAGCAAACGTTTGAGCTGGCGCAATTGCTCTTCGCCTATATCGGCGAAGGTGTCTTCGCCCAGTTGGGTGGCCCGCTCGGCCACCTGGCCCAAAATCTCGCCGCCCGCTGCGGTCAGCGCCAGGCGGTGGCTGCGCCGGTCGGGGCCGGGCAGGCGCTGCAGCCAGCCGCGCTTCACCAGGCGCTGGCTGAGCACGCTGACCGTACTGCGCTCCACCAGCAGGTGGTGGGCCAGCTGTGAAGGGTGGATGCCCTCACGGCCGCCCTCGCGCCATACGGCGATCAGTAGGCGGAACTGGGCCTGGTTCACGCCCAGATCCGCAAAGTAGCGGTCAAAGGCGGTGGCCATGCCGGTGCCGATGCGCATCAGCGCCAGGCTGATCCAGGAGGTCAGGTCCAGCTCTTCGATAGTTTGATATATAACAGTTGTATGTCAAACTGTCAAGCCGACAGATACTAGTCCAGCTGAGCGACTATCTCCGGTCATTGATTGACTTGTGGCAAATTCTGCAGAACTCTGGGAAAATGGAGCTTATGAAGCAAACCATGCTGCGTATTGGACTGGTGCTGCTTGCCGGGCTGCTGGCTGCTTGTTCCGCCCCGGTGTCTGACCAGGAGGCCGCCGTAGCCACCATGGTGGCGGGTACCCTGCAGGCCCAGGTGGCCCCCACGGATACCGGCGAGCCGATAGATGGCGAGATTCAACCTCAAAGCGTATACGGCGACTGCCCCAACAGCGGGCAGCTCAGCGTGGCCTACTTGAAGGACGGCAATATCTGGCTGTGGGTGCAGGGCGGCGGCAGCACGCAGCTGACCAGCGAAGGCGATGCCTTCGACCTGCGCATTTCCGGCGATGGCTGCCGGGTGGCCTATGCCCGCCAGGCGGCCAACCCGGGCCACGACCCTGCGCACGAATTCCCCCAGCCCGAAACCATTTCTGAGCTTTGGGTGGTTTCCAGCGACGGTTCGGACCAGCAATCGCTGGCCGGGGTGGATTTCTTCGCCACCCTGCCGGCGGCCAGCGGCTCAGCCACCACGCTGCATTATTTTGAGTGGCAGCCTGGCTCGCGCCAACTGGCCTTCGGCACCCGCCAGGCTTTTTCCGGACCGGGCCTGATTTCCAACGGCGACATCTACCTGGTGGACGCCGACCTGCCGGGCGTGACCCTGGTGCTGCCCGCCGGGGCGGGCGGCCGCTTCGTCTTCTCGCCGGATGGCGAGCAGATCGCCTTTGCCGGCGCCAACCACGTGGGCGTGGTGCGCGCCGATGGCACTGACCTGCGCGCCAACCTGGTCACTTTCCCGCTGGTGATCACCTACAGCGAATACCAGTACGAACCGCCGCTGCACTGGACGCCGGCCGGCGACCTGATCTTCGCCCTGCCGCCGGAGGATATGTTCGCCTCGCCGGTGGACGGCGTTGGCCCCGAGACCAGCCTGTGGTACCTGCCCCTGGATGGCTCGCCGGCCTTTGAGGCCGGGGCGATCCAGGCGGTGATGTTCCCCATGCAGGAGGTGGCCTTCTCGCCGGACGGTGGGCGCATTGCCTACCTGCGCCCGGTGGGCAACCCGGCGGACAACGAGCGCGAGCTGGTCATTGCCCTGAGCAACGGCGGCGATGAATCCGCCTGGTTCAACCACCCCAATGTGTTCTTCGGCGACTGGGCGCCGGATGGCGAGCGTTACATCTTCTCGTTCGAGGATGGCGAAATGCGCCTGATGATCAGCAACCCGGATGGCAGCCTGGCCGTGCCGGTGGCGCTGCCCGGCTTGGCCGGCGCACCGGCGGTGCAGGCGGAATGGGTGACCGACAATGCCATCCTGGTTTCCCTGCTCGGTCCCAGCGCGCAGCTCGGCTTATGGACTGATGATGGCGTCTTCCAGCTGATTGATACGCTGGGCTTCGGGATGGCCATCTTCGATGCCGCTCCTTGAACAGCTTTCCATTCTGATAGGAATTAAGTCCGGTTGCGCGCCCGGGGCGGATTCTATACACTCTTAGGGCATGAAAAGCAGACTACTTAACCTCCTGCCGCCCCGCAGCGAAAAGGGCCAGGTGATCGTGTTGATGGCCCTGATGCTGGTGGGCCTGATCGGCGCCGCCGCCCTGGTGGTGGACGGCGGCCGCGCCTACGGCGAGCGGCGCTCCGTGCAGAACGCCGCCGACAGCGCCGCGATGGCCGCCGCCTGGGCGCTGTGCCAATCCCCGGCCCAGGATCATGTGGCCGCGGCGCGCAACTCCGCGCAGCAGATCGGCTTGCAGCACGGCGCCGACGGTGTGAGCGTGATGGCTTGGAGCCCTCCGCAGAGCGGTCCCAACGCTGGCGATGACGAGTATGTGGAAGTGGTGGTCAGCGCCCAGTGGCAGCCCAGCTTCATGCAGGTGCTCACCGCGGACAATGGGCCGCAGACTTCGAGCGCCCGTGCCGTGGCGCGCTGTGTGCCGGGCAGCGGCGGAGGTGGCCCGGTGGGCTGGGGCAATGGATTGATCGCCCTGAATCCGGGTAATAACAATTCGATCTATGTCTTGGGTAGTGGTTGTCTGCAAGTGAATGGTGGCGGCGTCTTTGCCAATTCTGCGCACGCCGAGGCTATTTTTGTCGATACAGCCTCCGGGTGTTCCGGTGGGCCAAGTCTTCAAGGACAATGGGTTCAGGCTGTGGGGGGTGTTGCCTTTCCGAGTTGGGTGATTCCCTACGGCAACCCGGCGCAGTTCATGCAGCCTTATCCGGCGCAGACCGGCCTGGCCCCGCGCGTGGATCCGCTGGCCGACTTGGATCCGCCCACGGCACCCAGCCAACCAGGGCCTGCGCCATCGCCTACCGTACACGGCAGCGGCTGTTCCAACCCATACAGTGGCGGCCATTTGAACATAGGCTCCGGGTATGCTTGGTGCTCTTCGGGCATAACTGTTTATCCAGGAACTTACCGCAGCTTTAATGTGGCTACCGATGTGCAAGTCACGATGCAGCCGGGTCTGTATTACATCTCTGAGGGCAACTTCGGTGTTGCGGGGCCTAGTTCTGGCCATCTTAATGGCACGTCAGGTGTATCGATTTATGTCGCCTCTGGCGATGTAAGTTTTGGCGCCAGTAGTCGTGCGACCTTAACCGCGGAGAGTTCCGGTGTGCTGTTTCATGTGCACAACGGCAGCTTCACCGCGGGTGGAGATACATCCCCGAAAGCGTTAACCGGCTTGATTTATGTTCGGAACGGCGGGGTTGCCATTGGCGGTAGCGCAAACATAACAATTGAAGCGCCCACCAGTGGGTCGTATGCGGGTATGAACTTCTTCATGGGTCACGGGAACACATCCAACTTCGTTGTGTCTGGCTCTGGCGTTCTTTCGATGACCGGGACGATCTATGCGCCGGATGCCTTTGTGCAGTCCAGCGGCTCGGGCAGCACCAAGACGGTCAATGGCCAAATCATTGCCAATCGCTTCCAGGTGTCCGGCGGCGGTGCCGCACTGGTGATCAACTACGACGATGACGTGGTCTACAGTGGCGGCGGCGGGGGTACTTCGCTGATCGAACTGTCTGAGTAAGTTCCAATACTCCTTTCGCAACTGAAAAAACAAAAACCCGCGCTTGCATTTCTGCAAGTTCGTGGTATATTGTTGGTTGTAACTGGTTGAAAAACAGTTTGTAAATATTGGAAAATCGGCCACATACAGGCCGTGTTTTGAAGCAAGCCCCTGCATGTGGGGTGTTTGTGTATGAGGCAGAAGGCTGTGGAAGCGGTTGTGAGCGAAAATTTGGTTGAAAAAGAGCAGGCAAACTCCGCCATGCAGGCTCCCGGCCTGGACTTGGACGCTGTCCAGGAGCTGGGCGACCAGCGCGTGGTGCTCGTGGTCGAAGACGACCCCGATACGCTGGACCTGCTCAAGATCACCCTGCGCCGCGCCGGCATGAACGTGGTCGGCGCCATGGATGGCAAGCAAGCCTTGCGCAAGTGGATGGAAACCAACCCCAACATTGTGCTGCTCGATCTGATGATGCCCGAGATGGATGGTTGGGAGACCCTCAGCCATTTGCGCGACCTGACCAACGCTCCGATCATCATCGTCTCCGCCCTGGGCCAGAAAGACCACGTGCTGCGCGGCCTGCGCGAAGGCGCCGATGATTACATGGCCAAGCCTTTCCTCGGCGACGAAGTCGTCGCCCGCGTGGAGGCCGCCCTGCGCCGCGCCGGGCCCAAAGCCCCGGTGACCAAGCTGGTCTTCCCCGCCCGCGAGCTCTCATTGGATTTGCAGACCCGCCAGGTGAGCCTGCGCGACCAGCTGATCGACCTGACCCCGCGCGAATTCGCCGTGCTGGCGCTGCTGGCCAAGCAGCAACCCAAGCCGGTTTCCTATGAAATGATCGCCTCCGAAGTGTGGGGCGAAGACAGCGAAAAGATCCGTGAGCGCATCAAGTGGATTGTCTACCTGCTGCGCCAAAAGCTGGAGGCCGACCCCAGCCAACCTGAACTGATCCTCAACAAGACCCGCTTGGGTTATCAATTGGCGGTGGACTAATGCTGGCAAACTTGCTCCGACGGTTTATTTTTTCAGGCGTGATCGTGGCCGTGCTGGTGGGGGCCACAATCACGGTTGCCCAGGCTTGGGAGTGCGATCGCTATAACTTCCGCGTCGATCCTGACGGCAAAGTGTATGTGGAAAACCGTTCCAGCCGTTGGGAAGAGTCGCAGATCGCTCACGTATACATCCGCACCGGTTCGAATTGGCCCAACAACCCCACGGCCAATTTCACTGCTCCCCCCATGAACCCCAACACGGGCTGGGTACATATTGGCACGATCACTCCGCCCACGGTCAGCTGGTGGTGGTGGGTGAAGGGCAGCAAGGACTGCGAAGACAAGGGCGAATACAAGATCAACACACCCACGCCTACAAAGACCAATACGCCGACGCGCACCAACACGGCGACTCCCAAGCCGAGCAATACGCCCACGCCGACGCGCACTCCGACTGCGACGAATACCAAGACCAATACGCCCACTCAGAAGCCGAGCAATACACCCACGCCAACGAAGACCTTTACGGCGACCAACACCTCGACGCCAACCAAGACATTCACGCCCAGCAAGACGCCCACCTTCACGGTGACCCTGACGCCGAGCAAGACGCCGACATTTACCCCGAGCAATACGCCGACGATCACCAATACGCCGACACCGAGCAAGACTTCGACGTTTACGGCGACCTTCACGCCTAGCAAGACGCCGACGCCGACCAAGACATTTACACCCAGCAACACGCCGACCTTTACGGTGACCTTCACGCCGAGCATCACGCCTACGTTTACACCGAGTAACACGCCCACGGAAACGGCGACCTACACTCCGAGCAACACGCCGACCGAAACGGCGACCTATACGCCCAGCAACACCCCGACCGAAACGGCGACCTATACGCCCACTGAGACGTACACGCCCAGCATTACACTGACCCCGAGCAACACGCCCACCGGCACGTTGACCGACACCCCGACCCCGACGCTGACCTTTACGCCGAGCAACACCCCGACGCCGAGCGACACGCCGACGGTGACCAACACGCCGACCCCAAGCGATACGCCGACGATCACGCCGAGCTTGGTGTTCAGCAATACGCCCAGCTCGACCCCGAGCGATACGCCGACGGTGACGGACACGCCCACCTTCACGCCAACCATCCCGATCAGCGGCGACGGCTTGACCCTGGTTGGCCTGTGTCTGGAGCAGACCGGCCTGCAGCAGGGCGACACCAGCCTGGTGGCCGCCCAGACGGTGACCACGCTGCGCTGGGAGGTGAGCAACTCGCATCCCATCGACATCGCCTTTACCTGGTGGGTGGTCGGCGGCACGGGCACCGGCGACGGTGTGGCCCCCGCCAACGGAACCATGGTCTTCACTTCCACTGTGGAAGGCGACCTGCCCAACACCATCGCCATCATGTGGGATGACCCGAACGACGGCAACTCCCGCACGCTGGAAGCCGAGAACAGCGGTATCTTCTGCGCAGGCGAGCCGCCCACGGCCACCCCGACCGTCACGGATACCCCTGGCGTGCTGATCCCGATCACCGGTATCGACCTGCCGGCCTTCTTCCGGGACAACATGTTCCTCAACCTGGGCCTGGGCATCTTCGGTTTCGCCCTGATCTTGCTGGGCCTTGGCCTGAAGATGGACCGTGACCGCAGCGAAGCCGCCGGCGACGATGAGGACGACGAGTACGAGTACTACTACGAAGACGATGAGGACTAACCTCTCCGGTTGCTGAAACAAAGCGGGGCATCTTGTGCGCAAGATGCCCCGCTTTTGTTGCCGGCGGTTAGAATTGCCGTTCAACCTGGCACGGAGCCCTACTGGTGCAGATTTCGTCCCAAGAGCCCAAAAGCAACTCCAACCTGTCCGTCATGGCCCTGATCTTCCTGGGCTTCCTGGTGATGATCTTCGCCTTCGGTAAGAGCATCATCGATGTGTTCGTGCTGCCTCCGCGCACCCTCGACCTGGCTGTAGACGACCAGATCGAGACCGGCTTTCTGCCGGTCTACATTGCCGAAGGCGCCAGCGCCAATCCCGCGGTGGTCGCAGTGCAGGTCGAAGGTCTGCCGATCGTGCCCACCCCGCAGCCCGAGCAGGAGGAGGTAGCCCGTGACCCGGGCCTGGTCCCTGATCGCATCCACATCCCCGTCATCGGCCTGGAGGCCACGGTGATCCCCATCGGCTACGAGAAACTGCAGTTCGAGGGCCAGATCTATGACCAGTGGCTGGCGCCGGATTACCGCGCGGTGGGCTGGCATGAAACCTCGGCCGGGTTGGGCGCGCCCGGCAACAGCGTGCTGAACGGCCACCACAACATTTATGGCGAGGTCTTCCGTGACCTGTACCGGGTGCAGGTGGGCGATGAGATCCGCGTGGTCAGTGGTGACCGCGAGTTCCGCTACGTGGCGGTGTACACCAGCGTGGTGCCGGAGCGCAACCAGCCGCTGGAAGTGCGCCTGGCCAACGCCGAGTGGATCCAGGCCACCGAAGACGAGCGCATCACGCTGATCACCTGCTGGCCCTACGAGAGCAACACCCACCGCGTGGTGGTGGTCGCCGTGCCCCTGCGCGACAGCTCAGGGTAGGCTCTCGGTTGCTCATTGCGAGCGCGAACCACAAAGACACAAAGAGCACAAAGGCAAATCACAACTACGGGCAATACCTCGCCCAATCGTGTCATCCTGAGCGCAGCGAAGGATCCCCGAGACCTCATGCGGCACGGATGCTTTGGGAGCCCGCCCTCGCCGGCCTCGCGCTTTGTGGCAGTGCAGAAGACCGGCGCTATGGATTCTTCCCTGGCCCGGGTTCGGCGTTCTGGTGATGGCCTTGATACCCGCTCAGAGTTACACAAACACGCAAACCCTTCATCCTGAGCGCAGCGAAGGATCTCCGAGACCTCATACGGCACGGATGCTTTGGGAGCCTGCCCTCGCCGGCCTCGCGCTTTGTGACAATGCAGAAGACCCGGCGCTATGGATTCTTCGCTGGCCGGGATTCGGCGTTCTGGTGATCGCCTTGATACCCGCTCGAATCACGCATCCCCCCAGCTGTCATCCTGAGCGCAGCGAAGGATCCCCGAAGCCTGTATGCGGCACGGGTACCTCGCACAATCGAAAACAAAAATCCCCGCTTCCTCGGGCGGGGATTTTTTGTTTGCAGTCCCAATCTTCCTCGGGCTCGCTCAGCTCCTGGAACTGCCTGGTTTGTGAAGTGTGGCTCAGCCGTTGACGGGGACCGCCAGGATGAACATGCGCCCCCAGGTGCTGATGCCGTCTTTCGCGATGCAGGTCTGCAGCACCACGGGATGATTGCTGTTGTAGATCTGGTGGAACAAGTTCGAGGCGGAAAGCTCTTTGCCACTCTCCAGGTCCACAAAGCGCGACTGGGTCGAGTCCGGAGTCAGTGCCTGGAAGCTGCGGATATCCACGATGCGGTATTCGCTGGTGCTGCCGTCGCCGTGCACCAGGGTGATGATCTGCCCTGCGCTCAGCTGGAAGAAAGCCGCCCCCGCCAGGTAGTTGTGAGCCAGGAAGCCGTGGCTGCCGTACTGGCCGGCCATTCCGAAGCGGGTCACCTGGCCGGGGTTCGAGGTAACGTAGCCGGGGTCGCCGCTGGGCTGCCCGCCCACCGGGTAGGCCAGCACATCCTGCACGAAGATGCCGCTGATCTGCCCGCGCGTCCCGTTGGCCAGGCCGGCAGCGAAGCTGCTCAGGCTGGGCGGCGAGGTGACCGGAGGAGCCGCCTGGATGCTGTCGGCGGCCGGGGCCTTGCTGATCGAGGTGGTGAAGCTGCCGGCCAGCGCCGCGCCGGGATCCATGGCCGGCTCGCCGGCCAGCTCTGTAACCGGGGCGGCGATCGCCGCTTCGGCGCCCGCGCCGGTGAGCGGCGCCAGGGGCTGGCGTACGATGGTGTGCGGGCCAGTGTTGCCCGAGAATGCCGCCGCGTCCGGCTCTACAGCCAGGATGGGCGCTTCGGCCGAGGCCGGCGAGGTGGCCAGCGCAGGCGAAACGGCGAATACACCGCCGATGAGTAGGGCGAGGGAGGTGCCGAGGAAGACAAGCCAACTGAGCGATTTCATGGTCCCTTACCTTCTTTGAGGCTGAGGAAGGCCCCGAGGAATGGTTAGATTTTAGTTAGTTAATAGTATTAAAATAATAGGAAATGGGTACCGGTTGGAATCCACGCCTTCTAGAACAAAAACAAAAAAAGAGCGCCGTTCGGCGCTCTTTTTTTGTTTTGGCTTGCGGCTTACAGCGATTTTAGGGCTTGCTGCAGGGACTCCGCCCGGGCCTCTACCAAGCCCGGGAAAGTATCCGAGATGTAAAAGGCGCCGCTGCCCTCCACAGCCAGCGAAGCCGTGGCAGCCGCAGTCAACAGGGCGTCTGGCAATTCACGGCCCTGAGCCAGCTGGGCCACCAGGGCGCCGCAAAAGCTGCTGCCGTTGTCGGTAATGTCGTAGGTGCGCGCCGGGAACGGCGGCAAATGGTAACGGCGGCCGGTCTCCCCATCGTAGAGCCAGTCGCCGCGCGCCAGGCTGCGCACGATCACCGCCGCGCAATTGAACGAGGCGACTGCCTCTGCCATCTGCCACAATTCGCTGTTCCCTTGTCGGGAAAACAGGCTCAGCAGGCGTTCCTCACTGGTCACGAAGACGCTCAGCCCATTCACCAGGTCGGGGAATTCGTTCCAGAAAGCAGGCAGCATATAGCCGCCGCCGGCCTCCAGGGTGATCAGGCTGGTGCCCGCCTCGCGCAGCGCCACGGGCATGAACGCGTGGCTCAGGTAGTCCACTGGGCAGAGGTGGGCGGCCCGCGCGCCGTGGTATTCCTCCGGCAGGTCCTCCGGCCGCAGGGTCAGCGCGCCGCGCTGGCGGGTCGAGTCGGGTTCGCCTTCGGGGTTGGCGTAGTGCAGCAGCGGTTTGGGAAGCGGCAGCCCCCAGCGCGCGAAATGTTTGATCGGCTGGTCCCGGTTGGGTGTGTAAGCGTCGTTGTAAGCGATGAAGCGCAGCAGGTTTTGCGGCTCCGCCAGTGTGTGGATGCCGCGGGTATCCAGCTCACGGCGGGCCATTTCAGGCAGCCAGTCCGCCGGGGCATCTGCCCCCACGCGGGCCACCAGGCCGGGCCGCCCGCCCAGCAGCTGGCAGGCCGCCGCGGCATAGAGCAGGTTGCCGCCCAGCTCGTCCACCCGCGCCCGGCCATCGCTGGTCAGGATGGTGTCGCGCTGCAGGCGGCCCAGCAGCAGGCAATCGGGGGTTGGCACGCGGGTTGGTTTAGTCGTCGTCGCCCAGGGTGGCGATCTGGCGCAGCAGGCCGATGATCAAGGCCCCGAGGCTGATGCCCTCGGAGGCGGTGAGCATGGGCCGGTCGGTGTCTTCGGCGCGCTTGAGCAGGCTGTGGCCCGCGGCCACGCCCACAATTGCGCCCAGCAAGGCGCCGACCATCAGTACAAGATTGCGATTGCTTCTCATCAGGTTACCCTCGCTTCAGCAGGCGGTTCAGCGCCATCGCCCAGCTTTCGATGGCCAGCAGCGGCCGGATGGCCAGGCCGGCGGCGCGCTGCGTTTGGCTGTTGAAGCTCCGCGCCACGTCTTGCAGGCGCAGGGCCTGCGGCGGCAACCAGCGGCCCAGCCTGGCCACGCCCAGGCTGAGTACCACCAGCGCCAGGAACAGGGCGATGCCCAGCAGCAGGAGGGGAATGGCCAGCAGGATGACGGCGACCTGGGCGGCCTGCTCGCTGCTCGCCGGGCCGGCTTGCAGCAGCTGCACCATCAGCCAGGCCACCAAGCCCACGACCAGCAACAAGGGCAGGATGATTTGCCAAAAGCTCTCCCGGCGATGGGCGCGCAGCGTGTGCGGGTTGCGCGTGGCGGGCAGCTTGGTTTTCAACAAGGGGTCGGACATGGCTTGATTTTAACCCAACCGGGTTTAGAGATATTCGACGGGCGCGCGCGAGCGTCGGGCGAAGAGGCCGCACAATACCAGGCCCATCACGAAGCCGCCGATGTGCGCCCACCAGGCCACGCCGGAGGTCGCCGTGCTGCCGATGGCCGCCAAGCCGGAGAAGAGCTGCGAGATGAACCAGAAGCCGATGAAGATGATCGCCGGCAGGTCCACGACCGAGATGAAGATAAGGAAGATGGCGGTGCGCACCCGGGCGCCGGGGAACAGCAGGATATAGGCGCCCAGCACACCGGCAATGGCGCCGCTGGCGCCCAGCACGGGGATCTCGCTGCCCGGCGAAATGTAGGTTTCCAGCAGCGCCGCGGCCGCGCCGCCGAGCAGGTAGAAGATCAGGTAACGGATGGGGCCCATGCGGTCTTCCACGTTGTCGCCGAAGATGTGCAATATCCACACGTTGCTCAGGAAGTGGAACCAGCCGGCGTGCATGAACATGCTGCTGAGCACGGTGAAGGCAAAAGTCTCGGGGTCGCTCCCCAACCGGGCAGGCACCAGGGCGAACTCGAAGATGAATTCGCGCAGCTGGCTTTCGCTCAAACCGACTTCGTAGAAGAAGACCAGGGCATTGGCCAGAATGAGCAACCAATTCATCACCGGGAAGTTGCGCGTCCGGTTGCTGTCTCGCAGTGGGAACATAGGGCAGGAGTATAGTCCATTCCGCGGGCGATGTGCACCCGGCCGGCCGTTTCTTGACTGGCCTGCCCGGCAGCGAGTATACTCACCGGGCCGCGGGGTGTAGCGCAGCCTGGCAGCGCACCGCGTTTGGGACGCGGTGGTCGGCGGTTCGAATCCGCCCACCCCGACTTATGCAAACAAAGACGAAAACCCTATCCTCGAAGCGAGTGCGCAAGCTGGACGGCGTGGTGGAAGCGGCGCACTTCACCCCGGACGGCAAGCTGGCTTGGGTGCGCGCCTACGAGCGCCGCGGCCCGACCTGGTCCGATACGGTGTTGCTGGACCGCGCCACCCTGGTGGAACGCCTGCGCCAGGGCAAGCGCTTCTACGTCGGCACGCGGCGCGAGTTCTGGGCCAGCGAGTTCGACCTGACCGTTCCGCTGCGCCTGGTGGAGTTCTACCGCGGCGAGGCGCTCACCACCGGCTCCGTCCGCCCGCGCGAAGACAGCCTGGAGCAAATCCCAATCGTATAGCAGGCGTAGTTGACTCGCAGGGGAGATGGGATTACACTACCAATAAGGAGAAAGCCTGAGATGAGATTAACGGCTTTCAAGCCAGTCATTTCATTCGTTGCTAGAGGCACGCGCAGTCCGCGCGTGCCTTTTTGTTTCCCAACACCCCGAACCAAGGAGAGCTGCGATGGACACAGGATTGCTGCGTAAGTTTGAAAAAGCCAAGACCTATGCCGAAGAACGCACCCGCATGAGCGTGGAATCGATGGTGGTGCACTTCAGCGGCATCAACAACCCGCACCGGGTGGAATACAAAGACGGCGCCTGGCAGTGCGACTGTGAGTTCTTCGTGGGGCGCGATGAGTGCAGCCATACCATGGCGCTGGAAATGGTGCTGACCGGCATGCTCAAGCAAACCAGCGAGGCGGCTTAGGCCCGCCTGAAGTTTGAAAGCTAAGGCCCCGTGGGAACACGGGGCCTTTTATCTCCGCAAGGTGCGCGCTGCACCCTGTGCCATGAAGCTCATGGCTAAACGCTAACAGCTAATAGCTATCACCCAAACGGCTTCATTAAGTCTATACGTTCGCTGCGTGCAGAGACCTCCATCAAGCGCTCAAGGCGCTTCAACTGGGTCTCTTCTTTCTTGGCGCTGCTCACCCAGTGGCGCATGGTCTTCTGGTAGCCGGGCGGTTGGGCATTGAAGAACTCCCAGGCGGCCGCTTGCGCCTTGAAGCGCTCCTCCAGCTCGGCGCTCAAGCCGGTTTCACCCTGCTCGAAGGAATAAATGCCCGAACGGTCTTCGCGGCGCGCCTGGTAAATGGCCAGGCCGGCCGGCTGCATGCGGCCTTCGGCAATCAGCCGCTCGACGGTGGCGATGTTCTTTTTGCTCCAGATGCTGTCCGGCTTGCGCGGTGTGAAACGGATGGTGTAGCTCTCCTCGCCCAGGCTTTTGCGCACGCCGTCAATCCAGCCGTAGCACAGCGCCTCTTCCACCGATTCGTCCCAGGTGATGCTGGGCTTGCCGGTGCTCACTTTGTAGTAACCCACCTGCAGTTCACTGGCGCTGCTGTGGTTGGCTTCCAGCCAGGCGCGTAAGTCGGCGGGGGTGGCGAAGAATATGGGGTTCATGGTCCCTCCATAGCGGCATGCACCTTCAGCACCGTGTTCCAATTGCGTGTGGTGATGCCGGCGCCGAAGTGCTTGCCCAGCGCGTCCATCAGGTTCAGGGTGCCGCGGCTGGCGTCCAACTGCACGGCGCTGACCACATGGCCGGGCTGCACATCCAGCAAGCGGAATTGGCCGTCGCCGGCCTGCAGCTCCGCGGGCAACGGGCCAGCCGGTGGCTCGGCCAGGAAGCTGATGTACAACCGTGTGTTCTTGTCCACCGGCACGCCGGCGAAGGGATCGCTCGCTACCAGCGCGGCGATTTCGGCGGTGCTGCGCAGGATGACGGGCACTTCGAAGCCAAAGGCGGCCTGGATGGTCTGCTCCAGATCAGCGGTCAGCGCGGCGGCGTCCGCTTGTGGACTGCTCAGCACCACGTTGCCGCTGGCCAGCAGAGTGCGCACATCTTCATAGCCGGCGGCGCTCAGCGCCTCGCGCAGTTCGGCCATTTTGACCGTGCGCTTGCCCAGGTTAATGCCGCGCAGCAGGGCGGCGTAACGCGGCATGCTAGCCCTCCGGCTGCTGAGTGCCCAGCGACCAGATGTTGCCGAACGGGTCGCTGAAGGTGCCGCGTTTGTCCGGGTCTCCACTCTGTTGCGGTGGCTGCAGTTCCTTGCCGCCTGCATCCAGGGCCTTCTTGAAGGCCGCATCCACGTCCGGCACATACAGGTGCAAGATGCTCGGGGCGGCCGGGTAGTCTTCCGTGGCGTCCGAAAGCATCAACACCGAGTCACCCAACATCACTTCGGCGTGCACCACGCGCCCTTCATGTTCGAAAATGCGCGTGACTTTGCCATCCAACCCCTTCTCCAGGAAGGCAATCAGGTCTTTGGCGCTATCCGCCCTTAGGTAGGGGGAGAGGTCGTTGTAGTTTTGGGGTTTGTAGGTCATGGATGCCTCCTTGGCGAATCCGGCTGTGCGCTCAATGGCTATTTTCTATGATTTATCCCATAGAGGCAAGCTAGCCTTGGGAATCTGACAGCTCGGCGCGGATACTGGCCGCCCAATCGCGCACTCGTTGGGCGGCGCCTTCCTGCCCGCCCTGGTACACATCGGCAATCGTCATGCGCCAACCGCGCAGCACAGGCTGCTGCTCGGCTTCCGGTTTCAGCACGCGCCGGCTGCCCTCGAAGCTGGCCCCCATTCGCTTGCGGATCTCAGCGGCGGGTAAACCCTGGTCGATCTGCTGGGCAAGGGCCTCGCGCAGGCCGGCCAGGGCGTCCTCGCTGAACTGTGCCGGGTGTTGCAGGTTGTAGGCGGCCACCGTTTTGAAGTGCTCCGATGCCAGTTCGCGGTCGTACATCTCCCAGGCGATGATCGCGCCCAGCAGGCCCCAGCAGCTGAAGCCGTCTGTTTGAGCGCCGCCGCATTCGGGGCAGGTGGCCGTACTGACGTGAGGGGATGGTGTGCTCATATGCGTCTGAACCAACAGAGCCGCACGGGGCGGCTCTGTCATGGCTGGCGGAGAGAGAGGGATTCGAACCCTCGGTGGCCCGGAGGACCACAACGGTTTTCGAGACCGCCCCATTCATCCACTCTGGCATCTCTCCACCGGCGATTATACCCGCCCCGGCTCGCCTGGCGTCATTGCGAGGAGCACACGCAGTGAAGCAGATTGCTTCACTGCGTAGCGGACGAAACAATCTGGAGTTGATTA
>JAHCIH010000022.1 GCA_026129335.1 Anaerolineales bacterium
CCAACTCCACGATTTCCGCTTCGGCTTGTTTGCCGTTGATGTGCAACAGGCCGAAGGTGGGTGCGCGGTCAGGGAACACTTGGCAGCAGGCCGAGCCGGGGTTGACCACCAGGCGGCCGCCCACCTGCTGCACCATCGGCTCGTGGTTGTGGCCGAAGACGACCACATCGGCCTCGGGCAGCATGGCCGCGGCACGCTGCGCGAAGAAGTCGAAAGATTGCGGCCCCATGAGCAGGTAGCGCAGCTTGTCGCCCAGGTAGGCGCGCCAACCGCCGTGGCCGTGGGTGAGCCCGATGCGCAGCCCGCCGGCGGGTAGGTGGCGGGCCAGCGGCAGATCGGCGGAGCGGAACCAATCCCGGTTGCCGCGCACCGCCAGCACCGGGGCGACCTGTCCCAGTTCGGCCAGGATGGCGGGCAGGCAAATGTCGCCGGCATGCAGGATTTGGCTCACCTTGGCGGCGCGCAGCGCGGGCAGCAGGCCCGGGTGCAGCCGCCGGCGGCGGTCGGGCACGTGGGTATCGGCCACCAGGCCGAGGGTGATGCGGCTCATGCCTCGCCCAGCAGCCCAGCCAGTTCGGCCAAAGCTTGCTCACGGGTTTGGAAGTGCACGGCGTGCATGCCGGCGAACTGGGCGCCCTCGATATTCTGAATGAAATCGTCCACAAAGACGGCGCGATGGGTTTGCACCCCGAGGCGGGCGGCGGCCAGGGAATAGATGGCGATGTCCGGCTTCATCAGCCCGACCTCGGCGGAGATGACCACATCGTCGAAGGCGTCCAACATTGGGTAGCGGGTGCTGAGCAGCGGGCGCAGGGTGGTCATGGCGTTGCTGAGCAGGCCGGTCTTGTAGCGCGGGCGCAGCTCGCGGATATAGGCCAGCAGCGTTTCATCCAGCTGGTCGGCGCCGAAGAAGGCTTCGGTGAGCTCATCCACGCTGATGGCGAACTCGGCAGCCACCTCTTGCAGGTAGGCGTCTCCCGGCACCGCGCCCAACTGGGCGCGGTGCCGGTTGTGCCCGTCGAAGACGCGCATTTCGAGCTCGTGGCGGCTGAGGCCCAGCCGCTCTGCCAGGGCGTCGCGCCCGGCGAGGTCGGCGGTGCGCACCAGCACGCCGCCGAAGTCCCAAATCACTGCCTGAATGCTGTTCACGCTGGAATTGTAGCGCGTGCGCCGGGTTAAAAGAAAACGCCTGCGTCGGTGGCAGGCGTTTTCTCTTTGGGTCTGGCTCTCTAGCCGGTCAGTTCAGTGGTCATCACCTCCTTGCCAGGGCGGAGTTCTCTTTCGTAGCGGTCCAATTGGCGCAACATGCGCATACCGGCGGCTTCGTACAGGCGCAGCGCGCCAGTGAGGTTGCTGGCGTCCACGTACAGGCCGGCGTGACGCAGGCCGCGGCCGTAGAAGGCGGCAAAGCTGTGCAGCAGCAAGGCTTTGCCCAGGCCGCGCTTGCGCCAGGGGCGGCGCACGCCCAAGTCTTCCACCCAGCCGATCTTGCCGCCGTCGCGGGCCATTTCCTTGCACAGGGCGACGCCGGCCACTTCTTCGCCATCCCAGGCGATGAACCAGAGGTCGCGATCGAAGGCTTCTTCCTCGATCATCATATGCTGCCAGCGCGGGAAGCCGCTCTCGAAGGGCTCCTCGTGGAAGCCGAAGTGGTCGCGGAAAGCGTCCACCACCGCGCGGTAGACATCCGGGGCGTACTGCTTAGGGTCGAATGGCCGCAGCTCGACGCCCCCCGGCCACTCGGGCGCGGGCGGCTCGGCTTCCAGGTCAATGCCCATCAGGAAACTGTGGCGGATGACCCCGAAGCCGCGCGAGCGCAGCACATCGGCCGTAGCGGTGTCCGTGCTGGGCTGGTGCATACCGATGGAGACGCGCAGTTCAGCCGGCACGATATCCAGCACGGATTGACAGCGGGCTATGGCCCAGTCCAACAACGCTTCGGTCACGCCGCCATCCATGTGCTGCGGATGCACGCGCAGGAAAATGTAAGGGTGCGCCGCCGGCTCCCCGTAGACCAGCGCCTCGGCATAGCCCAGTATCTGCCCATCCGGCGCTATGGCGATGCGCAGGTCATCCTCGCGGCTGATGTCCGGCGTTTGCCAGAAATTGGCCATCTCGGCGGTGGTGACTTCGTCTTTGGCGTCCAGCAGGCACGAGCACTCGTTATGGAAGTCGGCTACGGCGTGCACTTCATCCATCTGTGGGGCGCGCAGACTGAAGGCTGGGTTGTGGTTAGTCATTTCTCTTCTCCATAATTTCTTAGGTTCCCATCAAATCAAAACGGCCGGGCGATGCGCCGGGCCGTTTGCTGTAAAAACAAAACGGCCACGGGCTGTTTGCGCCGTGGCCGTTAGAGTCTGAGGGGTTGTGCTCTATAGACGGGCAGGAGGCGCAATACGCGAAGGCAGGCCAGCGAAACCGGGGGCAGCGGTTACCGGCTGCATGGGAAGGGTGCTGATGAACTGGGTTGCCAACATTGAGTTGCGCCTCCTTTCTTTTAGAGTCGCCTCACTGTACTATGCGGCTTTAGGCTTGTCAAGCCTAAAGCCGCAGGGTATAGAAATTGACAGGGATTGGGTAGGGGCGAGGCATGCCTTGCCCCTACGGATGATAGGGCAGCCGAGATTGACAGTGACGAAGCAGGGCACTCGGCGAGTGTTTATAATCAACCTCCATGATCCCGGCACGCACCCCTTCGCCTTTGTCTTTCCTGCCCAGCACGGTGCTGTTCATGGGCGTTGGCTGGGGCGGGCTGCTGGCGCTGCTGAACGCCACCGAGCCGACCCTGTGGCCGCGCTGGCTGTTCTTTTTCCTGGTGGTGGTGGCGGTCACCGGCACGACGCTGCCGGTCACCGCGTTCATCAACTATCGCTTCCCCGGCGAGCCGCCGGCCACGGTGCGGGTGATCCTGCGCCAGGCGCTGTGGGCTGGCGTGTTCGCCGGCACACTGGCCTGGCTGCGCGTGGGCCAGGTGCTCAACGCAGCCCTGGCGCTGCTGCTGGCGGCGGCCTTCTTCGCCATCGAATGGTTCCTGCGGCTGCGCGAGCGCGCCCGCTGGGAACCCTAGCCCCCGAAAGGTATCGCATGAAATCCGACTTGCCCGCCCTGATGGAAGAACGCAACTACGACGCCCTGCTGGTCTTCGGCGATGCGCTGCACAACCCGGCGATGGTCTACTTCACCGGCGTGGTGCACGTGATGAACGGCCTGCTGGCGCTGCGCCGCGGCGGCGAGCCGCTGCTGTTTTGCCACGCCATGGAACGCGAAGAAGCCGCGGCCACCGGCCTGGCGGCGCGCAACATCACCGAATACAACTACCCGGCGATCCTCAAGGACTGCGGCGGCGACCACACCCTGGCCGAGGCGCGGTTGCACCAGCGCATGCTGACCGACGCGGGGATCACCTCCGGGCGGGTGGTGGTCTATGGGCTGCGCGACGCGGGGGCCAACTTTGGCCTGCTCAGCGCGCTGAACGAGCTGATGCCCGGCATCGAGTTCGTCGGTGAAGTGAAGGATTCCATGCTGCACGAAGCGCGGGCGACCAAGGATCCGCAGGAGGTGGAGCGACTGCGCGCCATCCTCAAGCAGACCAGCGAAGTGGTCGGCCAGACCGCCGACTTCCTCAGCCGCCAAAAGGCCAAAGACGGCGTGCTGGTGGACGCCGACGGCCAGCCGGTGACGGTGGGCGTAGTCAAGTCCAAGATCAACCTGTGGCTGGCCGAGCGCGGCCTGGACAACCCGCACGGCACGATTTTCGCCCCGGGGGCGGAAGGCGCGGTGCCGCACAACACGGGCCGGGCCGACAGCCTGCTGCGCCTGGGCGAGCCGATCGTCTTCGATATCTTCCCGGTGGAGGCCGGCGGCGGCTTCTGGGCCGACTTCACGCGCACCTGGTGCCTGGGCCACGCCAGCGAGGGCGCCCAGGCGCTGTATGACGACGTACGCTACGCCTACGAGACGATCATCGGCGAACTACAACCGGACACGCCCTGCGCCGGCTACCAGATGCGGGTGTGCGAAATCTTCAAGGAGCGCGGCCACCCCACGGTGGCCGAGAACCCGGCCACCACCGAAGGCTACGTGCACTCGCTGGCCCACGGGCTGGGGCTGGACATCCATGAGCGGCCAACTTTCGGCCGCGACAGCACCGGCAAGGACATCCTGCGCCGCGGCGCGGTGGTCACCATCGAGCCCGGCCTGTACTACCCCGACCGCGGCCTGGGCATGCGCATTGAAGACGCGGTCTATATCCGCCCGGATGGCAAGTCGGAGGTGCTGGCGCCGTATCCGCTGGATTTGGTGATACCGTTGAAGTAACCCCTCATGCCGTTTGCATAAAAAGTCCGCCGGAAACCGGCGGACTTTTTGTTTCTCTTGACAAACGCCGGCGGCGGCAGTATATTTCCTTATTGAAAATTATTTTCAATAAAAAGGGAGCGTCTCATGGCCAAGAAAAAAGGCATCCGCACCCCTGTTGTGCTCAAAAGTGTGGAAGGCAATCATGTCTACCATACGGAAAAGAATCGCCGAAACAATCCAGGGCGGCTGGAGCTGCGCAAATACAATCCCCAACTGCGCAAGCATACGCTCTACCGGGAGGAGCGCTAGATGCCCGGCAAACTGCCCGTCACCGTGCTTTCCGGCTTCCTCGGCGCCGGCAAGACCAGCTTGCTGAACCATGTGCTGCACAATCGCCAGGGGCTGCGCGTGGCGGTGATCGTCAATGACATGGGCGCGGTAAATGTCGATGAGCGGCTGATCCGCGAAGGTGGGGCGCTGAGCCGCACCCAGGAAAAGCTGGTGGCGATGAGCAACGGCTGCATCTGCTGCACCTTGCGCGAAGATCTGCTGGTGGAAGTGACCCAACTGGCCAAGGACGGGCGCTTCGATTATCTGCTCATCGAATCCTCCGGCATCTCTGAGCCGCTGCCGGTAGCCGAAACTTTCACCTTCCCCTACGACGAGCAGGGCAACAGTCTGTCTGACCTGGCGCAGCTGGACACGATGGTCACAGTGTTGGATGCGGCCATCTTGTTGCAGGAGCTGGGCAGCCTGGACAATTTGAAGCAGCGCGGCATGGGCGTCTCTGACGAGGATGAGCGCACCATAGCTCACCTGCTCAACGACCAGATCGAATTCGCCGATGTGCTGGTGTTGAACAAGGTCGACCTGTGCAATGAGGACGAATTGGCGCGGGTGGAAGCCTTGCTGCGCCGCCTGAACCCGGGGGCGAAGGTCATCCGCAGCGAGCACGGCCGCGTCTCGCCGGAAGAGATCCTCGGCACCGGACTGTTCGACTTCGGGCGCGCCGCCGGCTTCAGCGAATGGCTGCAACCCGGCCACCTGCCGGAGACGGAGGAGTACGGCATCAGCAGCTTCATCTATCAGGCCCGCCGCCCCTTCCATCCCAAACGCTTGCACAAGCTGCTCACCGAAAGCCCGGCGCTCAAGGGCGTTTTGCGCTCCAAGGGACTCATGTGGCTGGCCACCCAAAACGATCTGTCCTTCAACTGGTCCCTGGCGGGTGGGCGCGTCTATATCGAGCCGGCCGGTCTGTGGTGGAGCGCGGTGGACCCCGCCCAGATACCCGCGGAGCAGAAACCCACCGTTCAGAGTATGATGCAAGGCCCCTACGGGGACCGCCGCCAGGAGTTGATCTTCATCGGCAACGATATGGATGAGCGCTTGTTGCGCCGCAGCCTGGACGATGCGCTGCTGGATCCAATTGAACTGGAGGGTGGCCTGCCAGTTTGGCGCACGCTGGAAGACCCCTTCGCCTTCGAGAGCTGATATGCCTTTATACACTTTCACCTGCACAGACTGTTCCATTGAACTGGAAGAACTGCGCTCGATCAGCCAGGCGGATACGCCGCTGGCCTGCCCGGTGTGCGAAGGCGATTGCCAGCGCGGCTTCAGCATCCCCCGGCTGGGGAGCACTACCAAATCGGATGGGGATCCCAGGCCTGTCAAGCGCCATCCCCTGGCCTGCCGCTGCTGCTGACCTGCCATGGCTAATACCCCGATACCCATCACCCTTATCAGCGGCTACCTGGGCGCCGGCAAGACCACGCTGCTCAACCATATTCTGCAAGCCGAGCACGGCAAACGCATCGCCGTGCTGGTCAACGACTTCGGCGATATCAATATCGACAGCGAGCTGGTCGTCGGCGTCCAGGGCGAGCGCACCATCAGCCTGTCCAATGGCTGCATCTGCTGCACGATCAGCGGCGACCTGCTGCAGGCGCTGCTGGAACTGCTCGCTAGCCCCGACCGCCCGGAATACATTGTGGTCGAGGCCAGCGGCGTCTCCGATCCGGCGGCGGTGGCGACGACCTTCATGCTGCCTGACCTCAACAACCTGGTCTATCTCGACAGCATCATTGCCTTGCTCGACGCCGAGCAATTCCCCACGCTGGACAATGCCGACGAGATCCTGGCGATGGACCAGGTGGGCGTGGCCGACTTCGTGCTGATCAACAAGGTGGACCTGGTGGAAGAAGCGCAGCTGGAGGAGCTGCGCGCCTGGGTGCGCGACATTGTGCCCAATGCGCGCATTTTGGAGACCAGCTTCGCCCGCACCCCGCTGGAGTTGCTGCTGGGCGCCGGCCGCTACGACCCCGAACAGCTGGCCGGCCGTGACCCTCACGACGTGCACGTACACGCGCCCGAGCCGCCGGCGCACAAAGGCAAGCACGCCTTTGTGCTGGCGCCGCGCGAACATCACAGCCACGCAGACCACAGCCTGGTCTTCACTTCCTGGTCCTTCACCAGCGGCGAGCCCTTCGCCCTGAAAAAGCTGCGCCGCTTGTTGGATGAACTGCCGGCGTCGATCTATCGCGCTAAGGGCATTGTCCATCTGAAAGAGGCTCCCCAGCGCAAGGCGACCTTGCAGGTGGCCGGCACGCGCGTACGCCTGACGCTGGGCGAAGAATGGCAGGATGAGCGGCCCGGCACGCGCATGGTCTTCATCGGGCAGAAGTCCTTCAACGCTGAGCAGCTGGAGAAAGACCTGCTGAGCTGCATTGACTCCGCGGACAATAAGCAGACCATCGGCAATGTCCTGGAGTGGATGCGCAGCAAGCCATCCAGCTGACCCGGCGCTTCCCGCTATAATCGGCGCATGGCGCGCCGCAAGAAGTTCCCACCCGCCCGCATCTTGGGCATTGAAACCTCCTGCGACGAGACCGCCGCCGCGGTGGTGGAGAACGGGCGGCTGGCGCTTTCCAATGTGGTCGCCTCGCAAGCCGAACTGCACGCCAAGTACGGCGGCGTGTTCCCCGAAGTGGCCTCGCGCCAGCACATCAAGGTGATCGATACCGTCGTTGAAGAAGCCCTGGCTCAGGCGCACCTGGAGCTGGGCGATGTGGACGCCATCGCGGTGACCCGGGGCCCTGGCTTGCCCGGCTCGCTGCTGGTCGGGCTGAACATGGCCAAGGGGCTGGCGCTGGGTTCCGGGCTGCCGCTGTATGGCATCAACCACCTGGAAGGGCATCTGTATTCGGCCTGGGTGGCGCTGGAGGGCGACGAGGCCCCGGCGGCGGACGCCAGCGGCCCGCAGTTCCCGCTCCTCGCACTGATCGTCTCCGGCGGGCATACGGAGCTGGTGCTGATGCGCGACCACTTGCAATACGAACGCCTGGGCGGCACGCTGGACGACGCCGCCGGCGAAGCCTTCGACAAAGTCGCCCGCCTGCTGGGGCTGGGCTACCCGGGTGGCCCGGCTATCCAGGCCGCCGCCGAGGGCGGCGACCCAGCGGCGATCAGCCTGCCGCGCGCCTGGCTGGAAGACAGCTGGGATTTCTCCTTCAGCGGCCTGAAGACCGCCGTGCTGCACAAAGTGCGCGAGCTGACCGACGGCCATAACCTGGACGTGGGTGAAACCCGCCTGCCGGATGCGGCGCTGGCCGCCGACCTGGCGGCCAGCTTCCAGGCCGCCGTGGTGGATGTACTGGTGGGCAAGACCTTGCGCGCCGCCGAGGAGTTCGGCGCGGCCGAGATCATGGTGGGCGGCGGGGTGAGCGCAAACGCCGCCCTGCGGGCGGCCTTTGGCCAGCAGGCCGGTGGCCGGCCGGTGCACTTCCCGCCGATGCCGCTGTGCACAGACAACGCGGCGATGATCGCGGCGGCGGGCTACTTCCGCCACGCCATCTTAGGGCAGGCGGACAGCCTGGACATGGACATCGAACCGGGCTGGGGATTGGCTTAGACGGACTGCTTCCTCGGTTAGTTCCAATCAAAATTGAAGCGACGGCGCTGTGCTCTTCGTGTTGAAACGGTCGCTGGGGGCAAAAATGTCGCCTGTGTAGCCTGTGTCGATTGTGTACTTTGGTGTTGCAGAGCCGGGTCGGGCTGGGCCGGTTGGGGGAACCATTAGTGACTCCGCGGGTGTCTGGCTATCGGTGAAATCCTGTTCAATTTGCGGCTCCTCAGGGGCCATGGATTGTTCAATCAGTTCTTGAATGAATTCGTTGATGGCTTGTTTGACGGAGCGTTCCATGGGCGCCTCAATCGCCATGTAGTGGACGCCGTTGGGCTGGTACAAGCGGATGGCGTAGCCCTTGTCGACCAGGGCATTGAGGCGGCGGTGGGTATTGCGGCGATCGTGGGTGAGGACGGCGCAAACCTGCGAGAGCGAAGCGACCTTGAGCGAGCGGAGGGCGAGCAGGGTTTCCCGCTGGCGGTAACTGAGGCCGGCAAGCCCCATGATGGGCAAGACTTGCTGCAAGGTTTCGCGCAATTGTTTTCTGGCGCCTGGTCCCAAATTCGCGTAAGCGCCTTTCAGGGCGGTGACCGGGTCGTCGCCCCCCAGTAAGTGGCCTTGAATACGCCAAGCCATGCCCAACCAGGGCGGCTCGAGGACGCCGAAGTACTTATGGGGCAAACCTTGCAGGATGGCATAAAGCAGTTCGCGTGAGATCATGGAGCTATAGATAGCAGAAGACTGCCGAGTTGAGTGAAACCGGCAGGCTCAGTCAAGCTGCCGATCAGAGCAGGTAGTCAGCGAACAAGCGCCCGGCGACCACGGCGAGGAGGCCGAGGACCAGATTGGCGGCGACGTTGCCGCCAGCGGCTAGCGCGCCGTGCAGCTCCCACTGGGCGATTGTCTCGTAGCCAAAGGCGGAGAAGGTGGTGAAGCCGCCGATCAGGCCGGGGATGAGGAAGAGCCGCTGCTGCGGGCTGAGCACGCCGCGCTTTTCGATTGCCCGACTGATCGCCCCGATGGCGAAGCAGCCGATGACGTTGACGATCAGCGTGCCAAGCGGGAATTGAAGCGCAGCGGAGAGGGTGGATGCCAGCAGACCGGTGGCGTAACGAAGAATCGCCCCGATGAAGCCGCCAACCCCCACAACAAAGAATTCAGCCATAAGACTCCTTTCTGTGCCCTAGGAGTCATCAGCCCAGTGGGCGGTTATGGCGAACTCCATCGCCGTGTTTAGCAGGAATATATCGCGAATTACTTCTGCCGCGGCACCGAGGATGCATTGGATATTGGCATTGAGCCGGAGTAGGCGGGGAACAATGTTCTAGTGCTGGCTGGCCTGATCAGGTAACAAATAATATATCTGACTCAGAATTAGAAAGCCTAGAAGTGAAGCTTTGAGATTAAAGTCTTCGGCCTTTGCAGCTCCGTGGCTTATAGAGTTTCTTGATAATGGAATTTTTTCAGTATTGAAGCTAGCAAAGTAATACTGGTTCAAGTATGCTTCAAACCGTTTTGGAAGCAAAAGGCTGTTGGAGTGGAATTCTGCTTCACGAACAGACACAACAAGGTTAGACATATCTTTTTGCGAGGGATTCTTGGTACCGAAGAATTCATTTGATAAGGTACGCATTAAGCCTTCAATACGTGGATACAGAAGGCTGGTCGTAGTAATGTAATCTTGTTTTTCAAAGGCCTCTAAAGCTTTGTCAATGAAGGGCAAATGGGATTTAAAGAGTGCGTTTGATTGCCATTGTTTATGCATAACGCTTAATAGCTCGCGAACCTCCGCTTCTATTGGAGCAAGTAGGTCATCAATAAGCCAACCATTTCGTGAAAATGATACTAACTTCTTTATCGTTTCATCAGAAAGTGCTCTAAATGGGAACCAACCTTCCTTAAGCATTGCATCCCAATCAGCTTCTTTGATTAGGAATAAGTGGGGATGAGAAAGATAGGCAAAGCAGTGACCGAGCTGAGTCTCTAAGTCGTAATTTCTAACTTCTTTATTGTGAAGTGGTGCAAAATCATAAAAAAGACCCTTACGCCATCCGAGAGAAAATAGGAAAGCAATCCCCGACTCAGGTGGGATACGGATATTACCAAAGCTAAGTTTGACAACATCTATCACATCATCTTTCCGGATTAAATCTCCCTTATTTATTTCTAGCTGTTTTAAGCGGAGTTTAGCGATGGTTTGTAATTCATTAATATAGATAATTGCGCTTTTATCACGATTGATAATTGCCAGCAGATGATCAATTTGGCTCTCTACCACTAGACTACTCGAGGGCATCTTGGAAAGAAAGTATCCTGTAATACCTTCTAGTGCGATTGTAAATTCCTCTCCGTCTGCAGTTGTTAGATAATTCCTTGCAATAACCTGTGCTTTCTCCCCCTTTCTTGCGGCAGTTAACGTGATTCCAGCAGGCAGTCCATCCAGAGTAATTCTAGTAACCATTTCCACCTTGATTCTTAGAGTCAGTTGCTATTTGACAGATTGATCGTCAGGTGCGGTTTGGTCAGGAAGGGTCTCATCAACTACT
This sequence comes from Anaerolineales bacterium, assembly GCA_026129335.1. Lineage (GTDB taxonomy): Bacteria > Chloroflexota > Anaerolineae > Anaerolineales > UBA11579 > JAMCZK01. The sequence continues at coordinate 10,747 of JAHCIH010000022.1, forward strand.
TGGCTTTCGCCATGCGGCGGACGTGCCAGATGCGCTGCAGCGCGGTGAGGTTGGCGCCGATACCGAGGATGATGACGGTCAGCAGCGGTTGACTGAGCAGCAAGCCGAGGGTGAGCACCAGGAAGCGCTCCACGCGGCTGAACCAGCCGCCCTTGGCTTCGAAGCCGAGGCTTTGTGCCCGGGCGCGCACGTAGGAAACCAGCACTGAGCCCATGGCGGCGAAGTAGGTCGCCAGGCTGAGCAGCGGGTCGCCCTGGACCTGGGCGACCCAGAGCAGCCCGGCGAACACGGCCAGCTCGGCGTAGCGGTCAGTCACCGAGTCGACGAAGGCGCCGAAGGCCTGCGGCTCACCGCGGCGGCGGGCCAGCGCGCCGTCCAGCGCATCCAGCGGGCCGGTGAGCAGTACCAGCAGGCCGGCGTGCAAATAATGCCCCTGGGCCACCAGCACGGCGGCGCCCCAGGAGCCGAGGACGCCGGCCAGGGTGAGCTGGTTGGGGTGCACGCCGAGCTTGTGCAACCCCTCGATGATCGGGTCCAGCACCCAGGCCACGCTGCGCAACCGGTCGGTGAAGGTCATTGCCCCCGCAGGGCGCGCGGCGGGTTGGGCGGTTCGCTGGCTCATTCAATCTCCTCTTCGGCGACCCCGTCGGGGTCGTAGTTGTCCAGGTTGATCAGTACTTCGCGCTCTTTGCCGCCGCTCTGCACGGGGCCGAGCACGCCCATTTCTTCCAGTTCGTCCACCAGGCGGGCGGCGCGCGGGTAACCGATGCGCAAGGCGCGCTGCAAATGCGAGGCGCTGGATTTGCCCGTCTGGCGGATGACTTCGATGGCCTGCTCGATGAGCTCGTCCTTGTCGCCGATGATGGCGTCGCGCTGCACCAGGGCGTCCCAAGGCGCCTGCTTCGGCGCGTCCTGCGGCCAGGCGCGCTGCCAGTAGTCGATCACGGCGTCGATTTCCTTGTCGTTGATCATTACACCCTGCGAACGCAGCGGGGCGGCGGCTTCCGGCGCCAGGTAGAGCATGTCGCCGCGGCCCAGCAGCGCCTCGGCGCCGCTGGTGTCGAGGATGACGCGCGAATCCACCGAAGAGGCCACGGCAAAGGAGATGCGCGCCGGGAAGTTGGCCTTGATCAGGCCGGTGACCACATCGGTGCTGGGGCGCTGGGTGGCGACCACCAGGTGGATGCCCACGGCGCGGGCCATCTGCGCCAGGCGCACCAGGGTGCTCTCGGTGTGCTCGGCGGTGCTCATCATCAGGTCGGCGAGCTCGTCGATGAGCACGACGATGCGCGGCAGGTGTTCGCCATCGGCCTGTTTGGCAGCTTTTTGGTTGTAAGAAGCCAGGTCACGGGCGCGTTCGGCCTCGAGCAGCTTGTAGCGGCGCTGCATCTCAGCGACCAGCCAGCGCAACGCGGCGCCGATGCGCTCCAGGTCGGTCTCGACTTTGCTGACCATGTGCGGCAGGCCGTTGAAGCGCACCAGTTCGACCATCTTGGGGTCGAGCATCACCAGGCGCAGGTCGTTGGGCGTGTTGCTCATCGCCAGGCAGATGGCAATGGCCGACATGAGCACTGATTTGCCGGAGCCGGTGGTGCCGGCGACCAACAGGTGGGGCATTTTGCCCAAATCGGCGGCGATGGGCGCGCCGGAGACATCCCGGCCCAGAGCGAGTGCCAGCGGCGAGGCCAGTTTTTGGAAAGGCGCGCTTTCGAGGATGGGGCGCAGGCGCACGGTGGCGGTGCGGGCGTTGGGCACTTCGATGCCCACGTAGGAACGGCCGGGCACCGGCGCCTGGATGCGCAGCCGCTGGGCGGAGAGCGCCAGGGCCAAATCGCGCTGCAGCGCCGAAATTTGGGCCACGCGCACCTTCTGGCGGTTTTCGCCGTCTTCTTCGCCGGGGCGCTGGATGTAGCCCGGCTCGACGGCGAATTGGGTGACGGTGGGGCCGATCTGGAAGCCGACCACGCGGGCGGGGATGCCGAACTCGGCCAGGGTTTGCTCCAGCTTGCCGGCCAGTTGGTTGATCTGGCGCTCGTCGGGGCGGGTGCTTTTCTCCTCCACGAGTAAGTCCAACGGGGGCAGCTCGGCGGCGCGGGGCACGTTGGCCAGCGGCTTGGCCGGCTGGGGTTCGGCGCTCAAATTCTTGCGCGGCGCCGGCTCACGGCGGGCGGGCTGGGGCTCGGCGAGCGGCTCGTCCATGTCCAACTGCATGCCCGACGCCGGCGAGACGGAGAGCCCTTCGGGGACGCTGGGGATGGGTTCAGCGACGGCCGCCCGGCGGCGGCTGACGACCAGCAGAACAGAATAGGCGAATATGGCCAGCCAGACCAGCCAGGAGAGGCCCAGCGCCAGCCAATCCGGCAGCAGGCTGCCGAAGAGCAGGCGCAGACTTTCGGCGAGGCCCCAGCCAATCAGGCCGCCGGCCTGGCCGGCCTCGGCCACTTCCAGAGATTGCCCCATGCCCAGGCTGAGCAGGCCCAGGGCGGCGAAGGTAGCTGCTTCGAAGGCGATCAGGCGGCCCAGCGGGAAACTGCGCGCGGCGCGGCGCTGGGCGAGCAGGTTCCAACCGGCCAGAGCGAGCCCGGCCACTACCAGCCAGCTGCCCCAGCCCAGCCAGCGCCGCCAGAGGCCTACCCAGGGGTCCAGCCAGGCGCCGCTGCTCAGGCCGGAGAGGCCCAGCAGGGTGAGTAGGGCCAGGGCGAGCACCAGCAGGCCGGCGGCCTCGGCGGCGTAGCCGCCCAGCCCGCCGCTGCGCAGCGCGCCAAGGCGCTGCCACAGCCCGGGGCCGGGCGGGGGTTGGACGAAGGGGCGTTGCCTGGCCATGATCGGCTTAGTCGAAGCGCCCCGGCGTATCCAGCCACTGCGGGCCGGAGCCCTCATCTTTCCAGGGCTGGTTGAGCAGCTGCAAGCTGAGCCGCTGGCGGTCGGGTTCGACCTGCAGCACGGAGACCTGTACTTTCATGCCCGGTTCGAGCACCAGGCGCGGGTCCAGCCGCTCGTGCAGGCCCATTTGCGAAATGTGGATGAGCCCTTCGAGGCCCTCCTCCAGCTTGGCGAAAGCGCCGAAGTGGACGACTTCGGTGATTTCGGCTTCCACTTCCTTGCCCGGCGGGTATTGCTGCAAGGCGTCCTGCCAGGGGTTGGGCTGGCCGCGTTTGACGCTGAGCGAGACCCGGCCGCGGTCGCTTTCCAACTGCAGCACGACCACCTGCAAGCGGTCGCCGGGGGCGGCCACCTCGCGCGGATGGCTGACCCGGCCCCAGGACAGTTCGGAGATGTGTACCAGGCCTTCCACACCGCCCAAGTCGATGAACAGGCCGAAGGGGGTGACGTTGGTGACCACGCCCTCGAGCTGCTGGTTTTCGTGGAGGGTTTCCAGCAGGGTCTGGCGCGAGCCGGGGGCGCTTTGGGCGGCGCGCTCAGAGAGCACGATGCGGCCGCGCTCCGGGTCGCACTCGATGACTTTGAGCTCCATCTCAACGCCCATGTAGCTTTCCAGCAGGCGTTCGGTGATGCGGCGGCCGTCGGCAGCGGCGGCGAGGTGTGAGCGGGGCACGAAGCCCTGGAACTCCTGAGTGCGCACCAGCAGGCCGCCGCGGTTGAAGCCGACCACTTCGGCGTAGCAGACCGCCTCGGCTTCCTGGATCTCCAGCACGCGGGTCCAGTCGACCCAGTCCATCACCGGCGCGCCGTCCCCGCCGCCACGCGCTTCGCCGCGCGGCGCAGCGGGCTTGCGGCCGGCCGCCGGCGGCTTGCGCCGGGGCGGTTTGGCCGCGGAGGCCGGTGCGTATTTGTGCTCCTCGGCCATCAACGACTGCCACCAGCCATCATCCGGCCCGGAGGGGGTGGATGACCTGCGCGAGGCGTCATACCGGTCGTGGTTGCTCATCGGGTAACTTCCTTTCTGTGGTTCCCATTGCGGCTCAGTTCACGGGTTTCCATTTCCAACAGGCTGCGGGCCACCGATTCGATGGCCACGCGTTGCTTGCGATACAGGTCGGCCTCGGACATGGCCAGGCGCATGGCCACTTCGCGCACTTTGCGGCCCTGGAGGAACTTTAGTTCCAACAGGTTGTAGAGCAGCCATTCGCCGTTCAGCTTGGGGCTGCCCGCGGGGCGGTTTTGCTCGATGGCCGCTCGCAGGATGCTGCGCATGGCCTGGGCCGGGTTGCCCTCGTTCTCGGCCAGTGCGTTCTGCACCACCTGCAGGCCGCGCAGCGGGTTGTCGGTGAGTTTGGGGCCACCCCAATAGTGGCTGAGCGCGTCTTTGACCCAGTTGACCAGGTCGGGGTATTCGGGCAGGGTGGCGGTGTCGGCGAGCATTTCGCGCTGGTCGAAACGGGCGGCGGCGCGCAACCGCTGGATGAGGTCGGCGCCGGGGCCGAGCGACTGCAGCGACTGCAGGGCCAGGTCCTGCTGCAGGCGGCTGTCCAACGCCAGGGCGGCGCGCTCGCCGAGTTCCTGCAGAGCGGCGTGCTGGTCTTCGGGCAGCTCGCCGCGCCCTTTGCGCATCACGCCCAGCAGGCCGACCAACTCACCGCCGGCGGGGCTGTAGAGCGGCAGCACCCAATATTTGCCCCAACTGAACAGGCGGGCAGAGCCGTTGCGTTTCTGCATGGCGCGGCGCAGTTCCCCCGGGGCTTTCTGGCTGGCCAGCGGCTTGGGCCGGCCCACTTCCACCACGGCGCGCAGTTGGTCGCCCTCCAGGCTGGCGACGAAGGCAGAGCGGCTTTGCAGCCGGTCGCAGACCGCGGCGAGCAGCGCTTCAAGGAACTGCTGCAGATCGGCGTTGGTCAGGAAACGCTCGGGCAGGCTTTGAATGTAGGCCACATCGGCGGCCTCGCCGCCGAAGAGCAGCCAGCGCTCGAGGATGGGCGTCACCAGGGTGAAGACGTGCGAGGTGACCAGGGCGGCCAGCGCCACGATGACGGGCAGCAGGATGCTGCTTTGCACGCCCAGCAGGCTGCCCAGCCGGGTGGAGAGTGGGATGAGCGAGAGCACGATGAAGACCAGCACCGGCCCGCGCAGCATCCAGCGGAACAGGCGGGTTTTCACCACGCGGTCCGGCCAGGGCGCGCCGAAGAAGGCGGTGGCATAAGCCATGGCGACCAGCGCCCAGAAGATGAAGACGTTGCCCAACGCGGCGCTGAGCAGGAAAATTTCCGGGAACGCAGCCGCGGCCCCCGAGCCGATGAGCAGATAGGGATAGGCGCTCAGCGCCAGAGCCACGGAACCGCCGAAGAGGTAGGCCATGCGCCGGCGGCTGGTGCTGAGCACGGTGCGCTGCCAGGCGCGCCAGATGGTGGAGAGCGCCAGGATGATGACCAGCACGTAGTAGCCACTGAACACCGCCGAGAGGCGGGTGGGGGTGAGGTGCGGCGCGGGCAGCTGCTGGGCGACCGGTGGGCCGAGCAGCTGCCCGCCGACCAGCAGGACCAGAAAGGCCACCGAGATGATGTAGGAAAAGCGCACCGCCCAACGCCGCCGGCCGCGCGAGGGCCGCCCGGTGGTCTCCAGCAGGGCATCGGAGAAGTGCAGGAAGGCGGCGGGCAGGAAGATGGTGCCGACCCACTGCAGGCGCAGCCACAGTTCCAGCTGCGCGCCGGCGGGCAGCGTGTCGCTGATGGCTTCACCCGCCGAGGCGACCATGATGCAGGCCAGGATGACGGCAAAAGAGCGCGAGACCCGTTCGCGCAGGTTAAAGGTGAGGGCGCGCAGGAACAGGGATAAGGCAGTGATGGCGATGCCGGCTTCGAAGACTCGGTTTAGTGTTTCTAAATTGTTCAGCACCAATCGCACTCGTTGCTAAAACTAGTCAATAAAGTGTTGCTCTAGGTCAAACGTTTTGCGAAGAACAGGGCAATGTCCTGGTTTTCGTAATAGCCATCGCTGTAGCCGCTGAAGGTAAAAGCCAGCTTCTGCGCCAGGCAGATGGCGGGGTGGTTCTTGGACTGCATTTCGAGCACCATGCGCCCGTGGCCGTGCTGGCGCGCCCACTGCTGGGCGGCCAGCACCAAGCGGGCGCCGATGCCCTTGCGGCGCTGGGGCAGGGCCACGACCAGGTCGGTGAGCCACACGGCGCCCGGCGCATAGCCGGCAGCCAGGGCGGCGTAGCCGCAGGTTGCGCCGCCCTCTTCGGCGACGAGCAGCGCGCTGCGCTGCTTCCACTGGCTGCTCAGCGCCTCTTTGGGCCGGGGGTACTGCACCTGCATGGCGCGGGGCAGGCGCGTCTCGCGGAAGCGCACGCCGCTGGCCGCGCCGGCGGGGTCGGCGTCCATCTGCCAGGCGTATTCGGTGGAGTAGCCGTGCTCGATCTCCAGCAGCTTGGGGATGTCATCTTCGCCGGCGGGGCGAATGGTGATTTGCGGGGTGGTGTCGTTCATCAATTGCTCGCTTCAATCTGCACGGGGATGCGACAGGGTGTCAGTTCCTCCCCGGCGCTGTCGGTAATGACCAGCTGTAGCACATAGCTGCCGGGGGGCAGGCGCGAAGTGTCCCAACTTTCCACCAGCACGCCCTCGCGCACCACGCCGCGGCCGGCCTGGATGGTGAGCCAGAGCTCCTCCTCGGCGCGGGCCACTTCGAACTTGTAGAAGCCGAAGTTGGGCACGTCCACCGTGCCGCTGACCTGGACGATGCCGGAGAGCGTCTCGCCGGCTTCGGGTTCGCTGATGAATATCTGGTCGGGGATGCAGGATGCAGGGTCGATGCTCACGGTGGGCAGCGGGGTGGGGGTGGTGAGGATGACCTCTTCTTCGCCGCCCCCAATCGGCGTGACCGCTTCGGCGACCAACTGCGACAGGTCCAGGGTGGGGGTGGCGAGCAGCTCCTGGGCGGGCACACTGGTGGCGACAAAGGTGGCCATCACGAAGACCAGCACTGCCATGACGAGCAAGACAAAGAGAGCGATGGCCGCCTGGTTGAGGCGCCCGCGCGAGGCTTCACGTTCGAGGCCGAAAACGGCGCTGCTGGTCTCCTGCCAGGCCAGCCAAAAACGATAGATATAAAGAATCCCTCCCAACCCCAATACAAAATACAGAACTGCTTCGTACTGTACAAAAAACCGTAAGACTTCAGCCATTGTATAAGCAATTATGAAAGCTTACGCAACACCCCTCGTACCAATGCGGTCAGTTTGGGCACCAGCACTTTGCCAGCCTCCAGCACTTCTTCGTGGGTGGTTTCGGTGTTGCCGTCCAGGTTGGCCTTGTTGCTGATGCCGGAGACGCCCATCACGCGGGTGCCGGAATGGCGGGCGACGATGGCCTCGGGCACGGTGGACATGCCCACAGCGTCCACGCCAACCGCACGCAGGAAGCGCAGGTCGGCGGGGGTTTCGAAGCTGGGGCCGGCCAGGCAGCAGTACACACCCTCTTGCAGGCCGAGGTTTTCCTCAGCGGCCACTTCGCGGGCCAGGGCCTGCAGCTCGCGGTCATAAACCTGGCTCATGTCGGGGAAGCGCGGGCCGAGCTCGTCGAGGTTGGGGCCGCGCAGCGGGTTCTGGCCGGCCATGCCGAGCAGGTTGAGATGGTCCGTGAGCAGCATCAGTTCGCCGGGCTCAAAATCGGGGTTGACCGCCCCGGCGGCGTTGGTGACGAAGAACTCCTGGATGCCCAGGCGCTGCATGACGCGCACCGGCAGGCCGAGGCGGGGCATGTCGTAGCCTTCGTAGTAGTGGGTGCGGCCCTGCATGACCACCGCAGACACGCCCTCCAACCGGCCGAGCACCAGTTGGCCCACATGGCCTTTGACGCCGGAAACCGGCCAGCCGGGGATGTCGGAATAAGGGATGGCTTGCGCGTCTTCCACCGAGTCGGCCAGCGGCCCGAGGCCGGAGCCGAGGATGAGGCCGACGCGCGGCTGATGGTCGCTGCGCTTTTGTACCGCCTCGGCGGCTTTTTCGATGTCGGCAAGGGTCAGGAAGTCACCCATTCATAAACTCCAATTGATAACGCCCACAACAAAAGGATAAGAGGACGAAATTATATCATCCGGCTATTTGGCAAAGATGCGCCCGAGGGCGGCCAGGGTCTTGTCCACGGCGGCATCATCTATCCAGTAATGGGTGACGATGCGGAAGCCCCAGTAGCCGCCGTAGCCGATACGAATGCCCTCGGCGGCCAGGGCGGCGAGCATGTCCTGGCCGTCCACCTTGGCATCGGGGGCCAGTTCGAAGCGGATGATGTTGGTGTGCTGCGGGTGCACGATGAGCTGGCTGATCTCGGCCAGGCCTGCCGCCAGGCGGGCGGCGCGGGCGTGGTCTTCGCCCAGGCGTTCGGTCATCACGTCCAGGGCGATGAGGCCGGCGGCGGCCAGCACGCCGGCCTGGCGCATACCGCCGCCGAGCTGCTTGCGGATGCGCCGGGCGCGGCGGATGAAGTCCGCCGAACCGCAGAGCACCGAGCCGACCGGGGCGCAGAGGCCCTTGCTGAGGCAGAAGGTCACCGAGTCGGCCGGGGCGACCAGCTCGCTGGCCGGGACGCCCAGTGCGGCGGTGGCATTGAAAATGCGCGCCCCGTCGATGTGCAGCAGCAGGCCGTGCTGGCGGGCCAACTCACCTACCGCGGCGATGTACTCCGCTTTCAGGGGCACCCCGTTGCAGCGGTTGTGCGTGTTCTCCAGGGCGATCAGGCGGCTGATGGGGAAGTGCACATCGTCTTCGCGGACGGCGAGGCGGATGTCCTCCAGGTCGAGCGTGCCATCCGGCTGGTTGCGCAGGGTGCGCGGCTGGATGCCGCCCAGGGCGGACATGCCGCCGGTCTCGTAGATGTAGGGATGCGAGAGGTCGCCGAGGATGGCTTCGTCGCCGCGCTGGCAGTGGGTCATCAGCGCGATCAGGTTGCCCATCGCGCCGGAGGGCACGAAGAGGGCGGCCTCTTTGCCGAGGCGCTGGGCGGCGGCTTCCTGCAGGCGGTTTACGGTCGGGTCTTCGCCGTAGACATCGTCGCCCACTTCGGCGGCGGCCATGGCGTGGCGCATCTCCGGCGTGGGCCAGGTGACGGTGTCTGAGCGCATGTCGATGTTGTTCATGGCGCTATTGTAGGCCCGTTTTGGGGTTGGCGGCGCGCAGTTCGTCCAGCACGCTTTGCAGTTCGGCGGGCAGCGGGGCTTCGAAGCGGCGCGGTTTGCGCTGCCCCGGCAGGGTCAGTTCGAGGCGGGCGGCGTGCAGGAAGTGGCGCTCCAGCGGCAGGCTGGGCTTGCGGCGGCCGTAGACGCGGTCGCCAGCCACCGGGCAGCCGATGAAGGCGAGATGGACGCGGATTTGGTGGGTGCGCCCGGTGAGCAGGTCGACTTCCAGCAGGGTGTGCTCGGCGAAATGCTCGAGCGTACGGTATTCGCTGACCGCTTCGCGGCCCTTGCCGGCGGGCAGCACGGCCATGCGCTTGCGCTGCAGCGGATCGCGGCCGATGGGCGCTTCGATGCGCCCGGCGGCGGTGCGCGGCTGGCCGTCCACCAGGGCGAGGTAGGTCTTGGCCACACGGCGCTCCTGGAACTGGCGCTGCAGGCTCCGCTGGGCGCGCTCGTTTTTGGCGAGCACGATGAGGCCGGAGGTGTCCTTGTCCAGGCGGTGGACCAGGCCCGGGCGCAGCTCGCCGCCCACGCCCTCGATTTCGGGGGCGTGGGCGAGCACGGCGTGCACCAGGGTGCCGGCGGCATGCCCGGCGGCAGGGTGCACGACCAACCCGGCGGGCTTGTCCACCAGGATGACCTGCTCGTCTTCGTAGACGATGTCGAGAGGGATGGCTTCGGGCAGCAGCCCGGCCGGCTGGGCGGCGGGCACGCGCACCTGCACCGCTTCGCCGCCCTCCAGCGGATGGCTGCTGCGGGTGACCGGCCGGCCGGCTACGCTCACCTGGCCGGCTTTGATCAGCGCCTGCAGCCGGGCGCGGGAGTGCTGCGGCAGGGCCTCGGCCAGGAATTTATCCAGGCGGCCGGCCTGACCGCGGGGCGCGTGCAGCTCGTGCAGGGTGTCAGTCACTGGGCAGCTGTTCGGGTTCGGCGGGCTCTTTTTTCGGCGAGAGCTCGCCGCTGCGCCACAGGCTGAGCATGAGCAAGACCACGCCGCTGGTGATGCTGGCATCGGCCACGTTGAAGATGGGGAAGCCGCCCACGGCGACGAAGTCGGTGACGTAGCCGAGCTGCAAACGGTCGATCAGGTTGCCCAGCGCGCCGCCCAGCTGCAGGCTCATCGCCAGGCGCAGCAGCCACTCCTCGCGGGGAATGCGCGGGAAATAGTACAGGATCATGGCGGCCACCAGGATGGCGAGGACGGCGAAGACCCCGCCGCCTTCCTGAAACATGCCGAAGGCCGCCCCGGTGTTGCGCCAATGCAGCAGGCGCAGGAAAGGCAGCTCCGGCCAGGGGGTGAGGCTTTCGCCGAAGCCGAGGGTGTCGCGGATCCACGCCTTAGTCAGCTGGTCGAAGGCGATGACGGCGCCGGCGACCAGCAGCAGGGAGAGGTAGGCGGAGGGCAGGGAGCGGTTGGGCTGCGGGGTGTCTTCGGTCACGATGGTTCCTTGTCAGGCGGTTTCGGTATCCGGCGCGCCGTCTGGCAGATAGACACGCGGCACGCGGGTGTTGATGTTGGTGAGGATCTCGTAGGGGATGGTGCCGGCCCAGTCGGCGAGGTCTTCGGCGGAGATGCGCTGGTCACCATCGCCGCCGATGAGGGTGATGCTGTCGCCGTTGTAGGCCGAGTCGTTTTCGATGTTGACCATGAACTGGTCCATGCAGATGGCGCCGACCACCGGGTAACGGCGGCCGCCGACCAGCACCTGCGCCCGGCCGCTCATCGCCCGGAAGTAGCCGTCGCCGTAGCCCACCGGCACGGTGATGACGCGCACTGGATGGTCGCTCTGCCAGGTGGAGCCGTAGCTTACCGGGTGCCCGGCCTGCACGACCTTGAAGTACACGGCGCGCGAGTTCCAGGTGAGCGCCGGCTCGACGGCCACGCTGCGGCCGGCTTCCCGCGAGGGATAGACGCCGTAGAGCAAAATGCCGGGGCGAACCATATCCAGCCAGGCTTCGGGGAGCTGCAGCACGGCGCCGGAGTTGGCCATGTGGCGCATGGGCACTGGCAGGCTGCGCTGCTCATAGAAACGCAGCACTTCGGCGAAGCGTTCCAGTTGCAATTTGGCCGAGCTGAGGTCTGCGGCATCGGCATTGGCGAAGTGCGAGAAGATGCCCTCGACCTCGATGTGCTTGCATTTCAGGGCGGCTTCAAGCAGGCCCTCGGCGTTGTAATAGTGCACGCCGATGCGTTCCATGCCGGTGTCAATTTTCAAGTGCACCTTGGCGGTGATGCCCTGCGCGGCGGCAGCCTGCTCCACAAATTCGAGCTTTTCGATGGACGAAGCGGTGACGGTGAGGTTGTGCTGCAAAAACAGGGGCGTTTGGCTGCCCAAAATGCCGCCGAGCACCAGAATGGGCGTGGTGACCCCTGCTTCGCGCAGCAAAATGCCCTCTTCGAGATAAGCCACGCCCAGCATTTGCGCGCCGATGGCCTGCATGTGCTGGCCCACGCGCACCAGGCCGTGCCCGTAGGCGTTGGCCTTGAGGATCGGCATTACCCCCGCGCCGCCGACATGCGCCTGGATGGACTGGTAATTGCGGGTCAGGGCGTCCAAATCCACCTGCACCTGGGTGGGCCGCAGGGTGAAGCGGGTGCTGATGGTGGGGTGGTTGCTGGCCTGCATGCCGGGCTATTCTATCCCAGGGCTTGCCAGCAGCTCGCGGGCCCGCGCCACGGCGGCGGCGCGGTCGGCCCGCGGGCCGGCGGCCGGCGCGTCGGGCAGCGCCGCCAGGAG
>JAHCIH010000023.1 GCA_026129335.1 Anaerolineales bacterium
GAGCAGCGGCGGCGGGGCGACTACCTCGGCGTTTTTCTCGTAATAGCTTTCCAGCAGGGCGCGCAGCGTCTCCAGGTGGGTGCTCAGCTCGGCTTGGGGGATGTCGACGTTGTATTTGCCCATGAAGTCGGCCAGGGAGAGCAGGCAAATATCCACACCCGCCTCGCCGGCGGCGCGGAAATAGCGGTAGATCGCCCGGCGGCTGGGCGGCTCGCCGGTGAGGGTCAGCGCGTAGGGGCGCATGTGCTGGCCGGCGACGCATTCCAGGTATTCGCATTCGGCGTTGCTGAGGCGCAGCGCGGCGGCGCGCCCGGCGATGAGCCGGGCGCTCTCCGCCTCGTGGCCCAGGAAGCGGATACGGCCATCCGCTTCCTCCGAGCGCGTGCCCGACTTGCCGCTGTCGTGGTACAGCGCGGCGAGGGCCAACAAGGCACGGCGGCCGCGGCCGGGCGAGAGCTCCCTGGCGAGCAGTTGGCTGAGCTGGCCGCGGAAGCGGCCCAGGTGCAGTACGACCAGGCCGCCGTGCAGGTCGCCGGCGCCCTCGGCGGGGTAGTCCTCGTCGAGCAGGCCGAAGACCTGCTCCAGCCGGTCGAGGACGCGCAAGGTGTGCTCCCACACGTCGTAGGTGTGCGGCGGCGACTGCGCCACGCCCTGCATGGGCGACAGTTCGGGCAGCACCGGCGCCAGCGCACCGAGCCGCTCCAGGGCGCGCAGCGAGGTAGCTAGCTTGGGTGTCTCCAGCAGGCGGAAGAGCTCGTCGCGCAGGCGCTCCGCCGAGACCCCGGCCAGGCCGGGGGCGGCGGCGCGCAGCTGGGCGCGGGTCTCAGGCTCGATCTGCATGCCCAGCTGGGCCGCCAGGCGCAGGGTACGCAGCACGCGCACTGGGTCGCTGGCCAGCGAATCCGGCCTGCAGGCGCGCAGTGTCTTGGCGGCCAGGTCCGCCGCGCCGCCCAAGGGGTCTATCAGCGTTTCGGGGTGGCGCAAGTCCAGGGCGATGGCGTTGACGGTCAGGTCGCGGGCCGCCAGGTCGGCTGCCAGGCTTTCGCCCTGCTGGGCGACAAAATCGAACACGGCGCGCCGGCCATCCTCCTGCGTTAGCAGGATGCGGCCGGCGTCGCGGGCCTCGTCGAGCACGAAGAAATCGGCGCCGAGCGCGCCGGCCACCTTGCGGGCAGCCGGGACGGCTTTGCCCGGCAGCACGAAGTCGAAATCGTGCGGGGCGCGGCCCAGCAGCAGGTCACGCACCGCTCCACCGACCAGCCAGGCGGGCTGGTCGGCAGGCAGCGCAGCGAGCACGCGGCCCAGCAGGGGCGGGAATTCGAACTGCATGGGATGATTCTACATGGTGGCGAGAGATTGGGGCACTAACCACAAAGGCACAAAGAACACGAAGATGTAGGGCAATAAAGCTAGGGGCGCACGGCTGTGCGCCCCTACTCGGGCGGGGTGTACTTGTCCAGGTCGACCACGCCGATGAACGGCAGGTTGCGGTAGTACTCGTCCAAATCCAGGCCGTAGCCGAAGACGAACTTGCTGGGGATGCTGAAGCCGGTGTAGTCGATGGGCACCGGGGTCTGGCGGGCGGCGGGTTTGTCCAGCAGCGTGCAGACTTTGAGGCTGGCCGGCCCGCGAGCCTGGAGCATCTTGAGCACCGCGGCGATGGTGTTGCCGCTGTCCACGATGTCTTCCACCAGCAGCACGTTGCGCCCGGCGATGGCGATGCTCAGGTCCATGTTGATGCGCACCTGGCCGCTGGTTGCCCGCGCGCCGGCGCCGTAGGAAGAGACGGCCATGAAGTCGATGGCGTGGGGGATGTGGATGGCCCGCATCAGATCGGTGAGGAACATGACCCCGCCACGCAGGATGCAGATGAGCAGCAGATCCTGCCCTTGGTAATCCTGGCTGATCTGGGCGCCCAGTTCGGCGATGCGCTGCTGCAGGGGTTCTTCGGCGATGAGGACCTCGGCGAGCAGGTCCTGGTAGGGCGGGGGCAGCGGCATGCTTAGTTGGGCACCTCGTGGTGCTCGCGGCAGCGCGCCTCGTAGAGCTCATCTGCGCCCACGATGACCACCGGATCGTTGTAATTGGCCGGCTGGCCGTTGACCAGGCGCTGGGTGCGTGAAGCATCTTTGCCGCAGACCATGCAGATGGCGTGCAGCTTGTTCACCTGCTCGGCCTGGGCGATGAGCTGCGGCATGGAGCCGAACGGCTCGCCGCGGAAGTCGGTATCCAGCCCGGCGACGATGACGCGCAGGCCGCTGTCGGCCAGCCAGTTGACCACGGGCACGATCTCAGCATCGAGGAATTGCGCTTCGTCCACGGCGACCACGGTGGTATCGCCATCCAGCAGGGTGCGGATGTCGGCGGCGGTCTCGATCGGCGTGGCGTCGAACTCGCTGCCGGCGTGCGAGGTGACCTTTTCTTCCGCATAGCGGTTGTCAATTTTGGGTTTGAAGACCTGGATGTTCTGGCGGGCGATTTTGGCCCGGCGCAGGCGGCGAATGAGTTCGTCTGTCTTGCCGCAGAACATCGAGCCGGTGATGATTTCCACTGAGCCTCGTCTGGGGTCCATGCGGGTAGTGTACTTGAAATCTGGAATCCGAATTGCGTCGCGAGGCCGGGTACTTTATTCTATGGGGATGATGCGTCTGATTGCCCTTGCAAGCGCCCTGGTGGGCGCCTGCATTCTGCTGGCTGCCTGCGCCGGGCCTGCGGAAAATCCACCCGAACCCAGGGTGACCTCGGCGGCGTCCGGCGTAGCGACGCGCACGCTACTGCCTACGCCCACGCCGGAGATGCAGCGCTCCATGGAGGACCGCCCGGACGACTTCCCCGGCCAGTACCAGGTGCATGTGTTCTACGTGACCCTGCTGGGTTCAATGGACGGCAAACGCGACCTGGACGGCGCGATCCAACGTACCGTGGAGAGCGCCAACCAATGGTTCTTCGAACAAAGCGGCTCTCGGATTCGCTTTGATACTTACCAGGGCGAACTGGACATCACCTATGTGCAGCTTCCGCTGACCAACCGGCAGTTCCATCAGGGCACCTTGGACCAATTCGGCGATGCCCTGTGGACGCGCGATCACCTGGAACTGTGGCTGGACAGGCTCGGCCTGCTGCAGCCCGGCAAGCTGTACCTGGCTGTATTCGAGATCGACAGGCATCCGCTCTCCTGCGCGGATGCGGCGCACCCGCCCCATTTGCTGGGGCGGGCCGCCGGCTGGTATCCGCGAGCCGTGCTGGACAGCGGCTACGACTGCGCGGTGGAAAACTTCGGGTCAGGCGAGACGCTGGTCGATATGGGTGTGGTGCACGAAATCGTCCATTTGCTCGGCTTCGCCTCAGCCTGCAGCCAGAACCCGGCATCCCCAGAGAACATTGCGCATACCGGGGATGACAACCGCGACCTGATGTGGGGGCCTTCAGCAGGCGACGCACGCCATTGGGACACCGCCAATATGCTGCTGGACCCGGGCAACGATGACTATTTCAGGCACGGCGTCGCCGGCTGCGCGGACCTGGCGGACAGCGCCTTCCTGGAGCCGCTGCCGGCTAATCCGCAATTGCCGCTGGGTTGGCCGGAGGCGTGGCATTTGGCCGGGGATGAGGCTCCTTAACCACAAAGACACAAAGGGCACAAAGTCTGATTCTTCGCTGACCAACGCGTGGGCGGTCAGCGTTGCGTAGCAACGCAGCCCTCGCAAGGCCAGCGAAGAATCTACAGGGCTTTTTCTTCCGCATAGCCACAACGCGCAAATATTCCCCTCGCAATGACGGGTCAAGAAAAAAGAGCGTGCCATTGGCACGCTCTTTTGTTTTGCAGTCTATTCAGCTGCTTCGGCTTCGGCGGTTTCGCCGGCGCCCTCGGGCAGGTCGTAGCCCAGGCGGCGCAGCGCCTTCTTGGTGTCGGCGAGGGCTTTGGCGCCAATGCCGTCAATGTCCAGCAAAGCCTGGTCGCCCTGGGCGAGGCGCTCGGTGAACTGGCCGGCGTTCTCGATGCCGGCTTTCTTGTAGGCATCCAGGGTGCGCTTGCTCAGCTCGAGCTCGGCCAGCGGGCGCTCAGGGGAGGTCTGCGCGGCGGCCTTGGCTTCCTCGGCCTGCTTGTGCTTGGTGCGCACTTCCAGGCGCTTGTAGAAGCGGTCCACCTGGCCTTCGGTGTCCACGATGCGCTGCACGCCGGTGTAGAAGGGGTGGCAGGCAGAGCAAATGTCCACGCGCAACTCCTGCTTGGTGGAGCCAGTGGTCCAGCTGTTGCCGCAGGCGCAGGTGACCTTGGCGTCTGAGTAGTAGGTGGGGTGAATGGCTGTCTTCATGTTACTTGCCCGGCTCCACGCTGACGCGTTTGCGGCCGTTGGGCGCGGTCTCGTAGACCACGCGGCCATCGGCCGTGGCGAAAATGGTGTAGTCCTTGCCCAGGCCCACGTTGCGGCCGGGGTGGATCTTGGTGCCGCGCTGGCGCACCAGAATGTTGCCAGAGCGCACCACCTCGCCGGCGTAGACCTTCACGCCCAGGCGTTTGGATTGGCTATCTCGTCCGTTGCGGCTGGAACCGCCGCCTTTTTTGTGTGCCATATCGTCCTCTTACTTCTTCTTCGGCGCAGCCTTGGTCGCCGGTTTCTTGGCTGCCGGCTTCTTTTCGGCCGCGGCGGATTTCGCCGCAGGCTTCTTGGCGGTGGGTTTCTTTTCCGCCGGGGCTGCCTCGGCCTTGGGTTCGGCTGCGGCCGGCTTGGCTTCCGCCTTGGCGCCGCCCTTCACGTCGATCTTGTCGATCAGCAGCCGGGTGAAGTGCTGGCGGTGGCCGGACTTGACCCGGTAGCGGATCTTGGGCTTGTACTTGAAGACGGTGATCTTGGGGCCTTTGTCCTGGGCCACCACGGTGGCGGCCACTTTGGCGCCGGCGATGTGCGGGGTGCCCACCAGCACGGTCTCGCCGTCAGAGACGAGCAGCACCTCGCTGAGTTCCACCTTCTTGCCCACTTCCAATTCCAGGCGGCCCACTTCGATCGCCTGGCCTTCGACGGCTTTGTACTGCTTGCCGCCGCTCTCGATAATCGCGTAACGCATTAGTTTCTTCTCCTAAACCCGGTCCGCTCTGGCGGCCAGGTGAACTACGCAAAACCGCCCCAGCAACTCGCCGGGTCAAGGCGGACGGTATTATAAGAGCAATGGGGGCAAAATGTCAATGTAGTCCCCTGACCTTGGGCGAAGCGGGAAGGATCCCACAGCCCTGGTGGATTGAACGCCGTCTTTCAACTCAGATATTTCATCCTGGAGCGAAGCGAGAGATCATCAAAGTTGGAAAATCTGCACCGTCTTCCACCCAGCCACCTTCATCCTGAGCGAAGCGAAGGATCCCCATAAATCCCGGCTAATCAATAGCCCAATCTTCGCTTAAATCCTTGAATTCGGGATTTCCTTCCCGTATTAAGTCCAACTTACGTTTGCGAAGCCAGCCCTTCAGCCTCCGCTCCCAAAGAATCGCTTCTTCGATACGTTCAAAAAACTCAAAATAAAGCAATCGATTCGCAGAATACCTGCTTGCAAAGCCTTTAATTAGTTTCTTCTTGTGTTCATAAACCCGGCGCTCCAGGTCGTTGGTTGAGCCAATGTACAGCACGCCAAACCGGTTGCCCATTATGTACACATAACGCCCCTTCATGACTTTAACTTGGATTTCAGCGGTGTTGGTTGGGATCCTTCGCTAACGCTCAGGATGAAGAGGAGGCGAAGTTGCTGGAGGGGTTGGGGCGTCTATTGGCCATATCTTGTGGATGGTGTTGAATAGGGATCCTTCGCTGCGCTCAGGATGAAGGAAGGTGATGTTACGGAGGGGTTGGGGCGTCTGTTGGTTACCTTTTCGTATCTTGTGAGTAGTGTTGATTGGGATCCTTCGCTTCGCTCAGGATGATGAAGCACTACCAACCGGCGATGTAGTCGGACCACTCGTGGTTGGCTTTGAGGTAACGGCCGAAGATGTACTCGGCGGTGGCGGCGGGGGTGCGGGGCTGGCTGAGCAGGGCCATGTTGGCCTGCTCCAGCCTGCGACCGCCCTTGGCGTGGTTGCAGGCGCGGCAGGCGGTGACCAGGTTTTGCCAGCTGTGGCGCCCGCCCAGGCGGCGGGGGATGATGTGGTCCAGGGTGAGGTCGTCGCTGCGGCCGCCGCAATACTGGCAGGTGTAGTGGTCGCGGCGGAAGATTTCCTGCTTGTTGAGCTTCACTTGTGGGCGGGGGCGCTTGACCATGCGGTCCAAGCGGATGACCGAAGGCGCCGGGTAATACATGCGCGCGGTGTGTACTTCGCCGCGGCCGTTCACCAACATGGACGCCTTTGCGGCAAAAATCAGGCCCATGGCTCGCCGGATGGTGCAGACGTTTAGGGGCTCGAAATTGGCGTTAAGGACAAGTACCGGTTCCTTCAGGTTGCTTTGCATGCTTGCCAAACTTGAGCGATTTTGCGCAACAGGCGAAATTATAGCATAGCGGCTCCCGTGCTATAATCGCCGTGATGCAGACAATTCCCTGCTCCGTGTATTACCCGCAGGCCCGCTGACTGGCGAAGGCCTGCCGCTGCGCGCCCTCGCCTTCGAGGGCGTCTTTGTTTAAACAGGACGCTGACCATGAAGATGACCATCGACGAACAAGTCGCCACCCTGATGCAGGGCACCGAGTACGGCGACGCCAAGCTGCAGGCCGCCATGCAGGCCGAGCTGCGCGAGCGCCTGCTGGAGGCCGAGAAAGCGGGCCGCAAGCTGCGCGTGTACTGCGGCTTCGACCCGCGCACCACCGACCTGCACCTGGGGCATACCATCCCCATGCGTAAATTGCGCCAGTTCCAGGAGCTGGGGCACCAGGTGGTCTTTCTCATCGGCACCTACACCTCGCTGATCGGCGACCCTTCGGACAAGGACAAGCTGCGTCCCCAACTCACGCCGGAGGAGGTGGAAGCCAACGCGCGCACCTACGCCGAGCAGGCTTTCCGCGTGCTGGACGAGGCCAAGACCGAGGTGCGCTTCAATGCGGAATGGCTCAGCGAACTCTCCTTCGCCGAGCTGATCAAGCTGGCCTCCAACTTCACCCTGCAGCAGTTCATCACCCGCGAGAACTTCCACCAGCGCTGGGAAAAAGGCGACCCGATCTATCTGCACGAGACCTTCTACCCGCTCATGCAAGGCTACGACGCCTACGCGCTCAAGGCCGACGTGCAGGTGGGCGGCAGCGACCAGCTGTTCAACATCGTCACCGCAGCCCGCAAACTGATGAGCGCATTGGGCGAGAAGCCCAACATCGGCATCATCATGGGCCTGCTGCCCGGCACCGACGGCGAAGTGAAGATGAGCAAGTCGACCGGCAACCACATCCCGCTGAACACCGACGCCAACGACATGTACGGCAAGGTGATGAGCGTGCCCGACAAGGCGATGGGCTCGTACATGCGCCTGGTGACGCGCTGGACGGCGAGCGAGGTCGCCGCCAAGGAGAAGGCTTTGGCCGAAGGCAGCCTGCACCCGCGGGATGCCAAGGCTGAAATCGCCTTCGAGATCACGGATATCTTCTATGGGGCGGAAGCGGCGCAAACCGCTGCGGAGCACTTCACGCGTGTCTTCCAGCAGGGCGACCTGCCGGAAGATATGCCGGTGTACAAGCTGGCCGCGGGCCAAAGCGTGCTGGATGTGCTGCTGGCCGCCAGCTTGGCGGCCAGCAAGAGCGAAGCGCGCCGGCTGTTGGAGCAAAAAGGAGTCAGGCTGGATGGAGAGGTGTTGGCCGAGGCCAGCGCACCGTTCCCCGGCCCCGGCGTGCTGCAGGTGGGCAAGCGCCGCTTCGTTCGTGTCGAAGCGTAGCTAGCTAGCGGCCGAGCAGCGCCCGAGCGATGTTGCGGGCCATGGTGGGCTCGCTGTTCTCCAGCAGCACCACCGCGCAGCGGCTCTGCCCATCCTGCGCGGCCAAGTCGCCGGCCAGGTGCCAGGTGTACGCCTCGCCCCCCGGGCCGTAGGCGCGAATCCCCAGTTCCCAAATACCCAGCGGAGTGTTGGCCAGCTGCTGCGCCATGCTGGCGGCAAAGGCATCCGGCAGGGCGCGGCGCGCCAGGCCGCTGCCGCCCAGGGCCAGCCATTCGTCTTCGTCCGTCTTGACCTCCAGCGCCAGCCGGGTGGCCGGCATCTCGCCGAAGTTGCTCAGCGCGCAGGCGGCACGGGCCATTTGCAGCGGGCTGAGCAGCAAGCCGTCCTGCCCGGTGGCCGCTGCGCCAGGGCGGCTGAGGCTGGCGGGCATGCTCTGGAAGCGCTCTTGGATGCCGGGGTCGGGACTGCTGTAAAAGCCCAGGCCCTCGAACAAAGCCAGCAGGCGCTCGCCGCCCAGGGCCATGCCCAACTCGGCCAGGGCGCCGGGGCAGCCCGCCGCCACCAAGTCGACCCAGGAATCGAGGTTGCGCGGCTGGCGGTCGCAGTCCGAATAGCGCTCGTTTAACGTGAAGCCCAAATCTGCCGGCGCGTCGGGGACGACGCCCTCTGAGCGGGCGGCGACCAGCAGGAACGGCCCCAGAGCGCCGCCGGGCGGGTAGGCGCCCTGCACCGCCTTGTTGCCCAGCGAGCCGTCTTGCGCGGCGCTGAGCTGCGGCCAGTTTTGGTCCAGCGTCTGCGGGTTGTAGCCGGGCGCGGAGGCCATGGCCAGCACTTCGCCGCTGCCAGCGTCCAGCACCACGGCAGCCCCCGGCTGCGCGCCGAGGGCCAGGCTGGCCTGCTCGCTGAGTGCCGCGTCCAGGCTGAGGCGCACGTCCAGCCCCGGAGAGGGCTGACCGTACAGAATATGGTTGAGCCACAGGCCCAGCCATGGCTGGTATTGCTCGCCGCGCAGAATGGGGTCCAGGCTGGCTTCCAGCCCGGATTGGCCAAGGGTGGAGTGGGAATAGCCCAGCACGTTGCCCAGGATGGGGGCCAGGTATTCGCGCTGGTAGCTGCCGGCGCTGCCCTGGGTGTGGCTGAGCAGCACGCCGTGGCGGTCCAGCAGAGCGCCGCGCGGCACGAAACGGTCGGAACGCACCCGGCGCACGTTGTCGCTGCGGGTCAGCAGGTCTGGCCCGCGGGCGATGGTCCACCAGCCGGTAATCACTGCAGCCAGCGCGAAGGCAGCAAGCACCAGCCCGCTGAGCGCCAGCGTGGAGCGCACATGGCCCACCGGCGCGGCGCGGCGAGTGCCTTCGTTGCTCACCAGGCAGAGCAGCAGCAGGGCGATGAACGAAGCCAGCATGGATGAGCCGCCGTAGGACACGAAGGGGAGGGTGACGCCGGTGAGCGGCAGCATGCGGATGTTGCCGCCGATGATCAGCAGGCTCTGGCTAGCCAGGTAAGCAGCCAGGCCGATGGCCAGATAGCGCTGGTAGCCTTCGCGGGCGTTCAGCGAGATGCGCAGTGCCCGCAGGCAGAGGAAGGCGACTGCGCCCAGCAGGGCCAGCGCGCCAGCCAGGCCGGTTTCCTCCACCATCGACGTATAAATGAAGTCACTGTGCGATACGGGCACCACCCCGGGGCTGCCCATGCCGGGGCCGCGGCCCAGCAGCCCGCCGGAAGCCACGGCTAGCAAGCCCTGCACGATTTGGTAACTGCTGTTGCTGGGGTCGGCCCAGGGGTTCAGCCAAATATCCACACGCTGGTGCACCAGGCCGATGAGCTCGTAGCCGGCCACCAGGGCGATGACCAGCAAGAAGAGGCTGCCGAGCAGCACGCGGCGTTTGCCTACAGCGCCATAGACCAGCAACGTATAAATGAAAATGAAGACCCAAGCAGTGCCCAGGTCACGCTGCACGAAGAGCACCAGCAAGGCCAGGCCGGTCATCAGCGCGGTGGGGGCGAGCAGTGGCAGCCAGCCGCGGGTCAGCGGCTGGCGATCCGCCAGGTAGGCGGAGAGGTAGGCGATGAGCAGCAGCTTGAGCATCTCGGAGGGCTGGAAGTACACGCCGCCGAAGCCGAGCCAAAGTCGCGGCTCCTCTGCCGAGGGGTTGGTGCCGAAGAAAAAGGTGAGCGCGGTGATCAGGAAACCGGCCAGCAGCCAGAGGTATTTGTAGCGGCGCAAGCTGGCCAGCAGCAGTTCACGGTAGTGCAGGCCGAGCAGGAAGACGGCGCTGCACACCGCAATCCAGGCGGTTTGGCGCAGGCCGAAATAGGGAGAGAGCCGCCAAACAGTCATCAGCCCCCAACCGCTGAGCAGGGCGGCCAGGGGGATCAGCAGCGGGTCGCGGTTGGGCAGTAGCTGGCGGGTTTGGCGGTCCAGAAAAAAGAAAGCGCCCAGCCACACGGCCAGGCCCAGCCAGTGGTCCAGGCGCAGGCTGCCGAAGTCGCTCAGACCGCGCTCGCGCACCAGCGGCGAAATGGTCAACCCCAGCGCGTAGGCGCTGAGGAACAGCGCCGCCAGCCGCAGCAGGCCGGCGGAGAGGCTGCTGGGCAGCAGGCGGCGGAAGGGCGCGGAAACGTTCACGAACCCAGGTACTTATCCAGCAGGATGCCCAGCTGCTTGCGCTGGGCGGGGCTGATGTGGTCGCGATGGGTGGCGATGGCGCCCTGCAGCGCCTCGCCGCAGGCGCATTGCTGGCCGGCGTCCAGGCCGGCGGCCAGCTGGCGGATGCTCTCCTGCGCCAGGCTGAGGTTGCTGTGCATGGTGCGAGTGACCATCTCCACGCTGACTGGCTCCTGGTGCCAGACGTCGTAATCGGTCACATGGGCCATCACCGCGTAGCACAGCTCGGCCTCGCGGGCCAGGAAGGCTTCCGGCGAGGTGGTCATGCCGATGATGGAGTGGCCCCAGGCGCGGTAGTTGTCCGATTCGGAGCGGGTGGAAAAGCGCGGCCCCTCGATGGTGATGTAGCTGCCGCCAGCGTGCACCACGCCGCCGGCAGCCCGGCAGGCGGTTTCCAGCTGGCGGCCAAAGGCGTTGCAGAACGGCTCGGCCACGCCCACGTGAGCGACGAAGCCGGTCCCGTCGAAGAAGCTGCGCGGGCGGTGGCGGGTGAAGTCGAAGAGCTGGTCGGGGATGACGATGTTCCCCGGCGCGTACTCCTCGCGCAATGAGCCGCAGGCGCTCACCGCCAAGACGAAGCGCACGCCCAGCGCCTTCAGCGCGTAAATGTTGGCGCGGTAGTTCACCTGCGTGGGCGGGATGGTGTGGCCCAGGCCGTGGCGGGAGAGGAAGGCCACCGGGCGCCCAGCCAGCCTGCCGATGACCAGCGGCGAACTGGGCGCGCCGAAGGGCGTATCCACTTGGCGTTCCTGCACATCCTCCAGGCCGGGGATGGAATACAGCCCGGAACCGCCGATGACGGCCAGCTGCGGAGTATCTGCCGGGTTGCTCATCTTCCCTCCTCAGAGGCGCGCTCGAAGCGCACTACAAAGCCCACCTGGCCGCAAAGCACTTCGTCGTGGTCTGCCAATACCACCGGAGCGCTGAGCGCCTCGCCGTTGAGCATGGTGCCGTTGCGCGAACCGAGGTCCTCCAGCCACCACTGGTCGTGGTGGAAGCTGAGCCGGGCGTGACGCGAGGAGACGGTATCGTCGGCCAGCAGCCATTCGCAGCTGGGGTGGCGGCCGATGGTGACCTCGGGGGCGGTGAAACGCAGCGCCTCCTGGCTGCCGTTGGGCATGGCGACCAGCGCCGGGGCGCGCTGCTGGGTGGCCTGGCGGGCCTGCTGGCGCATGTCACGCCACAGGGTGTGGAAGCCCCAGGCGAGAAAGGCGTAGAGGGCCGCGGTCATCAGCAGGCGGAGCGCCAGGAGGATATACGCGCTGAGGTTCTCCATGAATAGCTAGCTGTCGGCGTCGGGGCGGAATTCCTGGGTTTCGGACGCGGCGCCGCTCTCTTCCCCATAGATGAGCGGCACCCCGGCCAGCGAAATGACGTCCCCGGCGGCCAGCACGGCGGTCTTGACTTCCTGGTTGTTGACCAGCGAGCCGCCCGTGGAGCCCAGGTCGAAGAAGTGATATTCGCCAGAGATGGCGCGCAGCTGGGCGTGGCGGCGTGAGACGGCCGGGCTGTCGATGACCAGGTGGTTGTCTTTCTTGCGGCCGATGTTGAGGATGGGCAAGGTTAGCGGGAAAATCTCGACACCGCCGACGATGAGGAAGGCGCCGGCGGGCAGCTGACCGCTGGTCGCGTCGCCCAGCGGGCGCAGCACCTGGGTCTGCGAGAGGCTCTCGCCCAGGCCGGCGGAGCGCACACGGAACTCGCCTGGGTTCAGCTCGGGTTCGGGGGCGATATGCAGCACCGGAGCGCAGGCCAACTGGATGCCTGAGGCGTTGGCGGCGGCGAGCAGGCTTTGCCTGAGCTCGTCGAGCAACGCCTGGTTGCCGCGCAACTCCTGGGCGTGTTCTTCGCTGGCATGGACGGTGTAAATGCCGGGGGCCAGCAGGCTGTCTCCCTTGCCGAACTGCACTTCGTGCTGCATCACCTCGATGAGGCTGGCCGCCAACTGGCTTTTGAGGTCTTTGGCGGAGAACAACCGCGAGGTGCCTTCTTCTATCAGGCGCTGCAGACGGGCTTCGAAACGGCCGAGGGATTGGTTCATGGTTTGATTTTATCGTGTGCGGTACACTACTGGATGATAAGCGATTGGTGAATAAATGCGCCGGAGAAACGGCCCGCTTATCCTCTAAGCGGGAACAAAATTCGAGCAACTTGCGTCAGGAAGGTATGATGAAAACGCCAAAACTCCTCTTCGCCCTGTTCCTCGTCATCGCTCTGGCTGCCTGTGCGGGTGGCCGGGGTTCCATGCCCAACCCGCAGCCGGTCAGCAATGTGGTGCACATCGATTCTGCCGAGCTGGTTTTGCTGACCAGCTTCCCTCCGCAAGTGCGCCTGCTGGTCACCGGCAACCTGCCTTCGCCCTGCCACGGCTTTGAGTCCGACGTGGCCCCCACAGACGACCGCAACCAAATCCACGTTTCCGTGCGCGCCGAGGTGCTTTCCGGGCCGATGTGCGCCGCGGTGCTGGAGCCTTTTGAGGAAGGCATCGCCATCCCGATGGACGGCGCCGCAGCCGGCACGTATTCCGTGTGGCTGAACGGCGAACTCGTCGGCGAGTTCAGTTACCCCTAAAAAGGGGGAAGCCAGTGATAAAGGCCGGCGGAACTCAGAGGGTGCGCTCTTCGTTGTATGGTTAACCGACCAAGGAGAGTGATGCGATGAAATACGCGATTGTCCTGACCCTGGCGGCAGGCTGGCTGTTGGCAGCCTGCGCTGCCCTGCCCTCTGCGTCTACTCCGACTCCCGACCCAGGCCCGGTGTGCTGCGCGCCGGAACCCTCCGGCGGGGCCGTGTTCGTGGACCGCGCCGACCTGCTGGTGATGGAAAGCTTCCCCGTCCAAGTCGCCCTGATGGTCAGCGGCAACCTGCCTACGCCCTGCCATACGCTGCATTACGAAGTGGCCGAAGCGGATGCCGAGAACCGCATCCGGGTGATGATGTGGTCGGAGGCCGACCCGGCGGCGATGTGCGCCCAAGTGCTGCAGCCCTTCGAGGAGAGCGTGCGCATCTCGATGGAAGGTGCCGGGGATGGGACGTATTCCGTGTGGCTGAACGGCGAGTTGGTCGGCGAGTTTAGTTACCCGGGGTAGGTAATCCTGAGCGGGAACTCGATCCGGCTGTCATTGCGAAGAGGCCGGGCGCAGCAACCTAAAAGCTTACTAACCACAAAGACACAAAGGGCACAAAGTTATCTGATTTCTTTGTGCCCTTTGTGTTGTGAAGGGGAGAGGCATGCCCCACCCCTACGTCTACTTGTCGTTCTGAGAGTGTTACAACCCACACCAGGGGTCTATCTGCCCTCGCTGGGGCGCACGGCCGTGCGTGATTTGCGTGCTGAGATTGCTTCGACCACTACTTCGTTTGCTCCTCGCAAATGACGAGAGGGGGCGAGGCATGCCTCGCCCCTACGTCTACTTGTCGTTCTGAGAGGGTATTGCAACCTGCACCAGAACGCCAACGCGTGGGCGGTTTGCCCACGCAAGGCCAGCGAAGAATCCATATAGCCATCTCTTCCGCATGGCCGCAAAACCAAGGCCTGTCATTGATTAGGAATCAGGGCCTTTTTTGTTCCGTAGGGGCGCACGGCCGTGCGCCCCTACGCGCGTGCCTCTGTGGTTTAGGCGTGATTTGCGTGCTGAGATTGCTTCGTCCGCTACGCAGTAATGCTGCGCATCACTGCGTATGCTCCTCGCAATGACGAGACGGGCGCGTCTCCTCGCAATGACGGAACGCGGAAAGGGGGCGGGCAGTCTTGCGCGCAATGATGGGGCGCGAAGAGGGGCGAGGCATTGCCTCGCCCCTACACGTTTCAGGGTGATTGTGCAGCCTACGGCTTACCGCTGAGGCCGACTGCTATTTACTCAGCCGCTCTTTGAAAGCCTGGGTAAGCGCCGGGAGCAATTCGTACAAGTCGCCGACGATGCCGAAGCGGGCCACCTTGAAGATGGGCGCATCAGCATCTTTATTGATGGCGACGATGACCTTGCTGGTGCGCATGCCCGCCAGGTGCTGGATAGCGCCCGAGATGCCCGCGGCGATGTAGAGGTCGGGCGAAACCACCTTGCCGGTCTGGCCGACCTGGTGGGCGTAGGGCACGTAGCCGGCGTCCACCGCGGCGCGGCTGGCGCCGACTGCGGCGCCGAGCACCTCGGCCAGCTCGCCCAGCAGCGCGAAGCCCTGATGGGCGAGCCAGATTTCCTTTTCCTTGGCGTCGGTGATTTCGGCCGGCGGGGTCAGGTTGGGGTTGTTGGACACACCGCGGCCGCCGGAGACGATCACGCCGGCGTCGCCCAGCGAGACGCGGCCCTCGCCGGCGGCATAGTCGACCACCTTGGTGGGGATGTCGGCCTCCGCCAGGGCGGGGGCGACGGCGGTGACCGCGCCGCTGCGCCCGGTGTCGGCGACGGGCTTGCCGAAGGCGCGGGCGCGCAGGGTGAGCAATTGCGGGGCCGCGTTGCAAATCACTTTGGCCAGCAATTTGCCGGCGTAGATCGGCCGGGTGGCGACCAGTTTGCCGTCTTGCAGGCTGATTTCGGTCACGTCTGGCAGTACGCCGCTTTCCAGGTCAATGGCCAGCATGGCGGCCAGTTCGCGGCCACGGCTGGTGGTCGGGAAGAGCACGGCTTGCGGGCTGTGCTCTTTGGCCAGCTGGGTCAGCAGCGCAACGTAGGCTTCGGGGCGGTAGTCGGCCAGGCTGGCGTCGCTCGCAGCCAGGGCTTCGTCGGCTCCGTAGTGGATGGCGGTGTTGCCCAGTGCTTCGGCCTCGGGGCCGATGACCACGGCACTGACGCTCCAACCGGCCTGATCAGCCAGCGCCCGGGCAGCGGAAACCGCCTCCCAGGAAGCCGGCAGGGCGCTGCCTTTGAATTGGTCGACAACGACGAAGAGCTTGCTCATCACAGCACCCCCTCACCGATAATCTTGTCCACCAGCTTGGCGGCCACATCGGCCGGGCTGTCGCCGGTGATGATTTCGTTGCTCACCTCGCGGGCGAGCGGGGCGCTGAGTTCCAACGTCTCGACCGCGCTGGCCGGGGCGGGGATGCCCAGGTCGGCCAGCGTCCAGGTGGGGATCTCGGCCTGTGAGGCTTTGCGGATGCCCATGAAGGACGGATAGCGCGGCTCAGCGAAGTCTTTGACGATGCTGAGCACCGCGGGCAGCTTGCCCTCGACCACCTGGCGGCCCTCTTCGATGGCGCGCGCAACCTTGATGGTCTTGGCGCCGGGGTCCAGCGCCTCGACGGCGGCGACCAGTGAGAGCGCCGGCCAGCCCAGCACGCGGGCGGCCATGGATGGCGTGACGCCGGAGTCCCAGTCGATGGCCTGGCGGCCGAAGACGGCCAGCTCGGCGCTGCCTTTTTGGGCGGCGGCGGCGAGCACACGGGCCACGGCCGCCGTGTCGGCGGCGGCCAGCGCCGGGTCGGAGAGCAGTACGGCGCCGGCACAGCCCATGGCCAGGGCGTGCTTGAGCGCCTCTTTGGCGCTCTCGTCGCCCAGGCTGTAGGCGGTCACCTCGCCGCCGTGCTTCTCGGCGAGCAGCAGGGCGGCCTCGACGGCGTATTCATCCCAGGGATTGATGACCAGCGGCGCGTCGCCCCAGTTCACCACCCCGTTCTCGACAGTGATCTTGGCCGCCGAGTCGGGCACTTGTTTGACAAAAACTGCGATTTTCAAGAAGTCCTCCTTGTTAGAACTCGTCATTGCGAGGAGTATACGGTGCGTTGCACGGAGTGCAACGCACCGTAACGGACGAAGCAATCTGTTTTTATCTCATGCAAACAGCTCTATCGCTAAATCATTCCATTCCGGATTAATGCTTTCGATTAGCTTGATCTTGTCTTGTCTCGATCCAGCCTTGATTTGTTTCTCACGTGCAATTGCATCCGTCATTTGTTCAGTCGCTTCAAAGTAAACCAACTTGTTTATCCGGTATCTTGTTGTAAACCGTCCCGGTTTATTCTCTCGATGCTCTAGAAGCCGGCGTTGAATATTGTTGGTGACACCTGTGTAGAGCACCTTGTTATGGATGTTGGTCATGATATAGACGCATGGTTGCGCATCTTTATCCATAGGCTAAAACAGATTGCTTCGTCCGGCGTAATTGGGTTGCATTGCAACCCAATTACATCCTCCTCGCAATGACATTAGCTTCCCTGCCAATACTCCGCATCGTAAGCTGGCAGTTCACAACGCAGCTCGGCGTCCTGGCGATAGCCCAGCGCATAGCCGGCCTGCATAATCTGGTGGATTTCGCTGGTGCCTTCGTAGATCACCGCGCCCTTCGAATTGCGCAGGTAACGCTCCACGTCGTATTCGTCACTGAAGCCGTAG
Source organism: Anaerolineales bacterium (assembly GCA_026129335.1). Classification (GTDB taxonomy): domain Bacteria; phylum Chloroflexota; class Anaerolineae; order Anaerolineales; family UBA11579; genus JAMCZK01. The sequence continues at coordinate 16,839 of JAHCIH010000023.1, forward strand.
GCGCCGTGCACCTGAATGGCTTCGCTGGCCGCATCGAACGACGCGTCGGTGGCGTACCACTTGGCCAGCGAGGTCTCTTTGGTGTTGCGCTGACCCTGGTTCTTCATCCAGCCCGCCTTGAGATACAGCAGGCGGGCGGCTTCGTAGGACTGCATCATGTAGGCGATTTTCTGCTGGACGAGTTGGAACTGGCCGATCTCCTTGCCGAAGGCTTTGCGCTCGTGGGCATACTTCACGCTGGCTTCCAGGCTGGCGCGGATCAGGCCGGTGGCCCCGGCGGCCACGGTGTAGCGACCGTTGTCCAGGCAGGACATGGCGATCTTGAAGCCTTCGCCTTCCTCACCCAGGCGGTTTTCGGCGGGCACGCGTACATCCTGCATGGAGATCCAGCCGGTGGAGCCGGCGCGCACGCCCATCTTGCCGTGGATGTCGCCGGTCTTCACGCCGGGGCGGTCGAGTTCGAGGATGAAGGCGGTCAGGCCGTCGTGCGGGTCGGCGTCGGGGTCGGTGCGCATGACCACCAGGGCATGGTGCGCCTTGCTGGCCAGCGAGATCCACATCTTCTCGCCGTTGAGCACGTATTCGTCGCCCTCGCGCTTGGCGGTGCCCTTCATACCCGCCACGTCGGAGCCAGCGCCGGGCTCGGTGAGGCCGAAGCAGGCGTATTTCTCGCCCTTGGCTTGCGGCACCAGGAACTTTTGCTTCTGCTCCTCGGTGCCCCACTGCAGCAGGGCCATGCTGTTCAGGCCCATGTGCACCGACATGACCACGCGCAGCGTGGTGTCGGCGACCTCCAATTCCTCGCAAACCAGGCCCAGCGAGATATAGTCGAAGCCCTGGCCGCCATAGCGCACGGGGATGTTGATGCCCAAAATGCCCAACTCCGCCATGCGCGGCAAGATGAACGGGGCCATCTCCTGCTTGCGGTCCCATTCCTTGATGACCGGAATCACCTCTTTTTGGGCGAATTCCCGGACCATGTTCTGCACCATGCGGTGCTCTTCATTTAGTTGAAAATCCATGTGTCCTCTGGAAGGATTGTGATAGAACGCACGCGGGATTATACCGCGAGGGCCAACCCCGACCTGGAGCAGCGAAATCGTATAATTTGCCTGTGCTGCGCTCTTTTTTGAAACGAGCCTGGTTGGGCATTTTGCTGGCTTTGGCGTTGATCGCCTTGCCAAATGCCTGGCTGCGCGGATTCACCCCGCACGAAGGCCCGCTGCCCACGCTGACCCCGCTGCCCACCGCCGACACGCTGGGGGACGCCTTCGAACAGGGCTTGCAGCTGGCCGCCGAGCGGCCGCTGGAGGCCCTGCCATACCTGGAGCAGGTGATGCTGAGCAACCACCCGCAGGCCGAGGCCGCCCGGCTGCTCGGCCGCGCCATCCAGGCGGCCAGGCTGGCCGACGATGAGGCTTACCTCTACACGGCCAGTGCCCAGGCGCTGGCCGCCCTGGGCCGTTGGGGCCTGGCCCAGGCGGCGCTGCTGCGCGCCGTGGAGGCCGACCCGGACTACGCCGAGGCCTGGGCGTACCTGGGCGAGGCGCGCCACCAAAACGGCGCAGACCCCTACGAAGCGCTGCAGCGCGGTTTGCAGCTGAACCCCAATTCGCTGGCCGTGCAGTTGTTCAACGCGCTCTATTGGCAGCGCCAGCAGGATTACACCCAAGCGGATTTGCACTTTCTGAGCGCCACGCAGCTGGAGCCGGAGAACCCGTCCATCTTCATGCAATGGGGCCAGAACGCCATGCTGGCCGGCGATCCGGTAACGGCCCGCGGCCGCTTCGAGCAGGCTGCCGAGCTGACCCCGGACGACCCGCAAGTGTGGGTGGCGCTGGCGCGCTACAGCCTGGACAGCGAGCTGTTCGTGGAGGAGCTGGGCCTGCCCGCCGCGCTGCAAGCCTACCAGCAGGCCGGCGCGCAGGCGGAGGTGCTGGTGCTGCTGGGCCGCGCTTATACATTGCGCGGTCAACGCAGCACTGGCTTGCATTTCCTGCAGCGCGCAGTGGAGGCAGGCGATGAGTACGCCCCTGCACATCTCTACCTGGGTCTGTTTTTGTTGTCTGAACAGGAGATCCCTGCGGCGCTCGCCGAACTCAATCGGGTGATCGAACTGGCTCCGGGGAGCCCCGAGGCGGTTTGGGCGCGCGACCTGATACTGCAATATTCCCCGTAATCTGGCTGTTCACAACTATCAACTAGGCAAATGAGTTGTGTACTGTATACTGTTGCCATTCCTCTTTGCGGTGAAGAAATGCCCAAAAACAGTCGATTTGAAGAACAATTCTTCTCTAAACTGAATGATGTCTTTGTAGGGGCAAAAATCGAAGGCGATTCGGGTTTCATTAACTTAATGAAAATCAAGTCGCGTTATTACCAGCAAGGTGTATTTCCACAGCTTCAAAAGGATATTGATACGGCTGTTAATAGGTTTCCGGAGTTTCGCGAGGAATTATTTCAAAAATTGTACAACTTCTTCAGCCGCTATTTCAGTGAGAGCGGCTCTATTTACTTTCGCTTCACCCCGCCGCACGAGCACGTCTACGAAAAAATTTACACCGATGACCGCGATGTAATGCTGTTTTGGAAGACGCATATGCTCTACTATGTCAAGACTGACCGCATCTTCCAGAGTATGGAAGTAGACTTGGAGGGGAGAAAATTCGTCTTTGACGTTTCGCAGCTTGAGCACAAAAAGGCCAACGAGAAGCGCACATTGGTTTTTGAATACGCTGGCAAACGCCCCGGCGGCGGCTTGAAATTTTCTGTCACCTTTTCGGAGCGTGGCCGTAAGACAAACTCAACGGACATTCGCAGAACGCTGGGGGCGGATGGAATAAAGTTAGACGAAGAAACCTTGGAGCAAGCTTTCCGCTTGTTTGAGCGCCAGAGTGAAGTGGACTATTTCATTAACAAGAATGCCCGCGCTTTTTTGCGTGAGCAATTCGACCTTTGGTTGTACCAGTATGTTTTTGAACCGGATAATGATGGCGCAACCTTATGGACAGAAAGCCGCCTGGCCCAAATACAGGCGCTGAAATCGGTCACCTACAACATCATTGACTTCATCGCCCAGTTTGAGGATGAGCTGGTGCGTATTTGGAACAAACCAAAATTTGTCTTGGACAGCCATTATGTAATAACGCTAGACAAAATAACCGATGAGAAGCTGTTCAGGAAAATCATGACGCACAAGGGTATGCCGGCTCAACTGGAGGAGTGGCAAGCCTTGGGGATGGTGGGTGAAGCATTTAAATTAGAGGACATCGCAAAGAAAGACTTGTCAAATGAAGCCACATACC
>JAHCIH010000024.1 GCA_026129335.1 Anaerolineales bacterium
GCTCAGCAACACCGACAAGCCAGACCTGCCCGCCGCCGAGCTGCTCGCCGCGCACCTGGCGTTGGCCGCTGCCGCCCACCCGGCCGAGGCCGGCTGGCGGCAGCGCGCCTCGCAGGAGCTGATCACGCTGCTGCGCGATGACTACGAAACGCTGATGCAGGTGATGAGCGCACTAGCCGACACAGTATGAGAATTCAAAAACAAGTGAGAGGTTCGATTTCGGAAGTGAGAAGTGGAAGCTAAAACAGACGCCCGGCAAGACCTTAAGCTGCGCACACGGCAGTTCAGTTTGCGCGTCATTAGTCTGGTGGACAGCCTGCCGAGGCGCAAGAGCGCCACAGTGATTGGCAACCAGCTGTTGCGTTCAGCCACATCCGTCGGTGCTAACTACCGCGCTGCCCTTCGCGGCCGCTCGCGAGCGGAGTTTATTTCCAAGCTCAACATTGCTTTAGAAGAAGCTGACGAAACGCTCTACTGGCTTGAGTTGCTCAACGAAGCACGCTTAGCGCCCGCTCCCCAACTTCACGGACTGTTGGACGAAGCCAACCAACTCGTCGCCATCCTGGCTGCTTCCGCCAAGACAGCCCGTCAAAACGGCACCAAGTCGGTGAAACAATGAACTTCTCACTTCCGAATTCTGCCCTCTACCTGCTTCTGCTTTTCTTTCCGAGGTGAATTATGACTGAACTATCCGGCGGTCGCCGCCGCGTCGGCTTCGTGGTCGGCGGCAGCCTGAAGACCAACCTGCAGGCCCGCCTGCAGGTGCCCGCGCAGGACGTGCAGGAAGGCGCCTTCGTGGTCATCGAGAGCAACGACTGGCTCTTCCACGGCCTGGTCACCGACCTGCAGCTGGGCGCGACCAACCCGCGCTTCGCCGACGAGCAAACCAGCAATCGCCTGCCCGCCGAGCTGGCCGGCCTGCTGCAGGGCCAGACGCTGTTCACCAATCTGGAGATATTGCCTGCCCTAATGTTCACCGGCGGAGAAGATCCTCAGGGTCCGCTGCCGGTCAAGACCGTGCCTTCGCACCAGGCCGACGTCTTCCTGGCCAGCGAGGGCGACGTGGCCGAAGTGTTCAAGGGCGACTTCGTGCTAGGCCACACCCGCGAGCAGAACCACCCAGTGGCCATCGACCTGGACAAATTCGTCAAGCGCTCCTCCGGCATCTTCGGGGCCACCGGGACGGGCAAGAGCTTCCTGACCCGACTGATGCTGGCCGGGCTGATCCAGCACAAGGCCGCCTCGGTGCTGGTGCTGGACATGCACAACGAGTACGCCTACAACGACCAGGACGAGAACGGCAACCCGGTCAGCGGGCTGCGCGACAAGTTCCCCGCCAAAGTGCGCGTGGTGGGCCTGGGGGCCGGGGCGACCATCCGCGGCAAAGCGCCAGACTTCAACCTGGAGATCGCCATGAGCGACATCCAGCCCAACGACGTGGAACTGCTGACCCGCGAGCTGAACTTGAAAGAAACCACGCCGACCACCCTGGACGCGCTGGTGGCCAGCTTTGGCCGCAACGACTGGTTCCGCGAATTCAAGAACCTCAAATCCGGCGCGGTGGTGCAGAACGAGGAGGGCAAGCGCGTGCCCGCCCCAGACAGCGTGGCCGCCTGGGCCGATGAACACGGTGTCAACATCATGGCCGCCGAGGGCCTGCACAACAAGCTGGGCCGCTTGTTCCGCCTGCCCTACCTGGTCGAGAAGCCGGCCAGCGACGCCATCGGCGAAATCGTCAAGGCGCTGGAGGCCGGGCAACACGTGATCCTCTCCTTCGGCAAGCACGAAAGCGACCTAGACTATCTGCTGGTCAGCAATCTGCTCACCCGCCGCATCCGCGAGCGCTGGGAGCAGACGACCAACGACTATCGGGGCAGCAATAAAGGCGAGCCGCGCCCGCTGGTCATTGCCGTGGAGGAGGCACACAAGCTGCTCAACCGCGAGATGGCCGTGCAGACCACCTTCAGCACCATCGCCCGCGAACTGCGCAAGTACTACGTGACGCTGCTGATCATCGACCAGCGCCCCAGCCAAATCTACGACGAGGTCATGTCGCAGCTAGGCACGCGCATCTCCGGATGGCTGGGCGACGACGACGACATCCGCGCCGTGCTCAGCGGCCTGGCCGGCCGCGAAGCGCTGCGCGGCATGCTGGCGCGCCTGCAGCCGAAGGAGGAGGTGCTGCTGCTGGGCTGGGGCGTGCCGATGCCGCTGCCTATCCGCAGCCGCCGCTACGACGACACTTTCTGGGAGGAGCTGCAAGGCAAAGGCGGCAAGAAAGGCGTGAAACGGGTCGATGAGGAGCTGGGGTTTTAGATATAGGTTATAAACAGTTATGGCTGGAGCATCTACTCAATTATTTTTAGGGGATTGCAAGGAAATAACCAAGTCAATTGAAGACAATTCAATAGATTTGGTTTTTACTTCACCCCCCTATGCTGATAGCAGAAAAGACAGTTACGGTGGCATCCATCCTGATGACTACGTGGAATGGTTTCTGCCACTGTCCAAAGAGCTACTTCGCATCTTGAAACCAACGGGGACGTTTGTTCTCAATATAAAGGAGCGCGTAGTCGAGAGCGAACGCCATACCTACGTGATCGAGTTAATTCTGAAAATGCGTGAACAGGGCTGGCTTTGGACCGAAGAGTTCATTTGGCATAAAAAAAATAGCCACCCAGGAAAGTGGCCAAATCGTTTCAGAGACTCCTGGGAACGTCTGCTTCAATTCAACAAGAGCAAGAAATTCAATATGCATCAAGAAGAAGTAATGGTGCCAATAGGCTCTTGGGCTGAAAATCGACTAAAGAAGTTGAGCAAAACAGATAAAGTTCGAGACCCCTCCAAAGTGGGAAGTGGCTTTGGGAAAAATGTTTCGAACTGGATAGGTAGGGATAAGGTCTATCCAACTAACGTTCTGCATATGGCAACCGAGACGGGTAACAAAAACCACAGTGCAGTTTTTCCTGAAGCATTACCCGAATGGTTTATAAAGCTGTTCACGCGAGAGGGTGATTGGGTTTTAGATCCCTTCATGGGGTCTGGAACTACCAACAAGGTAGCCCAAGAAATGCGCAGGAACTCGATTGGTATTGAGATTTTGCCAGAGTATTTCGATGTCGCTAAAGAACGAGTTCACAAAGAGCAGTTGGTGCTTTTTGAAGGCAGGGAACGTTATGAAATCGATTAATTTAGATGACGTCACAACATTCATCGAACAGGAAATTGAGGAATTTCACCAGAAACGGTTGTTGCGCTTAAACAGTTTAAAACTCAAGACTGTACTCAAGCGAAAGAACCCATATCTCTTTAAAGCAAAAAACATTCTTACGGCACAAGACTTTGTGAAGGTCTTGTTAGATGCTCATCTTTCTTCGCAAGAAGAGACTATCTTTGGTGAATTCTTGGAAAAGTTAGTCATTTTTGTTTCAGGCAAAGTGTTCTATGGGAAGAAATCTGCCGCCGAGGGTATTGACCTAGAATTCTCTAAAGATGGGATTACCTATATTGTGGCCATCAAATCTGGGCCAAACTGGGGCAACAGCAGCCAACAGAGCAAGCTAAAAAGAGACTTTGAATCTGCCATTAAGCGCTTACACACCAGTCAATCATCAATAAATGTCAGAGCAATAAATGGTTGTTGCTATGGAAAAACGCCGAAAACTAGCAAGCCTGGTTTCGAAAAGCTCTGTGGCCAAGATTTCTGGGAGCTCATTTCCGGTGAGCCTGAATTTTATATGAAAATTATTGAGCCACTTGGTCATCGAGCTAAAGAAAAAAATGAAGCTTTTATAGAAACATATAGTCAGATACTAAATAACTTCACGGGTCAATTTCTAACTGCGTTTTGTCACAATGGTATTATTGATTGGGAAAAGATTGTGGAATTTAACTCTAGTTCAAGACGAAAGGTGGTTAACAATGGCTAGAAGATATTACCCTCCATTCAATGGAAATAGATACCTTGGAAACAGTAACAAGATGGAAGTGCATGACTTGGATAACGAACAGCTTGGGCCACACCAATGTCAGATAGACGAAATCATTGAGGCCAACAATGCAGTCACTTTCTCGCCAGATAATCTTTCACAGGCAAATTCACTTGGTTACGACAACTGTGCTTACTGCATCGGCGGGTCCACAAGATAGATTAGCTTAAGAATAAATATTTACACAAAGAGGCCTGCTGATAATCAGTAGGCCTCTTGAATTTCCCCTTCACTAACCATGCACCATTGATTACTATCTAGCCCCACCGCTCCGGGTGATCCAGAAAGCCGGCGGGCGGCGGCCCCATGGCGACCAGCCGCCGCAGCAGCTCCGCCCACTGCGGCTCGGCGGCAAACAGCGGCGCCAGCAATTCGCGAGCCTCGTCGACTAAGCCGAGCTTGTCGGCCAGCAGTATCGCCTGCCAGAAGGTCAGTTCGCTAGGGTCCGGGCTGCTGACCCGGGCCTGAGCGAAGCCGGCCTGCAAGCCAACCAAGTCCCCACTTTCCGCCAACTTCTCGAATGAACGGCTGAGCAGCTCGGCCCCCCGCATGGTGACCAGGCGGCGCAGTTCGGCCACCGGCGTCGGGTGCTCGTCCACGCGCAGGTCGCAGATGCGGTTCTCCCAGTGCGGCTTGTCTTCGCTGCCGTAGACCACAATGGCCGCGGACTGGCTGCCGCGGATGTCGCCGCCCTCGGCTTCGGCCGCCTCCAGCGCACACATCAATTTGTGCATTAGGTCGCCATCGGCGGCTTCGTAGGCGGCGGCCATCGCATCCGGCACCGTATCTTTGGTCATCATATTGGCCTGCACGCTGTAGCCCGCGCCGGTCTTATGTCCAAAATAAGGGATGCAGCCGTCCCCGCTATGCACGGCCACCTGGCCGTTGCGGTCCACGATGGCCACCTGGCGGCGCTCGCGGCCCTCGTCGCGAGCCAGTAGGATGCTCAACGCTTCGGCCGCGCTGGCGCCGCCCGCGAGCAAGTCCAGGCCCTGCGGGCCGAAGGCGATGTTGGCCAAGGACTGCGTGGCCACCGCGCCCACGCCGGCGCGCACCCAGGGCACGATAGCGCCGACCGCAGGCTGGTGCGTCTGCACCGCCACGCCGAACTGCCGGCTCTCAAGGTCATAAGCGACGATGGAATAGGTCATGGCCGAAGTATACAGGCAAGCAGCGATTCCACCCACAGGGAGCGCCGACTCCGCCGCGCGCCCGCATATACAGCGCTTGACTCTATTAGCGCATTTGTTCTATACTGCGACCATCTTATAGAACATCTGTTTCTGGCCGCGAGGCCAAAGGAGAAGAAGATGGTCAATCGAGGTTTGCTTCAACAGTTTCAATGGGCCGGTGGACTGCCCCGCAACCTGGTCTGGGGCCTGCTGACCGGCGCCGCCCTGGTCGCTTTCGAGCTCTTCAATTTCAGCACCACCGAGTTCGCCATGCGCGACCTGCTGGGCGACTTGCGTTTCGGCGGCATGGCCTGGGCCACCATCCTGGCGCTGGCTTTTTGCGCCATGGACTTCGCCGGCATCGCCCACCTCTTCGGCAACAGCAGCGACCTGCGCAACAAACAGGCCCTGGAGATCTGGTACCTGTTCGGCGCCTGGCTGCTGGCCGCCACGATGAACGCCTTGCTCACTTGGTGGGGCATTTCGGTGGCCATCGTCAGCCATGCCAGCCTGGGCAGCGCCGTGCTGGGCCGTGAGGCCGTGCTGCAGACCGTGCCCGCTTTCGTGGCCGTGCTGGTCTGGCTGATCCGCATGCTGGTCATCGGCGCCTTCATCACCACCGGCGGCAAGCTGTTCACCCGCACCGCGGAGAAGAACAACCCGCCCACCCTGCGCCGCGTGGCCCCCGCCGCCCGCCAGGGTCAGGGCCAGCAAAGCCAGCCCCAGCCCGCCATGTACCACGGCCTGGTGCCCCAGGGCCGCGACGAGAACGACTTCTAGTCGTGGAACTCTCGCCAGACGTCTACTACGAAGAAAGAGAGGCACCCGGAAGCGGATGCCTCTCTTTCTTGCTCTTCCCGCCAATCAGCGTGCTCCTTGTGGGCGCGCTGCTCTTCCACCTGCTCAGCCAGTTCACCCTGCCCAGCTTTGCGCAGGCAAAGACACAGGCGCCGACAGCCGCCGGTCGTTTAGCGCCGCTGTTCACGCCCCAGGTGCTGCGCTGGGAGGCGGACATTCTGCGCTGGTCGGCTGAAGCAGAACTGGACCCCAACTTGGTGGCCACGGTGATGCAAATCGAGTCCTGCGGTCACCCGCTGGCGGTGTCCCGCGCCGGCGCGATGGGGCTGTTCCAGGTGATGCCGTATCACTTCTCCGCGGGCGAGAACAGCTTTGATCCAGACACCAACGCCAGGCGCGGCCTGGCCTATCTGCGCAAATCGCTGGACAACTTCGGCACTTCCGAAATGGCCATGGCCGGCTATAACGGCGGCATCAACGGAGCCAGTCGCCCGCAGGCGGCCTGGGCGCAGGAAACCCGGCGCTACATCTATTGGGGAGAAAACATCTACCGCGACGCGGCCGCCGGCCGCGAGGGCAGCCTCGTGCTGCAGGAGTGGCTGGCTGCCGGCGGCGCTAGTTTGTGCGCTCAGGCACAGCAGCTGGCTGAGGCAGGGTATTGAGGTCGGTGGTGGTATATTCGGCGCAGTCCGGCCCGGCCAGCGGCAGGCGCACCGTGAATGTGCTGCCCCGTTTGACCCTGGATTTCACGTCGATCTCGCCGGCGTGGTTGCGCACGATCCAATAGGCGATCGAAAGCCCCAAACCGAAGCCCGTGCCGTCTTTGGCGCGTGAGCGCGAGCGGTCCGCCCGGTAAAAGCGCTCGAAGACGTGCGGCAGGTCTTCGGCCGGGATGCCGATGCCGCTGTCCTTGACCGCCAGGAAGGCTTGGCCGCCCTGCTTGGACAGGGTCACAGTCACTTTGCCCCCATCTTTGGAATACTTGATCGCATTGGCCAGCAGGTTCAAGACCACCTGCTTCAAGCGGTCGCGGTCGCCGCACACGATCACCTGGTCGATCTTGTCGATCTCCAGCTGCACGCGGTCCGCCGCCAGCACGTGCGCCTGGTTGAACACCTCCAGCAGCAGCGTATCCAGCTCCACCCGGCGCTGGTCCATGGGCAGCTTGCCCGACTCGGCCTGGGCCAACAGCAGCAGGTCGGCGACCAGCCGGGCCAGGCGGTCCACCTCCTGGCCCATGCTCTGCAGCGCCTGCTCGTCGTATTCGCCGATGCGGCGCATCAGGTCCAGGTTGCCGCGGATCACCGTCAGCGGGGTGCGCAGCTCGTGGCCGATATCGGCCAGGAAGCGGCGCTGGGTGGCGAAGAGCTTCTCCAGCCGCGCCAGCGTGTCGTTGAACGCCAGGATCAGCTTGCCCACCTCGTCGTCCACGATGCCGTCGGTGGGGATGCGCCGCGAGAGGTCGTCGGCGCGGGTGATCTGCAAGGCCGTCTCGGTCATCTGCGAGAGCGGCTCCAGCGCCCGGCTGCCGGTCACCAGGCCGATCAGGCTGACCAGCAGCACCGCCAACACGCTGAGCACCACCAGGTAGCGCACGATCTCGCTGCGCAGCGCATCGATCACGGTCAGCGAGGTGGCCGCTTGCATTACGCCGATGGGCGTGCCGCCGGTGTGCAGTGGCACGGTGAGCACGCGGAAGTGCACCCCGCCCATGTCCACGCTGCTGTACATGGGCGTGTTGGCGTCCATGCTGTTGGGGTCAAAAGGCTGGCGCAGCGGGCTGTCTGGCTCCACCGCCAGGGTCAGGCCGACCAGGTGGTCTTCCAGGTCCCAGATCTGCACGATCACACTGGAATCCAGCGAGACGCGTTGGGAGAGCACGAACTGGCCGCGTTCGTCAATGCGGGTGACGTCAATCAGGTCGCGGGCGGTGCGGTCCAGCGTGGCGTCCACCTGGCGCAGCTGCACCACGGAGACCAGGGCGTAGACGCTCAAACCAAAGAAGACCAGGACCACGCCAAGTCCGATGGTGTAAAAGAGCGTCAGCCGGGAGCGGAGCGACATGCGATGCTATTCGGTTTCGCGCAGCACGTAACCCATGCCGCGTACGGTGTGCAGCAGGCGGGGTTCGTTTTCCTCTTCGATCTTCTGGCGCAAATAACGGATATAGACTTCGATGATGTTGCTTTCCCCGCCGAAGTCATAACCCCACACCTCATCGTAGATCATCTCGCGAGTGAGCACCTGGCGCGGGTTGCGCATGAAGAGCTCGAGCAGCTCGTATTCCTTGGCGGTCAGGTCGATCACGCGGTCGCCGCGCTGCGCCCGACGGGTGCCGGTATCCAGCTCCAGGTTGGCGAAGGTGTAGGTCTTCTGCTTGGGCGCCTGCGTGCGGCGCAGCAGGGCGCGCACCCGGGCGAGCAATTCGTCCAGGTTGAAAGGCTTGACCATGTAGTCGTCCGCGCCGGCATCCAACCCCAGCACGCGGTCGTTGACCGAATCCTTGGCGGTGAGCATCAGGATGGGCAGTTTGCCGAGGGCGCGCAGGCGTTTGCAGACTTCCAGGCCGTCCATACCGGGCAGCATCCAATCCAGGATGACCAGGTCGGGCCGGTTGCCGGCAGCCAAAGCCAGGCCTTTCTGGCCGTTCTCGGCAGTCTCGACCTCGTAGCCCTCGAAGCCCAAGCCGCGGCGCAGGAAAGCCAGGATGGCTTCGTCGTCTTCGATGATCAAAATGCGGGTCGCCATAGCAAGCCTCCGGGAATTCTGTTGTTTATATGATAGCTCCAAAGATTAATATTTGCGTGATTTAAAGAACAGAGGCCGCCCGAAGGCGGCCTCTGACCCGTTTGAAACTGAGAACGAACTTTACTGCAGTTCCACTACGGCGCCGGCAGCCTCCAGCTTGGCCTTGGCATCGTCGGCGGCCTCTTTGGCGGCGCCTTCGAGCACTTTGGCATTGCCGGCTTCCACCTGCTGCTTGGCCTCGGCGAGGCCCACGTTGGTCAGTTGGCGCAGCACCTTGATCACTTCGATCTTCTTGGGGCCGGCATCCTTGATGACCACGTCGAACTCGGTCTTCTCCTCAGCGGGAGCGGCAGCCGCGCCGCCGGCGGCGGGAGCCGCAGCCACCGCCACCGGGGCGGCGGCGGAAACGCCCCAAGCCTCTTCGAGCTTAGAGACCAGTTCGGCAGCTTCCACCACGGAAAGCTTGCCCAATTCTTCAACCAATTTGTCCAGATCAGCCATTTCTTCTTACTCCTTCAAGTATGTTTGATTACGGTTATGCCGCCGCGGATTTGTCCGCGTAGGCTTTCATGACCTGCGCCACGCGGCGGCCGGGTTCGGCCAGCAGGCGGGTCAGCTGGGTGGCGGGGGTGTTGAGCAGGGCCAGGAACTGGCTGCGCACCACGGGCAGCGGCGGCAGCGTCGCCAGGCGGTTCACCGCTTCCTTCGCGAGATGCTCCTTGCCCAGGAAGCCGCCCTTGATCTTGACCGCGTCCTTCTCCTTGGAGAAATCAGCGATGGCTTTGGCCACGCCAGGGGCGTCGCTAAACGCCAGGCCGACCGCCGAGCTGCCGGTCAGGTATTCATCGGGTACCTCGAGGCCAGCGTTCTTGAATGCCAGCTTGCCCAGCGTGTTCTTGACCACGTGGAACTCGCCGCCGGCTTCGCGGACGCGCTTGCGCAGCTCGTTAAAGTCCGGCATGGTCAGCCCGGTGTACTCGGTCAGGTAGACCGCTTCGGACTTGTTCAGCCACTCTTCGTACTCGGCCAGGACGGCTTGCTTTTTATCCTTCGAAAGCGCCAAGTGTTACCTCCTAAAACAAAAGTCTTTGCTCCAGCACGAAGCAAAGACTTATACGCAGTTTGGCACTTCTGCGAACGTCCTTACCTCGGCAGGGAATTAAGTAGCGCGGTTTGTGCGCTACGCCTGCTGTCTTTGGCAGGTGGCCGCTCCGAAAAGCGGCACGAGATTGTACTACAAAATTTTTGCCGCGCGGCAGTCTGGCTGCCGGCAGGCAGCCTAAGCGGCTGCGCGGACGGTCTGCGCCTTGAGCGGATCCACGCTGATTGCCGGCCCCATGGTGGAGCACAGCGTCAGGCTGCGGATGTAGATGCCCTTGGCCGCCGCCGGCTTGGCCTTGACCACCGCATCCACCAGGGCGGAAAAGTTCTCCTGCAGTTGCGTGGGCTCGAAAGACACCTTGCCGATGGCCACGTGCACGTTGCCGGTCTTGTCCAGGCGGAACTCCACGCGGCCAGCCTTGGCCTGCTCGATGGTGCGGGCCAGGTCCTTCTCGTTGACCACGGTGCCGCCCTTGGGGTTGGGCATCAGGCCGCGGGGGCCGAGCACGCGGCCAATACGGCCCACGGCGCCCATCATGTCCGGCGTGGCGATCGCCACGTCGAAGTCCAGCCAGCCGTCGCCCACCTTCTTGATCGTAGCATCGTCATCGGCGACTGCGTCGGCGCCGGCCTCGCGGGCGGCGCGGGCCGCGTCGCCCTGGGCGAAGACCAGCACGCGCACCTGCTTGCCCAGGCCGTGCGGCAGCACGACCACGTCGCGCACCTGTTGGTCGGCGTGGCGCGGATCCACACCCAGGCGGATGTGCACTTCCACGCTGGCGTCGAACTTGGTGAAAGATGTGTCCTTCACCAAAGCGATCGCTTCTTCGGGGGAATATTCACGGCCGTGTTCCACTTTGGCCGCGGCTTCCTGATACTTCTTGCCTCGTTTTGCCATGCTTACTCCTTTGTGGTCTGCCGACGAAAACCGCCGACTTGGCGAGCTACTCCAGGGCAGTCAAAGCCTTTGGCTTTGACTCGCGGTGCGCAGCACCCGCGGTGTGCAACACCGCAGCTCTCCCACGTTTTGTTTTAGTCTTTGACGGTAATGCCCATGTTGCGGGCGGTGCCTTCGATCTGCTTCATCGCGGCTTCGATATCGTTGGCGTTCAGGTCCACCATCTTGGTCTCGGCGATCTCGCGCACCTGGGCGCGGGTCACCTCGCCCACCTTCTCGCGGTTCGGCTCACCGGAGCCCTTGGCCACGCCAGCCGCTTTGGCCAACAGCACCGAGGCCGGCGGGGTCTTGAGCACAAAGGTGAACGAGCCATCCGTGTAGATGGTCACCTGAGCGGGGATCACATCGCCCATGCGGTTGGCCGTGCGGGCGTTGTATTCCTTACAAAAGCCCATCAGGTTGATGCCGTGCCCGGCCAGCGCCGGGCCGATGGGCGGCGCGGGGCTGGCCTTGCCGGCTTCAATCCGGACGGTCACTACTGCTTTCAACTTCTTTGCCATTTTCTCTCCTTGGCGGTGCTATCGGTCGCGCCTCAGCGGCTGCACAGACCTCCCGCCTGCTTTACTACGCTTTCTCGACTTGCAAAAAGTCCAGTTCCACCGGCGTTTCCCGGCCGAAGAAATTCACCATCACGCGCACCTTGGCGCGCTCCATGTCGATCTCTGAGACGGTGCCGCGGAAATCGTTGAACGGACCATCCACAATGCGCACGCGCTCGCCCTGGCGGAAAGTGACCTTGATGCGCGGCGCCTCGGCTTCCATGCGCTTGACGATCTGGGCGACTTCTTCCGGACGCAGCGGCAGGGGCTCGTTGCCCTGGCCCACAAAGCTGGTCACGCCCGGCGTATTGCGCACCACGTACCAGGACTCTTCGTTCATGATCATGTTGACCAGGATGTAGCCCGGGAACACGCGGCGCTCCACCGTGCGGCGGCGACCTTCTTTGACTTCGATCTCTTCTTCGGTGGGCACGACTACGTCGAAGATCATGTCCTTCATGCCCATCGATTCGATACGCTGCTCGAGATTGTGGCGCACCTTGTTCTCGTAACCGGAATAGCAATGCACCACGTACCAGTGGCGGCCATCGCTGCTCTCGCCCTCGGCGGCAGCCGGCGCATCCGCCGGTTGTGCGGCCACCGGCTCCTCGGCCGCGGCGGCTTCGGCCATCGGCTCTTCGGTAGCGGTATCAGCCAGAGGCTCGCTTGCAGCTTCCCCGGCTTCTTCGATTTCTTCGGCCGCTTCTTCCACCAGGGCTTCGCTGGAGGTCAGATCCTCAGCCTCTGCTTCGGCCACGGCCTCCATGTCTTCAGTGTCGGCGACCGCTTCGGCCACCGGCTCGTCTTCGGCCGGCGGGGTTTCGGCCTGAGGCGCGGCAAAGTCCGGCTCGGCGCCGTCCAATTCTTCCGCGGTCAGGTCCTTTTCGTCGTCAGCCATTCGTTCCACCAATGAATTCTATCGTCCCAAAAGCACAATAAACATGCGCTCGAACAACGCGTCCAGGCTGCCCAGGATGGCGCCAGCGATGAACATCACAATGATCACGATGCGGGTCAGTTTGATCGCCTCGCTGCGCGTAGGCCAGGAGACCCGGCGCAGTTCGCCCACGGTTTCCCGAAACCAGCGTTGCAGCGCGTTCGGTTCGCGCGGTTTGATCGATTTGACGGTCATGCTTCACCTTTTCCTTTGGAAAAAACGCCGCTTTGCAGCGGCTTTGTCCAACTGGTTGTCTGTTGTGCCAGCAATTAGGCAGGCGAGGCAGGAATCGAACCCGCAACCCCCGGTTTTGGAGACCGGTGCTCTGCCAATTGAGCTACTCGCCTATATTGCCAATCGCTCAGGACGCAGCGTTATTTCGTTTCGCGGTGCAGGCGATGGGAGCGGCAACGCGGACAGAATTTCTTCATTTCCAAGCGATTCTGATCGTTGCGCCGGCTCTTCTCCGAAGTGTAGTTGCGCTCGCGGCACTCCGTACACTCCAGGGTGATCACCACCCGCACACCTTTCTTTCCAGCCATCTCTACGTCCTAACTAACCTGTACCTTAGTCCAGGATCTGGGTGATGACACCGGCGCCCACGGTCAGGCCGCCTTCACGAATGGCGAACTTGGAGCCCTGCTCCAACGCCACCGGCGTCCCCAACTCCACATCCAGGTTCACGTTGTCCCCAGGCATCACCATCTCCACCCCAGCAGGCAGGGTGATCTCGCCCGTCACGTCCAACGTCCGAATGTAGAACTGCGGCTTGTACCCAGTGAAGAAGGCTTTGTGCCGCCCACCCTCTTCCTTCTTCAGCACATACACTTCGCTCATGAACTTGCGGTGCGGTTTGATGCTGCCAGGCTTGGCCAACACCATGCCGCGCTCCACCTGCTCACGGTCCACACCACGCAGCAACAGACCCGCATTGTCGCCTGCCAGTCCCTCTTCCAGCTGCTTGTGGAACATCTCAATGCCCGTCACCACCGTGCTGCCCGCTTCATCCCGCAGGCCCACAATGTCCACCGTGTCGTTCAGCTTGACCTTGCCGCGGTCAATGCGGCCAGTCACCACCGTGCCGCGACCTTTGATCGAGAAGACGTCCTCGATCGACATCATGAACGGCTTGTCCACTTCACGCGTCGGCTCGGGGATGTACTCGTCCACCACGCGCAGCAGCTCCACGATCGGGGCATACTCTTCCGCGTTGATGTCCGTGGAGGTGCTCTCCAGGGCCTTCAAGCCCGACCCGCGCACGATCGGGGTCTCGTTGCCCGGGAAGCCATACTCAGTGAGCAGCTCGCGCAGCTCCAGCTCGACCAGCTCCAACAGCTCCGGGTCGTCCATCATGTCGGTCTTGTTCAGGAAGATGACGATGCTGGGCACTTCCACCTGGCGCGCCAGCAGCACGTGCTCACGCGTCTGCGGCATCGGGCCATCCGGGGCCGCCACCACCAGGATGGCGCCGTCCACCTGCGCCGCACCGGTGATCATGTTCTTGATGTAGTCACGGTGGCCCGGCATGTCCACGTGCGCATAGTGGCGCTTCTCGGTCTCGTACTCCACATGCGTGATGCTGATCGTGATGCCGCGCTCGCGCTCTTCCGGCGCATTGTCGATCTGGTCGTAGGCTTTGAATTCGCCTTTGCCCATCAACGCCGCTACCTTGGTGATCGCTGCCGTCAACGTGGTCTTGCCATGGTCAATGTGCCCCATGGTCCCCACGTTCAAATGCGGCTTGCTGCGATCAAATTTTTCCTTCGACATGTTGCCTTCTCCTTCGTACTGCCACTAATTAGCTTGAATGAGTTCTTCAGCCAGGTTGGCCGAGACTTGCGAGTAATGATCAAATTCCATTGTAAACGCACCGCGCCCCTGAGTGGCGGAACGCAACTCGGTGGCGTAGCCGAACATTTCCGAGAGCGGCACCATGGCACGTACTGCCTGCACGCCGCCCGGGCGGGGCTCCATGCCCTGGATCTCGCCGCGGCGGGCGCTGAGCTGGCCCACGATGTCGCCGAGGAACTCCTCGGGGATGGTCACTTCGACCTTCATCACCGGTTCCATCAGCACGGCCTTGCCCAGGCGCATGCCTTCCTTAAAAGCCATGGAACCAGCCATCTTGAAGGCCATTTCGTTCGAGTCCACTTCGTGGAACGAGCCGTCGTACAAGGTCACCGCGATATCGGTGACCGGGTAACCGCCCACCACGCCGCCTTCGGCGGCTTCGCGCACGCCCTTCTCGATGGCGGGGATGTACTCTCTGGGGATCGCACCGCCAACGATCTCGTTATCAAAGCTGATGCCGCTGCCCGGCTCGCTGGGCTCCATGCGCATGATCGCGTGGCCATACTGGCCGCGACCGCCGGACTGCTTCACGTAGCGCATCTCGGCCTTCTCCACCGGGCGGGTGATCGTCTCGCGGTAAGCCACCCGCGGGCGGCCCACATTGGCGGCCACTTTGAACTCGCGCATCATGCGGTCCACCAGGATGTCCAGGTGCAGCTCGCCCATGCCCGAAATGACCGTCTGGCCGGTTTCGGGGTCGGACTGCACACGGAAGGTGGGGTCTTCTTCGGCCAGGCGATGCAGCGCTTCAGCCATCTTGTCCTGGTCGGCGTTGGTCTTGGGTTCCACGGCGATGGAGATCACCGGCTCGGGGAAGCTGATGCTCTCCAGCACGATCTGCTTGGTTTCGTCGCACAGCGTGTCGCCGGTGAAGGAATTCTTCAGGCCGATCACCGCGCCGATGTCGCCGGCCACCACCTCGTCGATCTCTTCGCGGCGGTCCGCATACATACGGATCAGGCGGCCGATGCGCTCGCGACCCTTCTTGGTCGAGTTGAACACCGAACCGCCTTTGGTGATCTTGCCGGAATACACCCGGAAGTAGGCCAGGCGGCCCACGAACGGGTCGGCGACGATCTTGAAAACCAGCGCGCTGAGCGGCTCATCGTTTTTGGCCTGGCGCTCAGCCGGCTCTTCCGTGCGCGGGTCAATGCCCTGCACCGCGGGGATGTCCAGCGGCGAAGGCAGGTAGTCGACAACCGCGTCCAGTACGGGCTGCACGCCGCGGTTTTTCAATGAAGAGCCGCAAAACACGGCGTTGGCCTGGCCGGCGATGACCGCGCGGCGCATGGCGGCTTTCAGCTCGTCTACGCTGATCTCCTGGCCCTCGAGGTACTTGTGGGTCAGGTCGTCGTCCGTCTCGGCGATGGCTTCCACCATGCGCTCGCGCCATTCCTTGGCCTGGGCCTGTAGGTCGGCGGGGATTTCGCTCACAGTGGGCTTGGAGCCGGTCTCGTCTTCCCAAATGATCGCTTTCTGTTCCAGCAGGTCGATCACGCCCTGGAAGGCGGATTCGGCGCCGATGGGAATCTGCACGGCGATCGGGTTGGCGCCCAGGCGCTGGCGGATGCTGTCCAGGCTGCGCTCGAACGAGGCGCCGGTGCGGTCCATCTTGTTGATGAAGCAAATCCGCGGCACGCCGTAGCGGTCGGCCTGGCGCCACACGGTTTCGCTCTGCGGCTCCACACCCTGAACCGCATCGAAGACCACCACGCCGCCGTCCAGCACGCGCAGGGCGCGCTGCACCTCGGCGGTGAAGTCGATGTGACCCGGCGTATCGATCACATTGATCAGGTGGTCTTTCCACTCGGCAGTGACTGCCGCGGACACGATCGTGATGCCGCGCTCGCGCTCTTGCTCCATCCAATCGGTGACGGTGTTGCCTTCGTCCACCGAACCCAGGCGATGGGTCTTGCCGGTATAGTACAAGATGCGCTCGGTGGTCGTCGTCTTCCCGGCGTCGATGTGGGCAATAATGCCGATATTTCTAAATTTCTCTAACGGATAATTAGCGGGCATAACTCTCTTTGTTGATTACTCCGTATTCCTAAACACGATAATGGGAGAAGGCCCGGTTGGCCTCCGCCATCTTGTGGGTTTCGTCTTTCTTGCGCACCGAAGCCCCCTGCCCCGTGGCCGCCTCGCTCAGCTCGGCGGCCAGCTTCTCGGCGAAGGACCTGCCGCCGCGACCGCGCGCCGAGGCGATGATCCAGCGCGAAGCCAGGGCGAACTGGCGGTCCGGGTTGACTTCCATGGGCACCTGGTAGGTGGCGCCGCCCACACGGCGGGGGCGCACTTCCATCTGCGGGCCCACGTTCTTGAAGGCGGTGGTGAACACTTCCAGCGGGTTCTGCTTCTTCTGCTGCTCGATCAGTTCAAAGGCGCCGTACACCTGGCGGGCGGCGGTGCTCTTCTTGCCACCGCGCATCACGCGGTTGATGAACATCTGCACCTCCACGCTGTCGTAACGCGGGTCGGGGCTGATCTGGCGCTTTTCGGGTTTTCGTCTGCGTGCCATCGATTACTCCAATGAATGCTTTAGGCCTTGGGCCGCTTGCTGCCGTATTTGGAACGGGCCTGTTTGCGGTCGTTGACCCCCGTGGTATCCAGGGTGCCGCGCACAATGTGGTAGCGCACACCGGGCAGGTCTTTGACGCGGCCGCCGCGCACCAGCACCACGGAGTGCTCCTGCAGGGTGTGGCCCTCGCCGGGGATGTAGGCGGTCACTTCCATATTGTTGCTCAGGCGCACACGGGCGATCTTGCGCAAAGCCGAGTTCGGCTTCTTCGGCGTCATAGTGCGCACAATCGTGCACACGCCGCGCTTCTGGGGTGCGCCTTTAGGCTGGCGGATGCGCCGCTGCGTATATGTATTGAACACATACTGCAAAGCAGGGGCTTTGGTCTTCGCCTGCTTGGTTTTGCGGCCCTTGCGGACCAGCTGATTAATTGTCGGCACTATCTTTCTCCGTTCTCAACTCACTTGCACATTTCGTACATCGAGGCCATCGCGTGCTTGATGGCCTCGACATGATCTACGGTATTGGGGGCCTTGCAGCCCAGGCGGTTTACGGCCTAAACCTTCCGTCGCGGCGAAAGATTTTAGCAGTATCGCCGTTTTGCGTCAAGGATTGGCCTTGAGGTCGTCTCCCAGTCCCAGCAGGCCGGTGCCCAGCCGCGGCGGGCGGGCGCGCTGCTCTTCCTTGCCGAATTTGACCACGCCTTCCTCGGTCTCGGCTTCCACGGAGAGGCCCAGGCTCTGCAGCTCCTTGACCAGCACCCGGAAGGAGGCCGGGATGCCCGGCTCCTCGATGGGCTCACCCTTGACGATCGCTTCGTAGGTCTTCACCCGGCCGATGACATCGTCGGATTTGACCGTGAGCATCTCCTGCAGGGTGTACGAAGCGCCGTAGGCTTCCAGCGCCCACACTTCCATTTCGCCGAAGCGCTGGCCGCCGAACTGCGCCTTGCCGCCCAGCGGCTGCTGGGTCACCAGGCTGTACGGGCCGGTGGAGCGGGCGTGCACCTTGTCTTCCACCAGGTGGTGCAGCTTGAGCAGGGTCATGATGCCCACGGTGACCGGCTGGTCGTAGGGCTGGCCGCTCTTGCCGTCACGCAGCTGCTGCTTACCCAGATATGGGGCGGGCTTGGCCGTCTTGGCCGTGTAGGCGTCGGCCAGCTCGCGTAGTTTCTCTTCGCCGGCGTTGCCTGCCGGCTGGCCCATGCGGTCCAGCCACAGGCGGGCGCAGGTGGTCACCGCCTTGCGGCCGCGTTCGCGGCGCACGTCCAGCGCCGTATCGGCCTGCTGGTAGACCAGGATTTCCTCCGGGTCGTAGCCTTCTTCGGCCAGCCACTCACGCGCCACGGATTGGCGGGCGTAGTTTTCATCTTCAGTCAGCTTGGACACGTCGTACTTCTTGCGCCCCAGCCACTGCTCCAGGTACAGGTTGCGCACCTCGTCTTCGTCTTCCAAAGACTCGGCGTCGAAGTTGCCGTTCTGCTCCGCCAGCCAGGCCCAGGCCTTTTCACCGGCTTCCTTCCAGGCTTGGTCCACCAGCCAGGCGCGGGCCAGTTCGGCCTCGATTTCCTCTTCGCTGGCGCCGTCAAAAACGGGTACCACCGAGCGGAAGCCGAGCCGCTTGGCCGCCCAGCCCAGGTGGGTTTCCAGGATCTGGCCGATGTTCATACGGCCGGGGACGCCCAGCG
>JAHCIH010000025.1 GCA_026129335.1 Anaerolineales bacterium
CGCCGCGGGCTGCGGCCCTGGGCCGCGCCTACCCCGGCCGCAGGGCGTGGTCCAGATGGGCAGCCAGCACCGGCTGACCGCCCGCTCGCAGGGCGTGCAGCAGGGCCAGGCTGTCTGCCCCACCAGAGAAGCCTAAAACCACCCGTCCGGCCGGGTCCAGGCCGCATTCCTGCAAAGCTTCGGTCACGCGCCGGGTGAGCATGAGCGAATTATAGCTGGCAGGCTTTTTGCCAACTTGCGGGCAGGGCCTGTATACTTAGCCAATTCAACCATCCACATTTGTGCTAGACTGAGCTTTCTATGGCCGCCGAAGCCCTCCCCAAGATACTGGTCGTCGACGACGACCTGGATACGCTTAAGCTGGTGGGGACTACGCTGGAAAAGCAGGGCTATCACATCATCCCCGCCAAGGATGGCGTGGAAGCCTTGGAACTGGCCTTGCGCGAGCGGCCCGACCTGGTGCTGCTGGACGTGATGATGGCGGGCATGGACGGCTACGAGGTCACCCGCCGCCTGCGCCGCGACCCGCTGACCGCCGATACGCCCATCATCCTATTCACCGCCAAAGCCCAGGTGGACGACAAAGTGGCCGGTCTGGACGCCGGCGCCAACGAATACCTGACCAAACCCACCCACCCCGCCGAGCTGGTCGCCCGGGTGCGCAGCCTGTTGAAGCAGCGGCCCGGCGCCCCAGCGCCGGCGGAAACCTCGCAGAGCTCGCCTCCGCCGCCGGCCCCAACGATGGACACCGGCCGCGGCCAGATGTACGCCGTGCTGGCGGCCAAGGGCGGCCAGGGCGTCTCCAGCCTGTGCATCAACCTGGCGGCCACCCTGCACGCGCTGCATCCTCAGGGCGGAGTCATCGTCGCCGAGCTGCGCCCCGGCCACGGTGACATCAGCGCCTGGCTGGGCTACACCAACGCCCAGGGCCTGAACGACCTGCTGCGCCTGGAACCCACCGCAATCACCGCCGCCCGGGTGGAGCAAGCCCTGGTGGCCTACAAATCCGGGCTCAAATTGCTGCTGGCCTCCAACCGGCCCAGCGACGCCAACCTGCGCGGCGCACACGGCCAACTGGAGGCACTATCCGACCAGCTGCCCAAGCTGGCAGCCTACACCGTGCTGGACCTGGGCGTGGGCATGCCGCTGGGCGTGCAGCGCGTGGTGCAGGCATGCGACCGGGTCATCCTGGTGGTGGAGCCGGATGTGCACACCATGACGCAGACCAAGGCGCTGCTGCAAGACCTGCTCGACCTGGGCGTACCCAAATCGAGGATTCTCGGCGTGTTGGTCAGCCGGGTGCGCACAGAAATGGTGATGAACGCCAACGAGGCTCAGAAAGAGTTGGGCATCGAATTGGAAGCCGTCTTCACCCCCGCCCCGGAGCTGGCCTACCAGGCCGCCCGCACGCACCAGCCGATGGTCAGCCTGGAGGGCGAGAGCTTCACCGGCCAGCAGGCTGAGCGGCTGGCCAAACTACTCACCGAACCCGTACCCCAACGCTAACGGGCGCCGCGGCGCCCAAACTGGCGTTCGAGCATATCAATCGCCAGGTGGATCATCGTCGGCCGGCCGTGCGGGCAGGTGCGCGGCGCCTGGCAGGCTTCCAGGTCCAGCAGCAGCTGGCGCTGCTCTTCCGGCGAGAGCGCCTGGCCCGCCCGCACTGCGGCCCGCTTGCAGATACGGGCGATCAGCCGGGCCTCGATTTCCTTCTCCAGCGGCGTTTCATCTTCTTCGAAGTCTTCCACCACGGCGCGCAGCGCCGCCTCCGGGTCGCTGCCCAGAAGCAGCGCGGGGATGGCGCGCAGCCGGTAGGTTTGCGGGCCGAACGGCTCGATTTCGAAGCCGAGGCCAGCCAGCACGTCCAGCTGCGAGTCGAGCAGCTCGGCCTGCGCCGGGCTGAGCTGCACGGTGGCCGGCTCCAGCAGGGTTTGTGAACCGATCTGGGCACGCTGCGCCTGGAAACGCTCGAAGAGCACGCGCTCGTGGGCGGCGTGCTGGTCCACCAAATAGAGCCCGTCCGGCCCCTCGGCCACCAGGTAGGCCGCGCCCACCTGGCCCACCAGGCGCAGCAGCGGCACGCCGCTGCCCGGCAGAGCCGGCTGCGGCGGGGCTGTCTCCTCGGCATCGGAGGCGGCCAGCCCCAATTGGTGCTGCTCCTCTTCGGGCATGGGCGGCGGCACGGCGGGCAGCGGCCGCCAGGCGAGGCCCTCTTGCAGCGGCTCGAGCGTGGGCAGTGGCGAGTGGGTCAGCAGGGCGCGGCGGATGGCGCGCTGCAAGCCGGTGAAGACTGCATCGCGGTCGGCGAAGCGCACCTCGGCCTTGGTGGGGTGCACATTCACGTCCACCATCTCCGGCGGCAGCTGGATAAAGAGCACCACGATGGGGAAACGGCCCACCATCAGCATGCCGCGGTAGGCTTGCAGTACGGCGCTGGAGAGCGCCGGGTCTTGCACCCAGCGCCCGTTGACGAAAAAGGTCATCTCCGAGCGGTTGGCCCGGGTGATGTCCAACGGGCTGATGAAGCCCTCGACGGACACCGGCTCCTCCGGCGCGGCGACCTGCAGCATGCGCCGGGCCAGGCCGGCGTCGTACAGCGCGGCGAGCACCTCGCGGCGGTCACCGTTGCCGCTGGTGTGCAGGATCGGGCGGCCCTCCATCTCCAGCGCGAAACGCACTTGCGGATAGGCCAGGGCATAGCAGGCCACCAGGGTGCTGATGTGGCGGCGTTCGGTGGCTTCGCTCTTCAGGAATTTGCGCCGGGCGGGCGTGTTGTAAAACAAGTCCGCCAGCTGCACGGTGGTGCCCGGCGGAGCGGCGGCGGGTTGCAGTTCGCCCAGTCGCCCGCCGTCGGCCTGCAGCTGCGCCCCGGCGGCTTCTCCACTCGGGCGGGAGATGATGGTCAGCCGCCCCACAGAGCCGAGGGCGGCCAGGGCTTCGCCGCGGAAGCCCAGGGTGCGGATGGCGGCCAGGTCTTCGGCGCGGCTCAGCTTGCTGGTGGCGTGGCGCTGCAAGGCCAGCGGCAGCTCGCCGGCGGGAATGCCGCCGCCGTCGTCGCTGACCTCGATGAGCTGCTGGCCAGCGCCCTGGATGCGGATTTCGATCCGGCCCGCCCCGGCGTCCAAAGCGTTTTCGAGCAACTCCTTGACCACCGAAGCGGGCCGCTCGACCACCTCGCCGGCGGCAATCTGTGAAGCCAGTTCATCTGGCAGCACCCGGATGGACATGCCGGGAAGCGTAAAGCGGATAAAGCCCAACGTCAAGGGGCGGCCTTGGCAGATTGTTTGTTGCCGCTGGCTTTGCTACGTGATACTCTGAGGCTTGCTTCGTTTCCAAAAAAGAGGAGACTACAAGATGAAAAATTTGTTTGCAAGCCCTAAAGCGCTGTGGAGCGGCCTGATTGTTCTGATGCTGTTGCTGGCCGCCTGCGGCACCCCCACCGAAGCCCCGGCCGCGGAGGCTCTCGCAGAAGCTGCCACGGCTGAAGAAGGCAACACCGGCGGCGAAAGCGGTGCCGCGCCTGCAGGCGGGGGCGGCGCGGCCAGCGGCGGCGACCTGTGCGCCAATGACTACATGCCCGTTGTGGAAGGCGCCAGTTGGGCCTATAGCGGCACGAGCTTTGAGGGTCCTTACAGTTGGGTGCAGAGCGTCTCCGGGGTCAGCGGTGGCGGTTTCACCATCACCAACACCTTTGATGGTGGCGACACGGCCGTGGTAGTGCATCAATGGTCTTGCACGCCGGAAGGGCTGGCGGCACTGGACTACGGCAGCGGACCGGAAGGCAGCGTCGGCACGAGCGGCATCCAGGCTGATTACTCAGACAGTGGCCTATGCTACAAGCGGGATAAGCCTGCCGAGAGACGTCAGCGTGGGCGACAGTTGGACGCAAACCTACACCCTGGCAGGCGACATGGCCATGGGGGATGGGCTCAGCGCCCAGAGCAGCGGCACCGCCACCTACAATTACAGCGCAGTAGGTATTGAAACCGTTAGTGTGCCGGCCGGCACCTTTGAAGCCTTGAAGGTGGCCATCAGCACCCATCTCGATATACAAATAAGCATGGGCGCGGAAGCAGGCCCGCCTTTTAGCATCAGCATCCAGAGCCAGACCTGGTTCGTCGAGGGCGTTGGTTGGGTGCAGACAGAAAGCACCTACGACTTCGAGGGATTCGTCTTCTCGGATTTGATCCAGTTACAGAGTTACAACATCCCTTAGCCAGGAAACGCCCGCCAAGTTGGCGGGCGTTTCTTCTTTTGACGGTAATCAGCAGCCGCAGTGTGTTGCCACTCGTTTCAGCGCGTGATACTCTCTTAAGTAATTCGTTTTTACTAGCCAGGAGACATGCACACAAATGAGAAATTTGCCTGTACCTATCCGCAGAGTTGTTTGGGGTGCCTCACTGGCGCTGATGCTGCTGCTGGCCGCCTGCGGCGGTGGCGGCGAAGAGCCGCCACTAGTCGAAGAAGCTCCGCCCGTGGAGGAACCTGCTCCGGTCGAAAGCGGTCCCCTGGGCAGTGGGCTGTGCGCCCATGAGTATTTCCCAGTGGTGGATGGCGCCAGCTGGACCTACAGCGGCACCAGCATGGAAGGCCCCTTCGGCTGGACGACCAGCACCACGGACGTCAGCGATACCGGTTTCACCCTGATCAATATCTATGACGTGGACGGCGAGGCTGTCCACGTTACTCAGGCGTGGTCCTGCAGCGCGGCAGGCATCGCCGCGCTGGAATTCGGCGGCGGGCCGGAAGGCACCTTGACTGCCACCGGCATCGAGGCCACCTTCGAGACCCTCGAATCCAGCGGGGTCACCTTCCCCACTGTCATCAGTGTGGGCGACAGCTGGACGCAAACCTACACCGTCGAGGGCGTGATGACCATGACGGACATGCAATCCACAGTGTCTGGCGTGGTGACTCACAATTACAGCGCAGTGGCCATCGAAACAGTCGACACACCCGCGGGCAGTTTTGAGGCGCTCAAACTGGTGGTAGACACCCATTTTGATTTCCAGGTTAATCTGCTGGACATGGGTTTCAGCATGCCCTTCGCCATCGATTCACAAGCCATCACCTGGCTGGCCCGCAATGTGGGCTGGGTAAGGAACGACAGCTCCGCCAGCTTTGAAGGCAGCGAAGGCCTAAGCACCAGCGTGGACCTGCAGAGCTACACCATCCCCTAGCGCATAAACAAAAAGCGCCCGCCAGATTGGCGGGCGCTTTTTTGATTCACCTATTTTGCAGGTATCCAGGGCGGGGCCGTACTGGCCATGCCCTGGTTCCACAGCTGATAGGTCAGCTGCATGTGGCCGATGTGCAGGCCGTAGTGGGAAATCACGTGATGCAGAATCCAGCGCACCAGATGCAGGTGGTCATCGTAAGCGATGCTGGATGCCAGTTTCTCGGCATCCACGGCTGAGAGAATCTCCCGGGTTTGCGCGGCCACCTTGGCCAGCCTGTCCAGCACTTCGTCCGCTGAGCCGGCCACGAAGGCGAACTCCTCGTCGCGGACGCGGGTCTGCGGGCGGGCGCCGATGAGTTCAGCAATCCAGAAGTGCTCTGAACCGGCGGTATGCACGCCCAGCACGGCCAGCGAGCTCACCGGGTCGGCGCCCTGGGGCAGCTCGGGCCGCCAGTTCAGGCCTGCGAGCGGCGTGCTCTGGATGATGCCGCCCACCTGGCCGCGCAGCCGTTCGAGGGTGTTCAGGGTCTGTTCGATTTCAGCCAGCATGCTCCCGCCTTTTACTTGACGATACCGCCCTCGGTCAGTTTGCGCAGATCGCTGAGCGCGGCCTGGATTTCGGCGGCGCTCACGCTGCGGTCTTCGCTGATGTGCTTCAAGTCGCCGGCCTCAGCTTTCTCCACGGCCACTTCGCCCACGGTGCGGTCTTCCTGCAAGGCCTGTTTGACCAGCGCCGCGCCGGCCTGATAGCCGATGATCGGGTTGAGCGCGGTGATGATGATGGCGTTGCGCGCCAGCCAGCCTTCGGCCTTGTCTCGGTTGGCCGTCAGCCCCACCACGCACTTCTCGGTGAAGGCGCGCAGCGAGCCGATGATGACCTGCATCTCCTCAAAGAGGTTATGGGCAATGATGGGCATCATCACGTTGAGTTCGAGCTGCCCGGCGGCGGCGGCCAGCGCCACAGTGGTGTCGCAGCCCATCACGTGATACATGGCCATGTTGGCCATCTCAGCCATCACCGGGTTCACTTTGCCCGGCATGATGCTGGAGCCGGGTTGCAGCGCCGGCAGGCGAATCTCATCCAGGCCAGTGGACGGCCCGGAGGAGAGCAGGCGGAAGTCGTTGGCGATGCGCGTGACGGTGACCGCCAGGGTGCGCAGACTGCCGGAGAAGTCGGCTGCGTCGGCCAGGGATTGCATGCTCTCGAAAAGGTCATCGGAGGTGTGCAGCTCCAGCCCGGTGATCTCGGCGAGCTTCTTGACCATGCCGGCATGGTATTTGGGGTGGGCGTTCAGGCCGGAGCCGGTAGCGGTGCCGCCGATACCCAGGCGGCGCAGGCCCTCGGCGCTGCGGCGGATGCGGGCGGCATCCCGCTCCACCGCCTTGGCGTAACCGGCGAATTCCTGGCCCAGGCGCACCGGCACGGCATCCTGCAAGTGAGTGCGGCCAGATTTAACAATGTCATCGAACTCGGCGGCCTTGGCGGCCAGGGCGGCCGCCAGGCCGTCCACCACACCCAGCAGCTCATCCAGCCGCCACAGGCAGCCCAGACGGATGGCGGTGGGGATGGTGTCGTTGGTGGACTGGGCCATGTTGACATGGTCGTTGGGGTTGACCAGCTTGTCGCCCAGCAATTGGTTGGCCCGGGCGGCCAGCACCTCGTTGACGTTCATGTTGTGGCTGGTGCCCGCCCCGGCCTGGAAGGGGTCTACGACGAACTGCTCGCGCCATTGGCCGTCCATCACTTCGGCAGCGGCCGCCGAGATGGCCTCGGCCTTGTCGTTGTCCAGCAGGCCCAAGTCGGCGTTCACCTCGGCGGCGGCGCGCTTGATGGCCGCCATCGACCATACGAAAGCCGGCCACGGCTTGAGGCCGGAGACGTTGAAATTGTCCACGGCGCGCTGGGTCTGCGCACCATACAGTGCCTCGGCGGGCACTTGCACTTCGCCGAGCGAGTCTTTTTCAATACGGAATTCTGCAGTCATGGGTCCCTTCTGGTGAGGTTGGTGTTGTCGAGCAATTTTAATGCATAAGCACCGAGAACCCTTGTCATTCCGAGGCGGTGCTATCAAAGCAACACCAGCTTGCCGAACCAACAAGCCGAGGAATCCACAAGGCGAGATTTTCCGAAGAAGCATGCACCGCCTATCAGGCGGGCCTTTGACCCCACGGCATCTCTGTCCACTCAGCGTATTGGGGATCCTTCGCTACGCGTAGCAGCTCAGGATGACGCATGGCGCGCTGCAAAAAAAAAGAGCCCGCCGAATGGCGGGCTCTTTGTCTGTGGACTGTAAGCTGTCTACTGTCTACTACTTGGCGTGGTCTTGCCAACCGTCCCAGTAGCCCGGGCCGTTCTCGAAGTAGTCGTAGTTGGACGGGATGTCATCCCGCAGGTTGACCGTCTCACCGGCGGACAGCACCTTGGTGTTGTCCAGCTTGACCGCGTGGCCGTGGTGGTTCGTACCCTCGAAGGTCTGGTCGAAACCGGCGGTGCCGGCGGGCTTGGCCTGGTATTCGCCGCCCTTGGCGGAGTAGGCATCCGGGGTCTCATCTTCGGTGAAGATGGCCTCATAGGGGCACTCGGGGATGCAGGCGCCGCAGTCGATGCAGGTGGCCGGGTCGATGTAATAGAGCGGGTATTTATCCTGAGGCATGCCGGGAACGATGCATTCCACCGGGCAAACCTCCACGCAACCGCCGTCGCGCAAGCACAAGCTAGTGATGATGTGGGTCATGGATTACTCCTTCGTTGGCTTGATTTTACTCCCGCCGGCTGGTTTTAGCCAGCGAAGCGCTTGGCTACCTCAGCCCAGTTGACCACGTTCCACCAGGCGGCGATGTAATCCGGGCGGCGGTTCTGGTAGTTGAGGTAGTAGGCGTGCTCCCAAACGTCCACGCCCAGGATGGGGGTTTGGCCGTTGGAGAGCGGGGTGTCCTGGTTGGGGGTGGCGACCACTGCCAGGCCGCCGTCGCCTTTGACCAGCCACGACCAACCGCTGCCGAACTGGCCGAGGCCGGCCTTGGCGAACTGGTCCTGGAAGCTGGCGAAGTCGCCGAACGCCTTGTTGATCGCTTCGGCCAGGTCGCCTTCCGGCTGGCCGCCGCCGTTCGGGGACATGATCTCCCAGAACAGGCTGTGGTTGTAATGGCCGCCGCCGTTGTTGCGCACCGCGGTGCGGATGTCTTCAGGGATGGCGTTGAGGTCCTTGAGCAGATCTTCAATGGATTTGCCGGCCAGATCGGGGTGCTTCTCCAGGGCCGCGTTCAGGTTGGTCACATAAGCCTGGTGGTGCTTGCCGTGATGGATTTCCATCGTGCGGGCGTCGATATGCGGTTCCAGAGCATTGTGGTCGTACGGAAGGTTGGGCAAGGTGAAGGCCATGTCTACAGCTCCTTTGTTTAATGTTGAAAACGGGGACTGAACCCCTGCGTTACAATACCAGCGAACAGTTTCATTGTAATTAGCCCCCTACCCCTTGTCAAGAAAATCACAATTGGCCGCCCAATCGCCCTCCGCCCCGAAGGTTCCGCCGCATTTGGTGCTGTTTTTGGGCATCCTGGCGGTGTCTTCCTCGGCGCTGCTGATCCGCTACGCGCAGAACGAAGCCCCTTCGCTGGTCATCGCCGCCTTCCGCATGGGCTTTTCAGCGCTGATCCTGCTGCCGGTGGCTTTGCCGCGCCACCAGGCCGAGCTGCGCCGCCTCAGCCGCAAGGAGCTGGGCCTGGCCGCGCTGGGCGGCGGGCTGCTGGCGCTGCATTTCGCCAGCTGGATCCTCTCGCTGGAATACACCAGCGTGGCCAGTTCGGTGGTGCTGGTGACCACCAACCCGCTATGGGTGGCCCTGCTGGCCCCGCTGTTCCTCAAAGAGCGGCTCAGCCGCGCGGTCATCATCGGCATGCTGGTCGCCCTGGCCGGCGGGGCGCTGGTTGCGTTAAGTAGCGGCGGCCTAAACCTGGGGAGTGAGGCGATGCTGGGCAACCTGCTGGCACTGGTGGGCGCCTGGACCGGGGCGGGCTACATCCTCATCGGGCGGCGGCTGCGCCCAGTGCTGCCGCTGACGCCGTACATATTCCTGGTCTACGGCATGGCCGCCCTGGTGTTGGCGGGCATGCTGGCGTTCTCGGGGCTGCCCGTGCTGGGTTTCTCCGGTGAGGTGTACATCTATATGCTGCTTCTCGCCCTGCTGCCGCAGCTGCTGGGCCATTCCAGTTTCAACTGGGCGCTGGCCCACCTGCCGGCCTCGTTCGTGTCCATCGCCCTGCTGGGAGAGCCGGTGGGCGCCATCATCCTGGCCTTCTTTTTGTTGGGCGAGACGCCTGGGTTGTTGGAACTGCTCGGCGGCGCGCTGATTTTGGCGGGGATATTTATCGCCACCGTGCAGCCAGCCCGCTCATAGACCGCTGAGTATAATTAAACTGGTTGTTCTGCATCTGAAGGAAGGAGAACCATGCTAATTCGCTGTAGACACTGCTATACGCCGTTCACGCTGAGCCAGGAAGGCGCCGTCGCCGCCCTGGCCGAAGTGCAGGCGAACAATTACAAGTATTACAACGCGCACTGCCCCCGCTGCGGGCGGCCCAACTCCGTGGCCACCGCACAGCTGATGCGCGAAGTGCCCGCCAGCGCCCGCCCGGCGGCAACCCCTGCCCCGGCCAAGCAGGCCGCCGGCGCAGCCGCCAAGCCGGCCGCGGCCACTGCGGCGCGCAAGGCGGCGACGCGGCCCAAGCCCTCCAAGGAGGCGGTGGAGAAGGCGATGAAGGAAGCCGCCAAGAAGGGCACCACGAAGAAGTCGGCGCCGAAGACCGCTGCGGCCAAGCCGGCGGCCAAGAAGGCTGCGGCGAAGACCACTGCGGCAAAGGGCGCCGCCGCCAAACCCGCGGCCAAGAAACCGGCGACCAAAGCCGTGGCCGCCAAGGCGCCGGCCAAGAAGGCCACAGTGAAGCCGGCCGCCAAGAAGCCCGCGGCGAAAACGGCTGCCGCCAAAAAACCAGCGGCCAAAACCGCCGCTGCGAAGACGACGGCCAAGAAGAAATAGCCCTCAACAAAAAACGACCCCGAACGGGGTCGTTTTTGTTTTACAGGCCTGTCATTGTGAGGAGGCCCGGCGCAGCCAGGGCCGACGAAGCAATCTAGGCGTCAGGTTTTGAAGACCGAGATTGCTTCGTCCGTTTCCAGCGCTGACGCGCTGGAATACTCCTCGTAATGACAAATACTGATTGCTGAACGCTGAAGGCTGACAGCTGAACGCTAATAGCTATCAGCTAATCGCTATAAGTCCTCTCCCCCTCCGCATTCAACGCGGCGATACGCGCGGCCAGGTCGGGGGTGAGCAGTTCGCCATCCATGCGCCAGTCCCAATTGCCCAGCGGCGTGCCGGGCAGGTTGAAGCGCGCTTCACCGCCCAGTTCCAGGAAATCCTGAATGGGGGCCATCACCAGCCCGGCGGGCGAGGCCCACAGGCTGTGCAGCATATCCCAGGCGATGTGCAGCCCGTTGCTGTTCAGGTATTCCAAGCAGAACTTGCGCTCATCTTCGGGAGCATTGGCAAACCAGCCGACCACCGTGTCGTTGTCGTGGGTGCCGGTGTAGGCCACACAGTTGGCCGGATAGTTGTGCGGCAAAAAGATGTGGTCCATGTCGCTTTCGAAGGCGAACTGGAAGACGCGCATGCCCGGCAGGTTGAAGCGGTCGCGCAATTGGGTGACCAGCGGCTCAATCTCGCCGCCCAGGTCTTCGGCGATCAGCGGCAGGCTGCCCAGGCGCTGGCGCACCGTCTCGAAGAAGTCGACGCCCGGCCCCAACTCCCAGGTGCCGTGCATGGCGGTGGGTTCACTGGCGGGGATGGCGTAGTAATTGGCGAAGCCGCGGAAATGGTCCAGGCGCAGCACGTCCACCGTGCTCAGCACCGCCTGCAGGCGAGCCAGCCACCAGGCGTAACCCTGTTCCCTATGCGCCTCCCAACGGTACACCGGGTTGCCCCAGCGCTGGCCGGTGGCCGAGAACATGTCCGGCGGCACGCCGGCCACGCGCAGCGGCTGGCCGTGCTCGTCGATCTCGAACAGCTCGCGGGCCGTCCACACGTCGGCGCTGTCCTCGGAGACGTAGATGGGCAGATCGCCGATGACGCCGATGCCCAACTCAGCCATGCGGACGCGCAGCGCATCCCACTGGCGGAAAAAGAGGAACTGCTGGAAAGCGTAGAAAGTGATGTTGGCGGCGTGGGTCTGGCGGGCGGCGTCCAGCGCCTCCGGCCGGCGGTCGCGCAGCCCCGCCGGCCAGGCGCCCCAGGGGCGGGCGCTTTCCTGGTCTTTGAGCGCCATGAACAAGGCATAGTCCTCCAGCCAGCCGGCGTGCTGGACGCGGAAAGACTCGAAGGCCACGTGCAGCTGCGGCAAGTCCTTGAGGCGCAGATAGGCCACCTGGCACAGCCCGCGCTTCCATTCGGCCACTCTGTCGTAGTCCACCTTGCCCGCCGGGAAGGCGGGCGCCTGCTCCAAATGGGCGGCGTCGATCAACCCGTCGGCCAACAGCAATTCAGGGCTGATCAGGTTGGGGCTGCCGGCGAAGGAGGAATACGACTGATAGGGCGAGTTGCCGTAGCCGGTGGGGCCGAGCGGCAGCACCTGCCACCAGCGTGTGCGTGCGGCGTGCAGGAAGTCCAGCCAGGCGTACGCGCCGGGGCCGAGGTCGCCAATGCCGTAGCGCCCCGGCAGGGCGGAGACGGGCAGCAGAATACCGGACTCTCGCTGGAACAACATGGCGCTCATTCTACCGTGAGCTAGCCTGGGCTAGCGTGGGCGAAAAACGCCCACGGTGGCTCCCCTTTCGCGGAGTTCTGCCGATCGCTGATTGCTGAATATTGACCGCTTTGCGAATGGTAGACTCCCACATACATGCAAGCCGCCCTCCCCACCTCCAAGACCCTAACCCAAAAACGCATCTTCCTGCTCTGGCTGCCGCTGGCGGCCAGTTGGCTGTTAATGGCGGTGGAGATGCCGTACATCAGCGCCGCGCTGGCGCGGATCAGCCAGGCGGAGCGCATGATCGCCGCTTTCGGCCTGGCCGCCTCGCTGAGCATCACCATTGAAAGCCCGGTGATCTCGCTGCTCTCCACCGCCACGGCGCTGGCGCGCAGCCGGCAGAACTACCTGATGCTGCGCCGCTTCACTGCGCACCTGATGGTCGCCACCACCGCCTTGCAGTTCCTGCTGGGCTGGACGCCGCTGTTCGACCTGGTGGTCAAAGGCTGGCTGGGTGCCCCGGCGAGCCTGCACGAGCCAGTGCAGCTGGGCATCCAGCTGATGCTGCCGTGGAGCGCGGCGATTGCCTGGCGGCGCTTCCGCCAGGGCATTCTGATCCGCTTCGGGCAGAGCAACCTGGTGGGCCGCGGCACCATCCTGCGCCTTCTCAGCTCGGCGGGCAGCGCCACGCTGCTGGCGCTGTTCACGCCGCTGCCCGGCGTGGCCGTGGGCGCGCTGGCGCTGAGCGCCGGCGTGGTGCTTGAGGCGCTGTACGCCCACTGGCTCAGCGCTCCGCTGGTGCGCGCCGAGTTCGGCGCTGAGGCCGCCACCCAACAAGCCGAGTTGAGCTACGGCGAGTTGGTCAACTTCCACTGGCCGTTGGCGGCCAGCAACCTGCTGTACCTGTTCACCCAGCCAATCATCGCCGCGGCGCTGGCGCGCAGCCCGAATCCGGAGTTGAGCCTGGCGGCCTGGCCGGTGGTCGGCGGCTTGCTGTTCATCACCCGTGCGCCGCAAATGGCCCTGCCCGAAGTGACCATCGCGCTCAGCGACGAGCCCGGCCACCAGGCGGCCATGCGCCGCTTTGGCCTGCTGGTGGGCCTGGGCTGCTCCCTGCTGCTCTTCGTACTCAGCTTCACCCCGCTGGCGGAGAGCTACTTCCGCGGCCTGATCGGCGTCTCCGCCGAGCTGGCCGCCGTGGCCCGCGACGGGGCGCGCTTCGGCCTGCTGATGCCGCTGGCGATGGCCTCGGTCACCGTCTCGCGCGGGCTGCTCACCGCCAGGCGCAACACCCGCCCGCAAGCCATCGCCATGGCGGTGGAGCTGGCCGTGCTGGCCGCGGCCGTCTTTGCCGGCGCGCGGCTGGGCCTGCCCGGCGTGCCGGTGGCCGCCGCCGGCCTGACCGTCGCGCTGATCATCGAGGCCATCCAGCTGGCCCTGGTGCTGCGCCGCGATGGCCCCAAACCGGATACACAGCCGGCGCAAGCCGTTTTATGATTGCTTATTGAGGAGCTTGGCATGGAATACACACAACTGGGACGCAGCGGCTTGCAGGTCAGCCGCCTTTGCCTGGGCACGATGAACTTCGGCCCGCACACCAAGGAAAAAGACAGCTTCGCGGTAATGGACCAGGCGCTGGAAGAGGGGATCAACTTCTTCGACACGGCCAACGTCTACGGCTGGAAGCTGGGCGAAGGCATCACCGAAAAGATCGTCGGTAAGTGGTTCGCCCAGGGCGGCGGGCGGCGTGAGAAGACCGTCATCGCCACCAAGGTCTTCGGGCGTATGGGCGAGTGGCCCAACCAGCGCCGCCTCTCGGCGCTGCACATCCGCCAGGCTTGCGAAGAGAGCTTGCGCCGCCTGAAGACCGACCACATCGACCTGTACCAGATGCACCACATCGACCGCAGCACGCCCTGGGAAGAGGTGTGGCAGGCGATGGAGGTGCTGGTGCAGCAGGGCAAGGTGATCTACGTGGGCAGCAGCAACTTCGGCGGCTGGCACATCGCCCAGGCGCAGGAGACCGCCGCGGCGCGCAACTTCATGGGCCTGGTCAGCGAGCAAAGCCTGTACAACCTGATGCAGCGCAGCATTGAGCTGGAGGTGATCCCCGCCAGCCAGCACTACGGTCTGGGCATCATCCCCTGGAGCCCGCTGCAGCGCGGCGTGCTGGGCGGCGCGCTGCAAAAAGCCAAGGCCGGCCGCCGGGCCGCCGAAGACGTGCAGAAAATCGTGGACGAGCACCGCCCGCAGTTGGAGGCCTACGAGGCCTTCTGCAAGAAACTGGGCGAAGCCCCCGCCGACGTGGCCCTGGCCTGGCTGCTCCACCAGCCGGGCGTGACCGCGCCAATCATCGGCCCGCGCACCGCCGAGCAATTCAAGGGCAACCTGCACGCGCTGGAGATCAAGCTGGACGAAGACGCCCTGCAGGAGCTGGACAAGATCTGGCCCGGCCCGGGCGGCCCGGCGCCGGAAGCCTACGCCTGGTAGCCATATGGACCCACTGATCCCCGAGAAGGTGCAGCAGGCCGTCGGCATCCTGGACGAGCAGGGTATCGACCTGTGGCTGACCTTCGTGCGCGAGACCAGCGCGGCGGGCGACCCGATGCTGCCGCTGATCTTCGGCGCCGACCTGACCTGGGAGAGCGCGCTGATCGTCACCCGTCGCGGCGAGCGCATCGCCATTGTGGGCCATTACGAAGCCGACACGGCCAGGAACACCGGCGCTTACAGCGAGGTGCTGGAATTCCATAAATCCATCCGTGAGCCGCTGGCCGAGACCATCGCCCGCCTGGACCCAGCGCAAATCGCGGTCAACACTTCCACTCAGAACCTGTACGCCGATGGCCTGAGCCACGGCATGTACCAGAAAATGCAGGACTACCTGGGCGCCAAATACGCAAGCCGCCTGGTGAGCGCCGAGGGCATCATCGCCCCATTGCGCGGCCGCAAGACGGCGGAAGAGATCCGCCGCATTCGCACCGCGGTGGCGACCACGGCGGAGATCTACCAGGAAGCTTTCGAATACATCGAAGTGGGCCGCACGGAGCGCGAAATCAACGCGTACATGCTGGAGCGCACCGGTGAGCGCGGCCTGCAGCCCGCCTGGGACCCGCAGAGCTGCCCGGCGGTCAACTCCGGACCGGACAGCCCCATCGGGCACACCATGCCGACTGAGATCAAAGTCGCGCCCGGCCACCTGGTGCACTTCGACTTCGGCGTGCGCCAGGATGGCTACTGCTCCGATATCCAGCGCATGGTCTATATGCTCAAGCCTGGCGAGAGCGACGCGCCGGAGCCGGTGCGCCGTGCCTTCGAAACGATCTGGCGCTCCATCCACGCGGCCATCGAGAAGATGAAGCCCGGCGCGCCCGGCGCCGAGGCGGACGCCGCCGCCCGCCAGGCCGTGCTGGATGCCGGCTACCCCGAATACATGCATGCCACCGGCCACCAGCTGGGCCGCGCCGTCCACGACGGCGGCGGCCTGATCGGCCCCATGTGGGAAAAGTACGGCGACCTGCCGCAGATCCCGTTGGAAGCCGGCAACGTCTTCACCCTGGAGCCGGGGCTGGTCGTGTCGGGCTATGGCTACATGAGCATCGAGGAAGACGTGCTGCTCAGCGAGGACGGCGTGGAGTTCCTGGGGCCGCCGCAAAGCGAACTGATCCTGAAAGGCTGACATGCCCAGCGAAGAAAAGCTGCCCGAGAAAAAACGCATCGCCTTGGTGGCCCACGATGGTTGCAAGGAAGACTTGGCTGAGTGGGCGGCCTACAACCGCGCCGAACTGGCCAAACACACCCTCTTCGGCACCGGCGGCACCGGTGCGCTGATCGCCAAAGAGACCGGGCTGCGCGTGCGCCGCTTCCTCAGCGGTCCACTGGGCGGCGACCAGCAGATCGGAGCAGCGATCGCCACCAATGTCATCGATATCTTGATATTTTTCTGGGACCCGTTGCAGCCCCAGCCGCACGACCCGGACGTGAAGGCGCTGCTGCGCCTGGCGGTGCTGCACAACATCCCCACCGCCTCCAACCGGGCCACGGCCGATTTCCTGATCAGCTCCGATTTGATGCGCAGTGAATACGCCCGCAAGGTGCCTGATATCCTGCGCCGCCTGCAGGAGGAGCGTGAAGAATGGGAAGACGACGATGACTAAAAACGACACACTGACCCTGATCGACGGCCTGCGCGTGGGCCACGCGCAGGATAACGAAGCGGTGACCGGCTGCACGGTGGTGCTATGCGAAAAAGGCGCGGTGGCCGGCGTGGACCAGCGCGGCGGCGCGCCCGGCACCCGTGAGACGGACGCCCTGCGCCCCATGCACCTGGTGGACAAGGCCCATGCGGTGATGCTCTCCGGCGGCTCGGCCTTCGGCCTGGACGCGGCGGGCGGTGCAGTGCGCTACCTGGAAGAAAAGAAGATCGGCTTCAACGTCGGCGTGGCCAAAGTGCCCATCGTGCCCGCGGCGATCCTCTTCGACCTGGGCATCGGCTCAGCCACCCGCCGGCCTGATGCCGAGATGGGATACCAGGCCTGCCTGAACGCCAGCCGCGACCCGGTGGCGGAGGGCAGCCTGGGCGCTGGCACCGGCGCCACGGTGGGCAAGATATTAGGGGCAGGCCAGGCGATGAAGGGCGGCATCGGCTCGGCGGCGATGGACATCGGCGGCGGGGTGCAGGTGGCCGCGCTGATCGCGGTCAACCCCTTCGGCGATGTGATCGACCCGGACACGGGCGAAATCGTGGCCGGGGCGCGCAGCCTGCGCAAAGGCCCGCTGAAGATTGGCCAGGGCCGCTTCGCCGACACGATGGAGATCATGAAGGGCCAGGTGGGCCGCAGCGTGTTCGGCGCTGCACAGCGCGGCAACACTGTCATCGGGGTGGTGGCCACGAATGCCCGCTTCGACAAGACCGAAGCCAACAAGATGGCGGCAATGGCGATGAACGGGCTGGCGCGCAGCATCCGCCCGGCCAACACCATGCTGGACGGCGATACGCTCTTTGCGCTGGCCACCGGCCGGCGCAAAGCCGACGTCAACATCGTGGGCGCTTTCGCCGCCGAGGTGGTCGCTCAGGCGGTAGTGCGCGCGGTGCGCGCAGCACACAGCCTGGGTGGCGTGCCGGCTTTGCAAGATGAGTGATTAATTTCGGGGCTAATCGTTTTATAATGTGGCATCGTGCCTTATCTAATAAAGCGGTTATTCAAAAGGAGATAGATCATGGCTTCAAACTCGGTAACCAGTGACGACAAACTGTGGGCAGCTTTGGCTTGGTTGTTCACCCCGGTGATCCCGATCATCGTTCTGCTGCTTGAAGACAAGAAGAACCGTCCTTTCATCAAATCGAACAGCGCGCAGGCCCTGGCCTGGGCGGTGGCCGTCTTCATTCTGGGCACTGTGCTCACCGTGACCGTGGTGGGCGCCTGCCTGGTGCCGTTCCTGTGGCTGCCGCAGCTGTACTTCGCCTTCAAAGCTTACCAGGGCGAGCAGGTGACCATCCCCTTCATCACCGATTTCGTCAAGAACCAGGGCTGGGGTTAGTCTCCGCCCATAGTGCAATAAAAAAATGCCCGCCGAAACGGCGGGCATTTTGCTTTTCAAAGAGCCTGGTCTGCTTAGTAGCACTTTCCGGCCAAATTCGTTTATAGTAAGAATAATTAATCCACGTTTCATAAAAGGAGATTTCATATGTTGATGGATCGTATCATTGGGGCCTTTACTTTTCGCAAAGGCGTCTACGCGGAAGTGGAGCAGGATGCTTCCTTCACCAACACCGCTTGGGCGATTGTGGCCATTGTTGCCCTGCTCAACCAGGTTAGCAGCTACTTCACTGCCCAGTCTGCCAGCGTCGCGGCGGCCGACTTCCTCGCCGAGACCGATCTGGGCGCGATGGACCTGGCGGTTTCGCCGTTCACCATCGTCTCCGGCACCATCGTGGCGGTGCTCGCTTTTGCGGTGGGCGCTTTCGTGGTTGCCTGGGTCGGCAAGACCATGTTCAAGGCCGACGTGAACTTCAACGAAGTCGTGCGCACCATGGGCCTGGCCAACGTCTGGGGTGCGGTGGGTGTTTTGGGCGGCCTGCTCAGCTTCGTGCCGCTGCTGCTCTGCGCGGTCTCGCCGCTGCTGCTGGCTGCCTCGCTGCTCAGCATCGCCGCCTCCGCACTGGCGGTGAAAGAAGCGCTGGACCTCGAATGGGGCCAGACCATCGTGACCGTGATCATCGCCTGGGTGGCCATCTTCATCATCAATCTGGTGGTGGGTGGCGTCCTCGGCGTGGGCAGCGCAGTACTTGGCGG
>JAHCIH010000026.1 GCA_026129335.1 Anaerolineales bacterium
AGCGTTCATCCTGAGCCAGGATCAAACTCTCCGCAGAAACTTCGTCCGTCCGAAGACGGATGTAGTCACTTGGTTGCGGTTTGTTTGTGTACTACAAAACGCAAGCTAAAACTTCTTATCACTATTCAGTTGTTAAAGTCCGCTCGGCTCTTCTGAACCGGACACAGGGGGCGGATTCTACCACCCGTTCGGCTCCTGTCAAGCAATTAACAGGGCAAAAAGCACCTCGCTCCTGAACCATCCAAGGTCGAGGCCCTTCCTGTGCGCATTGCGCCTGAGTTGTAAGGGGATCTGATTTGCGGGAAAAGATCCTATATTGTCAAGCCCGTACATTATAGCGAAAATACGCCACGGGTCAAGGGGGGAATTGCGTATTTGATGTTTGCTAGGACAATTCCTGCCGCCCGGCCAGCGCCCGCAGCAAGGTGCCCTGGTCTGCGTACTCCAGGTCGCCGCCCATGGGCAGCCCGCGGGCCAGGCGGGTGAGCCGCGGCCCCAGCGGGGCCAGTTGCTGCTGCAGGTACATCGCCGTGGCGTCGCCCTCCATGCTGGGGTTGGTGGCCACGATGATCTCTTGCACGCCG
Source organism: Anaerolineales bacterium (assembly GCA_026129335.1). GTDB lineage: Bacteria > Chloroflexota > Anaerolineae > Anaerolineales > UBA11579 > JAMCZK01. The sequence continues at coordinate 585 of JAHCIH010000026.1, forward strand.
CCGGCGCGCACCCGCTCGAGCAGTTCGGCGATGCGCAAGTCATCCGGCCCCACGCCTTCAATCGGGGAGAGCGCCCCGCCCAACACGTGGTACAGGCCCTGGTAGCCGCCGGTGCGTTCCAGGGCCAGCACGTCCAGTGGCTCTTCCACCACGCAGACCAAGCCGCGCTCGCGCTCGGCGCTGGCGCACACTGGGCACAGTTCCCGCCCGGCGGCGGTGATGTTGAAGCAGCGGCCGCAGCTGCCCGTGCCCGAGTGCAGGCCGCCGAGGGCGGCGGCCAGTTCCTCGGCCAGGCTGCTCTGGCCGCGTAGCAGATGGAAGGTCAGCCGCGAGGCCGTCTTCGGCCCCACACCGGGCAGGCGCGAAAAAGCCTCGATGACCCGCTGGACCGGCTCCGGCAGCAGCACAGCTCAGCCCGCGCGGCCTAGCCGCCCAGCCCGGAGGCCAGCGGCCCCAGGCGTTTCTTGGCCATCTCGCGTGATTCGTCCAGCGCTTTGTTGAAGGCTTCCTGCAGCAGCTGGCTCAGCTGGCCGGCATCGCCGGAGGCCAACAGCTCGGGATCGATTTGTAAGTCGGTCACGCGCTGGTCGCCAGTGACGGTGACCTGCACCGCGCCGCGGCCCGCCTCAGCAGTCACCGTCTCGCGGGCCAGTTCTTTCTGTGCCTTGGCCAGTTCGCCCTGCATCTGGCGCAACTGCTTGAGCATGCCGGCCATGTCGCCCATTCCGGGTAGTTTATCCATGTGGGTTTCTCCTGATAGAAATGATTTCGATTTTACTCTGGGGTCTTGCCCAGGTCGGTCTTGTCCACAATTTCCGCACCCAGCCCCACGGCGGTGGCCACCATGCCGGAGCTATCCACCCCCGCGGGCAGGTCGCCGGCCCGGTTGCTGGCCAGCACGCATTTCACGCCCAGCTTTTGGCCCAGTATTTCTTCCAGCACGTCTTGCAGCAGGGAGATGTTTTCCGGCTTGTCCATCTTTTCGCGCACCAGGTCACTGGCAAAGCCGATGGTCAACGTATTGCCTTGCAGCTCGCGCGTCTTAACCGAATTGAGCAGTGCGGCCACCTGGCCCTGTTGGTCACGGCTGCGCATCGCTTCGCGGATGCGCGCCCAGGTGGCATTGTCCACCCCAGCGCCGCCCTGCCCCGCTGGCGGTTGAGAAGCCGCAGCGGGCGGCGGGGCGGCGGGGGCGCCTTGCTGCGGAGCAGCCCCTCCACTCGCCGGCGCCGCGGGGGCTCGCGGCGCGGCGCCTTGCAGCGCGGCCACGAAAGCCATTTCCAAAGGCAGGCTGGGCAGCCAGGTCGGCTTTTCGCCGGCCGCTTCGTTGAAATGCTGGATGATCGCCAGCAACTCAGCCAGGCTGAAGGCCTTGGCCTGGTCTCGCATGCGCTCGGCCTCTTCGCCGGAGAACTGTGGCCCCAGTTCGGCGCCCATGCGCAGCAGCAGCAGGCCGCGCAGCGCGTCGACCGCCTGGCGGGCGAACTGGCGCGGGTCACTGCCGGCGTCCAACGCCCGGTGGATCAGGTCCAGACCGGCCGCGGCGTCCCTGGCTGCCAGCGCATCGAACAGGTCCAGTACGGCCAAGTTGGCGGCGGTGCCCAGCACTTCACGGGCCCAATCCAGCCCCACCTGGCCGCCGCTGGAAGCCAACTGGTCCAGCAGCGACTGGGCGTCTCGCAGCGAGCCGGTGGATTGGCGGGCGATCAGTTCCAGCGCGGCTTCTTCCACCTGCACGCCCTCGGCAGCGGCCATCGTCTTCAGCCGGGCCACGATCTCCGCCACGGAAATGCGGCGGAACTCGTGCCGCTGGCAGCGCGAGAGCACCGTGGCGGGGATCTTGTGCAGCTCCGTGGTGGCCAGAATAAAGATGGCGTGCGGGGGCGGCTCTTCCAGCGTCTTCAGTAGCGCGTTGAAGGCCGCCGTGGAGAGCATGTGCACTTCGTCAATGATATAGACCTTGTAGCGGCCGCGGTTGGGCGAGAAGTTGATCTTGTCGCGCAATTCGCGCACGTCGTCCACGCTGGTGTTGGAGGCGGCGTCGATCTCGATCAGGTCCAAAAAGCTGCCGGCCTGCACGCTCAGACAATTTTCGCAGCTGTCATCGGGACGCTGGGCCGGGTCAGCGTGCTCGCAGTTAACCGCCTTGGCCAGCAGGCGCGCCACGCTGGTTTTGCCCGTGCCGCGCGGCCCGGCGAACAGGTAGGCGTGGGCGACGCGCTCGGCGGCCACTGCATTGCGCAGCGTCTCGACCACATGCGCCTGGCCGATGACATCAGCCCAGGCGCTGGGGCGGTACTTGCGATAGAAGGAAAGAGACATCGTGCTTAGCTGTTGGTGCAAACGACGGGACTGAGGTTAGTGTAACAGAGCGCGCGGGCAGGGGCAAGAAACCCGGTTCAGTCGCCCAGCAGTTCGAGCGCGCTGCTGGTACTCCCCAAAGTCGCGCCCTCCACCCAGATGCGCTGGTGCACTGCTTGCATCCTGGAGGCGAGGAAGTCGATGTCCGCGTCCATTTGCTGTTTGTTCACGTAGGGATATTCACGGGCATAGGCTTGCTGGACAGCCTCATCTGTGCGCTGATAGAACTTTTTGATGTTCTCCATCTGTTGGCGGATCGCCCCGGCGGGCAGGTGGTCCAGGTAGTCATGCTGATACTCCGCATCCAGAAACAGCTGCCAAAGCGGCCAATTGGGATGGTCGCGCAGGTAGATGAAATCCTGCCCGTACCAATCTTTCTTGAATTCCTCGACCACCTCTGACCCATGCTGCGTGTTCAGGGCAGCCAGGGCCGGGCTGACCACATGGATGTCGTGCAACCTGTCCGTGACCAGGTGGAAGAAGTAGCCCAGCAAGAACGAGCGCTGCAGGGTGTCCGGCGAGTTGGTCGAGAGCTGGGCCGAATACTTTCGATAGAACGCCAGGTCCTCAATGGTCTTCCCCTCTGGTGAGGCGGACGGTTTAAAATGAGTAACTTGAGACGGAGGGTCGAAGCCTTTGCCATCTTCCCGGCGGATGCCGGAATCCGGCGCCAGGCTGCCGATGGCGAAGTAGGCCGCATCCAGATTGGGGATGGCCGCCAGCAGGCGCTCGGCCAGGCGCAGGTGGCTTATCCAGGTGGCCATTGGCTCAGCCGCCCTGGCTGGTCTGCTCGATTTCCTTCGCCGGGTCGATGGCCGCGCGGGCCAGCTTGTCGTGCGGGATGGTGAGGTTGTAGTCGCGGATCTTCTTGTTCAGCACAGCGGCCTGCTCTTCAAATTGCCGGCATGCCTGCGCCCAGCGGGCCGTGCCGCCTTCAGCGGCGCGGCCGGCCCAGGCGCGCGCCAGCGCGCCGCGGGCGGCGGCCAATTCTTTCTCGATGACCTGGCGCTCTTCAATGAACGCGGGTGCGAAGCCATTCTCTTTGAGCAGGTGGTACGCCAATTCCCACTCCGGGTCGGCATTGGGGTTGTGCTCCAGCGGCAACGGCTGGCCCTTGCCAGCCAGGTCGTCGAACGCCCCGGACTTCATCGCATCTTCAATGATCTTGTCTGCGCTGCGCATGGTTTAATTCTACTCAGGAACCGGGAATTGGGCATTAAGAGATCAGGGGTGCGCCCCCCAGATTCCCGATCCCTAATTACCAATCACGGTACCGTGTAGGTCGCCTGCTCGGCGCCGCTCGCGTCCAGCAGCCTGGCGCGCTCGCCGGAGCGCCACACCGGCGCCAGGCGCCCCCAAAACAGCGCCGCGGCGGTGTCGTCGCCGGCGCCGCTGTGCAGGTTGACCTGCGCGCCGGGGTGCAGCACCAGCGCCGGGAAGCGGTACTCGTTGTTGTTCTCGTCGCGCAGCCGCCAGCCGGCCAGCGACACGTCGGCCTCACCCTCGTGCACCAGCAACACGCGCTCGTTGGCCAGGTCCCCGGCGCCGATGACCGCGTTGATGGCAACGCCGCTCAGCGAGGCAGCCGCGCCGTCCCCCGCCGGTGCGCCGATCACCGGCGCACCGCCAAAGGCGAAGCGCGACCAGATGACCAGCACCAGCAGCGTGGTCAGCGCCGATACGATGATGTTGATCACCAGATAAAAGAGCAGGCGTTTGCCCGGGCTCAGGCGGTTGAGCATGGGGGAATCATATCAAGGATGAAGGATAAAGGCGCCTCATTTCATCCCTCATCCTTCCGCATTCATCCTTAGGTTTGCTAGTCGCAATAGTTTTCAACCAGCACGCCTTCGCTCAGGTCCGTGCCGCGGCCATAGTAGCTCACGTCCTGCAGCGTGGCGTAGTCCGCGCCGAAGTAGTGTCCGAACAGCGCCCGGAAGCTGTTCACCGGCGAAATGCGCTCGTACAAGCCGGCGTCTCCGCCGGGGAAGTGGTAGGCGTTCAAAATGGGCAGCAGTGTCTCGGGCGGCGAGCCGTTGGGGCCGTGGTCGCCCTGCAGGATGATGATCGGCGGCGCGGCGGAGTTTTCGATGATCTCAGCCAGCACCTCGGCGATGCGCGCATCGATGAACTCGGCGTTGTTGCGGTAGCCCTCGGTGAACTCGTCTTGCGTGTGGCGGAAGTGGTAGCGGCCGCTGGCGTCGAAGACAAACGGCTCGTGCGGCACCAGCAGATGGACATAGACGAACTTGGGCGAGTCCAGGTAGGGCACCCGCGGCAGCTCATCGAGGATGTAGAGCGTCTGCCGGTAGTGCTCCAGATAGGCGGCGTTGTCGGCATCCAAAATCATGTCCTCGGGCAGCAGGCCCTGGTAGTTGCCCAGCAGCTGCAGCCAGGAATGCAGCCAAGTGGTCTTGACCAGGTTGGCCTCGAAGTCGTTCAGGTTGGCGAAAGGATAAAAATTCTCGTACAACGTGGTTTGGCTGCGCCGGGAGAGGAGCACATCCTGGCCGATCTCCTGGTTGTGGGTGGCGCGAGTCTCGAAGGAGACCACCTGGTAGCCGAGCTGCTTGAGGGTTTGGATCACCGCGCTGAACTGCCAATCGGGCAGCGCATCGGCTTCGCGGAACTCGGGGCCGAAGTAGTCCATGCGCAGCGCCGAGCCGATGGAAAATTCCGTGCGCCAGTAGTTCGCCTGGCTGCACGCCGCCACGTAGAAACCCTGGCTTTCCAGGTTTTGGATGAACGCCGTATCGTCGTAGCCGAAGCGCTCGAGCAGCACATCGGAGCGGGCGTGCGCGTCGAGGATGATGTAGTAGATGTCCGGCCGCGGCGCATCCGGGTCCAGGCCCGCGGGGGTCTGCTCCGCCGCGCTGCGCAGGCTGGCCAAGTTGGCGCGGTGCTTGGCATTCTCGTAGAGCAGAATGTTGGACAGGTTGAAGACCACCAGCAGCCCGGCGGCCACCAGCAGGAAACTGTTCAGCTTCTCAGACCAGGCGAGGGGGCGGGAAGCCAGCAGCCAGGCGCCCAACACGAAAAGCCCCAGCCACAGGCCGGAGAGCAGCAGGTTGGGCGGCTCCCGCCAGGCCGAGAGCAGGTTGAAGACGTGGCCATAGGTGAAGAAGAGCAGCAGGAACAGGTTGGCCAGCGCGCTGGCCCTTTGGACGTTGCGAAAGAGCAGCCCAAAGAGCAAGAGCAGCCCCGCGGCGCCCAGCAGCGCCAGCCACAGTGAGCGCAGCACCGCCGAATAGTGCAGGTACTGGATGTTGAAGTTGTGCAGCGCCAGGATGGGAGCGGCCGCCAGCAGGAAGACGGAGGCTGCAGCGAGGAGGTCGGAGCGTTGGAGTTTGGGCATATACTGAACTCAAGGATGATAAGCGAGGGATTTCATCCCTCCGCTTTCATCCTTGCCTTTGTGGGCCCGCCAGGACTCGAACCTGGAACCAAGCGGTTATGAGCCGCCTGCTCTGCCGTTGAGCTACAGGCCCTTATAAGACGAAATACAATTTTACACTCTGCTAACAGCTAAGAGCTAATCGCTAACTGCTACTGTGCTTACAGCTTATAGCTTGCGGCTTAGAGCCACCGACTAAAGCCTGGCATATAGGTCTACCTTATACCCATCCGGGTCCTGCACGATGGCGTAGCGCTGGCCCCAGGGCGCGTCCCAAGGCTCGGAAGGCACGCTGTGTCCGGCAGCTCGCACCACGGCGGCCACCGCATCCACCTCGCCCGGCGTGTCGTACTGGATGGCGAAGGAGGAGTGGTTGCCGGGCTGCGGCGTCTCACCGAGGATGCCTTCCAGCAGGCTGGCCTTGTCGATCATCAGCCGCGCCGACCCGTCCGGCGTCACCGGCTCCAGGTGGTCCTCGTCGTCCGCAAACTCGGCGAACTGAAAGCCCAGCAGCTCGTAGAACGCGACAGTCTTCCTCAGGTCTGTGGAGCTTACACCTACGGCATCAATTTTCATCATTCCATCTCCTTCGTGGTCGGATACCCCTTCTTGAACCAGCCATCCGCCCCACCCGCCAGGCTCTTCACATCTGTGAATCCAGCCTCAGCCAGAATCTCAGCCGCCACCAGTGAGAACCCACCACCCGGACAAATCGTGACCATTTCAGCGTGCTGATGCGCTTCCACAGCGCGCAATTGCTCTTCCAACTCCTTGACCTTGGTCTTGAAGGCACTGGGGCTGGCAAAGCCCACCACAATCTCCATCAGCGGGATGGATTGCGCTTCAGGCAAGTGCCCAAAACCGCTGCGGAACTCCTCACGGCCGCGCGTGTCAATCAGCAGCGGCCGCTGGCCCGACTGCATCTTCTCGTAGAGCGCTTCGGCGGTAATCTCAGGCACGCGCGCCAGCGCAAACTCCCCACGCAGCAACCGGCTGGTAAGCAGTCGCGCAATCTTGAACAACATCTCTCTGCGGCTCAGTTGAATTTCCATGCAACACCTAGTCCACAATAACATACTGCCCGGTTGTACGGGCAGTATCTTTCAGAGCGGGCGGCGGGATTCGAACCCGCGAATGTCAGCTTGGAAGGCTGATGCCTTACCACTTGGCGACGCCCGCATTGGCGCGATTATAACCAATCGGCAAAGCCTACGATCGCGGCTTCCTCAGGAACACGAATTCGTTGCAGCCCTTGGTGCGCGTGACCAGCTCCTGCAGCTCGAACCCGCGTGCATAAAAGAATTTGAAGATCGCCTCCGGGCTGGCCACTTCGTAGGGGTACCCGCCCAGCCAATCCAACCAGTCGTACCAGGCAGACATGCCGCGCGATTTTTTATAGTCCTGGTAATACTTGAGCGGGTTCCGCCCGCGGGCCACGTCAAGAAGGAAGCGCACGAGAACAAACAGAGGAACGTAGGCAGCCAGCACCAGCACACGCCCCAGCCAGTGGCTGTTATAGAGGCGTTTAACCACTCGCCAGATTTTGGAAATCACACCCTGGTCATTGTAAACAGCAACAAACAACCGGCCGCCTTCCGCAACCAGGCTGGGCACATTTTCCAACGCCGCCCACATATTGCCGGTGTGGTGCAGCACCCCCCAGGAGTAAACGACATCCCATTGCCCCAGCTTCGTCAAATAATCGCGGTCCAAGGCACTGCCTGGTTCAACAATCCAGGAATCATTCTGCGGGTAGAAGCGCTGCTTCAGTTCCTGCCCGCAGGCCACGCTCTGGGGGTCGAAATCAAAAGAGTGCACCTGCCTGGCGCCCAGGCGCATGGCGGCCAAAGAGAACAAGCCGCTGCCCGAGCCAATATCTAGGAAGGTTTTGCCTTTCAGGGCGCCGTCGCCCAGCATCTCCTGCAGGGAACGCTCCGCTTCGCGAACACGCTCCTCGTTGAGCGTGGTTAGAAACCGTTGCCAATTCTCGCCAAATTTAAAGCGCTCTGAAGCGCTGCTTTGCTCTGATGTCATTCAGCCTCGGGGTTGTTCAGCTTTGTAGGGCAGGTTCGCCGATCTGCTTCTCCAGCCAGGCCTGGAACATGAGCACGATCCACAAGTGGTGCTGCCAGTTGCGCCGCCCGCTCTGGTGCTCCTGCCATTTTTGCTGGATCAGCGCTTCATTGAAGAAGCCGCCTGCGCGAATGCGTTGTGGTGAGAGCAGGTCTTCCGCCCAGGGGCGCAGCGGGCCGCGCAGCCACGAGTCGATCGGCACACTAAAGCCCATCTTGGGCCGCTCGAACAGTTCCGGGTCCAGGTACTTCGCAAGCAGTTGGCGCAAGATCCACTTGCGTTTCCCATTGCGCACCCGCATATCGGCCGGCAGCGAGGTGGCAAATTCCACGACCCGGTGGTCGTCCAGGAAGGGCGCCCGCGCCTCCAAACTCACCGCCATGCTGGCGCGGTCCACCTTCACCAGGATGTCGTCGGGCAGGTACGTCTTTATGTCCATAGCGCTCATCCACTCCACCAGCGAACCGCCATTGACGCCGCTGAGCGGCTCGCCGGGCAGGGCGGCGCCATTCTGCGCGCCCAGGACCAGGCTGCCGGGCCAGAACGTGATCAGGTGCGCGTACAGGCTTTGCGGATCATCGATCCGCAGGGTCTCCGCAAAGGTTTCGAACTTGTCGCCGATGCGGAACCGGCGCAACCGCATCGGCGCCGCTGGCCCCAGGCGCTCCACCAGGGCGTTCCACTGCAGCGCAGACAGTGCGGATAGGGAGCGGGCGGCCAGGCGCCTGGCCGCCCCCGGCCACCAGCCGGTCAGGCTCCACAGCTTGGGCGTCCAAAAATAGCGGTTGTAGCCCAGGAACAGTTCATCGCCGCCGTCACCGGAAAGGGCCACGGTCACGTGCTCACGCGCCAGTTTCGAGACCAGGTAGGTGGGGATTTGCGACGCGTCGGCAAACGGCTCGTCGTAGATGTCGGGCAGCTTGGGGATCACATCCAAACTGTCTTGGGCGGAAAGGTAGAGCTCGGTGTGATCCGTGCCGATCACATGGGCGATGCGTTTTGCATAGTGAGCTTCGTCGTACTCGGCTTCGTTGAAGCCGATCGTGAACGTCTTTACCGGCTGGGCGCTTTGGGCTTGCATCAGGGCCACGATCAAGGAAGAGTCAATCCCGCCGGAAAGAAAGGCGCCCAGCGGCACGTCCGAGATCATCCTGAGCTTCACTGATTCCCGGAGCAAATCGTCCAGTTCGGCAAGCAACTCCTCCTGCCCGAGTGTATGCAGCCCCTCGCCCCTACCCGGCCCATCAGGCCAATACTCAATCGGCTGCAGCGGCACCCCGGGGGCTTTGGGATCAACCGCCAGAATGCTGGCCGGGGGCAGCTTGCTGATCTGCTCGTAAATCGAGAACGGCGCCGGGACATACCCAAAGCGAACGTAGCGGCTCAGCGCGTTGCGATCCACCGCCGCGGTGAAAGCCGCGTGCCTGCGCAGCGCCTTGAGCTCCGACCCGAAAAAGAAATGGTCGCCTTGCCAGCCGTAATACAGCGGCTTTATCCCCAGCCGATCGCGCACCAGGTAGAGCATTTCCTCCTGCGCATCCCAGAGCGCAAAAGCGAACATGCCGTTGAACCGCTTGGTCGCCTCGCCAACCCCCCACGCCTGGATGGCGGCCAGCATTACTTCCGTGTCCGAACCGCCTTTGAAGCGGTGGCCTTTTGCCTCCAGGGTCTTTTGCAGTTCCTGGAAGTTGTAGACTTCGCCGTTGTAGATGATTACATAGCGGCCGTTCGCAGAAAGCATGGGTTGGCGGCCGTTGACCGAAAGATCAAGGATGGCCAACCGCCGAAAGCCCAGGGCCACGCCCTTTTCGGCATCCGTCCACACGTGCTGGTCATCCGGGCCGCGATGGCGGATCATGTCCATCATCTCGCCCAGTTCCGCGCTCAGGGTAGCAGCAGATTTTCCCCGCTTCGCATCCAAAAAGCCTACGATTCCACACATAGGGTTCGATTATAGCATTCGGGTACCTTCGCTCATTGGCAACCTCTTATGGCCAGACCATAGCAGATCATCATTCACTTTATAATGCCATCATGCTTGGGGACACGTCCACTATCACCAAATCCGACATGTACGTCTTCGCCGAGGCGCCCCTGCATCTCTGGGCGCTGAAGCACGGCGTCTTGCGGGCCGCTGCTCCCAGCGCCTTCGCCCAAATACTCATGGAGCAAGGCCAGCGCGTCGAGGCCCTCGCCCGCGACTTCCTACGGGCGCAGCTGCCCGACGCCATGATCCAGTTCCAAACAACATTACACGACGGCCCCTACGAGGCCCGCCTAGACGCCCTAGTGCACGACCCGCAAGCCGGCGTCTACGACATTTACGAAGTCAAAAGCTCCACCAAAGTTAAACCGGAAGCGCTGGACGACCTCACTTTCCAGACCCTCGTCGCTGAGGCCAGCCTGCCCGTGCGCGATAGCTACTTGGTGTTGGTCAACAACCAGTACCAACGCGGCGAAGAGTTGGATCTGCAGCAGTTTCTATCCATCCATAAAGTCACCGACCAGGTCGCCGAACGCAAGCCCGCCATCCGCGCCCTGCGCGCCGAAGCGCTGCGCATTGCGGACCAACCCGACCCCGCCGGCATCCCAGGCTGCTACAATCCCGGCGATTGCTCCGCGCCGCATCTCTGCCACCCAAATCTGCCCGAGTACCCAATCTACGACATCCCGCGCCTCAGCCCTCAGAAGGCAGACGAACTGCGCGGCCTGAACGCAATCGACATCACCGCCATCCCGCCGGACTACCCGCTCACGCCTAACCAAAAAACCTATGTGAATACTGTGCGAAGTGGTCAGCCGCGCATTGATTTTGCTGCCATCCGCGCCGAGCTGGACAGCCTCATCTACCCGCTCTACTTCCTGGATTATGAAGCCTTCACCCCAGCCATCCCTTTCTTTCCCGGCTACACACCCTATCGCTTCATCACCTTCCAATTCTCGCTGCACATCCTCGACGCGCCCGGCGCACCGCTCCGCCATATTGAATACCTCAGCACAGATATGCAAGACCCTTCGCAGCAGCTCGCCAGCGAACTCTCCCAGGCCATCGGCCCGGTCGGTTCAGTCATCGTTTGGTATCAACCCTTTGAGGGCGGCCGCAATGACGAACTTGGCGAACGCCTGCCCGCGTTTGGCGGTTTTTTCGCCGACCTGAACACTCGCATCTATGACCTCATGGATATCTTCAAGAACAATCTCTATGTCCATCCCGCTTGCCGCGGCAGCGCTTCCATAAAAAACGTGCTCCCCGTCCTTTGCCCGGATACGGAGCAGGCTTACGACCGCCTCGCCATCCAAAAAGGCGACCAGGCCATGGCCGCCTGGCTGCTGGTGACCGGCGGCGGCCTGAGCCCCGCCGAGGCCCGGCAGACCCGTGAGGACATGCTGGCTTACTGCCGCCTGGACACCTTGGCCATGGTGAAGATTTTGGAACATCTACACGAGCTTCCGCGCATAGCTACTAGACTATCTGGTCAAGACTATAATTCTTAAACTCCGCAAAATTGACGCTGAGGTTCTTATGCAAAATTCACTTGAGCAATTAAAGACCCTATTGTCCAAAGATGAACGCCTGCTGGGTGATGGACAACTTCTCAAAAACAAGGCCGTTGAATTAGCCATCAAGCTCGACCCCGAATTAATTGCGCTTTTACTTTCCGACAAACAAATAAAAGCCCTGTTTTTTACCGAAGTAGAGAAAACGACAATCTTCGACAAAGACAAATTTATTAGTTTTGTGAGCAACAAAGAATTTCTGCCAGATAGCTATACGGCTTACAAGAACAGAGTAGGTTTAAATATTGATGGGGATGAATTCCTTATAGACAGCAAGGGGGTTGTACTCTCTTGGCCTTATAAAGACGCGGTACTTGAGGGGGGCCAAACACAAGAGGATATGAAACGGGAAGAAATATTTTGGAATCAAACTCTAGCGCCGGATGAAATCAGTAGGTTGCTTGAACCCAAGGTGCTTACCAATGCAAAGCGGATAATCAAAGAAGGTGAAACTCGACCAATAAAATTCCAACTTGACGACACAGCCACGCCACGAGAAAACCTTCTCATCAAGAGCAACAACCTACTTGCCCTCCACTCATTAGCAATGCGGTTTACAGGCAAGATAAAACTAATCTATATCGATCCACCATACAATATCGGTGGCGATTCTTTTGGTTACAACGACAAATTCAACCATTCATCTTGGTTAACCTTTATGAAGAATCGCCTGGAAGCCGCCCGCAACCTCCTGAGTGAGGACGGAGCAATTTTTGTCCAAATCGATCACCATGAAGTCGCATACTTAGGCGTTCTCATGGACGAAATCTTCGGACGTGAAAACAAAATACAACAGATCTCAGTTAAGACCGCCTCGCCAGCGGGATTTAAGACAGTAAATCCTGGCCCCATAGACGTTACTGAGTACATCCTCTTTTATACGAAGTCACGTAAAAATTTCAACTTTAAAAGAGGTTATACGCCTGTAGATTACGACGAAAACTACAATTTGTATATTGAGAACATAGAAGATGAACCCAGTTTATGGAGGTTAAGACCGCTACGCGATGTGGTGTATGAATTGAATGGCATCACGTTAGGAGAAACCGCCCAACAATCCAATAGAAATGCACAATCAAAACTGGGGAAGTTCTGGAAAGAGTTGCGCTATCACATGATGGGCGAATTTGCGCTCGAAAACGCAAATCGAGTAGTAAGTGTACGAGACCCACATAAACCTTCAGTCAGCCTTCGCCAGGCTCTAGCCCAGTCAGCAGAAGCAAAAGATAAAGTTCTCGTATACAGAAAACCTTCTTCTCGTGACGCGGATGACTTTGGCGAGGAGTCTATTGCTGAAGCTTATCTATATAACGGGGGCGCGCTATCCTTTTACTCAAACAAGCTCCAAAACATAAACGGAAAACCCACGCCAACCATATTGCTGACCGACTTTTGGTCCGATTTAGAATGGTCCGGAATTGCTAGGGAGGGCGGGGTCAGGCTAAAGAATGGGAAAAAACCCGAGGCTTTACTCAAAAGAATAATCGAGTTAACTTGCGACAGAGAAACTGATATCGTGCTGGACTTTTTCTTAGGCAGCGGCACTACTGCTGCAGTAGCCCACAAACTAGGATACCAATATATTGGTATTGAGCAACTTGATTATGGCGAGAACGATAGTGTGACCAGACTTAAAAATGTAATACACGGCGACCAATCAGGCATTTCTAAGTCAGTCAATTGGAAAGGCGGGGGAGACTTTATCTATTTAGAGCTAGCAAAGTGGAATGAACTCTTAGCTGAAAAGATACGAGGCGCAAGCACTGCAACTGAATTACAAGAAATGTGGAAAGAGATCAAAGAAAAAGGTCGCCTTAGTCACAAAGTTGATCTCGCCTCTATTGACAAGAGCGCTAAAGCATTTAGCGAACTGTCGCTAGCAAACCAAAAGCGCTTTTTCCTGGAGATTCTAGACCAGAACCACTTATACATAAACTATAGCGATATAGAGGATGAAGAATACGGAGTCTCAGACTACGACAAGGAAATCAGCAAGGACTTCTATTCGGACTAACTATGCTCTATACAACACTAGATGCACTAAAAACAGCCTTTGGGTGGGATTACTTTACTGCCCAGCTTGACGAAGAAGTGGTAAGTAATTTAAACCCCGGGCTCATACTAAGAGAGTATCAAAAGGAAGCTCTCGGGCGCTTGCAGTTCTATTTTCATGGCTATCAGGGCCGCGAAAGGCCTACTCAGCTTTTATTTGAAATGGCTACCGGCTCCGGGAAAACACTATTAATGGCAGCAAGCATACTGCTGCTTTACAAGCTGGGCTATCGAAACTTTATATTCTTCGTAAACAGCACAAATATCATAAACAAAACCAAGGACAATTTCCTCAACAAGAGCTCAAGTAAATATCTGTTCGCCCACGAACTAAAAATCGATCGCCAGGTTATTCAAATAAAAGAAGTTGAGAACTTTGAAACTAGCAACGATGAGGATATTCATATTGCCTTCTCGACAATTCAGGGACTGCACTCTCGCCTAAATAGCCCTAGGGAAAATTCCATCACTTTCCAAGACTTAGAAGAAAAGAAAATCGTCCTCATCTCAGACGAGGCGCATCATATCAATGCGCTAACAAAATCAAAATTGAACAAAACCGAGCAAGAAGAAAAACAGAGTTGGGAAGGCACCGTAGAACGCCTCTTTAACACCAATCGAGATAATGTGCTTCTGGAATTTACGGCCACAATCGACTTGGATCATCCAGCCGTAAAGCAAAAGTACGAGAAAAGGATCATCTATCAATACGATCTAAAGCATTTCAGACTTGACAAGTATTCAAAAGATATTGAAGTACTGGCCGTCGATCTCGAAGCTTTGGACCGCGCCATACAAGCTGTAATAATTAGCCAATACCGGCGCAAAGTGGCCGAAAAACATGGTATCCCGTTGAAACCGGTAATCCTTTTTAAATCTAAAACCATCGTCGAATCGAGTGAATTTAGAACCGCATTTACCCATAAAATCAGGAGCCTTCAAGCTTCAGATATTCAAGCTCTGCAAAGTGCCCAAGGTGAGCTTCTTCAAACAGCTTTTGCCTATTTTGCCAATAATGTGATCAGTCCAGAAGCGCTGGTCAAAGAACTTCAAAATGATTTTGATGAGAACAAATGCCTCTCAGTCGATTCAGAACAGGACCAAAAAGAACACCAAATCTTAGTAAACACGCTTGAGGCGGCCAATAATGAAATACGCGCAATTTTTGCCGTAAATATGCTCAACGAGGGATGGGATGTACTCAATCTATTTGATATTGTCCGCCTCTACGACACCCGCGATGCAAAACGAAACCAGCCCGGCCCGACAACGATTAGCGAAGCTCAACTCATCGGCCGTGGGGCGCGTTATTTTCCGTTCGCGTTAGACGCTCATCAAGAGCCAGACAAAAGAAAATTCGACGACGACATCGAAAACGAACTTAGGGTTTTGGAACAGCTACATTATCACAGCGCCCACAATCCCAAGTACATTCAAGAACTGAAGACCGCACTCACCCAAATTGGTATTCTGCAAGAGAACTATGTTCAATTCGAGTTTCGTGTGAAGGACGAATTTCGGAACAGCCAATCGTGGAAACATGGTGTTGTCTTTAGCAATAATCGTATTGAAAATCCCAGAGAAGCCATTAAAGGCTTAGCAGACGCGCAAGTGACCACTCATCATGAATATCAGTTGAGGACTGGTGAGACAACAGAGGAAACCCTGCTCAGTGAAGAACTGCAGTTTCAAACCCAATCTGCCCGGTACAAAACTCCGTTCAAGTTCGCTTCATTGGGAGCTAACGTAATTAATGCGGCGATGGACAGATTGGTGTTTTACCGCTTTGAAACACTTCGAAGGCACTTTCCATCACTGAAAGCACGAAAGGAATTCGTGGAGTCGGATAAATATTTAGGTAGCGTTACGATAGATTTATTTGCCGCTAGCCCCGCTCCGCCTCTTACACAGGAGCAAAAATTGCAAATCGCCCTGAGTGTATTGCAACGAATAGCAATCGACGCAAAGTCTAATGTTGCGGAATACATTGGAACAAAACGTTTCACAGCACACAAGGTCAGTGAAGTGTTCAAAGACAAAATTTTGAAAATTGCACAGGATGATTCCCGTGCACAGACTTCGGATGAACTCGATCTGGCGGCCAAAGGTTGGTATGCGCAAAACGCACTCTTCGGAACCAGTGAAGAAAAGAATTTCATAAGTTTCATGGATGCCGTTTTTGAAGAGCTGAAGAAGACCTACACTGAGATTGCTTTATTGCGAAATGAAAGATCTCTAGCTGTCTATGATTTCGCCGAGGGTAGAAGATTCGAACCGGATTTCGTTCTGTTACTTAGAGAGCCTGGTAAGAGAAAACCAATTTCCCATCAGGTTTTTATTGAACCCAAAGGCAATCAATTCAAAGATGTGGATGGATTGTTTACACTATCAAAAGAGGGTTGGAAACAAGAGTTCTTGTTGGCCATAGAAGCAGAGGCAGAACTGGAATTGTTGTTTGAAAATCAGGATTTCAGGTTGCTTGGTCTGCCATTCTATAACAAGGATTTGGAACAAGATTTCAAAGAAGCTTTTGAAAAAAATTTGCTTTTAGCTACTTGATGTCCAACTGCATATCAGCTTCTATCTCTATTTTGTGCTATAGATAGTGGCATTTTATTTTTTCAGCTATGGGGAGTAGTATGGCAGCCATTTCCTTCCACGCATCCTTCGAACCTCATCCTTCCAAACATGTAAACATGTAATATTCCGTGCTCTTCGCAATATTATTATTACAACTTAGCCTCACACGAAGCTAGGAGAAGCGTTGCCCGGCCCTTCGCTACGCTCAAGGACAGGCTCCACCGGGCAGCTTCTCTCGCGTTGCGCAGCAACGCAAAGCAGCGCAAAGCAGCGCAAAAGATATATTAATCGCCAAAAAACCCCTGCCCCCGAGCCGATTAATATATCTTTTTCAACGGAATGCAATTTTGCAAACTGGAAACCGCTTTTCTGATAGCTGATCGCTGAATGCTGAAAGCTTTCAGCTTAAAGCTTAGGGCTTACAGCTTATAGCTCCCCACGGTAAAATTACCCTCATGGCCTCCCCCACCCGCGACCGCATTCGCCTGGACGACATCCAGCTCAGCAACGTAACCCCCATGCGCCGGCCCGACTGGATCCGCGTGCGCGCCCCCATGGGCGAAAGCTACGAGAACATCAAGCGCCTCATGCGCAGCAAAGCCCTGCACACCGTCTGCGAAGAGGCCATGTGCCCCAACATCGGCGAATGCTGGGGAGACGGCACCGCCACCTTCCTCATGCTCGGCGACGTCTGCACCCGCTCCTGCGGCTTCTGCGACATCAAGCGCGGCATGCCCAACGAAATGGACTGGGCCGAGCCCCTGCGCGTCGCCCAGGCCGTCAAAGACATGGGCCTGCAGCACGCCGTGATCACCAGCGTCAACCGAGACGAGCGCGCCGACGGCGGCGCGCCGATCTTCGCCATGGTCATCAAGCGCATCCGCGCCATCCACCCTGGCTGCTCCATCGAAGTGCTCATCCCCGATTTCAAGGGCAGCGCCGAGGCGCTCAAGATCGTCATGGATGCCCGGCCGGAGATTCTCAACCACAATGTGGAGACCGTGCCGCGGCTCTTCAAGCAGGTCCAACCGCAGGACAACTACGAATGGGCCGCCGCCACGCTCAGCAATGCCAAAAAGATGGACCCCGAGGTGTTGACCAAGAGCGGCATCATGCTCGGCCTGGGCGAAACCATGGACGAAGTAAAAGCTGTGATGCGCGACCAGCGCGACTGGGGCGTGGACATCCTCACCCTGGGCCAGTACCTGCAGCCCAGCAAAAAGCACCTGCCCATCGCCCGCTACTACACCCCGGACGAGTTCGCCCACCTCAAGGAATATGGCCTGAGCATCGGCTTCCAGTGGGTCGAAAGCGGCCCGCTGGTGCGCAGCAGCTACCACGCCGCCGATCAGGTCCGCGCCCTCAGCGCCGTCCATCGCAAGCTGTACGGCAACGGCGACTAGCCAGGGAACGCCGTAAGGGCGAGGCATGCCTCGCCCCTACC
>JAHCIH010000027.1 GCA_026129335.1 Anaerolineales bacterium
TATTTCAATCCAGCGCCTGAACCGTGCGCCCCAGCGCCTTGTGCAACTCGGCGGCGAAGGCGGCTTTGGCGACCACTTTGTCCGCGCCGGCCTCCCGGGCCGCGGCCAGCAGCGCCGGTTGGTCGTGCGGCCCAAAGGCCAGCCAGGTGATGTGCCGGGTCAGCGGGTCGGCCTTGGCGGCGGGCAGCCACTCGGCCCAGGGCAGCTGGGCAGCCAGGTCGAGCACGATCAGCGACGGCGGGTCGCCCTTGAGGCGCGGCAGGAAAGCGTCCGCCGGCTCCGGCTGGCTGATCCACCTGGTGGCCAGGCCTGCGGAGGTCACTGCCGCCTCGATGCGGGGCACGAAGAACAGGTCGCTGGCAATCCCTAGAACGTATAAGCTGGTCATTGCCCTATAATACTCCTTCGCCATGCAAACCCTCACCATCGACAAAGCCCAGGCGCGCCGCTTCCTGCTGGCTCATCACATGCTCTGGCCGCCGCGGCGGCTGAAGGGCAAACCCGGCGCCCTGGATTACGTGCAGCGGGTTGGCTGCATCCAATTCGACACCATCAACGTAGTCACGCGCAATGCGGACCTGGTGCTGCAATCGCGCCTCGCCGGGTACCGGCCCGAACTGCTGGCGAGCCTGCTGTATCAGGAGCGCAGCCTGTGGGACGGCTGGGACAAGATGCAATCCATCTACCTGAGCACCGATTGGCCGCATTTCCAGCCGCGGCGCGAGCGGATGCGCGCCAACTACGGCCCCCAGACCAGGAAAGGGGGCAGGCTGGGCGTGGCCGCCCAGGTGCTAGAAGCCATCCGGGCGCGCGGGCCACTCTCTTCGCTGGATATTGAACACAGCGAGAAGCTGGAAGACTGGTCCTGGGGCCAGCAGACCCGGGCTGCCCGCGCCAGCATGGAAGTGCTCTACGCCATGGGTGATCTGGGCATACACAGCCGGGTGAACACCCGCCGGGTCTTCGACCTGGTGGAGCGCCTGCTGCCCGGCGACCTGCGGACGGCTCCGCACCCCCACCCTGACCTGGACGCCTATCACGATTGGCACGTGCTGCGGCGCATCGGCGGGCTGGGCCTGGCGGTGAACCGGGGAACCGAACACTGGCTGGGCATCAGCCACCTGAAGAGCCCGGCGCGCCACGCCGCCATCCGGCACCTGCTGGACAGGGGCGAGGCGCTGGCAGTGGAAATCAAGGGGCTGGAAAGTTGGCCGATATACATGCGCCGCGCCGACCTGCCCACCTTGGAGGCAGTGGGAAGGGGCCGCCAACCGGCTCCCCAGGCGGCCTTCATCGCCCCGCTGGACAACTTTATCTGGCAGCGCCATCTGCTGGAAGCCTTGTTCGATTTCTATTACCGTTGGGAGGTCTACGTGCCGCCGGCCAAACGGCAGTACGGCTACTACGTGCTGCCCGTGCTCTATGGCGATCGCTTCGTCGCCCGGCTGGACCCGGCCTTCGAGCGCAGCAGCAAGACCTTCGTCATCCAGAATTGGTGGTGGGAAGCCGGCGTGGGCAAGAAGGACACAGCCCTGAGCGCCGCGCTGGGTGAGTGCATCCGCAGCTTCGCCCGTTATCTGGGCGCAGAAGATATCCGGTTGGGGGATGCAATCAGGAGAGATACCGTGCTGCGCGCCGCGTTGCAGGCCGCATAATCTATTCCGACGAAGGGTGAACCAGCTGCAGTTCGCCCAATTCACCGTGTACCTGCCACAGGCGCAGCTGGGCGGCTGCGTCGCTCCCGACCAGGGTCAGGCCATCCAACACAGCATATTCCGGCAAATTGCGCATCGTGCGGGCCAGGGTGGTGTAGTTGAGGCGCTCGTAGCCCACGCTGAGCATGGTCTGCTGTAGGGCATGGCGGGCCAGGTCCACCGCGCCGGCGGCGCGCAACGCGCCCCAATCGGGGAAATCGTCCGCCGCGCCGGCGGCGAGCAGCGCCTCTACGCCGGGGTTCCCGCTTTCGCCCCACCAGGCCCAGGCCGAGGTGAGGTACAACCCCTGGGCGCGGGCTGGGTCCGCCAGGTATTCGTAGACTTGCAAGTCATAGCCCAGCGCCGGAGTGACGACCACGAAGCGCTCGCGCAGCCCCAAATCGTGCAGCGCGTTGAGCAAATGCGCCAGGCCGAAACCGCGCAGGTTGGTGTAAATGGCGTTGGCATTGGCATCCCGCGCGGCGTAAATGAAATCGTGCACGTTGGCGGCCAAGTCGGCTTCCATCTCGGCCTGCAGCACCAGGCTGGCAAACGGCCCGCCGGACGGCGGATCGAGGTCTTCCGCCTCGGGCGGATCGGTCGGGTCAGGCTCCCAGGCCAGCTCGCCAGCCAGCTCCTCCGGCCAGGTGAGCAGCGCCAGGCGCAGCTCAAAACCGGCGCCGCTGGGGCGCAGGTCCAGCCACTCCGCCAGCAGGGCATCCAGGGCGAACTCCAGTTGGGCTTGCGGGGCGGGCTCCAGGGGGAACAGCGAGGCGCCCTGCGCCACACCCGGGCCGATGGCGAAGACGTTGGCATCCCCCAGGCTCTCGGCCAGGGTGATTTCGCTCGCCGGGTCGCAGACCAGCGCCAGGAACGCGGCGGAATTCTGGCGTAGCAGACGGCTGGCGGCAGTCTGGGCTTCTTCGGCATCGCCGCTGGTGTCGGCAAAGGCCAGGGCCAGCTCAGCGCCAAGCACACCACCCACAGCGTTAATCGCCTCCACCTGTTCTTCCACGGCGCGGACCTGGCCTGCATAGGCCACGCCAAACGGGCCGCCGCGGGCGCAAAAGTGCAGCAGTGTGATCTGTTCGCCGCCGTAATCCGGCAAGGGAGTCGGCGAAGGGCCGGCTGTCTCAGTGGCCTGGGGCTCTTCCGTCGCCGCCTGGGGCGAGAGCGTATCCGCGATGGGTGGCGTGCCCGGGAGCTGAACGGCCACTGGCGCGCAAGCAGCCAACAGGCCGGCCAACAGGGTCAGGGCGAGAACGCGCTTCGGCAACGGCTATCCCAGGTTTAGGTAGAGCGCGTCGGTCTTGGCGGCCATGATGAAATCGTTGTTGTGCAGGCCTTTGATCTTGTGCGTCCACCAGGTGACGGTGACCTTGCCCCACTCGGTGCGCAGCACCGGGTGGTGGCCCTGCTCCTCGGCGAGCTCGCCCACCTGTTGGGTGAAGGTCAGCGCGCTGGCAAAGTCCTTGAACTTGAAGGCACGCCGCAAGCGCAGGATATCCTTCTCGTGGACCAGGTCCCAATCGGGCACCTGGGTGTGCAGGTCTTCCGCCTCAGCGCGGGGCAGCGGCGGCTCGTCGCCGCGGCAGGGCACGCAGGTCTGTTGGGTGAGGTTTGAACTGTCCATACTCAGGCAAACGCTGGGACGATTATAATGTGACGCAATCGAATAGTTGCCGGTCGCAGCGCACCCGGCTGACCAAAACTGCGACGAGAACCGTGCGCGCGTTCTCGTTTGTTTTGTGATGGCAAGTAGTAATTGGTAATTGCCAATTACTATTACCAATCAGGAGCACTCATGAAAACGCCAACTTTCTCGCATCTATCCTCCCTGGCGGTCATCGTCATCGCCGCCTATATCGCCGCCCAAATGCTGGCCGACGTGGCCAGTGTCAAAATCGGCCTGATCGGCGGCCTGGCGGTGGATATGGGCACCTTCATCTACCCGCTCACCTTCACGCTGCGCGATCTGGTGCACAAGGTGCTCGGCCGCCGGGTGGCCCGCAGCCTGATCGTGACCGCCGGGGTGATCAACCTGCTGATGGCGGGGTACC
Organism: Anaerolineales bacterium; assembly: GCA_026129335.1. Classification (GTDB taxonomy): domain Bacteria; phylum Chloroflexota; class Anaerolineae; order Anaerolineales; family UBA11579; genus JAMCZK01. The sequence goes on from JAHCIH010000027.1 coordinate 3,755, forward strand.
TGATGTGGGCGGCGGCCTTCCCCAGCGACCCCGGTTGGGGGTTGGGCGCTGAGTTCAGCGCCGTGCTGGGGCCAGTGTGGCGCATCGTGCTCGCCTCCATCCTCGCCGAGGTGGTCAGCGAACTGGTCGACACCGAGATCTACCACTGGTTCGTAACCAAGATCACCCGGCGCCACCAGTGGGCGCGGGTGCTGCTGAGCAACAGCGTGAGCGTGCCGGTGGATAACCTGATCTTCTCGCTGGGCGCCTTTGCCGGGGCGCTGCCCTGGGCCTCGGTGTGGGGCATCTTCGTGGTCAACCTGCTGGTCAAGTACGCCATTACCCTGCTCAGCCTGCCGCTGATCTACCTGGTGCCCGAAAGAAGGGGGAGCGAGTAGAGATAAGGATCAGAGATTGGAGATTCCGCTATTGCCGGGACAAGAAAACCCTGCTGGTGTGGCAGGGCTTTTGAACCGGGTGGTGCACATGGGGCCTTGTCCGAAAGGGTCCACAGTTGCCGGGATTGTCCTTCACGGAAGCCAGACCCCGTAAGACTTGTGTTGGTTCTAAACGCAGAGGCCACACACAGCAGGGCCATTTCTTTATAGCACGCCGAGATTAAAAACAACCGACGCGCGGATTAGCGCTTGTTTGATGTAAATGAACAGCTTTAATCGGTGTTGAACCGGGTAGGGGCGAGGCATGCCCCGCCCCTACAAGCCAAATACGATTTGCTACTTCTTGCCGATATCCACCTTGATGTGCAGCTCCTTGAGCTGGTGCCCTTCGGCGGGCGAGGGCGCATCGGCCATCACGTCGCGGGCGGCCTGGTTCTTGGGGAAGGCGATCACCTCGCGGATGCTCTCGGCGCCCGCCAGCAGCATCACCAGGCGGTCGATGCCCGGCGCGATGCCGCCGTGCGGCGGCGCGCCGAACTCGAGCGCCTCGAGCATGTGGCCGAAACGCTCGCGGGCCACTTCGTCGGAGAGGCCGATCAGTTTGAAGATGCGTTTCTGCAGCGCGGGGTCGTGGATACGGATGGAGCCGCCGGCGGCCTCGGTGCCGTTGAGTACCATGTCGTACTGCGTGCCGCGCATGCTGCCGGGATCGCTCTCGATCAGGTCGATGTCTTCCGGCATGGGCAGGGTGAACAGATGCTGGCTGGGTTCCCAGCGCTGCTCTTCTTCATCCCAAAAAGCAAAGGGGAAGTCGATCACCCAGCAGAAGGCCAGCAGGTCAGGGTCGATCAGATTGAGCGCTTCGCCGAGGTGTTCACGCAGGCGGCCCAGCGCATCGAAAACCACCTCGGGCTTGTCGGCGACGAAGAGCAGCAGGTCGCCCGTCTGCGCATCCAGCGCGGTCTTGAGTTCGGCCAGCTTCTCCGGGCTGAGGAACTTGCTGAACGAGGAGCGCTCCTCTCCCTCGGGGGTGATCGCCAGATAGGCCAGCCCTTTGGCCTTGAACTGCTTGGCGAACTCGGTCAGCGCGTCGATCTCTTTGCGGCTGTAGCCGCCCAGCCCGCGGGCGTTGATGGCGCGCACATGGCCGCCGGCGGCCAGCGCATCTTCGAAGACCTTGAAGCCGCTGCCCGCCGCCCAGGCGGTGAGGTCTTGCAATTCCATGCCGAAGCGCAAGTCGGGCGCATCCTTGCCGAAGCGCTGCATGGCCTCCTTGTAGGTAAGGCGCGGCCAGGGCTCGGCCAGCAGGCGCTTGTGCGGCACCAGCTGTTTGACCATCGCCGTGTACATGCGCTCAACCAGGTCCATCACATCTTCTCGTTCAACGAAGGACATTTCCATATCCAGCTGGGTGAACTCCGGCTGGCGGTCGCCGCGCAAGTCTTCGTCGCGGAAGCAGCGGGCGATCTGGAAATAGCGCTCATAGCCGGCCACCATGAGCAGCTGCTTGAGCTGCTGCGGCGACTGCGGCAGCGCGTAGAACTCGCCAGGGTGGACGCGTGAGGGCACCAGGTAGTCGCGGGCGCCCTCGGGCGTGGTCTTGAACAGGATCGGCGTCTCGATCTCCAGGAAGCCTTCCTTGTCCAGATAATCGCGGATGAACTTGACCACCTTGTGGCGCAATTCCAGGTTGGCCTGCATGCGCGGGCGGCGCAGGTCCAGGTAGCGATACTTCAGGCGGGTGTTCTCGTCCACGTCCTCATCTTTGTTGATCAGGAAAGGCGGCGTTACAGCCGGGTTGAGCACCTTGACTTCGCTGACGACCACTTCGATCTCGCCGCTGGCCAATTCGGGGTTGGCCATGCCCTCGGGACGGGGGCGCACCACTCCGCTGACCTGCAGCACCCACTCATTGCGCACCGGCTCGAAGGCGGCGTGGGCCTCCGGCGCCGCCTCGGGGTCGGAGACGATCTGCACCAGGCCGAAGCGGTCGCGCAGGTCGATGAAGGTCAGCCCGCCATGGTCGCGGCGGCGGTGTACCCAGCCGGCCAGGGTCACGCTCTGGCCGGCATCGGCGGCGGTGAGTTGCCCACAAGTATGCGTCTTATACATAAGTTCTCCTCGTTTGCAGCAGCCTATAAAACAAAACGCCCGGCCAATTGCCGGGCGAGAGGGCGCCTGCGTGGGCTAGCGCCCAGGCAGGTTCAATCCCGCCCGGTGGGGGCGTTATTGTCCTCGTTGTTATTGTTCAGCAGGCCAAAATGCATGGCGGCATTATAGCATAATGGTTTGAAGGCCAACAAAAATCGCCCGGCACGTGCCGGGCGATTTTTTATCGGTTGCTTGCAAAGCTAGTTGATGCTCACCAGAACGGCGCGCACCACCCGGCGGTAGTCGTAGGTGCCCTTGGCTTCATCATAGCCGTGGCAGGTGATCAGGGTCACCCAGTCATAGTTGTCGCCGCCCGAGGCCAGCGCCTTCACATAGCTGGGGCTGTACAGCTGGTTGGTGCGCACCTCATAAGTGTAGGTGCGGCCCCAGGCATTGATGCTGAACTGGTCGCCATGCGAGAGGCCATCCAGCCCGTAGAATGGGCCGGGGCGGTTGTCCGCACCCCAAACATGGGCGGTGAGCACCGTGTTGCCCGGCAGGGTCGGGAAGGTGGTCCCGTTGAGGTAGCCCACGCTGTTGCCCAGCCAGCTCACATCCCACTCGCCGCCCACCCGGGGAACGCCGAGGATCTGCGAGGTGAGGCCCAGGCGGGGGATGCTGAGGGTCAGGTCCGTGCTGGCGTAGGCCTTGGCCGCCGGCTGGGCGGGCAGGTCCAGCGCCAGGCCGGGGGCGAAGCCGGTGGCCGGCAGCGCACTGGCTGCCGCAGCAGCGCTGGCGGCTGTGCCAGCTGCGGTGGCAGAAACGGAAACGGTGAAGGTGATCGTCGTGTCACTGGTGCCGCCGTTCAACTCGAGACCCGTTGAGCTCCAAATGGAAGTCGTGCCACAGATGAACAGGCGATACACGCCATTCGACAGCGGGCTGGCTGTGGTTAGCGTGGCAACAAAGGGGCCTGCTCCCCCATTGTTATCGTAAACGGCAGAGGCAATCGTCTGAGCTACATCATCGCTCACCACACCGCCCAGGCACGAGAGAGTGTCAAACGTGTTGTTTGCGCCCTGTTCCACCAGCAAGTAGTTGGCGACATTATCAGCGGCATCCGCCGAACCATCATGAATGACATCTTCACTAAAGTTGACCGTGAGACTGGAAGTAGCGCTGCTGAGAACCACATTGTCTATCGGGTCGGTGGAAGGAACGATCAGCGTAGCCGCGCAGTCAGTCGTGCCAACACGCCGGAAGTCAACCGTGTTGGACGTGAACAGGTTGCCGCTGACACTTACACAAGCCACTGGCGAGTTTCCACGCCCAAAGTAATCATCGGCCATGTCGTTTTGGTTGCCATCTACGTTGCTATTGGGGGTATAGGGTGTATGCCCCGCTTGAGCTTGCACGCCAACGTCGTTGCCCGTGAGGGTGTTGTTGAGGACATACATGTTAAGACCTTCGGCGACAATACCAAAGCCCGTACTGCTTGACGCCCCATTGCTCTGAACAAAGCCGCTGACGGTGTTGTTCTGCACGATGACGCCAGTAGGAATGTCCACATTGCCGCTGGATGCCACCCAGCCGCGGCGGATCACTGCGATGCCTGCGTAGTCAAGCAGGTTTGCAGGAGTTGCCGTCAACGAAACATTGTTGTTTGCGACCACAATACTTCCGTCGCCGCTGGCCGTGCCGGTGCCATCAGGCAGTTTGATCTCGATGCCAAAGCGCCCATTGTCAGTGACCGTGTTATTGCTTATCACGTTCGGGCCGGCGCCGGCCATCAGCCCGGTAGCGGCGATGCCATTGTCCGCATTGTTGATTACCGTATTGCCGCTGATGGTCACACCGGAAGCGGTGCCATCCTGCAGCTCAATGCCGCAACAAGTGTTGTTGGCAACATAGTTGTTCGTGATGGTGATGTTCTGCTTGAAGCCGTTCCAAATCACGATGCCACGCGAAAAATTGTGTCGCGCGTCCACATTATTGATGGTGACGCCATTCACGGGGCCATTGATCATAATGCCCCCGTGCGCATTGATGGCGTTATTGTTGTTGTATGTGTGAACATTCTCAATAAGAAGGCCATTGTTGCCTTGCCCGCCATAAATGCCGCTACTGGTGGCAAACAATTGAACGCGGAGGTTACGAATGGTCACATCAGTGACGCCATTACTGACAAGAATGCCCGGAGAGCCACCCACTGCGGGCGCGCTGCTGCCATCAATAATGGTGTGCGTGGAGGGATTAACGGTAACACCTGGATTAAGCGCAACCGCGCCGATCAGGCTGATCCCATTTTTATTGATCACCACATTCTCGTGATAGGTTCCAGGGGCAACATGTATCGTGCCTCCAACCGAGACTTGAGCCATGGCTGCCTGGATGGTCTTCTTCGCGCTGGCGGGGGTACTGCCGCCAAAAGCGTTGTCGCCGTTGACCGTGTCTACATAGCAAGTCGTCGTGCACTGGACTTCGGGCTCGAAATCATAGATATCCGTATCGCCACCGGCAATCTCAAAGGTGAAGTTGTCCACGTTGCCGTTAAAGCCGTTCCAGCCTGCGCCAGCCTTAAACAGAATGGCAGTATTGAAGTCATTCCGGACACCGATATCCGGCCAGGTGGCGATTAGATCATCCCATGTGCATGGACTTGATATGGGGCATGTGACGTTTACAGGGGCGCCTGTCGCCCACCATAGCCCGTTGCCACCGTTGATCATGTCCCATGTTTGCCAGGTGTTGGTGGTCACGCTTCCATTGAGGTAAGGCTCATAGACAAGCCGCCCATACCAGGTAGCTTCTACAGTTGTGAGATCAGGGTCATAATTGATCTGAAACGAGATCGCCTGCGTAGAAGAGTTGGTATACGTGGAGTAAGTCAGGGTGGCAATGTCGTCAAGTTTCGTCCCACCATATTTCTGCGCTATCAAAGCAATACCGACCCCACCATCATTCAATTGAACATTGAAACTTCCACTCCCTATCGGCGGTGTGGCCGGGCCTGCCATGAAGCCAGCCGTTCCCACACCCGCCGTCTCCTGAACAATTACCCAATCGGGCGAGGACAGTTGCACAACATGGTTGTTTATCGCTGTACTTGGAGCTGCCTGCGCATCAAAGGAAGGCGCAAATAAACCGGCGACCAGCATAAGAGCAATGACAATGTTCGAAATTTGTTTTACTTTACTATTCATCTTGAAAATTTCCTCCGCTTCGATGCAGGCTAAAACGCCTTTACAAAGATGAAAGTTAGATGAGTACAGCGTGAAGTTTACTGTCTGTATAAAAACTTGTCAAGAAAGTAAATGTGGCAGCTTACAAACAAATCCCCCAATATGTGCAGCAGGTGCAGTTGCTTGCGAGTAACTTTCCTAAGTAGCGCGGGTGGGAGTCGAACCCACAAGAGGTTGCCCTCGGAGGATTTTAAGTCCCCTGCGTCTGCCAGTTCCGCCACCGCGCCGCAGCGCGTATTCTATCGCAAGTCTGCGCTGCCTTCAGCGGCTAGTCTTCCAGGGCCACTTCCAGGCTGTTGGTGTCGAAACGCACCCGCACCATGGCGCCGGGCTCGAGGCGGGCCAGGAGGGCATAGGAGGCCAGGCGTTCGGTCTCGGCGTTGAAAGGCGTCCTGCCCTCCGGCTGCACTTCCAAGGATACGCGTACCAGCACATCGCTATTAATGTAGGTGCCGGTGTTTTCCACAGAAAGCACTTCGGCTGTGGCAGGCTCCCCACTGCGCAGGATGCGCCGGTTTAGGAAGCCTGCCAAAAAGGGCGCCCCAAAGATTAGCAGCATGGCGGCGAGCATCATGCCCATCGTCAGCGCCATCGAAACCCCGGTAAGGATGGATATTTGCGAACCACGCAAACTGAGCAGGCCGGGCAAATATTGGTCCACCCAGGCGGCGAAGCTGCGCCCAGCATCGCCCATTTCGCCGGCCAGGCCGACAAAGATGCCCAGGAAGGGCAGCCACATCAGCACGAACAATATTGAGCCGATCTGGCGCATGCGTGAAACGAATTCCATGGGTCTTGCTCCTTCCTCAGCCGCCGAACCAGGCCGCCCAGCGGCTGGCCAGGCGCACCCAGGCGCCGCTGGGGCGGCCCTGCAGCTTTGCCTGGTTAACGGTGCGGCGCAGGCTTTCGCCATCCTCAAAATGGGGCAAGCGCATGGTGGCGCGGCCCAGCTCGACCAGAGTGTGCGCGTCGGAGCCGGCGGTGCCCGGCAGCCCGTGGCGGGCGGCCAGGGCCGCCGCGGCCTGGTTGTAAGCCGGGCGCAGGTTGCGGGCGTTGAAGGTTTCGAAGGCGTCCACCAGGCCGCCGAGCTCATCGAGTTCCTCCGGCGACCAGTAGCTGCGCCGCGGGTCGCAGGGATGCGAAACGCTGATGAAGGCGCCCTGCTCGCGCAGCCGGGCGATGGCCTCGCGGTACGGCGTGCCTTTGGGAATGTGCTCGCTGACGTAGGCGGCGAGCAGTTCGCCCTTGTCGGTCATCACCTCTTCGCCCACAATGACCAACTCCGGGTCCAGCTCCCTGGCCTCCAGGGCGCCGTCAATGCTCCAATGGTCGGTGATGATCACGCGGTCCAGGCCGCGGCGGCGGGCCGCGGACACCAGGTCGGCGGGGCGCACGCGGCTATCCGGCGAGGCGTGGGTGTGGCAGTGGGTCTCGATGGTGAGCATTTGGAGAGTATTGATCTTCGATTTCTGATCGCTGATTGCCGATTAACGAACACTGAACGCAAGAATTTTAACCCCGAAAAGGCGTGAACCAGGCAGGGTTATACTCAGTCTTTATGATGAACGACCTGCCCGAAAGCTTCAAACTCTCCGCAGAAGTCGCCGCCGCCCGGCGGATGGGCACTCCGTTGGTCGCCCTGGAATCGACGGTGATTACTCACGGGCTACCGCAGCCGCAGAACCTGGAGCTGGCTCGTTCGCTGGAAGACATCGTGCGTTCGGCCGGGGCCGCGCCCGCCACCGTCGCCGTGCTCGGAGGGCGCATTTGCGTGGGCCTGGAGGCGGACGAACTGGAACAGCTCGCCAGCGGCCCAGCCCGCAAGCTGAGCAGCCGCGACCTGGCCGCCGCCGTGGCCGACAAGGCCAGCGGCGGCACGACGGTAGCGGGTACGCTGCACGTGGCCGCGCTGGCCGGCATCCGCGTCTTCGCCACCGGCGGCATCGGCGGCGTGCATCCGGGCGACGGCTGGGATATCTCCGCCGATCTGGGCGAACTGGCCCGCCGCCCGCTGGTGCTGGTCTGCGCCGGGGCCAAAGCCATCCTGGACCTGCCGGCCACGCTGGAGCAATTCGAAACGCTGGGCGTGCCTGTAGTGGGCTACGGCACGGACGAGTTCCCCGCCTTTTATTCCAATGAGAGCGGGCTGCCCACCAGCGCCCGTGCCGAAGACGCCGCCGGGGCGGCGGCGCTGGCCCGGGCGCACTGGGCGCTGGGCGGCGGCGGGCTGCTGCTGTGCGCCCCGCCGCCGGCCGAGGCTGCGCTGCCCGCCGCGCAGGTGCGCGGCTGGATCGAGCAGGCCCTGGCCGAGGTGCAGGCGCAGGGCATCCGCGGGCAGGCGGTGTCGCCCTACCTGCTGGCGCGGGTCAGCGAGCTGAGTGGGGAGAAGAGCCTGGCGGCCAACCTGGCGCTGCTGCGCAACAACGCGCGCATCGCCGCCGAAGTAGCCCAAGTATTGAACGAAGACAAGCAGAAGCTGATTTAGCTGCGCCCAATTAAGGCGGGGGCGAAGTGGCCGTGGGGAAACGCGTATGCGTGGCGGTGGGCGTGCGCGTGGGCGAGGCCGTGAAGCTCGGGCTGGGCGTGGGGGTGGACGTAACCGCCGCGCCGGTCACTTCGAACTCTCCCACGGCCTTGACCTGGGTACCCACGAAAATCTGCACTTGATACACGCCGGGCAGCCAGTCCTCAGCATCGGGCAGCCACTGGGTATAGCCAAAACCGCCGGTGCCCCCGTTCCACGGCGCGGTCTCAAAATAGACCAGTTCGTCACCGCGGTACCACACGGCCGACCATTGCACGCCCGGCAGCATGAAATCGTAGCTGTAGGCGGCGTAGATGCCGTTCACCGGGTTGGCGAAAGTGATGCCCGTGTTGAGCGGCTGGAAAGTCTGGAAATTGAAGCCGCGCCCAAAGATGAGCGGGCTGAACACCGCGTCCGGGTCCGGTGTGACCTGCGACTCGAACTGGCTGCGCACTTCAGGGGGCAACTGCGGCGGGGTGGGCGTGAGGGTGAATTCCAGCGTAGCGGTTTCCGAGGGCGTCAGGGTGATCGTAGGCGTGTCCGAAGGCGTCGGGGAGAGCGTGGGCGAGTTGGTCAGGCTGGCGGTGGGCGTCACCGGGATAATGGCGTACGCTGCCGGGCGGCCATAGAAGTGCACCAGCGCAGCAAGCCCAAAAAGCACCAGGCCCCAGAACACCGTGCCCCAGCCCTGCAGCAGGCGTTGTTGGCGCAGGCGATGGTAGGGCAGCTCGCCCGCCTGGCGCATGCGCGTCCGTCCCGTCCACAGCGCGTAGAGGCCAAAAAAAGCCAGCACCAGCGTGCTGGTGATCAGGAAGCTTTCCAAGTCCAAAGAAATGGTCATGGCGTTGGGATTATAGCTAATAGCCAACAGTTGATAGCTGTTGGCTATTAAGGCGCGGCTTAGGCGGGCTTGGTAGAATGCATCCATGAAGTCTTCGATTTCACGGCGGGAGTTCCTCAAGCTCAGCGGGCTGGCCCTCGGCGGCCTGGCGCTCTCCCGCCAGCCCTTCGACCTGGGCTTGAAACCGGGAGAAGCCAGCGGCCTGGTGCGGGTGACCAACATCAACGGCATCCAAATCTACGACCAGCCGGAGTACCCGCGCTACAACGACCAGGTCAAGGTGGTTGCCACGCGCAGCCGCGACCAGCTGCTCTACGTCCACGAGAAGTTTCAGGCCGAAACGGGGCCGGACTTCAACCCGATGTGGTACCGCCTGGACGAGGGCTATGCCCACACCGCCTATTTGCAGCCCGTGGAAACCCGGCTGAACCAGGCCGTTGATATTCACAATGAAGACGGCGAGTTGTTCGAGGTCACCGTGCCGTTGACGCAGTCCTACCGGCTGACCCGCACCGAGGGCTGGCAAAAGCTGTACCGCCTGTATTACGGCTCCACCCACTGGGTCACCGGTGTGGAAGAAGGGCCGGACGGTGCGCAGTGGTACCGCATCCTGGACGAGCTGCTCAAGATCGAATACTACGTGCTGGCCAGCCACCTGCGCAAGATCCCCGAGAGCGAGCTGACCCCCATCTCGCCGCGGGTGGCGGCGCACAACAAGCGCGTGGAGGTGAGCATCGCCGAGCAGCGCCTGTGGGCCTACGAGGAAGGCGCGGTGGTGTTGGATACGAAAATCTCCACCGGCATCCCTTATCTGCAGAGCACCAACGGCATCCCCACGCACACACCCAAGGGGCAGTTCCGCGTGTTCTCCAAGATGCCGGTGCGCCACATGGGCGATGGCCAGATCACCAGCGACATTGCCGCTTACGAGCTGCCCGGGGTGCCCTGGGTGTCTTACTTCCACGAATGGGGCGTGGCGTTCCACGGCACCTGGTGGCACGACAACTTCGGCAACGACATGAGCCGCGGCTGCGTGAACATGCGCACCGACGAGGCCAAGTGGCTGTACCGCTGGCTGCTGCCGGAAACCGCGCCGCCGCCCCGGGTGCACACCCCGGGCCTGGGCACGCTGGTCGTGGTTTTCTGATATGGCCTTGCGCGTGCTAAAATCCATCAAGCACCCCTGATACTCTCAAGAGGTAACCAATGCACATCCACAAGACCCTGCTTTTTGCTGCCCTGACTCTGGCGCTGGTTGCCTGCGCGCCGGGCAACTGGCACGTGCACCAGGCCTGGGCGCGCCCCACCCCGGCCGGCGGCACCGCGGCGGTGTACTTCCTGCTGCACAACGCGACCAACACAGACGATGCGCTCCTCGGGGCCAGCGCGAGCATCGCCCGGGCGGCCGAGATGCACGAAAACGTGGCGATGAGTGATGAGCAAAGGCACGGCCAGGCCGCCGGCAGCCACGAAGACGGACACGGCCACGAGGACGAGGGCCACGGGCACGAGGCGGATGTGATGATGATGCGCCCGGTGCCGCGCGTGGAATTAGCCGCCGGCCACGAAATCCGCTTCGAGCCGGGCGGCTATCACATCATGCTGATCGACCTGCAGCGCGACCTGGTCGCCGGCGAGAGCTTCGAGGTCACCCTGCACTTCGAGCACGCCGAGGACATAGTGATTCGGGTGACGGTGCAGGAGTAAGGTTCAGGTAGGGGCGAGGCATGCCTCGCCGCTACGCATACCGTCATTGCAAGGAGTACTTGCGCAGCCAGTGCGACGAAGCAATCTCGGCCGGCAAATTAAGCAGATAGATCAATCACTGACGGTGGGCAAACCTGGATTGCCACGCGCACAGGCCGCCCAGCGGCCTGTGGCTCGCAATGACGGAATGGTTTACAGCAGCGCGTCCAGTACCAGGGCGAGGAAGAGCAGCGCCAGGTACAGGCTGGAGTAGCGGTACATACGCCAGGCGACCTTATTGCCGCCCTGGCGCAGCACGGCCCAGGCGGCCAGTAGCAGCAGGCCGCCCAGCAGCGCCGCGGAAACCAGGTAGACGGTCCCAGCCATGCCCAGCGGGGGCAGCGCCAGGGTCAGCGCCACCAGCAGCACGCTATACCACCAAATCTGGCGGCGGGTTTCCGCCTCGCCGCGCACCACGGGCAGCATGGGCACCCCGGCGCGGGCGTAGTCCTTGTGTTTGATCAGCGCCAGCGCCCAAAAGTGCGGCGGCGTCCACATGAAGATGATCAGGAAGAGGAAGACGGCCGTCCAATTCAGGCTGCCGGCCACCGCGGCCCAACCGACCAGCGGTGGGATGGCCCCCGCCCCACCGCCGATGACGATGTTCTGCACAGTGGCGTGCTTTAGCCACATGGAATACAGCACAACGTAATAGACCATGCCGGCCAACGCCAACAGCGCAGCCAGCAGGTTGACGAAGTTGGCCAATAAGAAGAAGGCCAACACCAGCAGCGAGAGGCCAAAGGCCAGGCCTTCCGCCGGGGTCAGCCGCCCGGCGGCGATGGGCCGGCGGGCAGTGCGGCTCATGTGCTGGTCGGTCTCGCGGTCGATGTATTGGTTGATCGCTCCCGAGCCGCCGGCGGCCAGCGCGCCGCCCAGCAGCGTCCACAGGGTCAGCCCCAGCGGCGGCAGGGCGCGGCCGGCCAGCACCATGCCGCCGTAGGTGGTCACCAACAGCAGAGCCACGATGATTGGCTTGGTCAGGCTGAGCAGGTCTTTGAGGAACTGGCTGGTGTCCAGCGGCTGGGCCGCTTCTTTGTCTTCGTCTTGCGGGCTGCGGTCGGCCAGGCCCACCAGCCCGGCCAGCACCACTGCGGCGGCCCACACCGCCGCAGCGCTGGCCACGTGCAAGCCCAGCAGCGGGATGGGGAACTGGCTGCTGACCTTGACCGCGCCGACCAGCGCCTGCGAGAAGTACAGCACTACGGTCAGCGTGGCGCTGATCAGGATGCCGCGCTGCGTGCGCTGCGTGCGCCAGGCGCGTGCCAGCAGCATCACCAGGTGCACGGAGACCAGCGCCACCGCCAGGCGGTGGCCCATGTGCACCCAGCCCAGCGGGTGGCCCGGGATGAGCTCGCCGTTGCACAGCGGCCAGCCCGAGCAGGCATAGGTGGCATTGGTCATCGCCACCAGCGCGCCGCTGACCAGCACCACGAAGATGCCAACCAGCGCGCCGCGCGCCGAACGGGAAAAGCGGCTGCGGAACTGCAGCCGCTGCGGTAGCTTGCCGTGCGCATATAGATGAAAGGCAGCCACCGCCGAGACGATCAGCAGGGCGAACAGGATCAGGGCTACGCCGAGGTGCACCGCCACCAGGTTGGGCGGTGTCTCCAGCACCACCACCAGGCCGCCGAGCAGGCCTTGCACCAACAACAGGCCCAGCCCCCACAGCAGCGGGCGGCTGATCAGGCGGTGCTCCCGGTAACGCAACCAGGCGACCAGCGCCGAGGCGAGGATCAGCGGGCTGGTCAGCGCCGCCGCCAGGCGGTGCGTGTATTCGATGATCGCGTCGAAGCGCATCGGTGGGATCCAGCTGCCGAAGCAGGTCGGCCAGTCGGGGCAGCCCAGGCCCGAGCCGGTGACGCGCACGATGCCGCCGATGATGATCAGCATATAAGTGACCAGCGCGGTGGTCAGGATGAGGTGGCGAAAGCGGCCCATCGCTTTGGCCGCCGGTTTGCGAGACGATTTTGCTTTAGCCATTGGTTTTGTTCTGCTTCGCTTCCTGTCTGCGTACAAAGAACGGATAGCCGGCCAGCAGCAGGCCGGCAAAAATGAACCACTGCATCGCGTAGCCGAAGTGCGAACCTTCGCTCAAATCCATGGGGCGCACTGCCGCGTAGGGCGGCGCGCTCTGCGGCCCCTCGGGGATGCGCTGCAGGTACACGGGCAGCAGTTCCACGTCCATCTGCTCGGCCAGCCGCTCCAGGTCCAGGTTGTTCCATACCTCGAGGCGGTCCTCGCCCGGCGCCAGCGTGGGGTCCGGCTGCAGGGCGCGGCCGAAGCCGAAGTCCGTCTCAGCCCGGCGCAGCTGCCCCGTCACGCTGACCGTGCCATCTTCCAGATAGGCGCCGCGCGCCTGGGCGTGCTCCTGTGGTATCCAGCCGCGCTCCACCAGGATCGCCAGGTCGCTGCCCTCGATCAGCAGCGGAGTGTACAGATCCACGCCGAGCTGATTGCCAGCGTCACCGGGCCAGATCTGGTTGCGCAGCACGATTTCGTGCTGGGGAAGGTACTGGCCGCGCACGATGGCCCGGCGGTATTCCATGGAGTATAAGTCCAAATCCAGGGCGGCGGGGTCCAGCTGCAGGGGGGCGGCGCTTTGCTGCTCGACCACGCGGGCATTCAGCGAGCGCCGCCACTCCAGGCGGTCCAGCTGCCAGAAACCCAGGCGCACCAGCACCGCGGCGCCCAGCAAAACCAAAGCGCTGGCCAGCAGCCAGCGCCGGGTGAAAAGACGCGCCAACATTCAGCCGCTC
>JAHCIH010000028.1 GCA_026129335.1 Anaerolineales bacterium
ATCTTCCTCGGCCTGGATGACCTGACCGGAGTCCTTGGCTGCGTGACTCTCCATGCCGGTGGAGACCAGCGGCACTTCGGGCACCAGCAGCGGCACGGCTTGCGACATCATGTTCGAGCCCATCAGGGCGCGGTTGGCGTCGTCGTGCTCCAGGAACGGAATGAGGGCGGCGCTGATGCCCACCACCTGATGAGGCGCCACATCCATATAGTCAATTTCCTCCGGGCTGGCGAACATGAAGCCGGAGTAGTAGCGGCAAGAGGCACGCTGGCGGACGAACTCGTTCTCTTCGCTCAGCAGGGCGTTGGCCTGGGCGATGTAGAAGCGGTCTTCGTCGTCGGCCGAGAGGAAGGTAACCTCTTCGGAGACATAGGGGACGATGAGCACTTCTTCGACATTGGCCTTGGCAATATCCTTGGCCAACTTCTCGTCCACGCGCACGCCTTCTTTGGCGATGACCTTCTCGCTCTTGAAGTCGACCACGTCTTCACGCAGCTTGCGGCCGACGAGCAGCTTGTCATCCGGAGCCAGCTTGTTGATCACCTTGCGGTACGGGGTCTCCACAAAGCCGTAGTCATTGACGCGGGCAAAGGAGGCCAGGTTACCGATCAAACCGATGTTGGGGCCTTCAGGCGTCTCAATCGGGCAGATGCGGCCGTAGTGCGAGTAGTGCACGTCACGCACATCGAAGCCGGCACGCTCACGGCGCAGACCGCCAGGGCCGAGGGCCGAGACGCGGCGCTTGTGGCGCAGCTCGGAGAGCGGGTTGGTCTGGTCCATGAACTGCGAGAGCTGGCTGGAGCCGTAGAACTCACGCAGCGCTGCCACCATGGGGCGGATGTTGATCAGCGTGATGGGCGAGAGCTGCTCCTGGTCACGGATGGACATGCGCTCTTTGATGACGCGCTCCATGCGGCGCATACCCACGCGCAGCTTGTTCTGGATCAGCTCGCCCACCGTCTTCAGGCGGCGGTTGCCCAGGTGGTCGATGTCGTCGGCGTATTCCACGCCGTTGTTGATCAGGATCATGCGCCGCGCCAGGTTGATCAGGTCCCACTTGGTCACCGTGCGGTGGCTCAAGGGGATGCGCTCCTTCTGGTCCAGCTTCTGGTTCAGTTTGTAGCGCCCCACCCGCTCCAGGTCGTAGTGGCGCTGGTCGAAGAGCTGCGTCTGCAGGAACTCGGTGGCGTTGTCCAGCGTGGCCGGGTCACCCGGACGCATGCGCTTGAAGAACTCGATCAGCGCAGCCTGGGCCACGGTCAGCTTGCCATTGTTGGTGTCCCATTCCGGCTCCTGGTCCAGGGTGGCCTGGATGAAGGTGCGGTCCGGGTTGGTGTCAATGTCGGCGAACAGCGCCAAAATCTCTTCGTCGCTGCCCGTCTTCAGCGGGTTGTCCTTCACGCCATCGTCCACCGCGGCCAGGGCGCGCAGCAGGATGGTGATCGGCACGGTGCGCTTGCGGTTGAACTTGAGCGTCAGGTAGTCCGTCTTGCGCGTCTCGAACTCCATCCACGCGCCGCGGTCGGGGATCAGCTTGGCGGTGGCCAGCGGGCGGTTGGTGGCCCGGTCCAGCGGCGCCTCGAAGTACACGCCCGGCGAGCGGATCAGCTGCGAAACCACCACACGCTCGGTGCCGTTAATAATGAAGGTGCCCTTCTCGGTCATCTCCGGGAAGTCGCCCAGGAAGATGTCCTGCTTGATCGGCTCGGGCACATCCGGCCCGGCCAGCAGCACCGAGACGTACAACTGGCGCGCGTAGGTCAGGTCGCGCTCAATGCACTCTTCGATGGAGTGCTTGGGGTCTTCGAACCAGAACTGCAGCTTCCACTGCTTGGCTTCGGGGCTGCGACTGGGGAAGAACAGCTTCATGCCCTTGTTGTACGATTCGATGGGGGAAATTTCGTGGAACAGGTCGGCCAGGCCTTCGTCCTTGAGCCGCTGGAACGAACTGAGCTGGACCTCGATCAGGTCCGGCAGGGTGAGTTCGGTGGACATTCGAGAATAGGTTTTGGTGGGAAGAGCTTGCGCCATTCAGCGTCTCCTAAGAATGAATATGCTGCACAAAACGAAAAAGCCGCCCTTCACAAGGAAAGGAGCGGTAGCTTGCCAATCGTCAATTATAGAGCAAGCGTGCTATAGGTGTCAAGGATTTGAGCGCACCAGGCCGGCATTTCTTACCCACCAATTGACGCCGAACCCAGCGCATTGTATCATTAAGCTCCAGGTCAGCCGGATGATCGCTGGCGAAAGCCAGAGGAAAGTCCGCACTCCACAGAGCATGGCGCCGGGGAAATCCCGGGGCGGGGAAACCTGCCGGATCGGGCCACAGAAACATACCACCGGTGCAAGCCGGAAAGGGTGAAATGGTGGTGTAAGAGACCACCGGCGCGGGCAGCAATGCCCGCGGCCGGGCAACCCCCGCCAGGAGCAAGGCCGAGCAGGGACGAGCAGCGGCTCGCTGCACTTGAGTTCCGGGTTGGCTGCATAGATAGATGATCATCTACGGCTCTTGCCGTAACAAAATGCGGCTTACAGGCTGGCCTGGAAGCAACGCAGCTGTCCCTCAGGACAGCTGCGTTGCTATTCGCCGAAGTTGCCGGCCACCAGGTCGCTCAGCGCCTGCAGCGCGGCGTCTTCATCGTCTCCATCCGCCGCCACGGTAATCACCGAACCCTTGCCCGCCCCCAGGGCTAGCAGCGCCAACAGGCTCTTGGCATTCACCGTCTTGCCTTCAAACACAACCGTAATCTCAGCCGCATGTTCCTGGGCGGCCTGTACAAACAGCGTGGCCGGGCGGGCATGCAGCCCGACAGCATTGTCGATCTTAAGCTCAACAGACTTCATGGTGCGGATACTCCTCGACGGAGCCGAGTCCGCTGATAATCAAATCCGCCAGCAAAGCCCTGCCAACGGCTCAATACTTGACGTAATAGCGGTACTCACGGCCCACGTAGTAGCAAATGTTGTATTCAGTAAACAGCCGGTCCGTGCTGTGGCTGATCTTGACGCTCTTCAGCACCGGCTCAGAGGGCGCAATGCGCAACTTCTCGGCCACTTCCGCCGGGGGCAGCATGGCTTCCAGATAATCCAGCGCGGAGGTGAAGAAGATGTCGAACTGCCCCAGATATTCGTAGAAGGATGCATAGTAGTCATCCGGGTTGGTTGAGAAATCCCGTGTGAACGGGAAAGTGTTGATCGAGTAGCCAATGATCACCCCACCCTCAATCGCGCGTACCCGCTTCAACTGGATGATCGAATGCCCTTCAGGGATATTCAGGATGCCGGCCATGATCCTGTCGGCCTCGGTAACGGCCAGTTCCACATCAATCGTGATCGCCTTCTTGCCCAGCGCGTGCATCTCGTTGGTGAAGCTTTTGAGCACCGGCCGTTCTTCCAGGCTGTCCTGCCACTCGGTGACGAAAGTCCCCTTGCCGCTCTGCCGCACCAGGTAGCCGGCGTTCTCCAACTCATTGATCGCTTTGCGGATGGTGATGCGGCTGACGTTGTACTGCTCGCACAGTTCCATCTCGGTCAAGATCTGATGGCCGGGCTTCCAGTGCCCGAAAAGGATCTTGTAGCGCAGCTCTTCTTCAATCTGGCGATATTTGGGCAGTGACTTCTTGGCGCTGTTGTTCTGCATATTGGTGTCATCGAACTGCGGAAATCGGATTCCCCCGGGCCGATCATGTCAACAAGGCCTCAAGGATTTCCTGCTTTGACTGCGCTTCTTCTATTAGGTGCCTGATTTTATCATCAAGCAGTTTCTTGGCCACGCTGGAGAGGATCTTCAAATGCAGGTTGTCTGCGTTGTCCTCCGGCACGGCAATGCCAAAGATGTACCGGGCCTGCTCCTCCCCGCTCCAGGCGATCGGCGCCGCCAGGCGCACGTACACCAGCGCCGAGGCAAGCACCCCCGCCGAGCGGGCATGCGGAATGGCGATCAGGTTTCCGATGCCGGTCGGCACCATCTCCTCCCGCGCATACACGTCCTTGATGTAGAGTTCGCGGTCAGCCAGGCGCCCGTCTGCCGCCAGAATGTCGGCGATCGCGTCGATCACGGCCGCCTTGTCTGCCAGCGGGACATCCAGCGAGATCAAATTCTCGGTGATGATCTTGTCCATAGTCTCGAGCTCTCTGCGCACGCCTTTCCTGGCTGGCTGGTGAACACCAGCCAGCCAGGAATTGAGGAGGTATGCTACTTGCTCTCGACGTGCGGCTTGAGCATCGTGCCCATCATCACCGCCGCCACCAGAGTGCCGATGGCGCCGAACAACAGATACAGCGGCACGTTGTTGACCAGCGGGATGGTGAAGATGCCGCCGATCGGGGCGCTCAGGGTGATGCCCGCCAACCCGGCCAGCGCACCGCCAACCGCCGCGCCGGTCATGATCGAAGGCAGCACCACTTTGGGGTGCGCGATCACGAAAGGAATGGCGCCTTCAGCAATGAAGCTGACGCCCATGATCGCGGCCGCCTTGCCGGCATCGCGCAGTTCTTCCGAGAACTTCTTGGGATACAGGAAGGTCGCCAGCGCACAGCCGCCACTGATCGCGAAGGCCGCCGTGGCGATAGCGCCCATCGCCACCGAGGGCACCGTGCTGCCATCCGGGCCGGCCAGGCTGGCCACCGCGAACAGGTAGGCCGCCTTGTTCACCGGGCCGCCCATGTCAAAGGCGGCCATGGCGCCCAGCACTGCGCCCAACAACGCCGCGTTGCCCGTGCTCAGGTTCTGCAGGAAGCCATTCACGGCATCGTTCACCGGGGTGACAAAGGCATTGATCGCGATCATGCCCAGGGCGACCAGGATGGTGCCCACCACCGGGTAGATGATCAGCGTTTTGGCGCCCTCGAACGAGCGCGGCAACCCTTTGGTGATGCCTTTCAATTGATTGATCAGCCAGCCAGCCAGGAAGGCGCCGGCGATGGTGCCGAGAAAGCCCGAGCCGCCATCGCGAGCCAGCAAACCAACCACCACGCCCGCCAGCAGGCCGGGGCGATCGGCGATGGAGTAGGCAATGTAACCACCCAGGATCGGCAGCATCATGCCGATGGCCGTGGCGCCCACGGTCAGCAGCCAGGCGGACGTCGGATTGCTGGCGCCGAAGCTGGCCGCGCCCGAGTTGGACGCATCGAACAGGAAGGCGAACGAAATCAGTACGCCGCCCGCCACGATGAACGGAATGAAGTGAGACACGCCAGACATCAAGTGACGGTATATCGCTTTGCTATCCATTTCTTCTCCTTTGGGTCAACATTTTGTTGACCTAGCAAAATCCAATTGGTGAGATCTCCTGGTAAATATCGCTCTCAATAAGCCTCCTTATGGGTTGTAGATTTCGGCTTTGCCGTCCACGATTTGCTGGATGACCTGCTCGCCACGATGGATGGCGTCGGAAGATGACACGGTCAGCACCGGCTTGCCGCGGAAGCGCTCCATCTCCACCATGGTGTCGATGGCCAGCACGACCGCTTCGGCTTCGCGGATCTCTTCCTCGGTCAGCCGGTTCTCCGTGCCGCCGGCTCCGTTGGTTTCCATCTTCAAGTCGTAGCCGTGTTGCTTGGCAAACTTGATTAGGGTTTCCGCTGCAATGTACGTATGGGCGATGCCCGCCGGGCAGGCCGCCACGCCAACAAGCTTTTTCATTTCGCACGTCCCTTTCTGTTCTGCTTGATCACCAAGTTGAGCAGTTCGCCCGCTTTGAACTCCCCGGTGAGTTTGTCTTGCGCAGTGTGCGTCTCCTCCGCCAGGTCGGTCCTGGCGGTCACGCGCAGGCCATCGCCCAGTGTGAGCGCTCCGGCCTTCACCGGCGTCGCCTCGGCATTGAACAGGCGCAGCACATAATCCGCAGACACGTCCGACTTGATCAACGTACCGAAGCCTACGCCGGGCTCGATAGACGCAAACTTGTAGTGCCTGGGCAGCGGCGGCGACCAGGGATTAATAGGAAAGTAGCTAATCAGGAAGAAGGTGGGGTCGATCTTCTGCTTCTGGCTGTAGATCGGGTCCACCGCAAAGATGGCGTACTCGCGGAACAGCTTGTTCCCGTCGAGTTGGGCCGAAAAGCCGATGCCGAAGTCGAATTCCACCGTGCCCTGCATCTGGTGCGTGGGCGCCGGCAGCAGGCGCTCGGGCATGCCGCTGGGCCGCCCGGGGCGGCGGTTGCGGTCCGGCAGGCCCACGTAACCCATGGCGCGCAGCACGGTCAGCATCAGGTCGCCAAAGCCCTCGCCAACAAATTCGTATTCCTTCAGGCTGCGCGTGAACACCGTCACCACACCCTGCTCATCCACGCTGGAAACGTGGTTAAGCAGCGGGCCGGTGGCGCTGGGTTCTTCGAAGTAGTTCTTCTCTTTCCAGATCGCCATTTCCTCGCGCACACAGGGGCGTTCGATCAAGCTGTACTGCGCGCCGGCTTGGAACGTTTTGATGCGCTTACCGGTGCGCAGGCCAATGCGCAGGCGATGGTCCTGGCTGCCGTTAACCACCTCGCCGCTCACCCGCAAGATGCCGCTGGTATCCAGGCTCAGCTTCACCCAAAACGGCAGCTTGTGGTCGGCGGTCTTCTGCTTGCGCTTCTCCAGCGTGCTGGGGATCTCCATCTCGCCTTCGAACAGCATTTCGGCGTGCAGATCGGACTGGATGCTGGATTTCAGGTCGCCTTGCGTGATTTCGCGGGTCACCAGCCATTCGTCTTCTGGGGCCGGGTAGTCGTAGTCGTAGCTGTCACCCTCGTCGCCGCCATCCTGGAAGAACAAGGCATTCTGCAGCACCTGGCCGCTTTGCTTGTCGGTAATCGTGATGCCCTCAGGGCCGCAGCTCACCTTCAGGTGTTCGTTCTCGATTGTGGTTTGCCTGGAAGAGCTCAGAACTTCGGGAGCTGTATCACCCTGCTCCACAACGGACAAGGTCTTGTAAGAAATGCCGTCAAATTCGCCCAGGTTGCACAGAATCTCAGTACGGTAGAACCACACGTCTTCATTCATATCGGCCGGGTTTCTGCGCACCACGCCCCAGTAATGCTTGACCTGCTCGAGTACGGTGTACGGCAGGGTTTTGCCCTCCAGCTCCAGCGTAAAGCCCGGGCCGCGGCTGACGATCGACAAGCGCTGCACCATCTCGCGCTTCCAGGGCAGGCTGTTAACCACCACCAGCGGCATGCCTGGCAGCCCGGCGTCATCCACCGAAAACGAGAGCAGTCGACACAAGAAATCCCGCGTACCGCGCATGATGTTGTAGGAGATGCTGGCGTTGTCCTTGATCCACTCGTTGGTCACATCCCCATGCGTGGCCGAGCCGTGCGTCTGGCAGTTCACCAGCTTGTACCAGGCCTCGTCGATAATGCCCTGGTCGTAGGGAATGCCCACTGCGTCCAGCATGGCCATCATCGGCTGCACTTCGTAAATGATCCGCCGCTCCACCCGGTCGATCAGCGTCTTGATGTCCGAGCGGGCCGAGTGCATGCCGTTCATATGCAGCCGGTGGTATTGCGGCGAAAGGATTTCGCCCACAAAGGTCTTCAAATCTTTGCCGTGCTTGCGCACGTGCTCAAAGTATTCGGCCCAGGTGGTGTACCTGAACTCAATGCGGTCTTGGATGCTGTTGTAGTGCGCGATCTTTTCGGGGATGTCCAGCATGACCGGGTTCTGGTCAAAGCCCAGCGGGAAGACAAACTCGTTCTTGATCGTGGAGCGCTGCACGAGGCGGTCGATCAGGCTGGCGACGCCGATCTTGTTGTAGTCCTCAGCTTCATCGGTGAACAGCTTGCCATCCCGGAAAGCGTGCGCGCCGTAGCCATAGCCAGACAGCAGCACGTGGCTGAGCACCTGGCTGCCGTCGTTGGACTCGAAATAGAATTCATTGCCCAGTCCATAGATATCGCCCACTCCGCGGGTGAAGACAAATTCCTTGATGCCGAACTGGTTGTAGATCTTGGGCATGTCGCTGGACGCCCCGAAGGGATCCGCCAAATAGGCGATGCGCGAGGCCTTGCCCAGCTTCTTGGCATTCTTGATGCCCAGCCGCAGGTTGTTGACCACCGATTCGGCGGAAGACATATATGTGTCCAGTTGGGAAACAAAGGGCCCGATCACCAGCTTGCCGCTGCTCACCAGGCCGCGCACTTCTTCGGTGTCCTCCGGGTGCAGCTGCAGATATTCGTCGATCGCCACGGTCTGCCCGTCAAAGAAGAAATCCTCCACGCGCCCATCGGCAAAAGCGCGCATCATCTCGCGCATGTTGTAGGCGAACACCACCATCGATTCCTGCGAGGTGAACCACCAATACGGGTCCCAGTGGGTGTGGTGAATACTGTGGGCGATCAACTTCTCAGTCATCAACCTTGTCCTCTCTTACAAAGGCTTTGTGCAGCACCACGGGCTGCTTGCCCATGGCGATCACTTCGTAGCGCGGCATGCTCGCCGGCAGCAGGATGACGTCCAGGTATTTCGCATCGTAGTAGCTGCCGGGATCGTCCAGAGATTGAATGCGGGCGGCCTCGCCATCCACGATTGTGATCACGCAAAAGCCATCGCCATTCTCGCCCTGGTAGCGGCTGCCGGTGGCCATCTCGATGCGATGGGTCTGAAAATAAATGTCCTCATATTGCCCCACCAACAGCTCGCGCCAGCCCTCGCCCTCGGCGAAGGGGCGCGGCTCGAAGGCGATGTTCTCCATCACCCAGGCCGCGTCGCGCTCAAAGCGCAGCGCCTCTTCGGCCAGCTTGGTGTGCAGTGGCCGCGGCTTGCCGGTGATATCCATACGCGTGTAGTCATAGATCTTGTAGGTGTAGGCGCTCATCGTCATTGTGCCCAGTTCGAGCACCAGTTGGTTGCGCCCGGAGCCGTGCACTGTACCCGCCGGCAGCAGGATTTGGCGGCCTACGTGGGAGGGAATCGCATGGATGTAGTCCTCATAGGGCACGATCGAAGCGTCTCGCTCAGACTGCCGTGCCAGCTCGAGAAATTCGTGCCCATCCGCCTTGAAGCCGCAGAAGGTCTTGGCGCCGTGGCCGGTGAGCACTACATAGTAGGCCTCGTGCTGGGCGGCAAAATCTCCGTAAAGCTCACGCGCCATGCCATCATTCGGATGGCACTGGATCGACATATTGCCGTTGCTGTGCCAGGTGTCATCGTAGTTGAAGCGAATGGGCAGGTACCCGCCAAACTGCTTGAACATGCGTTTGCCCACGATGCTTTCCGCCATGGCATCCATGATCGTCAGGAATGGGATGTCAAAGAGATGCTCCCCCGCCTGCACCATGAGGCTGGCCTCGGTATGGATCAACTCAAACGACCAGGCAACCTTATCCACCAAGTCCTCCGGCACGCCGCGGTGGCGTCGCAGGAACTGCCCACCCCACACGCCCTCCACATAAACCGGCTTGGCCCGCAGCGGGCGCGCCTTCAACTGCTCGAACACAGCCTGCAAATCAGCCTTATTCAGCATGCTGAAAGAGAGGCTGGAATCCAGCAGATAGTAGTCAATCAGGTTGCCGGTCACCAGTTCCTTGCGGGTTTTCACGGCGAGCTCGCTGTCAATGAAGTAGGTCTGGCGCACGGTGGTGTCCAGGTCAAACTCCGGGCTGCTGCCCAGGCAGCCATACTGGCCCGCAAATACGCGCAGCCCCAGGTCTTTGGGGATTACATCAATGTAGGCGATCGCCTGTGCAGCCGGGCGAAAGATCGGCGCGGCGCTGCCAAAACCGTAAAGCACAGTCGTGTTGTCGGCATCCAAATGGTCCACAAAGGCGTGGATGGCCTCTTGCTTAAACAGGGGCTCGTACTCCTGATCGAACAACTTGCCGAAGATCAGTTCCGGGTCGGCCTCCCGATCCATGGGCAGATAAGGCTTCAAGATTTCTTGGATTTCAGCAGGGGAGCGATAAAATGAAGCAACGTCTACGGCGCGCAGGCCGGGAGCCAGCTGGGCGATTTTTTCGACAAACTCGGCAATATTTGCCGAAGGGAACCCGTCCAGCAACACCAGCCCCTTGGGAAGCTCACGGGCAAGCGCCTGAGCAGCATCCATCATCGAGGTTTTCAAACCGGCAATAGGAGCCACCTTGTTTATGGCAGCCAGGTCATCGAAGGGAATTGGTTTGTACGCAAACCCCATATGCCAGTCTCAAGCCTCCAGATTAGTAAATGTTATAACAATATACTATTATGACAACGAATTCCTGTCAAGCCTGTAAGGTGCCTTGAGGAGATAACCATGTCAAACAAACTCACCGCCGGCTTCATCGGCCTGGGCCTGATGGGCAAGCCGATGGCCGGCCATCTGCTCGCCGCCAGCTTCCCGCTTTGGGTGCACAACCGCAGCCGGGCTGCCGTGGACGAACTGGCCGCCCAGGGCGCCCAGCCGGCGGCCTCCGCCGCCGAGCTGGCCGCCGCGGTCGACATCGTCTTCACCTGCCTGCCGGATTCACCGGATGTGGAAAAGGTCGTGCTTGGCCCCGGCGGCATCGCCGAAGGCGCCCGGCCGGGCCTCATCATCGTCGACCACTCCACCATCAAGCCCGCAGCGGCCCGCTCGCTGGCCGCGACTCTGGCCGAACGCGGCCTGCACTTCCTGGATGCGCCGGTCAGCGGCGGCCAGCCCGGCGCGCAGCAGGGCACGCTAACCGTCATGGTCGGCGGCGATGCCGCGGCGCTGGAACGCGCCCGCCCGGCCATGGAAGCCTATTCCAAAGCCATCACCCACATCGGAGCGGCCGGGGCCGGCCAGGTGGCCAAGTGCTGCAACCAGATCATGGTCGCCGCGCAAATGACCGCCCTGGCGGAGCTGCTTATCTTCGCCCGCAAGGCGGATGTGGATCCGGCCAAGGTGGTGCAGGCCATCCGCGGCGGCGCGGCGGCCTGCTGGACGCTGGACAATAAGCCCGAACGTCTCTTCGCCGGCAACCGTGAGCCCGGCTTCAAGGCCTATATGCAGGCCAAGGACATGGGCATCGTCATGGAGAGCGCCGCCGAAATGGAAATGCCGCTGCCCGCCACCGAAGTGGCGGCGCAGCTCTACGACCAGATGCTCGAAATGGGCATGGGCGATTTGGACAACTCCGCCCTGGTCGGTGTGCTGGAGAAGATGGCGGGGATTGAGCTGTTAGCGGATAGCGAGTAGCCCTCAATCCACGCGCTTTGTCATTCTGAATACGATGACTGTGTCAATGGGGGCAAAGAGCGGTAGTTGGGGATGAAGGGCTGCTGGTCGCGCAGCACGGCACAAGCGATCTTGAGCAGGCGGTTCTGGATATTGTTGAGCACCAGCCTGGGCGCTTTGCCTTTGGCCCGTTTGTGCAGGAAGTAGTCCCGGAAACGCTGATTGTGCGTGCGCACCGAGCAGGCCGCCAGGTAGAGCAGCTTGCGTGGCGCAGAAGGACCAAAATGACGGGATTGGGTTAGACCGTGCAGCGAAGTTCCGCTGCGATGTTCATGCGGCGCAATGCCCAAGTGAGCAGCCAGTTGCCGCGGGTCGCTGGAGCGTTGGGTGAGCAGAAGCAGGTGCGCAGCCAGCAGCATGCCCACACCAGGGATGCTGAGCGGGTACTGGAACCTACACCTGACCACCGCACCCGGTCCAGCGAAGAATCCACGCAGTCTCATCTCCCACATAGCCCATAACTGCCAAACGGGCGGATAGTAGGCACGGCCTTTTTTGGGTTTCGCTTACAGCTTATGGCTTATAGCTATAAGCTAATTGCTAACCGCTACAAAAATTCCCGATACACGAACACCGCCGAGGCGGTCATCAGCGCCACCGCCGCGCCGAAAGCCAGGCGCTGCAGCCAGGGCGGCAGCGGCTCGCGGCCGAAGACCATGCCCCAGCCCCGCCACATCTGGCTGGCCGCGGCCAGCAGCGCCCCGCCGGCGGCCATATAGGCCCAGGGCATCGCCCAGCCGCGGTCCATCATCTTGTACGTGCCAGCATAGACCAGCACCGCCAGGGTGATGATGTGCGCCAACAGGCCCGGGCGCAGCCCGCTCTCCTTGCTGGCGCTGCGCACCAGGGCGCGGTGCGCCTGCCAGGCCACCAGCGCCACGCCAATGCGCAGGATGCCGGAGGGCATCGCAGCGTATTCGTCGGGGCGCAGTACGTCAAAGCCCAGGGCGAAGCACAGCGCCATCAGCGGCACGCCGATCCCCGCAGCGGACTGCAGCGGGCCGCCCCATTGCTCCAAAATCTCGGCCAGCGCCAGCATGCCCAGCCCGAAGATGAACAGGCCTAGCAGGCTGGTCTCCTGGCCGCGGAAGGCGCGATCGCCCACCTCGGCCCAGATCCAGGCCGCCAGGGCGGCGTACAGCCCCAGCCGCGCCAGCACGGCGGGGCGGGCCGCCTCGGCCCGCTCCCACCAGGCGGCCACCCCCAGAGCCACAACCCCTGCCAGCAGGAAAATCATTCCATCCTCCGGGTATAGCCGAACTGCTTCAGCGCCTTCTCGTCGTTGCGCCAATTGGGTTTCACCTTCACACGCAGGTCCAAAAACACCTTGCGTTCGCTCATCGCTTCGATCTCTTTGCGCGCCGCCTGGCCGACCTGCTTGATCATCGCCCCACCCTTGCCGACCACGATGCCCTTGTGCGACTCGCGCTCCACGAAGATCGTCGCCTCGATCAGCGCGCCAGCCTCGCCGCGCTCCGTGTACTGATCGATGCGCACATCGATGCCGTGCGGCACCTCCTCGCGCAGCAGCTGCATCGCCGCCGCCCGGATCAGGTCGGCGGCGATCTGGCGTTCGTACAGGTCAGTCACCTGCTCGGGCGGGTAGAACGCGTCGCCCACCGGCAGCAGGCCGGCCAGGTGGGCCAGCAGCGCATCCACACCGGCGCCCTGCGCCGCCGAGATCTCAAAGACGCTCTCGGCTTCGACCAGCGCGGCATATTCCTCGCGGCGGGCGGCCAGTTGCTCCGGGTTGAGCAGGTCCACCTTGTTGAGCGCCAATACCAGCGCCCCACCCTTGCGCGCCGCAAGGCGCTCGGCCAGCAGGCGGTCTTCGGCGTGCGGCGGCTGGCCGGCGTCGACCAGGAACAGGGCCACATCCGCATCCTGCAGCGCCTGCAGCGCCTGTTCGTTCATCAGCGCGCCCAGCTTATTGTGCTCCTGGTGCAGGCCGGGCGTATCCACGAAGACGATCTGCGCCTCCGCCGTGGTCAGGATGCCCAGCTGGTTGCGCCGCGTGGTCTGCGGCTTGGCGGACACCGCCGCCACCGGCTGGCCCAGCAGGCGGTTCATCAGCGTGGATTTGCCCACATTGGGCCGCCCCACCACAGCTACGTAGCCAGCTTTGAAGTTCGAGGACATGGCGGCATTGTATCAGAGCGACCCGGCCCGGGATTTTTAATGCCACGGCAACGAAGTGCTGATAAACTAATCGGGAAGGTTTGTGCCTCAGGAGAGAAGATGCAATACATTGCGCTCACTTTCATCATCTATAAAGAAGACGAATTCTACGTTTCGGAGTGTTTGGAACTGGGCACCTCCAGTTTTGGCGCGAGCGAAGACGAAGCCGCAGAAAACATCAAGGATGCCACCTTGCTCTACCTGAGCACCCTCAGGGAGCTTGGAGAAGAACGCGAAGTACTTGAGGAGAAAGGGGTGAAGATCCACTCCACCAAACCCTCGCTCCTGAGCATTTACAAAGCACAATTCCCTGTGGGCAGCCTCGTTCGCCCGACCGTGATTGACATTGAACCGGTGGCCTCCTGAGCCATAGATGCCCTTATATTCAAGCAAGCAAATCATCAATGCGCTCTCCAGGGCGGGGTTTGAGACCTACAAGAAATCGAAGGGGAGCCATTTATCACTAAAAAAGAAGTTGGCCGAACGCTCGCTGATTGTCATTGTTCCGATGAACAAGAAGCAAATTCCTCGCGGCACTTTCGCCAGCATCCTCAGACAAGCCGGATGGACAGAAGAAGAATTCGCCAAGTGGCTGTAGACACACCGCTGGACAGTTGGCCCCGCTTCATGTACAATGCGGCGTCGATTTAGCAGTACGCAATTTTTGGAGGAACGTTGGCAAACATTAAATCTGCGATCAAGCGCAACAAGCAGAACGAGAAGCGCCGCGTGCGCAACCGTGTCTACCGCGGTTCGGCGCGCACTTTCGTAAAGAAGGCCCTGACCGCCATTGGCGAAGGCAATGTCGAGGAGGCCCGCGAGGCCACCCGCCAGGCCGCCAGCGCGCTGGACAAGGCCGCCCAGAAGGGCACCATCCACAAGAACAACGCCGCCCGCCGCAAGGGCGCGCTGATGGGCAAGCTGGCCTCCCTCGAAAAAGGCGAATAGCCGCACACGCACACTCAAAAGCGGGAGCGCAGGCTCCCGCTTTTCGTTTGCCTTATAATCCAGCCGAGCCTGCCCATGTTTGACGCCGAAAAACAAGCCATCGAAGCCAAGCTGCGTGCCTTCTGTGAAGGCCGCGGCCTGCCCGCCCCCGCCGCCGTGCAGTGGAGCCAGATTCCCTTCGCCGGCGAATGGGGCATCTCCACCTCGCTGTTCCAGTTGGCCGCCGACGAGGCGCGCGCCGGCGGCCAGAAGGTGAACGTGCCCCAGCGCGCCGCCGAGCTGGCCGAAGCGCTGGCCGCCGAGCTGGGCCAGCCCGCCGGCTTCTCGCGCGTGGAGGCGGTACGCGGCTACCTCAACCTCTACTTCGCTGCCGGGGACTACGCCGCCCGCGTCCTGCAAGACGTGCAGGCCGCCGGCGCCGCTTACGGTCGCGGCGCGCCCAAGGGCGAGCAGGTCATGGTC
>JAHCIH010000029.1 GCA_026129335.1 Anaerolineales bacterium
CCACTTTATGCCACTTTGGCCCACAAGTCCCCACAGTATACGAGCATTTCCCCCAGAATGCAAGCATTTGCTCCCACGTACTTAGTATGGGAGCATTGCCTACCCACAAAGACACAAAGACCCTCTTCGTGTCCTTTGTGTACTTGTGGTTCAGTTTTGATCTATTTTGCTTCGATATGCTGTTTCAGTACCGTTTGCAAGCTTTGGACGCCGCCGTCAAACATCTCGGCCACTTCGTTGGGATGAAGCCCCCACAGATGAACACAGATAAACAGGGATACTGTTTAACCACAAAGACACAAAGGCCACAAAGAAAAAACTTGTGTCCTTTGTGCTTCTTTGTGCCTTTGTGGTAAAAAAAACCTAATGACTCAAACGCCCCTCCCCAAAACCTCCAACCCGGCGCAGAGCGCACTGGAGGCCGCCGGCATCTTCTCGCTGGAACAGCTCGTCGAACACAGTGAAGCGGAAATCGCCAAGCTGCACGGCATGGGGCCTAAGGCGCTGCGCATCCTCAAGGAAGCGCTGGCCGAACGCGGCTTGCAGTTCAAGGACGAAGGCCAAAGCGAACTCAGCGCAGCGGGCTTCCTGATGCAGCTGAAAAGCCACGCCTCGCCCGCCCAGCAGCAGGCTTACGAACGCTATTTCCCCGGCCAGTCACAGGAGTTCATCGGCGTGCGCATGGGCCAAGTCTTTGCGCTGGCCAAAGCGCACAGCGAAATGCCCCTCGCCGAGATCGAGACGCTGCTGGACAGCGAGATCCGCGAGGCCCGCGTGGGCGCGCTGAGCATCATGGAAAAGTCAGCCCGCGGCAAGAAGACCGGCGACGAACGGCGCCAAGCGCTCTACGAACTCTACCTGCGCCGCCATGAGCGCATCAACACCTGGGATCTGGTCGACCTGGGCGCGCAGCATGTCGTCGGCGCCTGGCTGGTCGACAAGCCGCGCGAGGTTCTCTACCAGCTGGCCGCCTCGGACTTCTGGCCCGAACGGCGCACGGCGCTGGTGGCCTGCTTCGCTTTCGTCCGCCGCGGCGAACTGGACGATGCGCTCAAGCTGGCCGAGAGGCTGGCCGAAGACCCGGAGGAATACGTGCAGAAGGCAGTAGGCTGGCTGCTGCGAACCGTCGGCGACGCCGACCCGCGGCGGCTGCTCGCCTTCCTGCAGCAGCACGCCGCCCGCCTGCCGCGGCCGGCGCTGCGCGCCGCCATCGAAAAGCTGGGCAAAGCCGAGCGGGCTTTGTGGTTAGCGAAAAGCTAACCACAAAGACACAAAGAAACAAATAACCGTGTCACCCTGAGCGAAGCGAAGGGTTTCCTGAATCGTAGATAATGAACAGACAAACGCCAGAGCAGGTTTTGGCGCAGATGGATTCTTCGAGGCGCGGCTGCGCTGCTTATCAGAATGGCAAAGACGCGTAGGGGCGAAGCATGCTTCGCCCTGCCTAAGGTCGTCTTTACGAGGGCGGCATCATCGGTGCACTGCAAAATGCAGTGATATCACTGCATTTTGCAGTGCACCCAGCTAAGCCCTCAGGGCGTCAATCACCATCGCGGCCAACCGACGCGCGGCGGCTTCCGAGCGCAGCTCGGCGGCCGCGCCCAGGGCATTCAGACAGTAACTGGCCAACTCCTCCACTGGAATGTCCGTGCGCGCCTGACCAGCCGCTACAGCCGCCTTCAGCAGGGGTTCCAATAAGGCGCGGAGCTTCTTTCGGCCTTCCGCCAGCGAGCTGCCGGCATGCAACAAAGCCGAAAGCTCGCTATCGTGGCGGCTCGTGCTTTGCAAAACCAGCGCATAGGCTTCCAGCACAGCGCGCAAACGCTCGCCGGGATCCGCTTCGCCTGCAGCCGCCGCGGCCAAATGATCCAGATGGGCATGGATTTGGCCGGCATGCCAGGCATCCAGGATGGTCTCGACGCTGGGGAAATATTTGTACAAAGTAGTGCGGGTGATGCCGACCTGCTCGGCAATTTGCGCCATGCTAACGCCGCGCAGGCCATTGGCCGCCGCCAGTGAAGCCGCGCTGGAAAGAATCCTCTCCCGAACTTCCTGGCGATGGGCATCCACCGTGTGTCGCCAAAGCTTTGGCATATCCCAAGTATACAAGTGCATACCGGATTAACACAATGTCTTTTATATTTACATAATGTATAGTAAAATAGCGAAGGAGGCTCACATGCCAAAATCAAACACGGAAACTAAGCAGAAACCCGCCACACCTCGCTGGGTAAAAATCTTCGCCTGGATTGCGATAGCCGCCATGGCAGTGCTGGTCATCCTATCCATGCTCAGCGGCACCGAACACGGCCCCGGCCTTCATGGCGGCGGGTTGATCCTCGTCGCGATATGTTAATGCCCCCGACCCTGCGCAAGCTGATGCTGGCGCTGCACATCGCCGTCTCGGTCGGCTGGCTGGGGGCGGTGGCGGCCTACCTGGTGCTCGACCTGACGGTCGCTGCCAGCCAGGATGCCGCCAACGTGCAGGCGGCTCTGACCGGGATGCGGTTGCTGGTTGGCTACCTGATCGTGCCGCTGGCCCTGGCGGCGCTGGCAACCGGCGTCATCCAATCGCTGGGCACGCCCTGGGGCTTGGCGCGGCACTGGTGGGTGCTGATTTCGCTGCTGCTGACTCTACTCGCCACTGCCGTCCTACTCCTCCAGGCCAGCCATATCAGCCAGGGGCATCTACAAGGTCACACCCTGCTTCATTCGATTGGCGGGCTGGTCGTGCTTCTCGTCATCACTGGGCTAAATGTGTTGAAGCCACCGGGCCGCACGCCTTGGGATTTTTAGCGTAGAGGCCCCTCATGCTATGACCGAAACCTATATGCTCGGGTCGCTCTGTTTAACAAAAATAACTTGGCACTTAAAGTATTTTCTAGCTAAGTACAGAATCCCACTTATTGGAGAATCGCTAAATTTAGTCTCATCTAGCCTGTCTGTATCTAATTGCGAAATTCGAATAATGTCTCTCATATTGCCAAGCAACCTAAATACTATGTCGCGATCATAAACATTAGCAGATTTGTCAATAAGCTGATTTTCAATTTTAGACAAGAAGGATTCATAGCCTATTTCTGTCAAAGGAATCCTTTGTGGCTCAGAACAAAAATAGCAGTTCTTGTGGATATCGTAAACTATCGAGTGCCTACCTGCAGGAACTCTCAATGGGGAGATAAAAATCGATTCTTGAAGGACTCTCCCTCGCTCATAAGCCGTGCTAAGTTGTAGATGTTCATTAAACAGAGGGGATGCGTAAAAAACCGCTTGGCCGCTTGCTTGAAGATTCCTAAGCAATCTATGTTGTACATCTTGCAACTGAACCTTAAAGTGAGTAACGCCGTGCAACTCCGGAGTGCAAGGTCTTATTCCTTGGCGCAAAGAAGGAATTTTAAACTGAAGAAACAATAGCATTCCATTTCTTGACGCTAAGCTCACATCGAATGCCAACTTATTTTCCAAAACCAGCGAGGGGAGGAATGGTGCTGCAGTAAACTGAAACCCGTTAATCCTAGAAAACTGTTCAATAAAAGCATAGCTGTATGAAAACTCAGTTAACCTATCAAATTGCCCTATCATTTTCTATCTTTACCCCATCCGCGCCCGTTCCTCATCCGCCACGGACGGCTCCAGCTTCTTGAACAACGGTGCCGGCTCCCGCAGCGCGCGGCCCGGCTCCAGGGCGCTGGGCGCCCAGCGGCCGCCGGCTTCGGCGCCCCGGTAGCGCAGCACCAGGTGCTCGCCCAGGGAGTCCTGCTGTGTCTCGGTGTACTGCTCGCCAAACAGCGGGGCGTCGTAGCCCAGGGTCTGGTGCAGCTGCTCGCAGGTGTGCGGCAGGAAGGGCGAAAGCAGCGTCTTGAGGTTGTCAATGGCCCGGATGGCGGTGTAGATGGTCGTTCCCGCGGCGGCCTTGTCCGTCTTCACGGCCGACCAGGGCGCTTGCGCGTCCAGGTAGGCGTTGACCTCGCCGGCCAGGCGGATCGCTTCGCCCAGCGCGGCACGCAGCTTCACCGCATCCAAATGGGCGCCCACGTTTTCGAAGCCGGCTTCGATCTTGGCCAGCAGTTCCTCGTCCGCCGGGCGCAGGCTTATCTCGTCCGGCACATTGCCGTCCCAATGGCGATGCGCAAACGAGAGCACCCGGTTGGCCAGGTTGCCCCAAGTGGCCACCAGTTCGTTGTTGTTGCGGCTCACAAAGTCATCCCAGTCCCAGTTGCTGTCGCTGGTCTCCGGCATGATCGCGGTCAGGTAATAGCGCAGCGGGTCGGGGTCGTAGCGCTCCAAAAAGTCCAGCGCCCACACCGCCCAGTTGCGGCTGCCCGACAGTTTGCGGTCCTGGATGTTCAAAAATTCGTTGGCTGGCACGTCGTAGGGTAGGTTCAGCGGCTTGCCTTCGGTTTCTTCGAAGATGCGCGCGAAAGTCTGGCCCGCCCCGGCCAGCTCCGCCGGCCAGAGGATGGCGTGGAAGTCGATGTTGTCCTTGCCCAGGAAGTAGTAAGCCCGCGCTGCCGGGTCGGTCCACCAGCGGTGCCAGGCATCCGGCTCGCCGTTGATCTGCGCCCACTCGATGGCTGCGGAGAGGTAGCCGATCACCGCCTCGAACCACACGTAGAGGCACTTGCCCTCCCAGCCATCCACGGGCACGGGGATACCCCAGTCCAGGTCGCGGGTGATTGGGCGGCCGTGCAGGCCCTGGCTGCGGATCCAGCCCAGCGAGCGGGTGACCACATTGGGCCGCCAGTAGTCCTTGCGGCTCTCCAGGAATTCGATCACCTGCGGCTGCAGCTGGGCCAGGTCCAAAAAGAAGTGGGTGGTCTTGCGCAGCTCGGGGGCCGAGCCGTCGATCTTGGCCCGCGGGTTCAGCAGCTGCGTGCCGTCCAGCACGTTGCCGCAGTTGTCGCACTGGTCGCCGCGGGCATTTTCGTAGCCGCAGAGGTAGCAGGTGCCCTCCACGTAGCGGTCGGGCAAAAAGCGGTTCAGCGCCTCGGAGAACCACTGCTGCTGCTCCTCGGTGTACAGGTAACCGTTCCCCTTCAGCGCCAGGAACAATGACTGCGAAACCTTGAAGTGATTCTCGGTGTGCGTGCTGGTGAACAGGTCGTAGTTCAAGCCCAGCTTTTGGAAGAGGTCCAGAAAGCGCGGCTGGTAGCGCTGGTAGATCTCCTCCGGCGTCACGCCCTCGGCGTCGGCCTTGACCGTGATCGGCGTGCCGTGCGCGTCGGAGCCGGAAACCATCAGCACTTGGTTGCCCTTGAGGCGCTGGTAGCGAGCGAAAATGTCGGCGGGCAGGTAGGAACCGGCCACGTTGCCCACATGGATGTCGGAATTGGAATAAGGCCAGGCGACGGCGACGAGGATGTGTTGGCTCATGTTCTTCTCCAAAAGATAGCTAGCCAATTGTAGTGGCAATCCAACAAAAAGGCCGCCTTGCGGCGGCCCGGGTGACGAATGTGGCGCTGTTCAGCGCTGCTTCCTGCGGCGTGCATGCACGCGCAAGGCCGCCCAGGCGGGGGCGCGGAACATCATCGCCATCATCATGGCGGCGAACAGCAGGGCGGCGTAAACGAAAATCAGATCCATTGCTCCACCAGTGTATAGGCCGCGAGAAACAGTGTCAAGAGGCTTGCCAGCCTATTCCCTCAAGGCCAACTCGGTGATGCGGTAGTGGGTGATGTTGCCGTCCATGTTCAGCATCCACTCGACCGCCAAGCTGTAGTCGCCCAGGTTGGCCAGCCAGTATTCGAAGGTCCAGGCCTCTTCGCCGGTGGAGTAGTCTTTCATGCGCACGAAGTAATGGCTGGCCTGCACAGTCATGTGCCGCAGATCGCGGGTTTCGCTGCCGCGGTTTTCGAAATCGATGAACGCCGGGTCGTCGACATGCGACTGCTCATGAAAACTGTTGAACATGAACATATGCGGGAACAGCATCGCAAAGACCATGCTGCCGTCCGTGTCCAGGAGCGACATCTCCCAATACTCCGGCTCGGCACGTACGATCAAACCGTCTTTCATCCAAATCGTCAGCGTTTCGGTCAGGTCGGGGCTGGTGAGGATGATCTTCTCGCCGTATTCATCGCTGCCTTCAGTCCGAAAGGTGAAGCCGCCATTCACGCCAAGCTGGTCGCTCCACCCCATGGTCAGGATCGAAAAGGCAGCCCGCATCTCGTCCAGCGACTCGGCTTTGAAAAGGACGACCTCTTCGCCAGTCGTCATCTGAGGGGTTGCGGCTTCAGGTTCGATAGGCGTTTCGCCGGTGGGCGCGGTCTGCCCGCCATTGGCGGCTGCGCCCCCGCCGCAGGCGGTCAGCAGCAGCACAACCGACAGCGCAACGCAAAAGACAGGTCGACTTAGTTTGCGGATAGCTCTGTACATAGAACACCTCCTTTGAGCTGTAACCAGCGTAGCAATCGCGGGAATGCGCGGGTAGAGGCAGCCCCCACCTGCTCTGGGGGGCGTTTGACCTATCTTAAGGAAATGGATGCAGGGTGGGATTTCGAGGCAGCGCTACGCCGCCCTGTCAATGCTTATTGAAAAGCGGTGAACCAGTCGTGCCAAAACGGGTCGATGAGGATCATGAAGATGCCCCAGGCGAAGCCCAGGACGCTGCCGGCGACCACGTCCCGCGGGAAGTGCGCGCCGACATACATGCGCGTGATGCCCACCGCCACGGCCACCACAAACAAGGCCGCGGTGATCACGAATGGCGGCTGCCATAGGAAATTGAGCAAGGTCACCAGGAAAAAGGCGTGGGCCGTGTGCCCGCTGGGGAAGGAGCGCCCCGGCGCTTTCCAGCCAATCACCCGCGCCTGGGTATTGATCAGGTAAGGCCGCGCCTGGTTCATGATCTCTTTCAACCCTTCCACCAGCAGGGCCAGGGTCATGGTGCCCAGCGCCAGCTGCAGGGCGGGCATGCGCTGGCCTTCCATATAATAGTAGACCGCCAGCCCCATGGCCACCAGGCCGGCGCCGATCTGCGTAACCACCCACATGGTGATGTCCAGCCAGCGCGGCCGGTTGCCCCACAGGTTGACGAAGAGGAAGACCTTGTTGTCAATAATCTGGCCGCGTGCCCACAGCAGCGAGAGGCTCACTAGGGTGAACAAGCCGAGGGAAACCATCAGGCTGCGGCGGGCCAGCACGGCGCGGGCGATCTCGTTGCGCTGTACGGGCGGTAGCCAGTTGAGGAACAGCGTGATGCCCACCACCAGCCCCAATACGGTGAGCGGCCGGCGCAGGCGCAGCAGCGGCCGCAGGAATGCG
This sequence comes from Anaerolineales bacterium, assembly GCA_026129335.1. GTDB lineage: Bacteria > Chloroflexota > Anaerolineae > Anaerolineales > UBA11579 > JAMCZK01. The sequence continues at coordinate 7,264 of JAHCIH010000029.1, forward strand.
GGCACCGGCCTGCCGGGCATGATGTGTGGAGTTGGGGTTTCTTCCATAAGAGTGGGGCGACGGCTCTAATATTAACTCGGTTGGGTGAAAAATGCTTTAGGAAATCGGCGCTGAGCACAGGCATACCTCGCGCTTTCGTCATTGCGAGGAGACCCGGCGCAGCCAGGGTCGACGAAGCAATCTGAATATCGGTACGCAAATTGCGATTCAGATTGCTTCGTCCGCTACACAGTGAAGCCTATACACGCTTCACTGCGTGTGCTCCTCGCATGACGAGTGGCTTTTTCACCTACACAGGCTTACAGCTTAGAGCTCTTTCGGGTAAGATTGCGCCTGAAAGAACAATCAGAAGACTATGAGCGAAGCCATCCAAGAAATTTTGCAAATCAGCCCCGCGGCAGCCGGCAAGATCAGCGAGCTGATCGAGTCGCGCGGCAAGCCCGGCCTGGCAGTGCGCGTGGCCATCCGCGGCGTGCTGCCCGGCGGCGGTTACCAGACCGAGTTCAAGTTCCAGGAACGCAGCGAGGCCGCCGAGAGCGACCTGGTGCAGAGCGCCGGCAGCTTCGACCTGCTCTTCGAGCCAGACGTGGCCGAAAAGGTGCAGGGCGCCAAAGTGGACTTCGACGAAGAGCGCTATTCCGCCGGCTTCAACATCGAATACCCGCCGCGCAGCATCCTGCCGCCCGGCGTGGAAGCCCGCCGCGACTGGGACGACCCGCTGGCGCAGCAGGTGCAGCAGGTCATCGACGACTACATCAACCCCGGCGTGGCCGGCCATGGCGGCTGGGTGCTGCTGAAGGACGTCAGGGGCCAGGACATCTACGTAGAGATGGGTGGCGGCTGCCAGGGCTGCGGCATGGCCGCGGTCACCCTGCGCGCCGGCATCGAGAAAGCCATCAAAGAAGCCGTGCCCGCGGTGCAACAGATCATCGACATGACCGACCACGACGAGGGCGAAACCCCCTACTACGCGCCGCAAGCTGCCGGCGAATCCCCCTTCGACCAATAACCATGAGCGACCGGGTACGCATCCTGCGTGGATTTTTGCTGCTGGTGGTGGCCCTCATCGGCGCCGCCTTGGTCAACATCCTCGGCTGGGCCTGGGGTGAATACCAGGCTGGCGCCCTGCTGGGGCTGGCCGTCTTCGTGCTCTTCGCCGGGCTGGCCGTGTACCAGTTCGTGCGCGTGCGCGATTGGGCCTGGCTGCCGGCGGTGGCCGGCGGCCTGTACGCCGTGCTGCCCGACCTGATCCTCGGCCCGGCAGACGACATCGGCGCCATTTTGCTCGGCGCGGTGCTCACCGCCGTGCTCAGCTGGCGCCGCGGCAAAACCGAAATCTCCAAAGGCTGACCATCTTGTGGCAGCGCGCCATTCCATGCTAGGATGGCGCATGAACAAACTACGCGTATTCCTCGTAGCCCTGCTCACCTTGCCGGCTTTCCTGCTCATCTTCCAGCCGAGCTGGCAGTTGGGCGGCCTGGGCCTGATACTGGGCTTTATCGGCAATTTCATCTCCCCGCTGGCCATCCTCTACCTGTTGTATTACTACGTGCGCGACAAATGGCATTAGCCGAAAGCCGCGGTTGACAGCGGCGCGGCGCGGGAGTAGACTGGCACCGTAACTATGGAAGCTGACAGTAGTAGTCTAGACATCGATCCGTTATCGAGCAAGCGCTCTGCCTTGTTCGGCGTGTTCGTCTGGAGGAAATCCGGGCCGGCCTAAACCCGCCCGGTCAGGCTCTGGTTAAGCCTGCCTGCCCCTCCACCCGGCCGCCGCAAGGGCGCGCCGGGTTGGTTTTTTTAACCGGTGCAGAGCGCGAGCCGGAAGAGGAGCAGGCATGATACAAATTTTCAAAACCGCCGCGGATGGCACACTGGCGCCGCAGAAGCGCGTCACCCAGGGAGTGTGGATCAACGCAGTCGCCCCCACCGCCGACGAGATCGAGCAGCTCATCGCCTGGGGCGCCCCCGAAGAGGCGATCACCTCCGCGCTGGACATCGACGAACTGGCCCGCGTAGAGCGCGAGGACGGCGCCACCTACATCATCTTGCGCGCGCCCTATTACGACGGCCACCAGGAAGACATCCCCTACTCCTCGGTGCCGCTGGGCATCATCACCACGTCCAAGTGGATCATGACCGTGTCCAAATACAGCACCGAGCTGCTGCGCGAATCGCGCAAGAGCAAGGAATACCCGCTGCACACCCGCAAGCACAACACCTTCATCCTGCACATTCTGTTCAACACCGCCAAGTTGTTCCTCAAGTACCTCATCGCCATCAACCGCGTGGTGGACGGCCTGGAAGACCGCCTGACGGTGTCGATCAACAACAAAGACTTGTTCCGCCTGCTCAAATACCAAAAGAGCCTGGTGTATTTCTCCACCGCGCTGAAGACCAACGAGGTGATGATCGAGCGCCTGCAGCGCATGCAATTGTTCCAAAGATTCGAGGAAGACCAGGAGCTGCTGGACGACGTGCTCACCGAGACGATGCAGGCCCTGGAAATGAACAACATTTCCAGCAACATTTTGAACCAGATGATGGACGCCTTCGCCTCGATGATCTCCAACAACCAGAACGACGTGGTCAAGGTACTCACCTCGGTCACGCTGGTGCTGGGTCTGCCCACCCTGGTGGCCAGCTTCTACGGCATGAACGTGCTGCTGCCCCTGGCAGACGACCCCATGGCCTTCTGGTTCACCGTGGGCATCAGCCTGGTGCTGATGGTCATTGCCGTGGTGATCATCCGCCTGCGCGGCTGGTTTTAGGCGGCGTATTCAGCGACGATACGGCGGATGCTCTTGAGGTGCAGCAATTCGTGCCAGACCAGCCTGCGCAGCACTTTGCGGACACTCCAGCTTTCTTCGCCTTCACTCAGCCGCAACAGGTCGGCGCCGGCTGCCAGTTGCTGCAAAAAACGGTCGCTCGCCCGGCGGCTGATAGCGAGTTGCTGGCCCCAGGGGTTGGCGAGCAAATCTTCAGGGTCTGGCCCTGAGTAGCCAATTGCAGGCAGGTAATAGCCAACCTCGGTGAGGGCGATGTGCGAGAGTATCTGCCGGATGGTGCGCCAGCGCGCCCAGGCGGCAAACTGCGCGTAGGGCGGATCCCAGTCCAACACCGCATCGGGGAGAGACACTACCGTGTCCAACAGTTCGCGCCGGGTTTGGGCAATCAACTGGAGACAAAGTGAAACTTCGGCGGGCGTGGATGGTTGGCGGTCGAATTCAAAAAGCACCTCATTGCCTCTGACTTCCTCAACAATCTCGAGTACACCAGCCTCCACGCCGCCCGGCGCCGGCATCCCCGCGCCAGCCAGCCAGTTCAAGTGAGCTTGCAGCTTGCCGGGCACTTTGCCAAGCAAGCTGCTTCGCTCGGGTGACCAGGTGGCGAAACCCATCAGGTCGAGTGACCATGCTATCCAGCCGTGCTCGTTTCCGGTGAGTTCGTGCAGCCAAATGCGCATATTTGTGTCCTTAGCAGAACGCCTTAATGCAGAAAGGCCGCGTTTCGGGTGCGCGGCCTTTCTGTTTCGGGGGATGATACCGATTTAGAGATATTCGCGCAGCTGGCGCGCCCGTTTGGGGTGGCGCAGGCGGCGCAGCGCCTTGCCCTCGATCTGGCGGATGCGCTCTCGGGTTAGGCCGAATTTTTCGCCCACTTCTTCGAGCGTGTATGAGCGGCCGTTCTCCAGGCCGAAGCGCAGGCGCAGAATGCGCGCTTCGCGCGGGGTCAGCGTGGAGAGCACCTCGGCGACCTTCTGTTCCATCATATTCTTGTAAGCCGATTGGCTGGGGCTGGGGCTGTTCTCGTCTTCCACGAACATGCCCAATTCGGAGTCTTCCTCGTCGCCCACTGGGCTCTCCAGGGAGAGCGGCAGCCAGGAGACGCGCAGCATCCAGTCCACTTTGTCGATATCTTCGTTGAGCTCCTCGGCCAGGTCTTCGATGCTGGCTGGGCGGCCCAGGCGCTGCTCCAGCGTGTGCGCCGTCTTGTACATCTGGCGGATGCGGTCGATCATGTGCACGGGCACGCGGATGGTGCGGCCCTGGTCGGCGATGGAGCGGGTGATCGTCTGGCGGATCCACCAGGTGGCATAGGTGGAAAAGCGGAAGCCGAGGCGGTAATCGAACTTGGAGACGCCTTTCATCAGGCCGAGGTTGCCCTCCTGGATCAGGTCGAGGAAGGGCACGCCGCGGCCCATGTACTTCTTAGCGATGCTGACCACCAGGCGGGTGTTGGCCTTGATCAGGTGTTCGCGAGCCAGGCGGCCGTCTTCTATGACCGCATCCAACTGGGCCTTCTTGGCGGGCGGGGTGCTGCCGTTCAGCTTGTTCAGCTGGCGGCGGGCCTTCTTGCCGGCCTCGATGCGCTTGGCCAGGTCCACTTCCTGCTGCATGGTGAGCAGGGGCACGCGGGCCATCTCTTTCAAGTACAGGCCCACGGTATCGATCACCTCGTCGGGCGGCAACTCGTACGCCTCGGGGGCCTCCAACATGGTCACATCTTCCACGCTGTCTTCCGGCTCCGGGTGCTTCATGAAGTGCAGCTCCAGGCGCTGGAAATCCTGGTCATCGTCCAGGATGGCGAAGCCTTCGGGCGAAACGGTCAGCTCCTTCAGGCGGTCGTCGAGCAGCGCAGCGTCCTGCTCATCGAGTTGCTTGGGTTGAAAAGCCATTTGATGCCTCCTCGCCACGGCGCAATGTACGCGCCGGGCTTACTCCTTGGGGTCCAGCAAATCCTTCAGTGCCAGCATCCGGGGATCAATGTCCTCGGCGTGGTCGCACGGCTGGTGGTTGCGGTTGTTCCCGCACACCGGGCAGAGGCCTTTGCAGTCCGGCCGGCACAGCGGGGTAATCGGCAAATCCAGCCACAGGTACTCGCGGCCCAGTGGGGCCAGGTCGATGTGATGGTCGCCCGGCAGCAGCAGCTGCGACTCGGTCATCGAGCGCTCATCGAAGGCGTAGAGCTCGGTGAACTGGGTGGCAATCCCCAGGTCGAACTCCTCCAGGCAGCGCGAGCACTCCGCCGTGGTGCGCCCGCTCAGGTTCACATCGACGACCAACCCCTGCGGGGTGCGCCCAAAGCTGGCCGCCCCGCGCAGGTCGCGGACGGTCAGATCGGGCGGCAGCACCATCTCGGCTTCGTCGAACTCGATGGTGCGGCTGTAGCCGACCTCGGCCTTGACGAGAAAGCCGACGTTGATGCGCAGAGGGTTGATGCGAGTGGTCATGGTTAAGGTTCAGTGCGCTCCGGCGATATTGGCGCCTCTTGCAAAAGAATCCTTTGCATATCTAAATTGCAAAGGATTCTGAATAAGTTTGGAAAAGTATAACAAAAATTGCAAAATAGTCAACAGGCAACCGCACATACAGCGCTGT
>JAHCIH010000003.1 GCA_026129335.1 Anaerolineales bacterium
CCCCATTGACACAGTCATCGTATTCAGAATGACAAATAGGTGTAGGGGCGAGGCACGCCTCGCCCCTTACACGTCATTGCGAGGAGCATACGCAGTGATGCGTAGCATTACTGCGCAGCGGACGAGGCAATCTCGGGGCGCAAACCGCCCCGGCCCTGGCTTCGCCGGGCCTCCTCGCAATGACGGGTAGCACGACCTTACGGTTGATTCGTTCCGCCATAACCGCTACACTACTCTCTGAGAGGAGGTCTCATGCGCGACCCCGATTGTATTTTTTGCAAGATCGTGGCCGGGGAACTGCCGGCGGAGATGGTCTATCAGGATGAGCAGGTCAGCGCGTTCCGCGATATCCATCCCAAGGCGCCGATCCACATCCTCATCGTCCCCAACCGGCACATCCCCAGCACCAGCGAACTGAGCCTCGAGGACGACGCGCTGGCCGGCCGCCTGCTGACCGTGGTGCCAGGCATCGTCGAGGCGGAAGGGATCGCCCAGCGCGGCTACCGCCTGATCGCCAATGCGGGCAGCGACGGGCGCCAGGAAGTCTTCCATCTGCATATCCACCTGTTGGGCGGGCAGCCCATGCGCCACTCACTTGGTTGAGCCGCGGCAGACAGGTATAATTAGCCGCTTATGACGATCAAGCAAGAGTTGGAACAAGCGCTCAAAGACGCGATGCGCGCCAACGACGCCCTGCGCAAGAACACCTTGCGCTTGGCCCTCACCTCCCTCAAGGAGGCTGAGGTGCAAAAACAGGCCGAGTTGGACGACGCGGCGGTGCTCGCCTTGCTGCAAAAAGAGGTGAAATCCCGCCAGGAATCCGCCGCCGAGGCGGAAAAGGCGGACCGTGCCGACCTGGCGGCGGCTGCGCAGGCCGAAATCGAGGTGCTGCAGGCCTATTTGCCCGAGGCGATGAGCGCTGATGAGTTGGAAGCCATCGTCACCGCGGCCATCGCCGAGGCGGGGGCCAGCGGCCCTGCGGATATGGGCAAGGTGATGAAGCTGGTGTTGCCCCAAGTGCAGGGCCGCGCCGATGGGGGCCAGATAAGCCAGCTCGTCCGCGACAAACTGCAACCCTAACCGGTTCTCTCCCATGGCTGCCCAAACCAAGCCCCAGCGTGCGCCCCGCTGGTCTGCCCAGCGCTCATTTTTGGTGTTCCTCTGGCTGCTGGCCCTGGCGGTCACCCTCTTTATCCTCACCCTTCCATATACTTCCCGCCAGAGTTCGCTGGTTCTGGAAACGGGCCAGGTGTCCGCGCAGGATGTGCTGGCGCCCTATACGCTGAGCTACCAGAGCGAGGTGCTCACCTCCCGGGCGCGTGAAGAAAGCGCCGACGCCATCGCGCCGATCTACGGCCCGCCGGACGCGGCGGTGGCCCGCGATCAGTTGGAGCAGCTGCGCACAGCGCTGACCTTCATCAACACGGTACGCCTGGACAACTTCGCCTCGCTGGAACAGAAAATCAACGATCTGGCTGCGTTGCAGGCGATCAATTTGAACCAGGAGACCGCCCAGACGATCCTGCTATTGGACAATTCCGCCTGGCAGAACGTGCAGCAGGAGACCATCGTGGTGCTGGAGCAGGTGATGCGCAGCAGCATCCGCCAGGGCCGCCTGGAAGAAGCCCGGCGCACCGTGCCGGCGCTGGTCACGCTCTCCATGCCGGAGAGCCAGGCCCAGATTGTGGCCCAGCTGGCCTCGGGCTTCGTGGCGCCGAACAGCTTTTATTCCGAGGCGGCCACGCAAGACGCCCGCGAGCAGGCGCGCGCTGCGGTGCAGCCCATCTCGCGCACCTTCCTGAGCAACGAAGTCATCGTGCAGCGCGGCCAGGTGGTCTCCGAGGCCGACCTGGAGGCCCTGGAGCAGTTCGGCCTGATCCAGGCCGAGGCGCGCTGGCAGGATTACGTGGCGGTGACTGCGCTGGTGCTGGTGATGTTCGCGCTGGCCGTGCTGTTCTTGCGCTCGCGCCCTGAACTGCTCACCGATACCCGCGGCCTGGTGGTGGTGGTCATCCTCTTCCTGCTGTTCCTGGCGATGGCCCGGCTGCTGATCGTGGACCGCACGGTGATCCCCTACATCTTCCCAGTGGCCGGTTTCGCCTTGTTGGTGGCCACCCTGTACAGCTCGCAAGCCGCGATGGTCTTCGTATTCGTGCTCAGCGTGCTAGTCGCCTACAACCTGCCCAACAGCTTCGACCTTACGCTGTACTATTTCATCAGCAGCCTCTTCGGCATCCTGATGCTCAAGCGCGCCAAGCGGGTGATGGCCTATTTCTGGGCCGGGGCGGGGGCGGCGGCGGCCGCCGCGGCCGTGCTGCTGGCCTACCGCCTGCCACTGGCTTCCACAGACGTTTTTGGCATGATTACCCTGCTGGGCGCCGCGGCGCTCAACGGCTTCGGCGCGGCCAGCCTGACCATCGTGCTGCAGCTGCTGCTGGCCCAGTGGCTGGGGCTAACCACCACCATCCAACTGATGGAACTGGCCCGCCCCGACCATCCCCTGTTGCAATTCATCCTGCGCAACGCCCCCGGCACCTACCAGCACAGCCTGCTGATCGCCAACCTCGCCGAGCAGGCCGCCGAGGCCATCGGCGCCGACCCGGTGCTGACCCGCATCGGCTCGCTATACCACGACGCCGGCAAGGCGCGCCAGCCGCACTACTTTATCGAGAACCAGGTGCCGGGCAGCAAGAACCCGCACGATGCGCTGAGCCCCAAGGAGAGCGCCAAGGTCATCTTGCAGCACGTGCCCGATGGCTTGCAGCTGGCTGCCAAGCACCACCTGCCCAAACGCATCCAGGACTTCATCGCCGAGCACCACGGCACGCTGATCGCCCGCTACCAGTACGCCAAGGCACTGGAGGCGGCGAGCGGCGACGAGAAAAAGGTGGACATCAACGACTTCCGCTACCCCGGCCCCAAGCCGCAGTCGCGTGAGACCGCGCTGGTGATGCTGGCCGACGGCTGCGAGGCGCGCACTCGCTCCGAACGGCCCAATACCCGTGAGGAGCTGCGCTCCCTGGTCAAAAGCGTGATTGAAAACCGCCTGGCGCAGGAACAACTGGAAGACACCGACCTGACGCTGCAAGACCTCAAAGTGATTGAAGATGTCTACGTTTCCGGCCTGCGCGGCGTGTATCATCCGCGGCTGGTCTACCCGGAACTGGACGAAACGACGATCAGCGCGCTGGATACACAGCCAAGCTTGAATCCAGCCAAATCCAAGCGATGATTCACTTCCATGTCGAAAAGCAGTTCTACCAGGACGGGCAAACTGAACTGTTGAACGAAGCTGCCAAGCAAACGCTGCAAGACCAAGGGGCGCCGGAGGACTATGCTTTGAGCGTGGTGCTCACCGGCGATGAAAAACTGCACGAGTTGAACGCGCAATTCATGGGGCAGGATAAACCGACCGATGTGCTCTCGTTTTCCTCGGGCGACGCCGAGGAGAGCCGCTATCTGGGCGATGTAATCATTTCCGTGCAGCAGGCCCAGGCCCAGGCGGAACGCCGCGGCCACAGCCTGAACGAGGAACTGCAGCTGCTCACCATCCACGGCGTGCTGCACCTGCTGGGCCACGACCATGCCGGCGCCGAGCAGAGAGAGGCGATGTGGGCCGCCCAGGCCCGTGTGCTGACCGGGCTGGGCGTTTCAGCAGACATTGTCTTCGAGGATGGGGATGATTGACTTCTTGCGAGAACGCCTGGCCTCCTTTGGCCCGGCGTTCTCCGGTATGGCACATGTGCTGCGCACCCAGCCAAACGCCTGGGTGCACGCCGCAGTGACCATCGCCGTGGCCGCCCTGGGTTGGGTGTTGGGCCTCGGGATACGCGACTGGGCGCTGCTGGTGTTGGCTATTGGCCTGGTGTGGGTGGCCGAGTTCGTGAACACCGCGCTGGAAGCGCTGGTGGACCTGGCCAGCCCGCGGCGGCATCCACTGGCGCGGGCGGCCAAGGACGCCGCTGCTGCGGCGGTGGTGCTGGCTGCGCTGACCGCGACGCTGCTGGGCCTGCTGGTGCTGGGCCCGCCGCTGTGGCTGGCCCTGACGCAGCTAGGCGATTCCCTCTTGCGCTAAGACTTTGTCGAGTTGGGCGTTGCTCGGCTCGGTGAAGAGCACCTTGCGCTGGCCCTCGCCAAGTACCAGAGTCGGCGTGCTGCGGTAGCCGCCATTGATGAAGATGACGAACTGCTCGGCGGCCGCATCGTGGTCGATGTTCACTTCGCGGAAGGGAATACCGCGCTGGTTAAGATGCTCGCGAGTGCGCTGAGTGTCGTCGCAATCGGTCGCCCCGTAGATGGTGATGGCGTTGGGCAAGGGGTGCACTCCTTTTTTAGGTGGCGAGCTAAGCGGCTCGCTTCGGTTCCATAATACAATCGCTTGGTTCGCCATCGGATGATACCCACTCAATCTTTTCAATTCGGCACGGTCGGTTCGCCAATCAGCAATCCCAAAAAGCCGGGCGGCAGCGCCGGCGCGGTGCTGCACATCGCCGCGCTGGGCCTGGGCGCGCTGGAACTCGGCTGGGTGCAGTCGGTGCGGGTCAGCGAGGCAACTTGCGCGCAGATCAGAGCCGGAGTGGAGCAGACCGGCGTCTCGCTGAGCGTGCACGCGCCGTACTACATCAACCTGAACGCCGGCGATGAGGAGTGGCCCAGGGCGCGCCAGCGCCTGATGGACGCCGCCCACTACGGCCACCTGGCGGGCGCGAGGGACATCATATTCCACCCCGGCGGCTATCAGGGCAAGCCGCCTGCCGAGGCGTTGGCCACCGCCATCCCGCGCCTGGCGGGCTGCGTCGAGGAACTGCGCGCCGCGGGCAACCCGGCAACGCTGCGGCCGGAGATGATGGGCAAGGCCGGCCAGCTGGGCAGCTTCCGCGAGGTGCTGGAGATGGCCACGGCGGCGCCCGGTGTGCAGCCTTGCCTGGACTTCGCCCACCTGCACGCCCGCCCCGGCGACGGCAGCATGAACAGCTACGCCGAGTGGATGGGCCTGTTCGAGGCTTACGGGCGCGCGCTGGGCGAAGGCGCGCTGAAGACGCTGAGCTGCCATCTTTCGGGAATCGCCTATACCGCCAAGGGCGAGAAGCACCACCTGACCATCGCCGAGTCCGACTTCCGCCTGGACGAACTGATGCGCGCGCTGCACGCTGCGGGCTGCGCCGGGCGCATCCTCAGCGAAAGCCCGATCATGGAAGAAGATGCGCTGCTGTTCCAGCGGGTATGGCGCGAGGTCTCCGGCGAATGAGCGCGGATGCTTTTGCCCAGCTGCAAGCCGAGATGCGCGCCTGCCGGGCGTGCGTGCTGGCGGGCCACCAGGTGCAGCCGCCGGCGGTCACCCAGGGGCAACCAGGCGCACGCATCATGACCATCGGGCAAGCCCCCGGTGTGACCGAGGTGGACGCCAAGCGGCCGTTCAACGCCGGCAGCGGCAAGCGGCTGTTCCAGTGGCTGGGTGCGGCGGGCATCGACGAGCTCTGGTTCCGCAGCACGCAGTACATGACCTCGGTGACCAAGTGCTTCCCCGGCAAGAACAAATCCGGTGGCGGCGACCGGGTGCCCTCGCGCGCAGAACAGGAGCTGTGCCGCCCGTTTCTGGAACGCGAGCTGGCCCTGGTGCAGCCTGCGCTGGTCATCCCCATTGGGCGGCTGGCCATCGAGCGCTTCTTCCCGGCCAAACCGCCGTTGGAAGAAATCATTGGCAGCCAGCACGAGCTGGACGGCTGCTGGCTGGTGCCGCTGCCACACCCTTCGGGCGCCAGCCGCTGGCACCAGCTGCCCGAGAACCGGGCGCGCATCGAGCGCGCCATCGAACTGATCGGCGCGCAATACCGGCGCTTGTTCCCTGAACTGAACTAGGTAGGGGCGGGGTTACCCACCCCTACGCTAAACCTGTTTAACCACAAGGCACAAAGAGCACAAAGTTTTTTATTCGGAACGACGGATTTGTGATTTCAACATGAAGCCCCTCAATTCGTTTGTGGCTTAGCCGTCATGCAAATCTTGCTGGTAGCGCTCAGCGAACAGGGCCGGCGCGCCGCCGGTGTGCCAGAAGAGTACGTTTTCATCTTTATTGAAGTATCCCTGGCGGATGAGGTCGATGAGCCCCGCCGCGGCGCGCCCGGTGTATACCGGGTCGACCAGCAGGCCCTCGTGGCGGGCGAAGAGGCGGATGGCTTCGGCCTCCGCAGCGCCCATCACGGCGTAGCCTTCGCCGAGGTAATCGTCGTTGACCAGCACGTCTTCCGGCGCCAGCTGGATGGAGCCGCCGAGCAGTTCGGCGGTCTCGACGGCCAGCGGGGCGACGCGGGCCTGCAAGTCGGCGGCGCGCTCGTCTACGCTGATGCCGAGGATGCGGCCGCCGTAGCCCAGCAGCCGCGCCCCGGCGACCAGCCCGGCCTGCGTGCCGCCGGAGGAAGTGGCGAAGACGATGCTATCCGGCGCTAGGCCCTGGCCCAGCAGCTCTTCCAGCGCGTAGGCGTAGGCCGCCGCGCCCAGCGGGCTCGAGCCGCCATAGGGGATCAGGTAGGGCCGCTTGCCCGCGGCGCGCAAATCGGCTTCGGCCGCTTGCAGAACCGCCGGGCGTTCTTCGAAGGTGGTCCAAATGATCTCGGCGCCGAACAAGCCGTCCAGCAGCAGGTTGCCAGAGGTCAGGGCGGGCGGCTCACCGGCCAGCACCAGCGTGCAGGCCAGGCCCAGGCTGGCAGCGGCCGCAGCGGTCTGCCGGCAGTGGTTGGATTGGATCGCCCCGGCGGTGAGCAGCGTGCCGGCCCCGGCTTCCAGGGCCGCGGCGCAGAGCGTCTCCAGCTTGCGGGTCTTGTTGCCGCCCAGGGCCAGGCCGGTCTGGTCGTCTCGCTTGACCCACAGTTGCGGCCCGCCCAGCGCGGCCGAGAGCCGCGGCATGGGCTGCAGCGGGGTGGGCAACTGCGCCAGCGGGGTCCGCGGCAGCGGCTTCATCCCGGCTCCCCGGAAAGCAGCTGGCGGCGGGTCTGGCCGCGGCCGCGCCACTGCATCAGGGCGATGAGGCGCGGCAGGGCCTGGGTATACAGCGAATAGGTCAGCGGCTGCAACGGCAAGTCCCAAGCGCCGATATGGCGCACCGTCCTGGCGCCCAGCCCCTGCTTGAAGCGGAAGACGCCCCACATGCTGTCGTGCTCGTTGAACTCATCCGGCGCGCCCCACAGGTCGTAGACCTCACAGCCGGCGGCTTTGCTCAGCTTGATGGCTTCCCACTGCAGCAAATAATTCGGCATCCACTCGCGGGCCATGTTGCGCGACATGCCGTAGAGGTACCAGGATGTCTGGCCGAAGATGAACAGCATCAGCCCGGCCACGGGCTGGCCATCCACCTCGGCCAGCAGAGGGGTCAGCATGCCGGCGGCGTGGAACTCGTCCCAGACTGCCCGGTAGTATTCCTCGCTGCGGATGACGAAGCCATCCCGCACTGAAGTCTCGGCGTACATGCGGTACATGACGCCGAAATCGTCGGGGCCGCCGCGGCGCACGCGCACACCCTTGCGCTCGGAGAGGCGCAGGTTGTAGCGCGTCTTCTGTTTCATGGCGGCGAGCAGTTCGTCTTCGGACTTGCCCAGGTCGATGACCATCGTGTTGGGCATCTGCACCTGCTCGTTGGAATAGCGCCAGCCCTCCGCCTTGAGCTCGGCGATGATCTCCTGCGCCAGCGGCTTTTCGAAGGCATCCGCTTCGCCCGGGACGCCGCGGCCCAGCTCGATATCGGGGTCGATCTTGATGAAGAAGGCGCCCAGTTCGCTGGCTTTTTGGCGCAGGTCCGCCAGCACGCGGCGGCGCAGGGCGGCGTCGCCCCAATCGCGCAGCAGCGGGCCCTTAGGTACGTAGAGCATGGAGAGCTCTTTGCCGATGAGCGGCAGGCGCACGCTGCGCTGCAAAATCTGAGCGGCGGCTGCCATTTCGCCGCCGGCGCCCGGCCAGGTGTGCGTGTGGGCGCTCCAGCCGAAGGGCTGCTTGGCCCGCGCCCACTCCGCGGTCTGCAGCAGGTGGGCTTGCGGCAGCCCGGCGATGCGCTGGTTCCAGTTGGGCTCGGCGTTCATCAGCTGATTGAGCGGAAATCCGGCGGGGGCGCGCTACCCACTTCGGCCCCGGGCAGCAGGGCCTGCAGGGCGGCGATGATGGCTTTGCTGTCGCCCGCCTCGGCGGCGGCGCTGAGTTCATCGGCCGCAGCCTCCAGCGCCCTGCCGGAGACGCGCTCGGGTTCCAGCACGCGGCGGATGTCGGGATGGTTGGTGTTCTCGTAGCCGGCGCCCTCTTCCCACAGCTGTTCTTTCAGCTTTTCGCCGGGGCGCAGGCCACTGAATTCGATATGGATGTCCTCGCCGGGGGTCAAGCCGGAGAGGCGGATGAGGTCGTTGGCCAGGTCGAGGATGCGCACCGGTTCGCCCATCTCCAGCATGTAGACACGGCCCTGCTCCTCGAAGGCGGCGGCCTGCAGCACGAGGTGCACTGCCTCGGGGATGGTCATGAAGTAGCGCTCCATCTCCGGGTGGGTGACGGTCACCGGGCCGCCGCTGGCGATCTGGCGCTTGAACAGAGGCACCACGCTGCCGCGACTGCCGAGGACATTGCCGAAGCGCACCACGGAATAGGCCTGGCGGGCGCGGCTGGCCGCGTCGAGCACGATCCATTCGGCGACGCGCTTGGTAGCGCCCATGATGCTGGCCGGGCGCACCGCCTTGTCGGTGGAGATCATCACCAACCGCGGCACGCCGGCGGCGGCCGCGGCGGCGACCACGTTGCGCGTGCCACCGATGTTGTTGGCCACCGCTTCGGCCACGTTGACTTCCATCAGCGGGACGTGTTTGTGGGCCGCGGTGTGAAAGACGGCGTCTGGCTTGTGCGCCTTGAAGATGGCCTGCATGCGGCCGGCGTCACGCACGTCGGCAATGAGAGGGGTGAGGGTCAACTTGGGGAAATCGCCAGCCAGTTCGATGAGGATTTCGAAGATGCTGTTCTCGCCGTGGCCGAGCAAGATCAGTTCGGCCGGCCCCCAGCGAGCCACCTGGCGGCACAGTTCGCTGGCGATGGAGCCGCCGGCCCCGGTGACCAGCACACGCTTGCCGCGCAGGCTCTTGCCCACACCCTCGCGGTCGATCTGCGAGGGCTGACGGCGCAGCAGGTCGGTGATGTCCACTTCGCGCAAGCGGTTGACGCTGACCTTGCCGCCGATGAGTTCGTAGATGCCGGGCATGGTGCGGAAGGGCAGCCCGGCGCGGCGGGCTGCCTCGGAGACCTGGCGCAGCACCGCACCCGAGGCGCTGGGGATGGCCATGACGACTTCGTCGGCGCGCTGCTCGCGGGCGACTTTCTCCAAATCGCCCAGCGCGCCCAACACGGGCACGCCGTGGATGTGCTGGCCGTGCTTGTCGGGCTGGTCGTCCAGGAAACCGATGGGGGCGATGCCGGCCTGAGGGTTCTTCTGCATCTCGCGCACCACCAGCGCGCCGGCGTCTCCGGCGCCGGCCACCAGCACGCGGCGCAGCCCCGCGCCGGCGATGCGCTGCAGCGTGCTGCGCTGCTCAGCCAGCAGGCGCAGGCCGAAGCGCAGCCCGCCAACCAGGGCCAGCGAGAGCAGCCAATCGAAGATGGGCAGCGAGAGGGCGAAGGGCTGGAAGACGCGCAAGAAGTACAGCGAGTAGATGATGGCGGCGACGATGAGCGAGGCGATGCTCACCGCGCGCACGATGAGCTTCATTTCTTCGATGCTGGCGTAGGCCCAAACGCGCTGATAGAGGCCAAAGCGGCGGTAGACGAAAGGTTTGACCAGCAGGGCGACGAGCAGCATCCAGAACAGCGGCAGCAGGTAGTCCAGAAGCAACTGTTCTGGATTCAGGCGCAGCACAAAACTGAACAGCACGCTCAGCGCCACCAGGATGAGGTCGGCCACGAAGAGCCGGTTGGCTTTGAACCAGGCCGGGTTCACGCCGGGGCCCCCTGGACGCATTGGCGCAGCCCGTCTTGCAGCGAGACCTCGGCGCGGAAGCCGAGCAGTTCAGCCGCCAGGGTCGGGTCGCCCAGCGAGCGCGGCACATCGCCGGCGCGCGGGGCGGCGAATTCCGCCCCCGGCGCATCGGAGAAGAAGCCGTAGAGTCCATCCAGCAAGTCGCGCAGGCTGGTTTCCGCCCCGGAGCAGACGTTGATGGCGCGGCCCGCCGCGGTGGGCGCTTCGGCGGCGAGCAGGTTGGCGCGCACCACATCGCCCACGAAGATGAAATCACGCGTTTGCGTCCCGTCGCCGAACACGGTGGGCGGCTGGCCCGCCGCCAGGCGCTGGATGAAGCGCGGGATGGCCGCGGCGTAGGCCGAGTCCGGCGACTGGCGCGGCCCGTAGACATTGAAATAACGCAGCGCGGTCACCGGCAGGCCGTAGGCGGCGGTGTACAGCCCGGCGAGGGTCTCGCTCATGTATTTGGACGCCGCGTAGGGCGAGAGGCTCTCGGTGGGGCCGGCTTCGCTCAGCGGCATCTGGCTGACATTGCCATACACCGCGGCGCTGGAAGCCAGCACCACGCGGGCCACGCCGGCCCGGCGGGCGGCTTCAAGCAGGTGGATGCTGCCGTCCACGTTGGTGGCGTAGCAGTCCGCCGGCGCTTCCAGCGACTGGGGCACGGATACGAAAGCCGCCTCGTGCAGAATGGTCTCCACGCCCTCGACCGCGGCGGCTACGCGGGCTGGGTCGCGCAGGTCGCCCTCATGCACGTCAATGCGGCCCTCCAGCCCGGCCAGGTTGGCGGCGGAGCCGGTGGAGAAATTGTCCAGCACGCGCACGTCGTCGCCGCGGGCGACCAGCGCGGCGACAAGGTGCGAGCCGATGAACCCGGCTCCTCCGGTGACGAGTACGCGAGCCAACTAGCGCCCTCGAAAGCCCAGGATCGTGCCGATGGTGCGTAGCAAGATTATGAAGTCGAGGATTGGGCCGCGGTGCTTGATGTAATACAGGTCGTATTCCAGCTTGATGCCCATTTCTTCCAGCGTGGCGTAATAGCCGTGGTTCACCTGCGCCCAGCCGGTGATGCCGGGCTTCTCGAGCAGCCGCGCCCGGTAGAAGGGGATGTGCTTTTCGAAATGCTCCACCAGTTCGGGGCGCTCGGGGCGCGGCCCCACCAGCGACATATCGCCGCGCAGCACATTGTAGAACTGCGGCCATTCATCCAGGCGGGTCTTACGCAAAAAGCGGCCGGTGCGCGTGCTGCGCTCGTCGTCCTCTTTGGCCAATTGCGGCCTGCCGCCTTTCTCGGCGTCCACGCGCATGGTGCGGAACTTGATGATGCGATAGGGCCGCCCGCCCTTGCCGGCGCGGGTCTGCGAGAAAGTGATTGGCCGGCCCGAATCGAGCAGGATGGCCAGCGCCACCAGCGGCCCGATGACCAGCAGGATGGCAATGCCCACCAGCCCGCCAATGATGTCGAACAGGCGCTTGCCCATCAGGTAGAAGCGGTTGGCGCGAGCTTCGTCCACGAAGGAGCGCACCAGCCAGTCCGCCTCCAGGTAGTTCACTGGCACGCGGTCGAGCAGTTCTTCGTAAGCCACCGGCATGCGTTTGATTTCGATGCCCTGCTCCTGCGCCTCCAGCAGTGCGCGGAAGGTGTGCTCCTGCATGCGGCCGTTGATGGCCACCAAAATGTCGGTCACTTCGTTCTTTTGGATGATTGGCAGCAGCAATTCCCCACCACCGCGCACCCTCTCCTGGCTGACTTTCTTGCCCTTTTTCCTGGGGTCATCATCGAGCACGGCGAGGATTTGATACGGAGCCGGGCGGATGCCGTGGATGACTTTGAGCAGCGCCTGGCCACTGGTGCCGGCGCCCACCAGCACCGCCTGGCGGGTGAAGCCCGGCGAGGTGAAGATGTTGATATAGGCCAGGCGCCACAGCGCGGTGAGCACCCAGGCGATGAGCGCGAAGCTGGCCACGCCGCTGCGCGGCAGCGCGCGCGGCTCCGAGGTGAAGTAGACCAGCACGTAAATGCCCATGCCGATGAGCGCCGCGGCGAGCAGACCCATCAGCGTCTGACGCCAGTTCAGCGCACGGTGCGGGTTATAGGTTTCGACCAGCAGCAACACCCAAACGACTGGGAGCAGAAAAAACCACCAGGGAATCCTGATGGTCAGCTCGATGCCTTCTTCCAAGTTGTCGAAATCAAAGCCTATGGACCAGAGATACAAACTAACCGCCAAGGCAGCCACGGCCATGAGCAAGTCGCCGAGGATGAGCACAATGCGCCGTTCGCCAATGCCAAGGCGCAAAGCTTTGGCCGCAGGGGCTCGTTTTGCATCAGCCATTCGTGTGGGGGTTCTGCCTTCCTAATATAGTGTCCACCGCAGTGGACAACAACGCCCAGAGGAATGCCCCGCCCCAACTCAGGTGCATGGTCGCGATTGCCAAAGGCATTCCGAATAAAAGTCCAATTTTGCGTTGTCGGGCGGCCTGTTGGGCCGCGGCTGCCAACAGCAGCAAGCCATATAATACCATTTGGGCCCCAAGCAGCCTGTGCAGGGGGGGCCACCAGAAGCCGCCAAACGACAAGACCAGCAAACCGAGCACGAACAGGGGTGGAATCGCCTGCCGCCAGCGCAGCGAGCCGGGGTAGCGGCGCAGCATGTGCAGCTTCCAGTAGCCGTAGCGGGCGTACTGGCGCGCCAGCGCGGCCAGGGTGGGGCGGGCGTAGTAGATCGACTGGATCGCTGGGTCCAGCCAGATGGCCCCGCCGGCGGCGCGGATGCGCGTGTTGAACTCGTAGTCTTCGTTGGTATGCAGGCTCTCGTCGAAGCCGCCGATGCTCTCGATGAGCTCGCGGCGGAACGCGCCGAAGGGCACCGTGTCCACCTGCTGCGCCTGGTTGGTGTAGCGGTAGAGCGCATCGCCCACGCCGAAGGGGTGGGCGGCGGCAGCGGCGATGGCCGCGGCCAGCGGCCCCGGCCCGCCGGGAGCGATACGCCAGACGCCGCCCACGTTCCAGCCACGGCCGGCCTGCAGCGCTTCCAGGCTGCGGGAAATGTAGCCGGGCTGGGGCTGGCAGTGGGCGTCCAGGCGCAGGATGACCTCGCCGCGGGCGGCGGCGATGGCCAGGTTGAGCCCCGCCGGTATCAGCCGGCGGGGGTTGTCCACTACGGTGATGGGCAGGTCGGGGTGCGCGGTTTGAAAAGCGGCGATGGCCTCCCGGGTGCCGTCGGTGGAGAGCCCGTCAGCGATGACGACTTCGAGTTCACCCTTGGGGATGCCCTGCTCGTGGATGGCCTGCAAGACCCCTGCGATGGTCTTTTCTTCATTAAAGCAGGGGATGATGACGCTGATTTGCGGCATGATGCCAGATTCTATTCGATTTGCCCTTGGAGCAGGCTTAGAGCCGGGCGATGGCCTCTATTTCGACCAGCGCGCCACCGGGCAGGGCGGCCACCTGGATGGTGGAGCGCGCCGGGTAGGGTTCGCTGAAGAACTGGGCGTAAATTTCGTTCACCGCGGCAAAGTCGTTTATGTCGGTGAGGAACAGCGTGGTCTTGACCACGCCATCCATGCCGGCGTCGGCCGCTTCCAGCAGATTTTTCAGGTTGGTGAACATTTGCTGCGCCTGGCCGGTCACGCCGCCAGGGGCCAGGGCGCCGGCCGCCGGGTCCAACCCGATTTGGCCGGAGGCGAAGACGAAGTCGCCGCTGCGGATGGCGGGCGTGTACGGGCCGATGGGCTTCGCCCCGCCCAGGATGGGTTGTTTTTCAGCCATGAGTTGCCTCGTGTCGAATGAGATGCTTGATTGTACTCGTAGGGGCGGCTTGCAAGCCGCCCCTACCCGGTGCCCACCGTGCGCGCCCGGTACTGCAGCGCCTCGGCGAGGTGCTGCGGCGCGATCTCCGCCGCGCCGGCCAGGTCGGCGATGCTGCGGGCCAGCTTGAGCACGCGGTGGTAGGCGCGGGCGGTGAGCTGCATTTGCTGCATGGCGGCTTTGATCAGGCTGCTGCCTTCGGCGTCCAGCGCGCAGAACTTGCGTACATCGGCAACGGTCATGTCGGCGTTGCGGCGGGCGCGGCTTTTGGCGACGCGCTCGGCCTGCAGGGCGCGGGCGGCTTCCACCCGCTCGCGCACCGCCGCCGAGGGCTCGCCCAGGCGAGCATCGCTGAGTTTCTCGTAGTCCACGCGCGGCACTTCGACATGGATGTCGATGCGGTCCAACAGCGGGCCGGAGAGCCGTTTCTGGTAGCGGGTCACCGCGCTGGAGGGGCAGGTGCAGGCGCGCAGCGGGTCGCTGTAATAGCCGCAAGGGCAGGGGTTCATCGCTCCGACGAGTTGGAAATTGGCCGGGAAGGTCAGCGCGCCCTGGGCGCGGCTGATGGTGACGCGCTTGTCCTCCAGCGGCTGGCGGAGCACCTCCAGCACGCGCGGGGCGAACTCCACGATTTCGTCGAGGAAGAGCACGCCCATGTGGGCCAGCGAAATCTCGCCGGGCTGCGGCCAGGTGCCGCCGCCGACCAGCCCGGCGTGCGAGATGGTGTGGTGCGGGGCGCGGAACGGCCGCGTCCGGATCAGCGGCCGGCTGGCCTGCAGCCGGTCGGAGACCGAGTAGATGCGGGTCACATCCAGCGCTTCTTCCACGCTGAGTTGCGGCAGGATGCCGGGCAGGGCGCGGGCCATCAGCGTCTTGCCCGCCCCGGGCGGGCCCACCATCAACAGGTTGTGCCCTCCGGCCGCGGCCACTTCCAAGGCGCGCTTGATGTGCTCCTGGCCCTTGACCTCTTGCAGGTCCGTATAGGCTTGTTCTTCGGCGGCTTCTTCGCGCGGCGCGTCGGCCTGGTAGGGTGGGATGAGCGTTTGCCCGCAGAGGTGGGCGACCAATTCGGCCAGGCCGCTCACCGGGATGACTTCCAAATCGGGGATCAGCGCCGCCTCGGCAGCGTCTTCGGCAGGCACGAACAAGCGGCGGATGCCTTGCTCGCGGGCCAGGGCGGCCATGGGCAGCACGCCGCGCACATGGCGCACGCTCCCATCCAGCGAGAGTTCGCCCAAAATCAGGGAATCCTCCAGGCTGGGCATGGGCAACTGACCGGTGGCGGCCAACACGCCCAGGGCGATGGGCAGGTCGTAGACCGGGCCGGCCTTGCGCACCGAGGCCGGCGCCAGGTTGACGGTGATGTGCTTGCGGGGAAAGCTAAGCTGCGAATTCTTGATGGCGGACTGCACCCGCTCGCGGCTCTCCTGCACGGCCGCATCGGGCAGCCCGACCACCACGGTCTTGGGCAGGCCGGGCCGGGTATCCACCTCCACTTCGACGATGACCCCGTCCAGGCCGATGACGGCGCAGGACCTCACGCGGGCGAGCATGGGGGCAAGTGTAGGCGGGCGCGGCGATGTTGTCAAACCTCTGGCGGCGGTCGGGCCGAGCGGATAGAATCGGGGCGATGTCTTCCCTTTCACGGCGCGAGTTCTTGAGGCTGTGCGGCCTGGCCGCCCTGGCAGTGGCCGCCCCGCCGCTGCTGCGGCGCGAGCTGGGCAGCGAGCTGCGCCAGCTGAACGGCGGGCTGGGCCGCGTGGCCTACGAGTCGGTCTCGGTCTTCGATGCGCCGCTGCTCAATGCGCGCACGCTGGGGTACCGCTTCCGCGACGAGCTGCTGCAGCTGGAGTACTCGCTTGCGCCGCTGGCCGGGCCGGCCTACAACCCGCTGTGGTATCGTATCGACGGCGGTTATGTGCACGCCGCACTGATCCAGCCTGTGGAGGAAGTGCTCAATCCGGTGCTGGAGGGCCTGCCGGCGAGCGGCCAGCTGTGCCGGGTGACAATGCCTTTCACACAGCCCTACAACTACTCGCGCGCCGGCGGCTGGCAGCGTGAAGGGCGCTTCATGCTCTACTATGACTCCAACCATTGGGTGACCGATATCGTCGAAGGGCCTGACGGCGACCCCTGGTACCAAATCACCGAGTCCTGGTCCAGCGTGCAGTACTACGCGGCCGGCGCCCATTTGCAAAGCATCCCGGACGAGGATTTCGCCCCGATCGCCACGGATGTGCCCGCCGGCGAGAAGCGCATCGAAATCTTGCTGGCCCAGCAGAGCCTCACGGCCTACGAGGGCAATCAGGTGGCCATGCGCACCTTCATCTCCAGTGGGGTGCGCAACACCGGCGCTGCGGGCCTGCCCACACAGACGCCTACGGGCACCTTCAACATCACTTCGAAGATGCCTTCCATTTATATGGGCGACAACCGCCTCACCGACACGCTGGGCGACCGCTTCCTGCCCGGCGTGCCCTGGACGCTCTTTTTCGCCGAGGGCGGCTACGCCATCCACGGCGCCTATTGGCACAACAACTACGGGGCGCCGATGAGCCGCGGCTGCGTGAACATGCGCCCGGAAGAGGCGCGCTGGCTGTATCGCTGGGCCACTCCGCGGGCCAACCCCGGCGACTGGGAGGCACGCGGCTTCGGCACACGGGTCATCGTGCGCTAGCGCCTGCGGCTGCTCGCGCGGCTCTCTTCTGGTACACTACGCTTTGGTTTTTTACCGGCGGCGACCGCGCCGCGGGTTTTTCTTTTTAACAAGGATGATTTTTCGTGGCAGCCAACGCCCCAACCGCTTCCCCTGTCGTGCCGCACCGCAGCCTGCTGTCGGCGATGTATTTCTTCACCTTCCTGGCCTTGTCGGCGGTCATTCCCTATCTGACCCTGTACCTGGATTCAGTCGGCTTCAGCGGCGCGCAAATCGGCGTGCTGCTCGGCGTGGGGCCGGTGATCGGCTTGTTTGCCACGCCTTTCTGGACCGGTGTGGCGGATGCCAGCAGGCGCCACTCGTTGGTGCTGGGCGTCGCCATTGGCATGGTTGCCCTGGTCTATGCGCTGGTGCCCTTCGTACGCTCCTTTGAAATGATGTTGGTCGCCTTTGTGGCGATTGCCTTGTTCGCCTCCCATTTGCTGCCCACCGAAGACAGCGCCGCTATGCACATGCTCGGCGAGTCCAAGAACCGCTATGGCGAAGTGCGTTTCTGGGGCACGGTGGGCTGGGGCCTGGGCGGTTTGCTTTTTGGCTGGCTGTACAACTTCAGCGGCCTGGTGTGGATGTTTTGGATTTGCAGCTCTTTGCTGCTCATCGCCCTCAGCCTAGTGAGCCGCCTGCGCTTCGAGCAGGTCACGCAGCGCGAATCCTTCTTTACCAACCTGCGCGAACTGACCAACAGGACTCCGCTGAGACTATTCTTATTGGCAACCATGCTGGCTGCGATTGGTTTGAGCACCCACAACCACTACCTCTCCCTGCTGCTCAACGAACTCAGCCAAGCCAACGCAACCGTGTTTGGCTGGGCGGCTTCGGCGGCCAGCCTGATGGGGGTGGTGGTGGTGATTGGCGTGCTCTCGGAACTGCCGGTGATGCGCTTTTCCGAGGGGCTGCTCAACCGGCTGGGCACCCGCGGCCTGCTGCTGGTCAGCCTGCTGGTGATTAGCAGCCGCAACCTGCTCTATGCAGTGAACAACGAGATTTGGGTCATCCTGCTGCTGCAAGCGCTGCACGGGCTGACCTTTGCGCTGCTGTGGGTCGGCGGGGTCAGCTTCATGGCGCGCAACGCGCCCAAGGGGCTCAGTGCTACTGCGCAGGGCCTGTTCACTGCGGCGCAGGTTGGCGTGGGCTACGCCATCGGCAACCTGGTCGGCGGCCTACTCATCGATGTCGCCGGAGTGCGCGGCATGTTTGCTGCCACCGGCTCCGTCGTGCTGGCCGGCATCGTGCTGGTCATCGTGCTGGACCGGCGCTACCGGATTTTCTAAGGAAGCGAATCTTTACAAGCGCCCTGTGTGGGAGTACAATCTCTGCCTGTGAAATCAGTAACAATATAACTGCTGGAGCCTGCCATGACCGAGACCCCCGACCAACTAGCTAAGAAAGACCGCATCAGCGGCAAAGTGGTGAAGACCACTTTGGCCGGTGCGGTTGTGGACCTCGGCAGCGGCAAGCTTGGTGTGGTGCCCATCTCCCAACTAAGCAAAGAGCCGGTGCACAAGGTCGAAGATGTGCTCAAAGAGGGCGACCAGGTGGATGTTTGGGTGCGCCGGATCAACGCCGACAACGGCCACATCGAGCTGACCATGGTCGAACCGCTGGCCCTGGAATGGCGCGAGTTGAAGAAGGGCATGGTGCTCAGTGGGAAGGTCTCCAAGCTGGAGAAGTTCGGCGCTTTTGTGGAAGTTGGCGCCGAGCGCCCCGGTCTGCTGCACGTCAGCGAGATGTCGCACGACTACGTGCGCCGCCCGGAAGACGTGGTCAAGCCGGGCGACGAGATCGAAGTGATGGTGCTGGCTGCAGACCGCCGCAAGAAGCAGATCAAGCTGAGCATCAAGGCGCTGAACCCGGAGCCGATCGCCGAGCCGGAGCCGGAGGAAGAGCCGCAGAAGCCGGCCCCGACCGCGATGGAGATCGCGCTCCGCAAGGCGATGGCCGCCAACGAGGCGGCCGGCGATGCGCCGCAGCGGACCGCTACTAAAAAGCAATCCTCAGACGTGATGGAAGACATCCTCTCCCGCACACTGGAAAATCGCCGCCAATAGCGGCGATTTTTGTTTAACCCCGTTCTGCGCTCTGCAAAAATTGAATCGCATTGATGGTTATGTGCGGCTTGCCCGCCTTTTTCCACAGCCTGGCTGCGCTTTTCAGATAGCGCTCGGCGTCCTGCCGGGCGCCCAGCTGTAGCGCCAGGCGGCCAAGACTGCTTTCGAAGTAGGCGCGGCTGGCCGCCTCTTCGCTTAGCGGCGCGTAGCGCGCCGCGCGGCGCAAGCAGGCGTCCGCATTCTGCAAATCACCTAACTGGAAGAACGCGGAAGAGCGGATCAGCTCCAGGTGGGCGGCTTCGCGGCTGGTTTGTCGCTGCGGGCCCAGGTGGTGTGCGGCCAGCGCGTATTGCTTCAGCGCGGGAAGGAACTTGCCGTCCATTTGCAGGTTTGCGCCGCGCTGCATGTGCAACTGCACCGCCATCTCGCTCTGCTCGGGGGCGAGCAGGCGGATGGCGCGGCGGAAATGCTTTTCGCCGGCCGCATATTTGCCGCGCGCGTAACAAAGCAAAGCGTTCAACGCCTGCAGGCGCGGCTCGTGGGGCGCTTTTTTCAGCGCGGCGCGGCCCACTTTGTGCGCCTGACCGGCTTCGCCGAGCGACCAGAGGCACAGGCAAATGCCGATGACCGCGGTGTATTGAGCCTGACTCCCCGGTGCGGCCAAACGCTCCGCTTCTTCAAAAGCAGCCAGGGCACGCGGGTGGTCTTCGAGCTGCCAGGCCAGGGCTCCCAGCTGGTTGTGCAGGTCGGCCACGGCTGGGCCCTGGGCGGCAGGGTGTTGGATGGCCTGCTGGTAGGTAGCTTCCCAGCGGGCTGCGGTGCCCTTGCCGCGCAGCTGCGGATGCAGCTTGCGCAGCAGGCTGGCGCAGGCCGGCCACATGTCGGGCTGCGCCAGGCCGAGCCGCAGAGCCTGCGCCAGGTTGCCCCCGTCGCTGGCTGCGATCTCCCCGGCCTGCAACGCCTCGCTCCAGTAGCCCAGGTTGGCCGCCAACCTGAGCCGCTGGGCCAGACGCTGTTTGGCGGGCAGCCCTTGCAATTGGGCGGCCAGAAAAGTCTGGGTGAGGCGGTGTACGCCGTAGCGCGGCTCCGAGCCTGCGCGGCGCAGTTCCAGCAGCGACAGGCCGGTGAGTTGCTCCAACGCGTCGTGCCTTTGGCGCGCGCGGAGGCCATCGATCGCTTCCAGCTGCTGCAGGCTGGCGCCTTCTTCGCCCACCAGGGTGAACGCCAGCAGCAGCCGGCGGGCTGGCGGCGGCAGTGTCGTCCAAGCGGCCTGATAGATGCTCGCGTAGAGTTGGTCGGCGCTGCTCGAACTGCCGCGTTGCAGCGCCCCCAAAATACTCTCCAGACTGAGCGAGCGCAGCAAACCGGCCACCAGCTTCAGCGCCAGCGGGTTGCCGCCAGTGTGCTCGAAGATTTGAGCCAACTGCGCTTGTGCATCATCGGCGGCTTCGGAAAGGCCCAACAGATACAGCTGGCCGAGCAGGAACTGCCCGGCCTCGGCCTGGCTGAGTTCTGTGATTTTGACGACGTGCACGTCTTGCAGGGCGCCCGGCAGGCGGCGGTGGGTAAGCAGGAATTTGCTGGGATGGCAAAGCGCCTGTAATTCGCCGAGCCACTCTTCTGCGGCCTCGGTTTCCAGGTTGTCCAACACCACGAGATGCGGCTGTCCCTTGAGGGTGCGCAGCAGATCGGCGTCAAACTCACTGCCCGGCAGCCAGCCGGGCAGCAGCTCCCGCGCCAGGCGTTCTTTGAGCAGCGGCCAGTTCCAGGACTGGCCCGGCTCAGCGCGCAGCCAGAGGATTTCGTCGAAGGCGCGGCCCTGGGCGATCTGGCGCACGGCGGCATCGGCCAGCGCGGTTTTGCCCAGGCCGCCAAGCCCGGTGAGGGCCACCACGCCGGGGCCGTCGGCCCGCTCGAGCAGGCCGACGAGTTGGGCCACCAGGCGCTCGCGGCCGACCAGCACCGAGTAGGTGCTGGCCGGCAGCCGGGCCAGCTGGCGGTGGATCTCCCGGCTGCGCAGGACCTCCTCCTGGCTGTGCAGCCACAGAGCCAGGCTTTGGATGGCCTCACGCTGCACGCGGTTCACATGGTCCGGGCTGCAGTGCCAGTCGAAGGCGATGCGGCGCGTATTCTCGTCGTCGCGGAAGCGGCGCAGCAGCACTTCGGCATGGCGGGGCTGGTGGGAGAACTGGCCGATGGCCTCTTCCAGCTGCGCGTAGGCGCGCCGGCTTTGTTCCACGCCTGGCAGGGGCGGGGAACCGGCCGGCGGCCGGAAGTAGAGCAGCTCCAGGAAGGCGGGCTGGGGAGCAAAGCGCGCCTTGTGCCAGGCGCGCAGCGCGCGGTGGAGCATTCTTTGCAGCGAGGACGGTGTCGGCAGGTGGATGTGTTTCATGGCCCCAACTGGTTTATTCTAATAAACCATTTGACATTCAGAAAGGCTGCTTTGGTAAAATAGTTTTTAGGCTCTTACCAGGGGCCGGGAGAGAAAAATGCCACGTGGTTCTGAATGGATAATCATCCTTTTGATCGTCGTCCTGGTGTTTGGCGTGGGGCGTTTGGGCAAACTGGGCGAAGATCTGGGTGCGGGAATCCGCGCCTTTCGCAAAGGTCTCTCGGGCGAGGATGAACCGGAAGAGAACAAAGACGCCTGATCTCAAAAGCCGGTTGATTTACGACCTTGATTCGTGATAAATTACGCTGAATTCAACTATTTCTACGGAGGAAGAATGAAGAAGCTGCATGTTTTGTTGTCCTTGTTTGTTCTCAGCGGCTTGGTGCTCGCTGCTTGCGCCGGCGGCGGCGCCCCGGCTGCCGGCGGTAACGGCGCCAGCGCCGAAGGACTGCCCGACCTGGGCGGCCGCCAGGTGACCATCGCCATTGAGAACGCCTACCTGCCCTTCAACTACATCGACGAGAACACCGGTGAAGTTGGCGGTTGGGACTACGATGTTTGGGACGAGATCTGCGCCCGCCTGAACTGCCAGCCCATCTACGTGGAAGCGTCCTGGGAAGGCTTGATCCAGGCGGTGTCCGACGGCCAGTATGACGCGGCCGCCGACGGCATCACGATTGCGCCCGACCGCGCCCAGATCGTGGACTTCTCCATCGGTTATGTGGCCATCGAGCAGCGCCTGCTGGTGCGCCTGGATGAGACCCGCATCAACAGCATTGACGACATCGTCAATGACCCCAGCCTCGTGTTGGGCACCCAGACCGGCACGACCAACTACGAGACCGCCCTGCAGCACCTGCCCGCCGACCGCATTCAGGCCTTTGAGCAGTTCCCCTTTGCCATCCAGGCTCTGATTGCCGGTGACGTGGACGCGGTGATCATCGACGAGACCGCCGGCCAGGGTTACCAGGGCGCCAACGCCGATGAGCTGAAGCTGATCGGCCCGTCGCTCTCCAGCGATGAGTTGGGCTTCATCTTCCCCAAGGGCAGCGACTTGGTTGACCCGGTCAACCAGGCCCTGCGCTCGATGATGGCGGATGGCACGCTGAACGCGTTCAACGCGATCTACTTCAGCCCCGACTTCCACTGCGACTACACCGACACCGGTATCTCCTGCGGCGGCAACTAACGCCACGACAAACGTCACAGTAAAAGCGGCGCAGAACTTAGTTCTGCGCCGCTTTTTTGTGTGGCCGGGCGCTGCCGGTAACTCATGTATAATCCCCGGTCAGTGGCCTGGCAGAAAACTCTACTGGCCATTGGATGCCCCGCATGAAAATTCTCGACCGTTTGAACCGCATACCCTGGTGGTTGTTTGCCATCATCTTTGCGTTGCTCGCCGCGTTCTACTTCGTCTTAACCACACAGAGCTTCCGGGCATCCTTCGATTTCATTATCCGCGGCATCAGCATCACTGTGCAGACGACCGTATATGCGTACGGCATCGCTCTGGTCATCGGCTTGGTGATGGGCCTGGGGCGTGTTTCCCGCAACCCGGTTTTCAGCAATATCGCCCGTTTCTATGTGGAAGTGGTGCGCGGCATCCCCATGCTGGTGCTCATCTTCTACATTTCCTTTGTGGCGGTAGTGGATGTGGCCGGCCTGCTCGGCATTGAGGGGCGCGACATCCCGATGAACTTGCGCGCCATCATTGCCTTGGCGGTGGCCTATGGCGCATTCATGGCCGAGATTTTTCGCGCCGGCATCCAGTCCATCGACCGCGGGCAGATGGAAGCCGCTCGCTCGCTGGGGATGAGCTATTCGAACGCGATGCGTTACGTCATCCTGCCGCAGGCCATCCGCAATGTGCTGCCGGCGCTGGGCAACGACTTCGTCGCCATGCTCAAGGATTCCTCGCTGGTCTCCGTGCTGGCGGTGCGCGACATTACCCAGGTGGCCCGGCTGCATGCCGGCTCCACCTTCCGTTTCCGTGAAGCCTATACCGTGCTGGCGGTGCTCTACCTGAGCATGACCCTGGTGCTCTCCGCGCTGGTGCAGTGGCTGGAAAGGCGTTTGCATGCGGGCCGCAAGTAAAGCGATCATCGAGGTCAAGGATCTCTACAAGACCTTCGGCAAAGACATTGAGGCTTTGCGCGGGGTGAACCTCTCCGTGGAGCGCGGCAAGGTGGTGGTCATTGTCGGCCCCAGCGGCTCGGGCAAGAGCACGCTGCTGCGCTGCATCAACCACCTGGAGGTGGAGACCAGCGGCGAAGTCTGGGTGGATGGCAAGCAGCTCAACGAGAAAAACAAGGACATCAACGAGATCCGCGCCGAGATCGGCATGGTCTTCCAGTTGTTCAACCTGTTCCCGCACCTAACCGCGCTGGGCAACATCGTATTGGCGCAGCGGGTGGTGCGCGGGCGCAGCAAGGCTGAGGCCGAGGAAATCGGCATGCAGCAGCTCAAGCGGGTGGGCATCGCCGAGAAGGCCCATTCGTTCCCGGCGCAGCTCTCCGGCGGTCAGCAGCAGCGCGTGGCCATTGCCCGTGCGCTGGCGATGAACCCCAAGATCATGCTCTTTGACGAGCCGACCAGCGCGCTGGACCCCGAGATGATCAAAGAAGTGCTGGACGTGATGCTCGACCTGGCCAAAGAGGGCATGACCATGGTGGTGGTGACCCACGAGATGGGCTTCGCCCGCGCCGCCGCCGACGAAGTAATCTTCATGGACGAGGGGCTGATTGTGGAGCACGGCCCTCCGCAGCAGATCTTCAACAACCCCAAGCAAGACCGCACCAAGCTGTTCCTCTCCCAGATCCTGCAGCACTAGAGCCTGATCTTTGGGCGGGGGATACGCCCAAAGATTAGAGCCGGATTGACCCCCAATTGAAAAGTACTATAATGAATTCTTAAGTCGCTTTCGTAAGGAGGTGGTTGCCAGTTGAACGATATACAAATGGGGCACCCGTTTAGAAGTAGAGAAGAAGAGAAGCATTACCTAGGAGAGTGAGATATGAACAAGCAGAAGTTGTTTAATGGATTGGCGCTGCTTCTGGCGGCAAGCCTGCTGTTGGCGGCTTGTGCGCCCGCGGCTACGCCTTCCACAGAATCTCCCAGCGCGCCCTCGCAGCCTTCGGGCGGTGAGCCCTCCGCTGAGGGTTTCGTCGGCGATGTGCTGTCTGCCGAGAGCTGTGACTACGGCGGCAAGATCCTGTCCATTGAAGCAGTGGACGAACTGACGGTGGTCTTCACGCTTTGTAAGCCGGACCCGGCTTTCCTGGCCAAGATTGCCTTCACTCCCTTCGGCATTCAGCCCAAGGAATGGATTGCCTCCACCGGTGGCACCGGCCAGATTTTGGAGCGCCCGATCGGTACCGGCCCCTACATGGTGAGCGAATGGGTGCGCGGTGACCAGGTGGTCTTCAGCCGCTTTGACGACTACTGGGGCGAGCCCGGCTCCGCGCAGACCGCTGTGCTGCGTTGGGCTGCTGAAGGCGCCGCCCGCTTGCAGGAACTGCAGGCCGGCACGGCTCACTTCGTGACCAATATCAGCCCGGATGACTATGCCGCGGTTGAGGCCGACCCGAACCTGGTGTTGGTGCCGCAGGACAACCCGAACGTCTTCTACATCGGCTTCACCAACACTTTCGCCCCGTGGGACGATGTGCGCGTGCGCCAGGCGATTGCCATGGGCATCGACCGCCAGCGCATTGTGGACAACTTCTACCCGCCTGGCTCTGAGGTCCCGCACTCCTTCACCCCCTGCGGTATCCCCAACGGTTGTGAAGGCGAAGACTGGTACGAGTTCGACCCCGAAGGCGCTCGCGCCCTGCTGGCCGAAGCTGGTTTCCCGAACGGTTTTGACACCGCCATCTACTATCGCGATGTGTTCCGCGCTTACCTGCCGGAGCCCCCGATCGTAGCCGTGGAGATCCAGACCCAGCTGCGTGAGAATCTGGGGATCAACGCCGAAGTGGTTCCGATGGAATCTGGCGAGTTCATCGAAGTCTCGACCACCGGCGGTTTGGACGGCATCCACCTGTTGGGTTGGGGCGCCGACTATCCGCACGTGACCAACTTCCTGGACTTCCACTTCGGTGCGGGCAACCCGCAGTTTGGTAACGCCCACGCTGAGATCTACGAAGCTTTGCAGCAGGGTTCCTCGATTGGTGACCCGGCCTTGGCTGCGCCGATCTACGCACAGGCCAACAATGCCATCAAGGCGTTGGTGCCGATGGTGCCGATTGCTCATGGCTCGGTGGCGCATGCCGCTCTGGCCAGTCTGGGCGGCGCGTACTACCCGCCGTTCGGCTCCAATGAGTTCTATCGCCTGCACCCCGGTTCGGACACCTTGGTGTACGTCCAGAACGCCGAGCCGATCAGCCTCTTCTGCGCTGACGAGACCGACGGCGAGTCGCTGCGCCCGTGCCAGCAGGTCGTTGAGACTCTGCTGGACTACGAGACCGACTCGGGCAACACCGTGCCTGAACTGGCTACGGCCTGCACCCCGAATGAAGACTCCACCGTTTGGACCTGCACGCTGCGTGCTGGCGTGAAGTTCCACGATGGTTCCGATTTCGACGCCAACGATGTGATCGCATCGTGGGCCGCCGGCCTGGATGCTGCGAATCCTTACCACGTGGGCAACACAGGTGGCTTTGATTACTTCGCCTACCTGTGGGATGGCCTGATCAACGACAACTAAGGACGAGCTCCATCTGCGCAAAGGCTCTGAAACTTAGAGCTGAGTAAGTGCGCGGGATGGGGAACCGCCCCCGGCGGTGCTACCCATCCCGCGCACTTTTTGGAGGCGCACGGAATTAGATGCTCCAATACATTGTCCGCCGTCTGCTGCTAACGATCCCGGTGCTGCTCGGCATCCTGGTGGTCACCTTCCTGATTGCGCGAGCCATTCCCGGTGACCCCTGCCGCTCTGCGCTGGGCGAGCGCGCCACGGATGCAGCCTGCGAAGCCTTCAACAGACGGATGGGCCTGGACCAGCCAGTGCCGGTGCAGCTGGCCATCTACATGCGCCAGATCTTGCTGGAGGGAGACTTTGGCGATTCGATCCGCTACAGTCGCCCGGTTTCCCTGCTGTTGATCGAACGCCTCCCGGTTACGCTGGAACTCGGCGTATCCGCCTTGCTGATTGCCATCCTGGTCGGCATCCCGGCCGGCATCCTCTCCGCGGTGAGGCGCAACTCCAAAGTGGATGTGGCCGCGATGGTCGGCGCCAATATCGGTGTTTCCATGCCCGTCTATTGGCTGGGGCTGATGTTGGCCTATGTGTTCTCGATCTACTTGAAAGATACGCCTCTCTGGCTGCCCCCCAGCGGGCGCCTGACGGCAGGCGTGATCGCCACCCCTTTCTACCGGGTGTGGGATCTGTCGATTGCGCCCGGCACGGTGGGCGCGCAAGTCGCGGACTTTTTGAGCAACCTGGTCTTATTCAATTCTTTGATTACCGGGCAGTGGAACGTTTTTTCGGACGGCATCAAACACCTGATCCTGCCCACCGTGGCGCTTAGCACCATCCCGCTGGCCATCATTGCACGCATCACCCGCTCGAGCATGCTGGATGTGCTCGGCGCTGAATACGTGCGCACCGCCCGGGCCAAGGGGCTAAGAGAGCGCGCCGTAGTGCTGAAGCATGCCTTGCGCAATGCGCTGCTCCCGATCATCACGGTGGTTGGTCTGCAAACCGGCACGCTCTTCGCCGGGGCGGTGCTGACCGAAACCATCTTCAGCTTCTCTGGGGTAGGGCGTGCCTTGTTCGACGCGATCACTGGGCGCGATTATCCCGTCATCCAGGCATTCACGGTGGTGATCGCCATCGGTTATGTGGCCATCAACCTGATCGTGGACATCTGCTACGCCTTTATCGACCCACGCATCAAGATAGAGTAGGAAGAAGAAGCTTATGACCGTCCAAGATGCGGCTGTCCCACAGACTGAGGTTCAGGATTATCGCAACAACAGCTTGCTCTTCCTCACCTTCCGTCGCCTTTTCCGCCAGCGCAATGCACAGGTGGGCATGGTCATCTTGGGGTTTTTGGTTCTGGTGGCCATTTTCGCGCCCGCTTTGGCGCCGTATGACCCCGACCGCTCCCTGATCGGCATTGAGCCGGTGGAGAAGCGCGCCGGGCCTTGCATCCATGCGTTGGGCTGCCCCAGCGACCAGCCCCAGCACATCATGGGCGTGGACGGCAACGTGCGTGACCAATACAGCCGGATCATTTACGGTACGCGGATTTCATTGTTCATCGGCTTCTCCACCATCGGCCTGGCCGTGGTCGTGGGCACCTTGATTGGCGCCGTCTCTGGCTATGTGGGCGGTTGGGTGGACAATGTGATCATGCGTTTTATGGACGTGATTTTGGCGTTCCCCTCTTTTTTGCTGGCCATCGCCATCATCACCGTGTTGGGTCGCGGGTTGCAAAATGCCTTGTACGCCATTGCGGTGGTCAACATTCCGGTTTTTGCGCGCCTGGTGCGCTCCAGTGTGCTCTCGATCAAAGAGTTGGAATTCGTCGCCGCTTCGCGCTCCCTGGGGGCCAGCCCGCTGCGGATCCTCTTCGTGCGTATCCTGCCCAACGCGATCCCCACTTTGATTGTGCAGGCGACATTGAGCATCGGCGCCGCCATTCTGGAAGCCGCGGCGCTGTCCTTCCTGGGGCTCGGGGCGCAGCCGCCTCTGGCCGAGTGGGGCACCATGCTGGGCTCGGAACGGAACCAGGTCTTCACCTCCCCGCATCTGGTATTTTTCCCCGGCATCGCCATTATGATCACCGTGCTGGCCTTCAACCTGCTGGGCGACGGCTTCCGCGACGCGATGGATCCCCGCCTGGCTCAGTTGACCAAGCGCTAAGGACAGCTCCATGACAGCCAAGACAAAAACGAAACGCTCCAAAGCGCAGACCAGCGGGTCGCACGGCAAGGGCAAGGCGCCTTTGCTGGAAGTACAAAACCTCAAAACGTACTTCTATACGGACGATGGGGTTCTCACCGCGGTGGATGGGGTCGACTTCCAGGTCGCCGAGGGTGAGGTGTTCGGCCTGGTGGGCGAATCGGGTTGCGGCAAAAGCGTTACCTCGCTTTCGATCATGCGCCTGGTGGACCCGCCCGGGGAAATCGTCGACGGGCGAATACTGCTGCAGGGTGAGGATCTGCTGGCCAAGAAGCTGGCTGAGATGACCCGCGTGCGCGGCCGCCAGATTTCGATGATCTTCCAGCAGCCCAAAAGCAGCCTGAACCCGGTCTTCACGATTGCCGAGCAGATCATCGAGGTTTTCAAAATCCACGAGAACATCAGCGATGAGGAAGCCAAAGCCAGCGCGATTGAGCTGCTGCGCCGCGTGGGCATCCCCGACCCGGAGCGCAAGGCCAACGCGTACCCGCATGAGCTCTCCGGCGGGCAGGCCCAGCGCGTGATGATCGCCATGGCCCTGGCGCTGCGCCCCAAGCTGTTGATCGCAGACGAGCCCACCACGGCGCTGGACGCCACCATCCAAGCGCAAATATTGGACCTGATGCAGGATTTGCGCGACGCGACTGATACCGCAGTGATCCTGATCACCCACGATCTGGGCGTGATTGCCGAATTGGCCGACCGCGTAGCGGTGATGTACGCCGGAAAGATCGTAGAGGAAAGTGACACCATTACCCTATTCGACCGGCCGCTGCATCCCTACACTCAAGGCTTGATGGGCTCCATCCCCGTATTGGGCGAAGCCAAAGAACGCCTGGAAGTCATCCCCGGCAACGTGCCCAGCCTGATCAACCTCAAGCCCGGCTGCCGCTTTGCCTCGCGCTGCGCGGCGCGGCAGGAATATGGACTGGAAATCTGCGAACGGGTGGAACCCGACTTGATAGAGATGGAAGCCGGCCACAAGGTGCGCTGTTGGCTGTATCAGGAATATGAAGGCCATACGCCGCCATTGCGCAAAGGGGGCGGGCGATGAAGAAAACCACAAAGCGCACGCCCCTGGTTGAGGTGCGTGAACTGAAGAAGTACTACCCGGTACATGGCGGCCTGCTGAAGCGCCAGGTGGCTGAAGTGAAGGCGGTGGACGATGTGAGCTTCGCCATTTTCCCCGGCGAGACCCTGGGCCTGGTGGGCGAATCCGGCTGCGGCAAGACCACAGTGAGCAAGGCGATCCTGCGCCTGGAAGAAGCCAGCGCCGGCGAAGTGATCTTTGAAGGCGAGGATGTGCTGGCTGCCGGCGGGGCGGACTTGAAGCGCCTGCGCCGGGACATGCAGATCGTTTTCCAGGATCCGTTTTCCTCGTTGGACCCGCGCCTGCCGGTGGGCGAATCCATCGCCGAGGCTTTGCTGGTCCACGGCATAGGCACCCCGCAGGAGCGCTTCGAGA
This sequence comes from Anaerolineales bacterium, assembly GCA_026129335.1. Lineage (GTDB taxonomy): Bacteria > Chloroflexota > Anaerolineae > Anaerolineales > UBA11579 > JAMCZK01. The sequence goes on from JAHCIH010000003.1 coordinate 29,316, forward strand.
GGGTTTTGGAGGTGCTCAGGAAGGTGGGCCTGGAGAGTTATCACGCGGCGCGCTACCCGCACCAGTTTTCGGGTGGGCAGCGCCAGCGCATCGGCATCGCCCGTGCGCTGATCCTCGATCCCAAGTTCATCGTGCTCGACGAACCGGTCTCGGCCCTGGATGTGTCCATCCAGGCTCAAGTGCTCAACTTGCTCAGCGATTTGCAGGCGGAGCTCGGCCTGACTTATCTCTTTGTGGCGCACAACCTGGCGGTGGTGGAACACATTTCGCACCGCGTGGCGGTGATGTATTTGGGCCGCATTGCGGAGATCGCGCCGCGCGACAACTTGTTCAGCAAGCCGCTGCATCCCTACACCCAGGCGCTGATGTCCGCGGTACCCAAGAAGCACCCGGCGGACAAGAAGGAGCGCATCATCCTTAGCGGCGATGTGCCCAGCCCGCTGAACCCGCCGAGCGGCTGCCGTTTCCATCCCCGCTGCCCGATCGCGCGTATGGGGCACTGCGATGTTGAAGAGCCGCAGCTGCGCGAGCTGGAGCCGGAGCACTGGGTGGCCTGCCACTACGCCGAAGAGTTTATTTAAAACTGAGAGGGAAACGATAGCTACGGGGGTAAAAAGTCCGGACTATATCGCTATTCTGCTTGGAGTCAGCTCAAGCCTCCTACAATGTGTACCTGAAGGAGGCGTTCCATGACGATCTTAAAAGATTACAACCAGTTCGGAGGCAGGCACTGGGAAACCGGCAGTGTGCACAATGTGCTCGCCTATCAAAACGTGCGCGGCCCACACAACGGAAAACCCTTGAGCGAGGCCATGCTGTTGGGCATCAGCAGCGGTATTGCCTTTGGGTACTTTCTCTTTCATTACCAGGGGGAAGACCCTCAATTGACCCTGCTCACTCGCAACACCTTTGACCCACTGCAGACTTTGCTCGAGCGGCTGGGTGTGGTCCAAACCGCGCTGCAAACCAGCAACGAGACAAAGGCGCAAGCCAACCTGCTGTCGGTTCTGGAGAACGGCCAGCCGGCCATCGTTTGGGCGGATATGTTCAGCCTGCCTTACAACTTGGGATGGGAAGCGAATGAGATGATGTGGGCAATGCAGCCTTTGGTAGTGTTTGGCCATGATGGGCAGCAGGCGTATATTGCGGATCGCTCCAGTCAGGCCTGGGTTGTGGAAGCCGGCCAGTTCATGCAGGCACGCGCCCGGATCAAGAAGGATAAATATCGCGTGCTCAGTCTGGACTTGCTCAGCCTCGAAAAGCTGCCAGCCGCCATTCACAACGGCATTTGGCAGTGCATCCGTCTTTTTACCGAGAAGCCGCCGCGCGGCACTCGCAATAATTTTGGCCTGGCCGCCCTGCAGCACTGGGCCAAGATGCTGACCAATGTGCGCAATCCGCAGGGCTGGACGCGTTTCTTTCCCGCCGGGTTGCCGCTTTTTGCGGCCTTGTTAGGCAACCGCTACAGCCCGGGTTTGCACGGCTGGGTGAACCAGTGGGGCAGCGGCCCGGGCGCAGAGCGCGGCTTATACGCCGATTTTCTGGCCGAGGCAGCCACTTTGCTGGGGAATCCACATCTGGAGGAAAGCGCCGAACTGTTTCGCAGAAGCGCCTCTGCATGGCAGCAGTTGGTTGAAATTGCCCTGCCCGAAGAGGCTGGTTTGCTGAGAGCAGGCGGCGAGCTGCAGGCAGCATCCCATCACCTCTTCACAACGCAAGGCCCTCAAGCCATGCAAGAGCTTGAGGCCAATGCCAAGCAGTTTGAGGTTCTGCGCAAAGAGGCCCCGCAGGGCTTCCCACTCAGCCAGGCCGAGGCCAGCCGCTTGTATGCGCAGATGAGCGCTCAGGTTTTGGCGATCCACGATATTGAAGCGGAGGCTGTGGCCGCACTGCGTGGCGCAATGAGCTGACCAGCCGGTTCTTAGGTAGAATGTCTTTACCCTGTCTGCCAGAGAACCTATGAACTTCCCAGCCAATCCCAATTTTGCTTCGCGCCGCTCGCCGGTGGCCGGCCGCGGCGGCATGGTGGCCACCAGCCAGCCGCTGGCCGTCGCCGCCGGGCTGGCTATGCTGCGCGACGGCGGCAATGCCGCCGACGCTGCGGTGGCGACGGCGGCGGCGCTCAACGTCACCGAGCCGACCAGCACCGGCATCGGCGGGGACTGCTTTGCGCTGTACTACGAAGCCGCCAGCCGCCAAGTGTACGCGCTCAACGGCTCCGGGCGCGCCCCGGCGGCGTTGAGCCTGGAACTGCTGGCGAAGCAGGGCATCCGCGAACTGCCGCTGTACCACGCCCATACGGTCACCGTGCCCGGCGCGGCGGCGGGCTGGTGCGACCTGGTGGCCCGCCACGGCCGCCTGCCCATGGCGGAGGTGCTCGCCCCGGCTATCGAGCTGGCCGAGGCCGGCTTCCCCGTGGCGCCGGTGACCAGCTACTTTTGGGGGCGCGGCGCGGCCAACCAACTGAGCCAGGCGCCCAACGGCGCCGAACTGACCATTGATGGCCGCGCCCCGAAGCCCGGCGAATTGTTCCGCAACCCCGGGTTGGCGCGCACCTTCCGCCGCCTGGCCGAGGGCGGGGCGGCCGCCTTCTACGAAGGCGAGATCGCCGAGGCGATCGTCGCCGTGCTCGCCAAGGCGGGCGGGGCGATGAGCGCCGCCGACCTTGCGGCGCACAGCAGCAGTTGGGAGGAGCCGATCTTCGCCGACTATCGCGGCTACCGCGTGTGGGAGTGCCCGCCCAACGGGCAGGGCCTGGCGGCTTTGCTGGCGCTGAATATTCTGGAAGGCTTCGATATTGCCGGGCTGGACCCAATGGGCGCGGAGCGCTGGCACCTGATGGTGGAGGCCATGCGCCTGGCCTTTGCCGACACGCGCTGGTTCGTCGCCGACCCGGCGACAAACCCCGCGCCGCTGGATGCGCTGCTCTCCAAGGACTACGCCGCCCAGCGCCGCGCCCTGATCGACGCGGGCCGCGCCGTGGCCGACGTGGAGCGCGGGCGGCCCACCGCGAGTAGCGATACGGTCTACCTCAGCGTGGTGGATGCTGAGGGCAACGCCTGTTCGTTCATCAACAGCAATTACCACGGCTTCGGCACCGGCATCGTGCCCGAGGGCTGGGGCTTCACTCTGCAGAATCGCGGTTACGGCTTCAGCCTGGACCCGGCGCACCCCAACGCCCTGGCGCCAGGCAAGCGGCCCTACCACACGATCATCCCGGCACTGATCACTCACGCCGAGAGCGGCGAGCTGTTCGCCAGCTACGGCGTGATGGGTGGCTACATGCAGCCGCAGGGCCACCTGCAGGTGGCCCTGGGCCTGATCGACGACGGGCTGGACCCGCAGGCGGCGCTGGACCGGCCGCGCTTCTGCATCGAAGACGGCTCTGCCTCGCTGGAGCTGGCGGTGGAAGAAGGCCTGCCCGCCGAGACCCAGGCCGGGCTGGGCGCGATGGGCCACCGGCTGAACGAGGTGGGCGGCTTGGGCCGCGCCCTGTTCGGGCGCGGCCAGGTGATCCTGCGCGACCGCGAGAGCGGCGTGCTGTGGGGCGGCAGCGACCCGCGCGCCGACGGCCTGGCGATGACGCTATGAGCAAAGTGGTCGCCGTCGCCCACCCGAATATCGCCTTCATCAAATATTGGGGCAACCAGGACGACGCGCTGCGCCTGCCGTCCAACGGCTCGATTTCGATGAACCTGGATGGCTTGCACTCGCAGACGGCGGTCGAGTTCAGCGCTGGTTTGGCCGGCGATGAACTGCAGCTGGATGGCGGGGTAGCCACCCCGGAGCAGACCCAGCGCGTCTCCGCCTTTCTCGATTTGGTGCGCGAGATGTCCGGCGTGACCAGCGCGGCGCGGGTGGAGAGCCAGAACAATTTCCCCAGCGGTGCGGGCATCGCTTCTTCCTCTTCGGCCTTTGCGGCGCTGGCCTTGGCGGCCAGCGCAGCCGCCGGCCTCGAGCTGGACGAGGCGGCGCTTTCGCGGCTGGCGCGGCGCGGCTCCGGCTCGGCGAGCCGCTCCGTACCGGGCGGCTACGCCGAATGGCGCAGCGGCGACGATGCGGGCAGCTTCGCCCACAGCATCGCCGCGGCGGAACACTGGGAGCTGGCCGACTGCGTGGCGATCATCAGCGAGGAGCACAAAGCCACCGGCTCCACCGCGGGGCACGCGCTGGCGGGCACTTCGCCGCTGCAGGCGGCGCGCCTGGCCGGCGCGCCCGGCAGGCTGGACGCCTGCCGGGCGGCCATCGAGCGCCGCGACTTCGCCACGCTGGCCGAAGTGGCCGAGCTGGATTGCCACCTGATGCACGCGGTGATGATGACCTCGCAGCCCGGCCTGCACTATTGGCTGCCGGCCAGCCTGGAAGTGATGGCAGCGGTGCGCGGCTGGCGCGCCGCGGGCATGGCGGCCTTCTACACGCTGGACGCCGGCCCCAATGTGCACGTGCTCTGCCCCGAAAGCGCCGCCGCTGAAGTGGCCGCCGGGTTGGCGGAGCTGCCCGGCGTGCTGCGCGTGCTGCGCGCCGCGCCCGGCGGCCCGGCGCGGTTGCTGTCCGATCCTTAGTTTTGAAGACCCGCCTTTTATGCCCATTGCGAAAGAAATGGCTGCGGGGATCCTTCGCTGGTCGGGCTTCGGCGTCCGGGTGAGGGTTGGAACACCCGCTCAGGAAGCACGCGTATGGCGGACGCCTATTTCCCGGCTCGCAACGATATAATCCCCACATGCCTGTCATTCTTTTCATCATTGCCTTGGTTTCCCTGATCGTGGTGCACGAACTCGGCCATCTGCTGGCGGCCAAGTTCAGCGGCATCAAGGTCAAGGAGTTCGGCATCGGCCTGCCGCCGCGGGTCATCAAGCTGTTCAAGTGGGGTGAGACCGACTTCACCCTGAACGCGCTGCCCCTGGGCGGCTTCGTGCTGCCCGAGGGCGAAAACGACCCGAACGTGCCTGGCGGCCTTTCGGCCGCGCCGCCCTGGAAGCGCATCTTCGTGCTCATCGCCGGGCCGGCGATGAACATCCTGGCCGCCATCCTGTTGTATTTCATCATCTTCATGCAGATCGGCAGCCCCGACCTCAACACGGTGCAGATCATGGACACCTCGCCCGGTTCGCCCGCCGAGATGGCGGGCCTGCGCGCCGGCGACGTGGTGCTCAGCGTGAACGGCGAAGAGATCCACAGCAGCGAAGCGCTGCAAAACATCATCTATGCCAACCTGGGCCAGGAGGTGGAGCTGACCTACCTGCGCGACGGCCAGAGCCACACGATACGGCTGACGCCGCGCAACCCGGCGCCGGCGGATGGCGCCATCGGCATCGCCATGGGCCACCCCAGCGGGCCGGCGCACCCCGTAGAGGCGCTGAGCCTGGGCGGCCAGATGGTGGGCCAGCAGGCCAACGCCCTGGCGCGGCTGCCCGGCCGCCTGCTGAGCGGCAACGCCAGCGAAGAAGAAGGCCGCCTGATCGGCTACAAGGGCATGTACGATATTTACACCGCGGTGCGCGCCGCGGATACCGCGCCGGAGAGCACCCTGCCGCCCGGCGTCAACACCATGTCCTTTTTCGCCTCGATCTCCATCTCGCTGGGCTTCCTCAACCTGCTGCCGCTGCCCGCGCTGGATGGCGGGCGCATCCTCTTCACCCTGCCGGAGCTGCTCTTCCGCCGGCGCATCCCGCCGATCTACGAGAACGCGGTGAACTTCGTCGGCTTCGCCCTGCTGCTGATGCTCTTGGTCTACATCAACATCCAGGATTTCCTCAACCCGATCGTACTGCCCTAGATGGACGACGAACTGAACCCCTCCCCCGGCGAAGTCTCGTTCGAGGAGCTGCTGGCCGCCCTGCAAGACGAGACGCAGCCGCTGCCCTCGCGCCTGCTCTACGGGTTTTCCGGGCTGCAGAGCGCCGAGGTGGACGCGCTGCGTTCCGCCTGGGGCGGGCTCTCGCAGCCGCGCCGCCTGGGCCTGGTGGAAGATTTGGAAAACCTGGCCGAGGGCAACGCGGTGCTGATTTTCGACGCAGTGAACCTGTTGGCCCTGGACGATGAAGACCCGCGGGTGCGCCTGACCGCGGTGCGGGCGCTGTGGACCGCCGAGCGGCCCGAGTTCATGGGCCGCCTGCTGGACTTGATGCACAATGATCCGGCGGCCGAGGTGCGCGCCCAGGCCGCCGCGGGCCTGGGCCAATACGTGCTCTGGGGCGAGCTGGACGAGATCCCCGAAGGCGACCTGCGCCAGGCCGAGGCCGGCCTCTTGCAGGCGCTGCAGTCCGATGGCGACGAGCTGGTGCAGCGCCGCGCCCTGGAGGCGCTGGGCTATTCCAGTCGGCCCGAGGTCCCCGACCTGATCGAGCAGGCCTACGAGCGGGATGACGACGATTGGGTCGCTAGCGCGCTGTATGCCATGGGCCGCTCCGCCGACGACCGCTGGACCCGCCCGGTGCTGGACCGGCTGAAAGACGCCAATACGGAACTGAGCCGCGAGGCGGCCCGCTCGGCGGGCGAGCTGGAGATCAGCGAGGCGCTGCCCTCGCTGGTGGAACTGCTGCAGGACGAAGACGCCGAGCTGCGCCTGGCGGCCGCCTGGTCGCTCTCGCAGATCGGCGGCGAGGGCGTGGAAGAGGCGCTGGAAGAGCTGCTCGAGCGCAGCGAAGACGACGAAGAGATCGAGCTGCTCGAAGACGCGCTGGAGAACCTGGCCTTCACGCATGAGATGTCTGAGATGAACATTTTGGACTTTTCCCCTGAGGCCCTGGACGACCTGGCGCACCCCGACCTGCCCGCCGACGAGGATGACGAGCCCGACGCGGACTAGCCGCGGGGCTGGGCAGTATGCCCTGCTTTGGGCTGCGCTGGCCTGCCTGGGCCTGGCGCAGCTCTCCGCCGGCTCGGCGGTCGCCGCCCCAGCCGCTGCCCAGCAGGGCGTGGGGGTGATCGAACAATCCCATAGCTATCTGTTCAACAATTCGTTCACGTTCCGGGTCGAGTTCGAAGCCGAGCTGCCGATCATGAACGCTTACGTCTTCTACCAGTGGCCGGGGGGCGGGCGGAGCTGGGTGTATGAGGGCGAGCTGCTCGAGAACCGCATCCTCGATGTGCAGGTGGCGCTGGATGAAAGCAATCAGCCGCCGCCGTTCAGCGAAGTGGAATATTGGTATCGCTTTGCCGATGTGCGCGGCCAGGTGCACGAGAGCGCGACCTACTCCTTTTATTACGACGACAACCGCTACGAGTGGAGCAGCCACCAGGATGGGCCTTTCACCCTGTATTGGTACGCCGGCGACGCGGGCTACGCGGCGGCCATCCTGGCCGCCGCCCGCCAGGGCGTGCAGCGCATCCAGGCGCTGCTGCCCGGGGCGCGGCTGAGCGAGGCTACGCTGCGGGTCTATGAAGACGCCGCCGATGTGCAGTTGATCGCCGGGCGCTCCGGCATCAGCTGGCAGGCGGGCCACAGCGACCCGGCCGCCGGGCTGCTCCTGCTGGCGCTGCCGCCCGGCGCGGGGCAGAGCCTGGAGATCCAGCGTCAGGTGCCCCACGAGGTGGCGCACCTGATGCTGTACCAGAGCTTGGGCGCGACGCAATACGCCCGCTTGCCGGCCTGGCTGAACGAGGGCATCGCCGCCCAGGCCGAGCTGTATTCCGACCCCGAGGCCGCGGCCCTGCTGGCCGCGGCCGCCGCGGACAGCGGCCTGCTGCCGCTGGCGGCGCTGTGCGCCGCCTTCCCGCAGGACGCCGCCAGCGCCCGGTTGGCCTACGCCCAGGCGGCCTCGTTCGTAGGCTACCTGTTCGAACAATACGGCCAGGTGGGCTTCGGCCTGCTGGTGGACGCTTACTTGCAGGGCAGCGACTGCCTCGCCGCCCCCCAGCAGGACTTCGGCATGGATTTGAACGGGCTGCAGGCCGAGTGGGCTGCAGCGCTCTTCGAGCCAAAGCCGCAGGGCGCGGCCGCCTGGCTGGCCGCGGTGCCCTGGCAGACGATATTGGCTTCGGCTGGCGCGGCGTTGGTTTTGTTTTTGGTGCTGCGGCTGAGCGGGCGCAGGTAGCGATCAGCAGTCAGCTGTCAGCAGTCAGCGTTTCTGCTTCTATCTCTCTATAATTGCGTGTCTTGCCTGCACCCAAGTCGCGTAGGGCTTCGAAAGCGGCAGTGATTTGTTCATATTCTGCTACGGAGAGCAAATACGCCTCTGCTTTAGTACCGCGCACGACCATGATTTTGCCCACCTGAGTTAACTTACCCAGAACTTGGCTCGTCTGGGCTTGTAATTCGGTCACGGTAGTAGTCTCAAAATCCATTTCTCTCTCCATAAGTTGTAATAATAATATTGGCGGGGCGGGTATTTGGTGCATATTACATTTGACAAATGAAGTCAGTTTCCTAGATTTGCGCATTAAGGCACGGAATGCGCGTAGGTCACGAGAGCATTGAAGGAGCCAAGTAATTTGAGGTACGGGCCAAGCATCCCTTCGCTTCGCTCAGGACAAGGCTTCGCCCCTACGCGAACAGGTGGTCTTTGCCCCGCGAAACAGGCAAGCGTCAAGGCGTTAGGGACAAAAGATATATTAATCCTTTCGGGCGCGGGGGGTTTTAATACAACTTAAACTTCACAAGAAACCGACGCGGCCCAATACAAGCCGCATTAAAGCATAGGGTTGATTGTAGATGACAGATTCGGGGGTGGTGTCAAGCAGCAATCAGCTGTCATTTGCGTGAACGGCTATAATGTGGCTATGGGCTCTATTTGATTGGAGAGCAAATATGACACTTTTTGACGAAATCCAAGAGCAGGTGCGCAAACTGCCGCGTGACAAGCAAAAGCAGGTTTTAGCCTTTGCAAAAACGCTGGGGCAAATACAGCCTAAGATGCCAGCCAAAGGCTCCCTTAAACAACACCCCGTTTTCGGTTCTTGGGCAGGGCGTAATATTGACGCGTTGGAGTACCAGAAGGCTTTGCGAACTGAGTGGGACCATCGTTCGTGAGCGATGCGGTCTTTGACACCAATATCGTTATAGATGCCTTAAACGGCGTGGAAGAAGCTGACTTGGAATACGCGCGGTATCAGCGCGTCTTTATCAGTCAGATTACCTGGATGGAAGTGTTGATTGGCGCAGAGGGGGATGATTCCGAACTGCGTGACTTTCTTGAAAATCGGTTCAGCATTATTCCCCTCGATGGCCCAGTATCCGAGGTCGCAATCGAACTACGGCGCAAGTATCGCGTCCGACTACCTGATGCCATCATTTGGGCGAGCGCCCTTTCCCGAGAAGCTACTTTGGTCACCCGCAACATCAAAGACTTCGACCCGAAGTGGGAAGGCGTTCGTGTGCCCTATGAAATTTGACAGGGGGACAAGGCGCGAGATTAGACAGTTATAGGGCCGGGTACCCTGCCCCTACGATGAGATGAACGAACAACTCCACTTGTATATTTCCGGCCACGTCCAGGGTGTCGGCTTCCGCTACTTTGTGATGCGCCAGGCCAAGGAGCTTGGCCTGAGCGGCTGGGTACGCAATCTGCACGACAGTCGCGTGGAAGCTGTGGCCGAAGGCCCGCGGCCCGCCCTGGAGCGACTGCTGGCCGCGGCTCGCCAGGGGCCGCCGGGCTCGGCGGTGAGCGATGTGGCCACGGAATGGGCCGCGGCGGCGGGGGAGTTCGAAGGGTTTGAGGTGAGGAGAGACAGCGATTAGCTGCTAGCTGCTAGCTATTAGCGATTAGCCTTCAACTGTCAGCTTGCAGTGCAGGAACACAAGTTGCCTGAATAGGGCGGTTTACTGCTTGACGCTCTAATGAAAACCTTTGTGAAATCTGGTATTTTTATGCGATAATATAGATGTATCCATATAGATGGATAAATATATGCTAACTAGCCTTAGCTCTAAAATGAATGCCAGAGAAGCCTGAAGCTCAGCGGGGAAAGGGCTAAGAATAATCTTATGAGTATGTACAGACAAAAGCTGCTGAATGCAGTCCTTTTTTTTGCCAAAGAGACAAAGCGTCTAAACAAAACCAAGTTGTCCAAGTTGCTCTATTTTCTTGATTTTGAGCATTTTCGACAGACTGGTTATCCCTCGATCGGGCTTAAGTACTATGCTTTTGACTACGGTCCTTTGCCGCGAAACTTTTGGGCTGAAATCCACAATGGAGAGCTTCCAGAGGATTTAGCTGAAAAAGTTAACGCCATTCAAAAAATTGAAGGTGGTCGCCAGGAGATTGAATTTAGGCCCAAGCCAAAAGCAGAAGTGGATTTCTCACTATTTACATTACGCGAACAGGAAATCCTGAAGAAGTTCGCATACATTTATAACGATAGTAGCGGCAAAACCATGTCTGATATTTCTCATGAGTATGGGCACCCGTGGGAAGTCACAATACAAACTAAGGGAGAGAGGGAAGAAATAGATTATTTGCTGGCAATAGATGAAAATTCTCCGATTGATATCGAACAAGCCCGCGAAAGCTTGCATGACTACCTTGAGATGACGAAACTTTTTAATATTGGTCCAACCGAGTAGTAGATGCCAAGCGCTGGGGACGTATTCGTTGTCAAGAACTATGAATTTGCCGATGGGGGTAAAAGGGATAAGTGGTTTGTCGTTCTAAATACCTCCAACTTGGAAAGACCATGTTTGACGCTCATGACTACTTCTCAAGACAGGTATTATCAAAACGCAGTAGAAGGTTGCAGTAAGAATCACAAGTGCTTCTATGTTCCTAGGTCTTGGGGGACTTGCTTTACCTTGGATACTTACATACAACTCCCTAGAATCATTGAGTTTCCATCTGATCAATTGCTACGCAATGGGTTGGCGAAGAGGATTGAATTTAAGGATCCGCTTCCCCAAAACCGTTTTGCTCAACTCAAGCAATGTCTTCCGAGCTTCAAGGAAGACATTGCTCCAGTGCATTGGGACTTGATTTATAAAACTTAGCTAATCACCTCAACCACTTTCATTACCTCATCCCCATAGTGGTTGATGACCTTGACCGCGATTTTGCCGGTTTGCGGCTTGGGGAAGGGGCGTGAGATGGTTGAGTACAGTTCATCCCAGATATCTTCGTTGATCTCTGCTTTGAGTGCTTTCTTGAGTTTCTCGTAGGGCTTGTCTGCGCCCAGGAAGTATGCCTGCGTCACAAAGAAGGCTTCGTCGTTGTAGTTGGTGTCCACGAACCAGGCGGCGATGTCGTGCTCGGGGTCGCCGGAACCGCTGCTGCGGATCTCGCTCTTTACCGGGTCGTAGACGTCCACGCCCAGCACTTCCACCTGCACGCCGCCCTCGGCTTTGCTGACCCTGATCTCCGGTTCGCCGAAGGCCAGGAAGAGGTTGCCCGAACCGGTCTTCTTGAGCAGATCGCCCATCGACAGGTCGGGGTTGATCTTGACCTTCATCACCCGCAGGCCATTGACCTGGCTGGGTTCGGAGAAGGCAGATGCATCGAAAGAAGTAGCCGCCACCACAAGCAGATCAGCAAATTTTTTGGATACGCGAGCGGCCTGGCGGATGAAGTCGTCGTCCACGCTGCCGAATTCGGGGCCGATGGAAACGGCCACTTTCTTGACGCCGTTTTCACTCTGGTACTCGCCCACGGCCTGCACTTCCGGCCCACTGGGCAGGATGTCCAGATTGGTGAATTCCAGACGGGCGTCTTTCTCACCGGTTTGCACGCCGGCCTTGAGCATGTTCTCGACGATGGTTTGCGCAAAGCGCTCAGTGGAGAGCAATTCCTGGCGGTCTGAGACGCGGTGCGGCGAAAGCGATTCGACGGTGAACGGGCCGGCGACGCGCACCAGGTCTTTGACCTCCAGCGGCTGGTCGTACAAGATTTCTTGCGCTGGCTCTTCATCATTGGCCAAAGACTTCAAGGTGATATGCGGGACGGTCTTGTATTCGAAACCCATGGAGATGCTGCTCTCGTCCTTGAGCCGGTAGTAGGGATACTTTGCGCTCATCAGCCGCGTGCGCGCCAGGGCCAGCGCCACGCGCGAGGTGTCAGTAGTGATCCAGCGCCGCCCCCATTGCTCCGCCACATAGGCTGTGGTACCCGAACCGCAGGTAGGGTCGAGCACGATGTCGCCGGGGTCGGTGGTCATCAATATGCAACGTTTAACGACTTCAGTGGCAGTTTGAACAACATATTTTTTGTTTTGTTCAGATAACTGCTGTGACCATATGTTTGTTAGAGCGGTTACAGGAAAGTCGTCAAGATATCTTTTATATCTAAGTGTGTTTCCAGTTACAACCAGCCTGCTTAGTTTGGCCAGCCTATCCAACCCTTCGGGGTAAACGCATTTCCAATGAGAATTGGCGTTAGGCTTATAGGCCTTACCTTGGTAAACATATGTTTGATCTATTCCGGCAGCCCCACCAGAAAGGAGATCGCTTTTGGCAAACACCCTTGCGCCAGCTGGAAGGTTGTCGCTGTCCTTAAACCTTGACAAAGGAGCTGTCGCTCCATCGGCTAGCTCAACGAAATCATAGCCAGCAGTATTTCTAGATTCAATCTTGTCTTGATAGAGTTGCCGATACTTTAATAGATCTATATCTTTGCAATACCAGATTATGTAATCAGCTACTGAGTCCAAATGTTTACTGGAGAAGCCAGTAGTTGTTGAGAATGGTATTTGGTTTACAAAGTTTTGTGCCCCAAAGACTTCCTCTAGGACAAATCGTACAAGATGAGCATTTTCTACATTTATTTGTACGAAACAACTACCGCTCTCAGCGAGCAAGTCCCTCGCAAGTATTAGGCGATCTTTGAGATAAGCCAAGTATGAATGGATCCCAAACTCCCAAGTATCTCGAAAGGCCCTCACTTGCTCGGGTTGACGTATCAAATCTTCTGTCTTGTTGTCCCTTACCTCCCGGCGTCTCGTCGAAACCTGCCAATTTGACCCAAACTTGATCCCATAGGGCGGGTCAATGTAGATGCACTGCACTTTGCCGCGCATGCGCTCTTTTTCCAGCAGGCTGTTCATCACCACCAATGAATCGCCCAGGATCATGCGGTTTTGCCAGTTGTCCTCGTGCTCGTAGAACTCCACGGCTTTGGCGATCTGCGTCTCGGCTGTCTCGCCAAAGAGCATCATCTGCGCATTCTCGTCTGCGCCCAGCTTTAGGCGCGCAACAATCGCCTCGGGCGCGATCTTCTCCTGCACATAAATCGGCACCGTGGGCACAGAGAATTCGGCGCCTTGCTCCTCTTTGCCCGCCCAGACCAACTGCGGGTCCAGCGAGGGGTCGTAGGCGTATTTCTTCTTCACCGGCTGCTTCTGGCGAGGGGGCAGCTTCTCAGATTCCTCCTGAGTGGGGATGCGCACCCGCTTGGTCTCATGCTTGTAGGAACTAACCGGCGCGGCGGTAGTGACGGGCTTCTTCTTGGCGGGTTTTCGTTTTGGCATGGCAGTCTCGTTAAACCAATTCTTGTGGGCTCAGGCTCTCAAAGCCTTTGTTCATCCCCAGGCGGATCAGGTTCTGTACCTCATGGATGTCCTGTACTTCCAGCATGGCCCAGCGGCCGTGCTGGCCCAGGTTGTTGACCGCCGGCACCCAATACTCTCGGGCGGTCTTGACTTTCAGGGCTTTCTTGTCGTCTTTCTTGCCGGTCACTTCGATGATTAGGTTTAGCTTTTGCTTGTCCGGCATCTCCAGCACAGCGATAAAATCCGGATAGTAGGAGAGCGAATTGCCCTGGTGTTCGTAGGGGATGACGAATTGCAGGCGCTCGTTCTTCACATAAGCCAGCACTTCCGGCATCTGCTCCAGGCGCTTGGCTACACCTTGCTCCCACATCTCCGTGTCGGCCACCACATAGTTGACGTGACTCTTCACCGTCTCGTGCACCTCTTTGGTTGTCAGGAAGTCCACATACCGGGTGGAGCCGAGCGTATCGTAGGGAGCGAGGATGGGCCGCAGTTTCTTCTCTCCGTCCTCGCTCAGGTGGTCGGCCACAATCGCCTGCTGAATTTTGGTCAGTGCCCCGTTGAAGTATTCGCCGATGGACAAATAACCGATGACCATGCGGTCTTTCAAGACCACATGGGTTTGCACATATTGCTCAACGATAAGCAAGCTGCGGGTACAACCAGATTTTCGGGTCCCCCGTCTGCCGTAATAGCGACTGAGCAGGGCTTCCGTAAGGTGGGTGATGACGGTGCCTTCGCAGCGTTCTTTGATTTTTCCAAATCCTCTTTATATTTCTTCCGCCCAGCACTACTTCGGTGGGCTCGTTTTCAATGGCGTCCCATGGTCTCCTCGGTGAATTTTGCGGAGAGATTGCCTTCGTTGAGCTCGTAGCGATAGCCGAACACGCGCGGGAAGGTGATTTCATATTGCGAGCGACTTTCCAGAGCGTGGACGCGGTGGTGTACTTTGGGCGCTATCGGTGGCGGGTTGCCCTCGAAGCGCAGGAAGTTGAAGGGCACGCCGTATACCTCGGCATACTCCTCATTCAGCAGGCCGTTCTCGTTCACGGTGTAGTCCACGCGGCGCAGGGCGCGGCCCACCACCTGCTCGCAGAGCAACTGCGTGGAGAAGGCGCGCACGCCGAGGATATGGGTGACCGTGTTCACATCCCAGCCTTCAGTAAGCATGGAGACAGACACGACGCACTTAATGTTCTCGCCCAACTTGCCGGGCTTGCCCACCGTGTTCATCACTTCGCGCAGCAAGTCTTCGTCTGAAGGCTCGTCGCGGCCGGGGAAGCGTTTGCGATACTCTTTGCGATATTCCTCAATTTCGCGCGCAAAGACTTTCTTGAAATTGGCGTCAATCCTCTCGCCGCTTTCCAGCTGGTGCGAATCAATGATCAGCGTATTGGGCTTGTCGAAGAAATGGACGCCATCTTCGTTCCTGAAGATGGGCAATTTGCCGGGAACGATCTTGCCAGTAGTGGGGTGCTCATACCCTGCGATCCAGCGATAGACAAGCTCGGAAACCGTGGTGTTGTTGCACACCACGATCATGACCGGGGGCAGGGCGTGAGAGCTAGCTACATGGCTGGCTGGCTGGCTGGCTGGCTGGCTGGCTGGCTGGCTGGCTGGCTGGCTGGCTGGCTGGCTGGCTGGCTGGCTGGCTGGCTGGCTGGCTGGCTACTTCATATTGACGAAAATTCTTTTCGTAATTCCCGTAGAGTGACAGCAAGGCCGCGGACAGCTTGGTTGGCAGGTCAACTTTGGAAAGGTCGTACTCGCGCCCGGTACGGCGGCCTTTCTTGGGGAGCTCGTCGCGCACATGCTCCCACAGGTTGCGGAATTCGGGCATCTCCTCCTGCCGGATCGTGTCGGATTCCACTGGCAGGCGGGGTATCTTCACGATCCCGGCTTCCAGTGCATCCAGCAGCGAAAAATCATAGGTCACCCAAGGAAACATGGTGCCTTCTGGATAGCCGGAGCCGCGCAGGAAGTAGGGTGTCGCGGAGAGATCTA
Source organism: Anaerolineales bacterium (assembly GCA_026129335.1). GTDB lineage: Bacteria > Chloroflexota > Anaerolineae > Anaerolineales > UBA11579 > JAMCZK01. The sequence goes on from JAHCIH010000003.1 coordinate 44,730, forward strand.
TAACAGCATTGATCTCGGTTTTTTCTGCCAGGGCTTTGATGCCGTTTATCCAGACACGAGCTTCTGCGTTGTTCTCGTCGGCTTCTTTGCGGTCGTCGCCTGCCAGCTTTTCCTCGCTGGGGCGGGCCTGGTAGCAGTGATGCGCCTCATCGTTGATGACCAGCACTCTGGATTTGCCGGCAATCGACTTGAAGGCACGGTTAACCATTGCGGAGGGCGATTCTTTCACTACCTGTTCGTCTATCAGCCCGGTGGACTTGAGCACGGCCCCCATTTTGATCCTCGGATTGCTGCGCAGTTCCAGTTGGTGGTAGTTGGTGATCAGGATCTTTGCAGCCTGCAGCTGCTCCATATCGTGATGGGAGATAATGTCGCGTTCACGATAATAATTCTTTTGCTCGCTGGGTTGCAGCACGCGCAAGCGGTCGCGGATGGTGATGCCGGGCGTAATGATGACAAAGGTATCCGTGAAACGAGTGTCCGCGGGATAGCGCACCTTGTTCAAGGTGTTGTAGGCAATCATCATCGCCATCACCACGGTCTTGCCGCTGCCGGTTGCCATTTTGAAGGCCAGGCGGTACAAGCCGGGGTTGGCTTCTTGGTTCGCTTTCGTGAGTGCGGCGATTGCCCAGACCTCCCCGGCTTTTTCAGCCACCTCATTGATATAGATAAGGGTTTCCAGTGCTTCAATCTGGCAGAAGAACAGCTTGTTCTCGCGGCTTTCGTCCCGCCAATACAAGAGCAGTTCTCGCGAAGTGCGCGTAATGCCAGGATACTCGGCTGCACGCCAGGCGCTTACTTTCCCCCGGACTTTGTTGATAAATTCATTTTCTTCCTGGAGTTCTTCGCCAAAGGCACCCTCTGCATCGGCGAGTTCCAATTGTTGTTTGCGGTTCCTGGCACGCGGCACAGGAATGTAGAAGCTGCTCGGCCGGCGGCCTTCGATGATTTCATCGCTCAGGCCGCGCTGGTCGGCAGCAAAATGCCGAGTGGGTTCATAATATGGAGAGTTGAGAATTGGTGAAGTTTTCATCCCCAGCCAATTAAACCACTAAACCTGACGTTAGGTTTAGTGGCAGGGCTGCGCCCCTACGCGCTTACAGCTGACCGCTGATAGCTGAAAGCTAATCGCTATCAGCCAAACGCCAACTTCTGCTCCTTCAGCGACACATAGCGCCCCTGACCGATGATCAGGTGGTCGAGCACCTCGATCTCCAGCAGGCGGCCGGCTTCGCGCACCTGGCGTGTCAGGGCGATGTCGTCGGCGCTGGGCGTTGGGTCGCCGCTGGGATGGTTGTGGACCAGGATGAGCGCGGCGGCGTTGCGACGGATGGCGGCCTTGAACAGCTCGGCGATGCGCACCTGCGCCGAGTTCAGTGTGCCCTGCGAGACTTCTTCGATGGCGATGACCTTGTTGCGCGTGTCCAGCAGGATGGCGCGCAGGTGCTCCTGCTCCAACCCGGCCATCTCATATTGCACCAGGGCGGCGGCATCCGCCGGCCCCGAGATCGCCGGGCGTTCACCCGGCTCCTGCACGGCCAGCCGGCGGCCCAGCTCGATAGCCGCCTTCAGCGTGGCCGCCTTGGCCTCGCCGAGGCCGTGCTGGCTTTGCACTTCTGCGAAGTCGGCGCGCTGCAGGCCGGCCAGGCCGCCGAAGTGGCCCAGCAGCCGCTCGCCCAGGCGCACGGCGCTCTCGCCGGGTACGCCGGTGCGCAGCAGCACGGCGAGCAGTTCAGCGGTGCTCAGCGACTGGGCGCCCTGCTGGCGCAGGCGCTCACGCGGCCGTTCAGCGGCGGGCAGGTCGGCGATGCGATATTGTGTGCTCATGTTCTCCCATCCTAATGCTGGAATAAGGCGCCGCTTCTAGTTTGCATTGACACTCAATTTTGCGCAAGGTATAGTCCTGCCCATGAAGCGCAATGCCTGGTTGCTGGGGCTGGCCGCGCTGGCGTTGGCCGCCGCGGCCTGCAACCTGCAGCGGGTGTTGGACCCCTCCCTACCCACATCCACCCTGGCCAGCAGCGCCACCCAGCCGGCGAGCACTGAAGCACCCGCGGCGATGCCTACGCTGACCCACGAGGCCCGCGTCGAGGCCGCCGATGAACTCTACTTTTTCGGCGATTGGAACGCCGCGCTGGCCGAATACCAGCGCGCCCTGCGCGAGAGCGACGACCCCGAGCTGCAGGCCGCCGCCCTGCTGGGGGTGGGACGGGTGCAGTACGAGCAGCGCCTGCTGACCCAAGCGCGCACCACGCTGCAGGAGGTGGTGGCGCAATACCCCGAGACCATCGCCGCGGCCCGGGCGCACTTCGCCCTGGGCAAGGTCTACCAGGCGCAGAACAATCCCCTCGCCGCCGCCGAGGCCTACCAACAGTATGCCGACGCCAACCCGGGGGTGATCGATTCGATCGTGCAGGAACGCCGCGGCGACCTGCTCTTCCAGGCGAGCAATTACCCGGCGGCCATCGAGGCCTATCAGCTGGCTGCAGCCAGCCCGCGCCTGGGCGACCCGCTGGGCGTGCAGGTCAAGATCGGCAACATGCAGTCCGCCGCCGGCGATAAGGCCGCCGCCATCGCCACCTGGCAGGCGGTCTTCGACGCCACCGGCAACGACTACCTCAAAGCCGACCTCGACCTGCTCATCGGCCGCGCCCACCGCGACCTGGGTGACACCGGGGCGGCCTACGAGCGCTTCCACCACGCGGTGAACAGCTACCCGTTGGCCCTCTCCAGCCACGCCGCCCTGGTGGAGCTGGTGCGGGCGAACCAGCCGGTGAGCGAATACCAGCGTGGCCTGATCAACTATTACGCCGCGACGACCACCCAGGCAGTGGCCTGCGCGGCCACCTCGGAGGCCGCCGTGGAGCTCTACAGCCTGGCCACCGCCGCCTTCGACCGCTATTTGCAGGCCAACCCGGAGGAGACCGACGACAGCGCTGCCTACTACCGGGCGCTGGCGATCCGCGCCAGCGGCGATCACCCCGCCACGCTGGCCGCCTTCGACCGCCTGATCAGCGACTATGCCTTCGGCACCCACTGGGTGGACGCCTTCCGCCAGAAGGCGCGCACCCAGTGGCTGTGCCAGCAGGATTACGACGGCGCCATCACCACGCTGCTCTCCTTCGTGGCGCGCACCCCCAGCCAGCCGGCCTCGGCGGAGTTCCTCTACCTTTCCGGGCAGATCGCCAAGAGCGGCGGACGGCTGACCCGCTCGGTGGAGCTGTGGCCGCGCGTCGCCGACGAATACCCCTCTTCGCAATACGCCTACGATTCGGTGTACCAGGCGGGCATCAGCGCCTATCGCCTGGGCGATTTCGTGCAGGCCCAGGCGCTGTTCCTGCGCGCTTTCCAGTCCTCGCTGAGCCTGGAGGAGGAAGCCCAGTCGCAGTTCTGGTTCGGCAAGGCCTTGCAAGCCCAGGGCGACGAAGACGGCGCCCGCAGCGCCTGGACGCGGGCGGCCGCCGCCGATCCGACCGGCTATTACAGCGAGCGCGCCGCGGACCTGCTTGCCGGCCGCCAGCCCTTCCAGCCGCCGGCGGCCTTCTCCTTCGACTACGACGTCGAAGCCGAGCGCAGCCAGGCCGAAGACTGGCTGCGCACGACCTTCGGCCTGCCGCCCGAGACGGACCTGAGCGGCCCCGGCCCGCTGATCGCTGATGAGCGCTTCCAGCGCGGGACGGAGCTGTGGAAGCTGGGCGAGTACCAGCTGGCCCGCGCCCAGTTCGAGAGCCTGCGCCAAAGCCTGACCACGGATGCGGCCAATTCCTACCGGCTGGCCAATTACCTCGTCGACCTGGGGCTGTACCGCAGCGGCATCTTCGCCGCCCGCGAGGTGCTCAACATGCAGGGCATGAGCGATGTGGCCACACTGACCAACGCGCCGGTCTATTTCAACCGCCTGCGCTTCGGCGCCTACTACAAGGAGATGGTGCTGGCGGAAACGGCCCGCTCCGGCCTGGACCCGCTGTTCTTCTACAGCATGATGCGCCAGGAAAGTCTCTTCGAGGGTTTCGTCACTTCTTCTGCCGGGGCGCACGGCCTGCTGCAGATCATCCCAGACACGGCGGATTACATCGTCGGCCTGATCAATTGGCCGCCCAACTTCGAATACAGCGACCTGTATCGCCCCAATGTCAGCATCCGCCTGGGCGCGCACTACCTGGCGATCCAGACCAATGCCTTCGACGGCGACATGTACGCCGCGCTGGCGGCTTACAACGCCGGGCCGGGCAATGCGTCCTTCTGGCTGGGCCTGGAAGGGAATGACCCCGATCTATTCCTCGAGGTCATCGCCTTCGCCGAGACGCAGAACCACATCCGCAGCATTTACGAGTTGTTCAATATTTACAGGGATTTGTATGGGGGCTAGTAATTGGTAATTACCAATTACTACTCACCGAATTCTTCGACCGGCGCCACATCCATCTCTTCTGCAGCGCTGCGCGTCACCAGGAACCATTCGGTGATCGTGGCGAAGCGATCGCTGGATTGGTAGATGGGGCCGATGGACACGCCGCGCACCTGGCTGGAGATGGCGTAGTTGTACACCGGGAAGTAGAGCGGCAGGGCGGGCAACTCAAAGCCGAAATGCGTTTGGAAGTTGCGGTACAGGCGCAGGCGCTGCGCCTGGCTCACTGAGACGCGCGCCTGTTCGAGGTACTCGCTGGCGCGGCGGTCGTCCCACTTCGAATAGTTCTGCCCGCCGGTCACGCCGGACTGGTGCCAGAAGGGGTAGGGGTCCGGGTCCGGCGAATTGGTCAGGTTGATGTCCACCAGCGCGGCCTGGTAGTTGCGCGAGCCGAGGTAGTCGCTGAGCAGCGCCTCGTAGGGCACTGCCCGCAGGGTCACCTGCACGCCCAGCACCGCCAGGTCGTCTCGGATGCTCTGGGCGATCTGGGGGTAGGGCGGCTCTTCGGGGTGCACCAGGTCGAACTCCAGGGCCAGCCCGTCGCGGCTGCGCACCTGGCCGCCTTCGGCGGGGATGGTGTAGCCCAGCTGGCGCAGCTGGGCGATGGCCGCCTCACTGTCGTAGGGCACGGAGGCGACGTTCTCGTTGTAGGCCCAGCTGCCCGGCAGGATCGGCCCGTCGGCGACGAAGGCCTGCCCGCCGAGGAAGCGGTCTATGATCCACTGGCGGTTGATGCCCTGCAGCAGCGCCTGGCGCACCTCCTGTTCCTGGAAGAAGGGCACCGAGGAATTGTCCAGGTTGAACAGCAGCAGGCCGAGGCGCGGCAGGCGGCTGGTGAACAGGCTCAGGCTGGTGTCGTCCAGCACCTCTTGGAGGATGTCGGCGCCCACGTAGCTGATGCCGAGCACGTCGCCCTGGCGATAGGCCTGCAGGGCGGCGGTGGGGGTGGGGTAGTACTGGAAGATGATCTGGTCGATAAAGGGCCGCCCGGCATAATAACCGTCCCAGGCTTGCAGCACCACGCCGGTCACCGTGCCCGCCTCGGAGATCAGGTCATCGAAGCGATAGGGGCCGGAGCCGACCGGGTCCAGGTTGAAAGGCGCGTTGAGGATGGCGGCCGGCTCCATCTCGCCGAGGATGTGCTGCGGCAGGATGCCGAAGGTCAGCTGGTCGGCGAAGGGGGCGAACGGGGCGGGCAGCAGGAACTGGATGTGCAGATCGTCGAAGGCGTTGACTTCTACGCCGGCCCACAGGGCGCGCAGGTCATCGGCGATGGGCAGCTCGCTGCTGCGCATCAGTTCGATGGTGAAAACGATGTCGGCGGTGGTCAGCGGCTGGCCGTCGTGCCACTGCAGGCCCTCGCGCAGCTTGAAGTTGTACTGCAAACCATCCAGCGAAATGCCCCAGACTTCGGCCAGGTCGGGCTGCGGGTTGCCGCGGTCATCGAAGCGCAGCAGGCTGCCGAAGAGCAGGCGGTTCACATCCTGGTCGGCCGGGTTGGCATCGTCCAGCAAGGGGTTGAGGCGCCCAACGCTGCCGACCAGGCCCTCGATGTACATGCCGCCCTGGGCCGGTTCGGCGCCGCTGCCGCCAAGCAGGGGTTGTTGGGCCAGCAGCAGGATGGCGATGGCCAACAAAGCCAGCGCAACGAGCACTATCTGCCAGCGCAGTTTACTCATTTGTAGGAAATTGAATTAGCCGGTGACGTATACCGTGTAAATGGCCAAAGCGAAGAACAGCACGCTCAACACAATCGTGACGCGGAACAGGGTCTTCTCGATGCCGCGGCGGGCCGAGAAAGAACCGCCGCCCATGTCACCGCCGGTCAGGCCGCCGAGGCCGGCGCCCTTGCTCTGCAGCACGATACTGGCCACCAAGGCAGTGGCTACGAGGATCATTGCGATGTTCAAGAGGGAGTCTTGCATCAGTTCACCAATCTTCTTCTAGTTAAGTCGCCGGATTATACCGTTGGCTTTGCGGATGCGTCAATGTAAGCCGATTGCCGCCGGAGACGGGTCTTCCCGCGGCAAAACTTTTGTTCTATAATCTTGGTCTATGGCCGCATTCAAGCTCAACGCGCCGTTCCAGCCCACCGGCGACCAGCCGGAGGCGATCAGCCAACTGCTCGCCGGCATCCGCCGCGGCGACAAGGAGCAGGTGTTGCTCGGCGCCACCGGCACCGGCAAGACTTTCACGATTGCCAACATCATCCAGGAAGTGCAAAAGCCGACCCTGGTGCTGGCGCACAACAAGACCCTGGTGGCGCAGCTGTACGCCGAGTTCAAGGAATTCTTCCCCGACAACGCGGTGGAATTCTTCACCTCGTATTACGACTACTACCAGCCGGAAGCCTACGTACCACGCAGCGACCTTTATATAGAAAAAGAGACCGATATCAATGAAGAGATCGAGCGTCTGCGCCTGGCGGCAACCACTTCGCTGATGTCGCGCTCGGATGTGATCATCGTGGCTTCGGTCTCGTGCATCTATGGCTTGGGCAACCCGGAAGCGTATGGCCGGGTGGTGATCAACCTGGACAGCGGCAAACCCTACCGCCGCGAGACGCTGCTGCGCCAGCTGGTGGACATCCATTATGAGCGCAAGGACACCGATCTCGGCCCCGGCGTGTTCCGGGTGCGCGGCGATACGCTGGAGGTGGTGCCGGCCTACCAGGATAAGCTGGCCTACCGCATCACCTTCTTTGGCGATGAGGTCGAGCGCATTGCGGAGATTCACACCGTGACCGGCGAGATCGCCCGTGAGATGGACACCATCGCCATCTATCCGGCGCGGCATTTTATCACCGACGAGGACAAGCTGGCCGCGGCGATCATGGGCATTGAGCAGGAGCTGGAAGAGCAGATCGCCTATCTGAAGGCCAATGACAAGCTGCTTGAGGCTCAGCGCATCGAGCAGCGCACGCGCTACGACCTGGAGATGCTGCGCCAGGTGGGCTACTGCACCGGCATCGAGAACTATTCGCGTCACATGGACCAGCGCGCCCCAGGCACGCCGCCCTGGACGCTGATCGACTATTTCCCCGCCGACTTCCTGATGGTCATCGATGAATCGCATATGACCATCCCGCAGGTGGGCGGCATGTACAACGGCGACCGGGCGCGCAAGGAAGTGCTGGTGGAGTATGGCTTCCGCCTGCCCTCGGCGGTGGACAATCGCCCGCTGACCTTTGACGAATTTGAGAACCGCCTGGGCACCATCATCTACACTTCGGCCACGCCGGCAGACTATGAGATGCGTCGCGCGGCGCAGGTGGTGGAGCAGATCATCCGCCCCACCGGGCTGGTCGACCCCGAGGTGGAGGTGCGCCCCATCGAAGGCCAGGTGGACGACCTGATCGGCGAGATCGGCAAGCGCGTCTCGGTGGGCGAGCGCGTGCTGGTGACCACGCTGACCAAGCGCATGGCCGAGGACCTGACCGAATACTTGCAGGAGATGGGCATCAAGGTGCAGTACCTGCATTCCGAAGTGGACACGCTGGACCGGGTCAGCATTCTGCGCGACCTGCGCCTGGGCATGTACGACGTGGTGGTGGGCATCAACCTGCTGCGCGAGGGCCTCGACCTGCCCGAAGTCTCGCTGGTCGCCATCCTGGACGCCGACAAGCAGGGTTTCCTGCGCTCGGAGACTTCGCTGATCCAGACGATCGGCCGGGCGGCGCGGCATGTGCGCGGCCGGGTGATTATGTACGCAGACAAGACCACCGACGCGATGCGCTACGCCATCCAGGAGACCAACCGGCGCCGTGAGAAGCAGATGGCCTACAACCAAGAGCACGGCATCGAACCGGTGGGCATCGTCAAGGCGGTGCGCGACCTGACCGACCAGTTGAAGCGCGCCGCCGTGGCCGAGGGGCAGGCGGAATACAACGCCGAGGCCACCCGGCGCATGCCACGGCGTGAACTGGAGCGCATCATCCGCACGGTGGATGCGCAGATGCGCGAGGCAGCCAAGAACCTGGAGTTCGAGCAGGCCGCGCTGCTGCGCGACCAGCTTTACGAGATGCGCACGCTATTGGCCGAGGACAGCAACCTGAAGCCCTGGGAGCGCATGCGCGTGATTGCGGGGTTGGAGGACGAAGAATAAAATGGGTAGGGGCGAGGCATGCCTCGCCCCTACGGATTCAGTGAACGCTCACCCACAAAAGTATCATCTCCTGTGTCGCCCTGAGCTGGCAACGTAGTTGCCTTGCGAAGGGCTTTCATTGTCTTTGTTGTATGAACATGCTCGCCGATGAAACGTTTGTGTTTCAGCCAGCATTCTTTCCTTCAAGCGCCACGAAACTTCTTCGCGAGGCTTGCAGCGTAGCTGCAAGCCGGCTCAGAAAGACACGGGGTTAAAACTAGGCCAGGTCACCTATAATCTTGAATACTATGACTAACGGCAGACTTACAGCGATATATCTGAAAGTTGCCGAAGGCTACATTGGCTTTGTTTTGGAACTCCCGGGGGCGAACGCTCAGGGCAATACGCTTGAGCAAGTCAAGAATAATTTACAAGAAGCGATAAGCTTAGTCGAAGAAGCCAATATGGCTGTATCAGAGACTCATCTGGGCCAGTAGGCTAGCCGTGCCCCCCACCAACAACGTCACCCGCATGCTGGCCTCCAAAGGCATCGCCTTTGAGGCTCACGACCTGCCGCCTGAGAAGCTGGGCGGCGAGGAGGCCGCTGCCTTCCTCGGCGTGCCGGCCGAGCAGGTCTTCAAGACCATCGTGGCCGTGCGGGCCAGCGGCGGCAAGCCGCTGCTGGCCCTGGTACCTGCACCGGCCCAGCTTTCGCTGAAAGCGCTGGGCCGGGCGCTGGATGCCAAGCTGCAGCTGGCCACGCAGGCGCAGGCTGAGAAGCTCACCGGGCTGCAGACCGGGGGCATCTCGCCGTTGGCGTTGATCGGCAAGGGCTTCGATGTGGCGCTGGACCAATCGGCGCTGGACTTCGAGACGATTTATCTCTCCGGCGGGCAGCGCGGGCTGAACGTTTCAATGAGCCCGCAGGATTTGGTGGCGCTGACGCGTGCGAAGGTGATGGGGATTGCTGACCGCTGAAAAGCTAACTGCTAAAAGCAAGTTCGAGTCGTGAAGTCGGAAATCAGAATTACCACTTACCAATTACTATTTGCCAGCCCCCAACTTCCCATCCAAATAATCGATCCCCAATTGCAGGGCTGTCTCGGCGGCTTGCTCTTTGACGGCGATGCGTTCGCCATCAAAGTTGAACTTGCGCGCCCATACCCCGTCGGCGGCGCTTAGCGCCATCCACACCAGGCCCACTGGCTTCTCCGGCGTGCCGCCGCCGGGGCCGGCGATGCCGCTGATGGCGATGCCGACATCGGCGGCCATCGCCCGGCGGCAGCCCAGAGCCATCTCGCTGACCGTCTCGGCGCTCACCGCGCCGTGGCGCTCCAGCGTGCCCCAGGTGACGCCCAGCAGGCGCACTTTGGCCTCGTAGGCGTAGGCGGTGACGCTGCCCATGTAGTAGGTGGAGGAGCCGGGTACGTTGGTCAGCCGGTGGCCGACCAGGCCGCCGGTGCAGGATTCGGCCAGCGCCAGGCGCAGGCCGCGGGCGCGCAGCTTTTCGCCGATCAAGATTTCGAGTTGCGCTTCACTCACTCTGGGCTTCTTTCCGCCTCGCTTGAATTAATTCTTCCGTCAAGGAACGGCCTTCCGGGTTGTATTTTCTGACAAGTTGCTGCGCCTTCTTTGCTGCTTTGCGCAGTTTGGCAGGAACAGCAATCCTGCCGTCTTTGTCCAGGCGAGTTTGTTTTTCAGGCTTCGTCATGATATGTACTGCAAGTTATCTCATGAATCAAGCGGCACTGTGGGGGACGGTCTGAGACCGTCCCCCTGAGAGACAAAATAACTCAATAGTGGGCGGGTCTGAGACCCGCCCCTACAGCCACGCCATTTATGGGATAGCTTCTAGTTTTGAAAATTGTACTACGCCAACATCGGCCAATAAAAACCTATTTCTCGATAGAATATATGTGCGATGACTTCTGACCACATCCAGGCCCAACTGAATACGCTGCCCAGCAAGGCCGGCTGCTACCTGATGAAGGACGAGGACGGCAAGGTCATCTATGTGGGCAAAGCGATCAACCTGCGCAGCCGGGTGCGTTCTTATTTCCACAGCGCGGCCCAGCAGGACGACAAGACGCGCGTGCTGGTCAGCTTTATCCGCGACATCGAGTGGATTGTGGTGGCTTCCGAACTGGAAGCGCTGATCCTCGAGATGAACCTGATTAAGAAGCACAAGCCGCGCTACAACGTGCGCCTTAAAGACGACAAGCGCTACCCCTACATCAAAGTCCACCTGGCCGATCCATTCCCCAAGGTGACCGTCACCCGGCACATGGATGCCGACGGCTCGCGCTACTTCGGCCCGTATACCAGCGTGTGGGCGGTACACAAAACCCTGGATGTGCTGCGGCGCATCTTTCCCTACCTGACCTGCGACCGCGAGATCACCGGGCAGGACGAACGCGCCTGCCTGTACTACGACATCAAACTGTGCACCGCGCCGTGCATCGGCAAGATCGACCAGGCGGAATACCGCCAAATGATCGCCGACCTGTGCGACTTCCTTAATGGACGCACCGAGCCAGTGGTGCAGCGCCTGCAGGGCGAGATGGCCGAGGCCGCCGAGGAACTGCGCTACGAGAAAGCCGCTGCGCTGCGCGACCAGCTGGAAGCCATCCGTACCATCGTGGAGCGCCAGCGGGTCGTCTCAACGGACTACGCCGATTCGGACGTCATCGCCATGGCCCGCTCGGAGCGCGAGGCCTGCGTGCAGGTCTTCTTCATCCGCAACGGCAAGCTGATCGGCCGCGAATATTTCATGATGGAGAACACTGCTGAGGCGCCGGACGCCGACGTGCTCGCCGAGTTCATCAAGCAATTCTACGACCAGGCGGCCAGCGTGCCGCCGGAGGTGCTGCTGCCGCATGAAGTCGAGGAGGCGCAGGTCATCCGCCAGTGGCTGAGCAAGCAGCGCGGCAACGGCGGCGTGGAAATCAAGGTGCCGCGCCGCGGCCAGAAGCGCGACCTGCTGCGCATGGCCGCCGAAAACGCCAGCGAGACGCTCAACGCGCTGCAGACCCAGTGGAAGGCCGACGCCCACCGCCAGACCGAGGCGCTCAGCGAGATCCACGAGGCGCTGGAATTGCCGCGCGCTCCGGAGCGTATCGAGTGCTACGACATCTCCAACACGCAGGGCACCGCTGCAGTGGGCAGCATGGTGGTCTTCGAGCGCGGCGTGGCCAATAACCGCCTGTACCGGCGCTTCAACATCAAGAGCGTGCAGGGGCCGGACGATTTCGCCAGCATGGAAGAGGTGCTCAGCCGCCGCTTCCGCCGTTGGCAGGCGGCCCAGGAGGGCAGCCTGCTCCCCGGCGCCAAGCCGGACGCAGCTTTCGGCGGCTTGCCCGACCTGCTCATCGTGGACGGCGGCAAAGGCCAGCTCTCCCGTGCCGCGGCGGTGCTGGATGCCTTCGGCCTGCGCGAGCGGGTGCCGCTGGCTGCCCTGGCCAAGCAGAGCGAGGAAATCTTCCAACCCGGCCGCGAGGGGGGCATCCTGTTGCCGCGCAACTCGCAGGGCCTCTTCCTGCTGCAGCGCATCCGCGACGAAGCGCATCGCTTTGCCATCACCGCCCACCGCGCCCGGCGCACCAAGAGCGGCATCGCCTCGCAGCTGGATGAGGTGCCCGGCATCGGCCCCAAGCGCCGCAGGGCGCTGTTCAAGGCTTTCGGCTCCATTGAAGCCATGCGCGCAGCCAGCCTGGAGCAATTGACCGCCGTCGACGGTGTGACCCCCGCGCTGGCCGAGCGGCTCAAGGCCCACCTGGAATAACCACCCCAACATCAATCAGGTTGATTGATATGCCCAACCTGATTACAATTCTCCTTTCATTTTTGCAAACTGGAGGAGAATTTTGAAAACGTTCAGCAAACTTTTGGTAGCTACCCTATTGGCGGCGCTGTTGGTCGCCTGCGGTGGCGCGCCAGCCGAGGCAGAGCCTCAGGTCATCTTCATCGAGGTGACCTCCACCCCTGAGCCTGTAGAAGAAGAGCCTGAAACCAGCGATACGGTTGAGGTGCGCACGATTCAGGACGTGAATATGCGCGCCGGCGACGGAACTGCCTATGATGTGGTTACCGTGATTCCGGGTGGCGCAGCGGTTCAAGTGCTTGGCAAGAACGGCGACGGCAGCTGGCTGCAGGTGCTCTACAATGGGGCGACCGGCTGGGTTTCCACGCCCTTTACCGAAGGGGAGGTGCCTGATAATGTTCCCGTGGTCCAGGCCCCGCCCCCGCCGGCAAGCGGCGGAGGCGGCCAGAGCGCCGGGCCTACGGCCACCAGCGCGCCGGCTGGTGGAGGTGGCGGTGGCGGTGCAGCTGCCCCGACCAGCACCAGCGCCCCGGCCGGCGGTGGCGCTCAGGTGGCTCCGCCCGACAGCAACATATCTGTCAGCGCCAACATCAAGAATCAGAGCAGCACGCACAGCGATGTCATCTCTTACCCGGATGGCGACAATCAAGACCGCGTGACCGTGAATGTGTCCGGCTTCGACAGCGTCACTACGTCCGGTGAACTGCGCTTCACGCTGACCTGCACCGGTCAAGGCGTTGCTAACGTCAAAGTCACCGCGGTGACTAGCAATGGTGGCACGGTAGCTTGCAACAACAGCTGGACCGCCTTTTTCACCAATGTAAGCACCAACCATACAATCACTATCCTGCTGGATTCGGGTCCGGCGGCTTATGTGAACTGGACGTTGCTAATCAGCAAGTAGCAGACCACTGAAAAAAGCCCCTGCCTAAAGCAGGGGCTTTTTTGTTGGCTCGCTTGCCGCGACGGCAAGCTTCCTGGGTTAAACTGGCGCTATGTCGAAGAAGAACCAAAATCAAAAAATGAGCCTCAGCCAGATGGTGTTCATCGCGGTGGCCATCCTGATCATCCTTACCATGGTGCTGGGCGCGCTCATCCCGGCTTTTTAGTTGAGAGTTTTTGATAGCCGCCAGCGGAATAAATAGCCCTCGGGTGCGCAGCCCCGCGCCCGGAGGTGTTTGATGGCCAAAAAGGCTAAGTTGCTGCTGGTGTTCCCCGTTTCGCTGGCCCTAGGCTGGCTGTTTGATTTCCTGTTTTGGGGGCGAGATACCGGTCTCTCGGTTCCGCTGTATATCGGCTTGCTGCTGGCCGCCGGCTTTTGGCTGGCCCGGCGCAGCGGGCTGAAGCCGGCCCGCCAGGCGCTGTGGCTGCTGTTGCCCATCGCCCTGCTGGCGTTGGTCAGCCTTTGGCGCGCCGAGCCGCTCAGCATAGCGCTCAGCCGCTGGGCGGCCCTGGGCTTGCTGGCCCTGCTGGCGCTGAGCTTCCTGGGCGGCTTGTGGCCGCGCTACGGTTTTGGCGACTATGTCATCAAGCTGCTCGGCCTGCTGCCGCTGGGCCTGGGCGCAATGCATTCCAATGGCGCCGCGCCGCAGCGCGGCGGCCTGGCCCGCCTGCTGCCGGTGGCCCGCGGCCTGCTGCTGGCGCTGCCGCTGCTGGCGTTCCTGTCCATCCTGCTGGCTTCGGGGGACGCCTACTTTGCTGAATGGCTGGAGGCGCTGCTGACCCACTTCGAGCGCCTGCCGGAATTTCTGTTCCGCGGTTTCCTCGTGCTGCTGGTGGCCTACGCGCTGGCTGCCGCCTACAGCTATGCCTTAGAGCGCAGCCGGGCGCAAACCCTGCTCGGCGAAAAGGAGCCCTGGGCCAGGCCTTTTATCGGCTTCTCCGAGGCAGTCACCGTGCTGGTCAGCGTCAACCTGCTGCTCGGCGTTTTCGTCTTCATCCAGTTCCGCTACTTCTTCGGCGGGCTGGCCAATATCGTTGAGGGGCCGGGCGGCTTCACCTTTGCCGAATATGCCCGTCGCGGCTTTGGTGAGCTGGTGGTCGTCTCGGTGACCCTGCTGGGCTTCTTCATGGTGCTCAGCGCGCTGGCCCGCCGCGAACCCGGCCGCCAGCAGCGCTGGTTCTCCGGCCTGGGCATTCTGCTGTTTGGCCTGGTCGCCGTGGTGCTGGCCTCCGCTTTCCAGCGTCTCCTGCTTCTGGAACAGGCCTACGGGTTCAGCCGCCTGCGTACTTACCCGCACGTCTTCATGGTTTGGCTGGGCTTGCTCTTGCTGGCCGTGGTGGTGCTGGAGAGCCTCGGCCGCCGGCGCGCCTTTGCCCTGGCGGTGTTGGCTGCCAGCCTCGGTTTCGTGCTCAGCCTGCCGCTGCTCAATGTGGACGCTTTCATCGTGCGCGCCAACATCGCCCATGCGCGCCAGGCGGATTGGCTGGACTATGGCTACCTGGCGCAGCTCTCGGCGGATGCCGTGCCGCCGATGGCGGCGGGTTACCGCGCCGCATGGGCGGCCGGCAACCCCGCGCTGGCCGAACGCCTGGCCGCCGGGCTGGGCTGCTATTTCCACCTGAACCCCGAGATGCTGCAGCCGGACTGGCGGGCCTGGAACGCCGCCGAGGCAGCCTCGCGCCGCGAGTGGGAACGGCTGCAGGCTGAGAACGGCTTCCCGGCAGTCGCCTTTACCGAAGCGGACTACCTGCCCGCAGTGACTTTGGACGGCGAGCTGTGGTCCTGCTATCCGGAGTGGCAGCGCTGACCCCGGTGGAGCGAATGGTATGATTCCGGGCGTGATGGCGGCCCCAAACACTACCCTGCGCAGCAACCCGGAATGGCTGGAGGCGCTGCAAAACGCCTCGCCGGAAGCGATTGAAGACCTGCGCGCCGTGCTGCTGCGCGGCCTGCGCGCCGCCCTGGCCGGCCGCGTGCAGCACGACATGGACAGCCTGGCCGAGGACTTCGCCCAGGAAGCCCTGTTGAAGATCCTCAACAGCCTGGACACGTTTCGCGGCGAGAGCCGCTTCACCACCTGGGCGCAAAAGATCGCCGTGCATGTGGCCCTCTCGGAGCTGCGCCGGCGGCGCTGGCGTGACATCCCCCTGCAAACCTTCACCGAATCGGCAGACGGCGAGGAATTGACCCCCAGCCTGCTCACCGACCGCAGCCCGCAGCCGGAGCGGCTGGCCAGCCAGCGCGAGCTGCTGGGCACCGTGGAGCAGCTCATCTTCGAGGAGCTCACCGAGCGCCAGCGCACCGCGATGCTCGCCATCCTGCAGGACGGCATGCCGCTGGCCGAACTGGCCGAGCGCCTGGACACCAACCCCAACGCACTGTACAAGCTGCTGCACGACGCCCGCCAGCGTTTGCGCCAAAAGTTAGAAGAAAAGAGCGGCCTTTCGACCCAGGAACTGCTGGCTTTATTCGAGGCCGAGTAGGTAATACCCAGAGGATATGCGGCGTCAATAGGCTAACCATGGCTCGAATCCAATCCGACACCCTCAAAAAACTGCTGCGCCGGGCGCTGAATACGCGCGGCGAGGAAATTGGTTGTGAGACCTGCTTCGAGAGCCTGGATCGCTTTGTGGAACTCGAGCTGGACGGCAAAGACGCCGCCCAGGCTTATCCCCTGATCCAATACCATCTGGAACTATGCACCGGCTGTGCAGACGAATACCAGGCGCTTTTGGCTGCACTGAACGAACTGCAAGACGGCGCCGCCCCTGACAGCGCTTCTTAGTCTGCCTCTAATCTAAGCCATGCCCGGCTTTGGGCCGCTGGGTATAATTGCGCCCATGTCTGAGCCGGAAATTATTGAAGAAACCACCCCCAGCCAGCCCCAAGCGGACCCCATAGCTGACCCGGCGGCCACCCAGCAGGTGGCCGCGGTTTCCGCCGGGGCGGCGCGCCCGCGCCGCTGGACCTGGATCCTGGGCGGCCTGGGCATCCTGCTGCTGCTCGCCGGGCTGGGCGCCCTGGCCGGCTACCAGACTGCGGTCGGCGCCCGCCGCCACGAGCAGTTGCTGCAGAGCGCCGTGGAAGCCCACTACCAGTACGAGCTGGCCCTCGCCGACCTGCAAGTGGGCGCCTGCACCCGGGCCAAAGACCGCCTGGTCTACGTGATCGAACTGATGCCCGACCACCCCGGCGCGGCGAACAGCCTGGTCGAGGCGCTGATGTGCGTCGAAGGCGAACCCTCCGGCACGGCCGGCGTGGATACGCCGGTGGAAGCGGAGCCGGAACCCACCCCGGACCTGCGCGGCGCCGAGGCGATTTTCAATGACATCCCTGCGCGCATGGCCGCCCGCGATTGGAGCGGCACGCTGATTTTGCTGGACACCCTGCGCCGCAATTTCCCCGACTTCCAGCCGATCGAAGTGGATGGCTTTTACTACGTCACCCTGCGCCAGCGCGGTATCGCCCGCATCCTTTCCGGCGAACTGGAACCCGGCATCTTCGACTTGAACCGCGCCGAACAGCTCGGCCCTCTGGACAACGAAGTGGCCAACTACCGCCAGTGGGCGATCTGGTACCTGGTCGGCTCGAGTTTTTGGGAGATCGACTGGCCTCAGGCGCTGCAGTACTTCGGCTACGTGAAAGACGCTGTGCCCAGTTTGCATGACCTCAGCTATATGAGCGCCCTGGACCGTTACAACACCGCGCTGGTTTTTTACGGGGAAGGCCTGGTGGAGGAAGCCGCCCGCCTGGCCACCCAGAGACAGTGGTGCACGGCTGAAGAGAAGATCTACGAAGCCAACAGCATCACCCCGCTGACCGAGGAACAACAGGCCGCGGCCGACCACTACAGCCAGAACTGTTTGGACCACGGCAACGAATAGCCTGAGATGATCCCGGACTGGGCGCTGCTGATCTCGTTTTGGCTGCACATGCTCGCCTCCGTGGTGTGGCTGGGCAGCCTGGCGGCCCTGGCCCTGTTCGTATTGCCCGCCCTGCGCCGCCGGTTGCCCCCGGCGGATTTTGCTGTCTGGCTGGAGGCGCTCAACGCCCGGTTGGACCCGCTGGGCTGGTTTTGCCTGGGGGTACTCACTTTCACCGGGCTGATGCAGATGACGCCCAACCCCAATTACGACGGCCTGCTGAGCATCACCAACAACTGGGCGCTGGCCATGTTCATCAAGCACATCGTCTTCTTCGCTATGGTCGGCGTTTCCGCTTACCTGACCTGGAAGGTCTCGCCGGCCCTGGGCCGCGCCGCGGTGCAGCGCGCCAAAGGCGCGAAGGCAGGCGCCGCAGACCAGGCGGTGCTGGCCCGCTTCCAGCGCCTGGTGGCGCTCAACCTGGTCCTGGGCCTGCTGGTGCTGGCCTTCACCGCCATGGCGCGGATTTCCTGAACAGTCTACAAACGGCATAAAGCTTGCACATCTTCAGTCAAACGGAGGTGTGTTTTGAATTCTGACTGGATTGGTGTGGCTACCCTGGTGGTCGTCCATTTGGGCTTTGCCGCGCTGCTGGGCGCCTTTGCACGCCGCGCCGCGGACCTGCCCGGCCGCTCAGCCGCCTTTTTGGCTGCCCTGGCCTACTTCGGCTCCAGCCTCAGCCTGCCGCTGGCGCTGTGGCCCAAAGCCGGGCTCAGCCTGGCTTCCGCCGGGCTGTTCGCCTACTTTGGCCGCCAGCACGCTCCGGCGAACTGGCAGGCCCGGCTGGCCTGGCTGTACGCTGGCTTTGCGATGCTGCTCATCCTGGGGTGGAGCGCGGCGCAGGGCTGGTTTTCGCCGCTGGCCAGCCTGGGAGCCGCTGCTGGCTGGGCCGGCGTGCTGGCCTGGCGGCGCGGCCTTTCGGCGACCGGCTAGAGTAGCTCGCCCAGCGCGGTCGCCTGCGTGGCGCGCAGCACCGGCTCCGGCGACTCCCGCCCGCTTTCCAGCAGGCCGTGGATGACCAGGGCCTTGTTGGCGAAGGCGGCGCGGTGGCGGCGATACACGTCTTCTGGGATGACCACGCGCAGCGTGCCCTCCAGGTCGGCGAGGTCGATGAAGTGCAGGTAGCCGCCCTGGCTGGTGCGCACCCGCCGCCAGGTCTGGCGCATGCCGGCCACGCGCACCGCGGCCCCGGGCGGCTGCTGGGCCGCCTCCAGCGTGCTGAGCACGCCGGAGGCGGCGGCTTGCTCGGCGAAGACGTCTAGCGGGTGGGCGGCCAGGCTGACGCCGAGCAGTTCACGCTGGGCTTCCGCTTTTTCGGCCTCGCTCCAGTCTTCGGTCTGTGTGCCGGGGGCATCGAATAAAGGCATCTGGCCGCGCTGCCAACTGCCGCTTTCCAACTCGTCGAGCAAATTAGGGATTAAACCCAAACCGTGTAATGCGCCGACCTGGATGAGGTTGCGCGCCTCGGACGGGCGCGGGTAGGCGCGAGCCAGCAGGTCGGCCAGCGACTTGAAGGGCCGCAGGGCGATGATGCGCCGCTGGGTCTGGCGGCTCAGCTCGCGCAGTTGGTCGAGGCCCATGAAGAGGTGGGCCTCGTCTTCCATATAGATGACGCTGAACTGCGCCTGCGAATGATTGATGTGCGGCGGGCGCACTTTGAGGCCCAGGCGGCGGGCTTCCAGCAGGTAGGTCTCCTGCCCATAGTAGCCGCCCCAGTTGGCCAGCACGGCGGCCATGAACTCGGCGGGGTAGTGCGCCTTGCACCAGGCCGAGCGCCAGGCCACTTGGGCATACGAAGCGGCGTGCGCTTTGGGGAAGCCGTAGCCGGAGAAGGCGGCCATCATGTCCCAGATGCGCTCGGCGACATCGGGCGGCACGCTTTTGCGCTCGCCGGCGCCGCGGATGAACTTCTCTTTCAAGGTCTGCATCTTCTTGCCGGGGTCGAAGTGGCTCATCGCCCGGCGCAGCAGGTCGGATTCGGAGAGGCTGAAGCCGGCCAGCTCGTGGGCCACGCGCAGCACCTGCTCCTGGTAGAGGAAGACGCCGTGCGTCTCCGCCAGCAGCGGGGCCAGGGCGGGGTGGATGTGCTCCACCGGCTCCTGGCCCAGGTGGCGGCGTACGAAAGCGTCCTTCAGGCCGCCGGTCAGCGGCCCGGGGCGGAACAGCGCCAGGGCGACCATCAGGTTGTCCGGGCTGTCCGCTTGGGTCTCGCGCAGCGTGGCGCGCATGCCGGGGCTCTCGATCTGGAAGCAGCCGATGGTGCGCCCCGTGCGCACCATCTCGGCGGTGAGCGGGTCGTGGTCGGGGATGTTGTCGAGCACTTCCAGGCGGTCGCCGCCCAACTCGGGGCGCTGGGCGCGGATGTGGTCGGCCACATCGCCCAGCACGGTCAGGCCGCGGGTGCCCAGCAGGTCCATCTTCACCAGGCCCATGTGCTGCACGCCTTCCAGATCGTACTGCGTGATCGTGATGCCCTTGCCGGAGAACTGCGTGGGCACCGTATCGCTGAGCGGGCCGGCGCTGATCACGATGCCGCCGGGGTGGATGGAGAGATGGTGCGGTCTGCCCAGAAAGGCCTGGGCGTGGGCGAGGACGCGCTGCTGGGCCGGGTTGCGGAAACGGGTTTCCAGCGCAGTGTAGGGTTCCTTCTCTTCGGCCTGCCCTGGATACCAGTAGCGGTAGGGCAGGCTCTCCACCATGGCCTTGATTTCGTCCGGCGGCAGGCCGTGGGCCTTGGCCACCTCGCGCAGCGCCGAGCGCGGGCGGAAGTGGTTGATGGTGGCCACCATGGCCACCCGCTCGGCGCCGTAGCGCTGGTAGACGTGCTGGATGACCAGGTCGCGGCGCCGCGAGCACAGGTCGGTGTCGATGTCCGGAGGGTTGGGCCGCGCCGGGTTGAGGAAGCGTTCGAAATACAGGTTGAGGCGCAATGGGTCCGGCGTAGTGATGCCCAGGCAGTGGGCCACCAGTGAGGACGCCGCCGAGCCGCGCGAGGAGGTGGGCACGCCGGCCTGGCGGGCGAAGCGCAGGATTTCCTCCATGATGAGGAAGAGCGTGGTGTAGCCGCTGGCTTCGATGGCGGACAGTTCGTGTTCCAGCCGCTGGCGGAGGGCGTCGTCCACTTGCGCGTAGAGACGCTCCGCTCCGGCGTAGGCCCGGGCGCGCAGCGCTTCGATGGCGGTTTGGCCGGGCGGCAATTCCGGCTGCGGGAAGTTCGCTTGGCCGAGGGGCAGCTCGAAGCCGCAGCGCCCGGCAACCTCCAAGGTCGCCGCCAGCGCTGCCGGTGTAAAGCGAGCGGCCATCTCGGCGTCGCTGGGGAAGTGCGAGTTGGCTGGGGCGGTCGCCGCATCGGGCAGGGCGGAGAGCGGCGTGTTCAGCCGCATGGCCGCGGCGGTGCGCTGCAGCTCGACGTCCTCGGCCCCCAAATAATAGATGGGCCATAGGGCGACCTGGTCCGCATACAGGCGGTCGCCGAACAGCTCGCGCAGCGGAGACGTCTCCACCTCGGCCAGGCAGAGCAAGCCCTGGTGGTGCGCCCCCAGTTGGCCGAGCGGCAGCGCGCGCTGGTCGCCCTGCGGGCTGTCTTGCAGCCAGGAACTCAGTTTACACAGACTGGCCCAGCCCTGCGCGTCCTTCGCCAGCAGGCGCAGGGCCTGCGGCTGCTCCTCCAGTTCGACGGTCATGCCCAAGAGGGGGCGGATGCCCTGCGCCCGGCAGGCCAGGCTGAACTCGATCGCCCCGCTGAGGCGGTTGTGGTCGCACAGCGCCATGGCGGGCTGGCCGGCGGTGGCCGCCGCGGCGGCCAGCTCCGCCGGCGAGGGCAGGGCGCGCAGGAAGGAATAGTGCGAGTGGGCGGCCAGGTGAACGTACATGAACTTATGTTCTATTATAAAGCCAATATAATCAGCGGATGATGAATCGCTTGCGGGCGCAGGACCGCCCGGATTGGGAGATGGACGCGCTGACCCGGCTGCGGCGTTCCGGCGCCTTGGGGCGGCGGGCGGTGGCGTTCGTCTCGCAGCGCCGCGCACCGATTCGCTTCGCCCCACAGGCCACCGGCGCCCGGTGGACGCTGTGGGGCATGCTCTTCGGCCCGCCGCATATCGTGCTCAACGCGGCCCGCTCCGAACTGATGCGCCGGGGCCGCGACGCTTGGACGCTCTCGGCCGTAGCCCACGAGGTGAAGCATTACGAGCAGGGGTTCTGGGTGGCGCTATCCGTCTACGGCGAACTGGAAGCCTGGCAGCTGCAGATGCGCGTGCTGCGCGATCTGGGCGAGCCGCCCAGCCACCCGGCGCTGCTCGCCATCGAGCAGCTGCCGCTGACCCACGAACCCGCCGTGCTGCGCGAGGCGTCCCGGCTGATGCGCGAAGCTGCGCCCGGCTACCGCAGCGACCTGCTGCCGCTCAACCCGCTGTCATACATGTTGCGCCAATTCTGGCAGCGCCTATGGGGCGGCAAGGGGTAGGGGGCGTTGCAGGCCATGTGTAGTTAGAGATTTATCTTTTCAAGACTAAAATTTATTTTATAAACAAATAACTCTGCACCCGGGATTGCCTTAAGGGCATATTTTAGACGATCGTTTTCAGCTTGGACGATAACAATACCCTTTACAGGTCTGTCCCCTTTATTTTCCCTGACCCACCCCAAGTATCTGGCAAGTTGGCCGACGGTGTCGTCATTCGTTTGACCCTTCTTTAGTTCAATCACCACGTAAGACTTATCTGTCTTGTCCTGTACAAGTAAATCAATTCTTCCTATATCTGTTTGGTATTGCTGACTAACCAATTCCCCCTTCTCTTTAATGAGATCGTACTTCTTGCCTAACTCAGTAGCTTCCCAGTTCGCAACAAGAAAATCTTCAAGATGCTTTTCAAGGGCGAATTCGGACTCACTTTCTCTCTCAATAGATAACAAAGATGTATCAAGGGCCAGTGTTTGGCTGCTTCTCCAGAAAGTTTGTATAGTGGGTTCGTAAAAAAAGTTAGATAGCAGTCGAGGCCAAACGTCTATGTGGTAGACGTTTTGAAATCCTAGAATAATGTCACGATTAGACAGTATCACCTTCTCTCCATAGCTCGTGTATTCTTCATGAGGGAGTTGGAACTTCTCAAGGATTTGTGAGCGGTCGGTGAGGGAAACGCTAGATAAATACGTAGTGGGGCTGTTAAGAAAAAGAAGTGCATTGAGTGCGGCGGCTTTTTCACCAGTCAATCCGTTCTTGTTTTTCTCATTTGTTTCGTGAAGTTGATTAATCAGACCTATAAGTTCGGATTCATCACTTGAATTAAAAGCTTGGTCCAAGATATCGCGCAGGTCTTTCTCTTTGCGCAGATCATTAAAGATGCGGTACCAAGTACCTTGGGGTAGGTTTATACGGGCGATAGCCTCATCGGTTTGTTGGTTAAATCCACGTGCTCGGATGTCAATTAATTTGATAATGGGGTCGTAGTCATTCTCTGGCGAAGTGCCTTCATTGCCTTGTATTGTAGTTCTCCAGAAGTCCTGAAATGTGCTGCGGTGCCCTTCCCACAGTTGACGGTAATTTTCAACGTCATATGAACGAACAAAGTCATCAAAAGATTTCTTAACCTCGCTTGCTTTCATCCCAGCCTCCTGAACCGATTCTACCTCAGCGGTAAATTGGGCTCTGCGCTTCGGTGTCACACGACAATTTTTTCTAGAATTTGGTTATAATCCCACAGCTACGGCCCCGTAGCTCAATGGTAGAGCAGTTGACTCTTAATCAATTGGTTGAAGGTTCGAGTCCTTCCGGGGTCACTCAGCATTCCCCCCCAAATCCCTGAAAAGGGATTTTGTTTATGTGGAGAGGCTCGCCTGGTAGCGCTCGTGCGCCGCCTGGATCATCTGCCGGGCTTCGGCGGCATCGCCCCAGCGTTGGATCTTGACCCATTTGTCTTCTTCAAGGTCTTTGTAGTGGGCGAAGAAATGCTCGATTTGCTCGAGCGTGATCACCGGCAAGTCTTTGGCTTCGCGCACCCGGTCGTAGCGTTTGGTCAGCCGGCCGGAGGGCACCGAGATGATCTTCTCGTCGGGGCCGGCTTCGTCTTGCATGATCAGCACGCCGATGGGGCGCACGCGGATCACCGAGCCGGGGACCAGCGTGCGCGTGTTGGCCACCAGCACGTCGCAGGGATCGCCGTCCTCCGAGAGGGTCTTGGGGATGAAGCCGTAGTTGCCCGGGTAGCGCATCGGCGTGTACAGGAAGCGGTCGACGACCAGCACGCCGGAGGCTTTGTCGAACTCGTATTTGATCGGCTCCCCGCCGATGGGCACTTCGATGACGACGTTGACGTCGTCGGGAGGGTTGGCTCCCAGGGTGATCGCATCAAGGTTCATTCGGTTCTCTCCTGGCCGGGGCAACTGACCTCATCATATCACTCGCCTCTACGACTAGTACAATGCGCTGTATGCCGGTTGACGATCGCGCCACTCCCCCCGTCGAGCTGGAAGGCGCCCTGGCGACCTTGCAGGCCGCCCGGTTGCCCTGGGCGCGGCTGCCGCTGGCCGAGCGCATCGCCATCCTGGACCGGCTGCGCGACGGCCTGCACGAGGTCGAGGATGGCTGGGTTGCGGCCGGTATGGCGGCCAAAGGCTCCCCGCCGGGCACCCTCGCCGAGGGGGAGGAGTGGTTCGCCCTCAGCGTGCTCTACCGCCAGCTGCGCTACCTGCGCCGGGCGCTGAGCGATATCGCTGCCAAGGGCCGCCCGGCTCTGCCCGGCAAGCTGTGCTGGAAGACGGCGGGGCAGTGGACGGTGGACGTCTTCCCGCAGAACCTGGCCGATCGGCTGGCGCTGCCCGGCATCCGTGCCCAGGTGTTCGCCCGCGACAACTACCACGGCGACCTGCCGCAGATGGCCGCCTTTTACCAGCAGGCCGAGCCGCAAGGCGGTCTGGCCCTGGTGCTGGGCGCCGGCAACGTCAACTCGCTGCCCGGCGGCGACTGCCTGCACAAGCTCTTCGTCGAAGGCAACGTGGTGCTGCTCAAGCTCAACCCGGTGAACGCCTACCTGGGCGAGTTGCTGGAGCAGGCCTTTAGCGCTTTGATCGAACCGGGGTACTTGCAGGTCGTCTATGGCGGAGCGGAAACCGGCGGGTTCCTGGCGAATCATCGGGCGGTGGATGAGGTGCACGTCACCGGCTCTGCGCGCACTTACACAGCGCTGCACGCCGCGGGCAAGCCGATCAGCGCCGAATTGGGCAGCGTCTCACCGGTGATCATCGTGCCCGGCCCCTGGAGCGCAGCGGACGTGCGGGCACAGGCCGCCAAGTACGCTACCAGCCTGGTTGCCAACGCCGGCTTCAACTGCGTGACACCGCGCGTCTTCATCCAAATGGAAAGCTGGCCGCAGCGCGAGGCGTTCAACCAGGCGATGGCCGATTATTTGCAGCGCATCCCGCCGCGGCGCGCCTGGTACCCGGGTGCGGCGGGGCGGCAGGCCGCCTTTGTGGCGGCGCACCCGCTGGCCCAGCAGATCGGCTCAGCCGGGGAGGGCGAGCTGCCCTGGACCTATATTCCTGGCGTGGGCCCCGGAGCCCCGGACGATATCGCCTTCCGCGAAGAAGCCTTCTGCGGCCTGGCCGCCGAGACGGCCCTGCCCGCCGAAGACCCGCTGGACTTCCTGCGCAAGGCGGTGGAATTCGCCAACCGGCGCTTGTGGGGCGATCTGGCTGCCACCATCGTGGTGCACCCAAAGACGATGCAAGACCCGTTGATGGAAGCTGCCGTAACGCAGGCCATCGCTGACCTGCGCTACGGCACGGTGGTGGTGAACCATTGGGGCGCGCTGGCCTACTACCTGGCGATCACGCCCTGGGGCGCGGCGCCCGGCAACCCGCCGGACGACATCCAGTCCGGCGCTGGCAAAGTCGCCAATCCGCTTATGTTCGCCGAGGCGGAGAAGTCCGTGGTCTGGGCGCCGTTCGTTTCGGCGCCGGACCCCTATCTGGCGACGGCCAAGCGGAGCTGCGCCTACTTTCGGGCCGACACGCGCTATCAGCGCCAGCCGAACGCAGGCAACCTGCTGCGCCTGCTATGGGCCGCAGCCAGGAGCTAGGCGCCAGGGGTGTAACCCTTCCCTGTTTCCAGGTATTCCCGCAAAATCTGATTCAGCCGCTCGCTGCCGGAGGTGTACATATCGATCGATGCCTTTGACAGATGACCCCAGAAGAGCAAGGTCTTTTTGTAAAGGCTTCCGCCTTCACCGTCTGGCTCCACCAAGTCGATGTTCCGGCTGGTAAAGGCTGAAACGCCAATGCCGCCCGGCCCAATTGAAATGCTGCTGCGCGGCGGTTCATATTGCACAATTTGGGCGTACAACGTGTAGTTGCCCTGGCCCCAGTCCTCGTAGATGTAGCCACCCGGGCGAGCGTCGTAGACAATCCTGGCTTCCGGCTTGGTGCGAAAGGGCCACCATGCATCCAGCCCGGTGGTCAGAGCAACAAAAACGGCCTCCGGCGGCGCCTGGATCTTGATTTCCCCCTCCACTCTGAAAATCTGATCAGCTTTTTCTTTGTTGGTCATCATTATCTTCTCCTCGCGGTGTTAAGTGTTCTTCCAAAGCCAGCATTTCTTTTGCCATTCGGGCTGCATAGGGATGCAGCCAACGTTGGTAAATGCGCTCCAGCGGCACAGGGTTGAGGTAGTGCAGCTTGACTCGGCCCTGCCTGCGACTGGTAAGCAGCCCAGCTTCTTCCAGTACGCCAATGTGCTGCATCGCCGCGTAGCGGCTTAGTTGGGGCAGCTTGGCTGCCAGCTCTCCGGTGGTGTGCGGCCTTTCTCGCAGCAAATCCAGAAACTCCCGGCGTATCGGGTTGGCCAGCGCTTTCCAAACAGCTTCTTCTTCGTTGGGCAACATGTGATAAAAATATCACATATAAACACATAAGTCAACCGGCCAGGGGTAGAATGCCTGAAATGCCTGACAAATCCGCCTCCACCGAGAGCCATCGCAAACTAGCCGCCGAGCGCGGCCCGCTGGCATTCGCCATCGTGACGGTCAGCGATTCGCGCACGCCTGAGACGGACACCAACGGCGACTACCTGCGCGCCGAGATCGAGCGCCTGGGCCACCACCTGGTTGCTTATCAGGTGGTCAAAGACGAGGCCGAGCAGATCGGCCAGCTGCTGGGGCAGCTGGCCGGCGGCGAGGCGCAGGTGCTGCTGTTCAACGGCGGCACCGGCATTTCGCGCCGCGATACGACCTACGACGTGCTCAGCCAGGCTTTGGAGAAAACCCTGCCGGGCTTCGGCGAGATCTTCCGCATGCTCAGCTGGGAGCAGGTCGGCGCGGCGGCGATGCTCTCGCGGGCCACCGCGGGCGTGTACCGCGGCAAGCTGGTCATCTCCACCCCCGGCTCACCGGCGGCGGTGCAGCTGGCCTGGGAGAAGCTGATCGCACCGGAGGTGGAGCACCTCGCCTGGGAACTGGCCCGCTAGGGTGCCATTTTTGAGCAAGCGACGCAGCCGCGCCGCGAAGAATCCATCCAAGCGTTCTTTGCGGTTGGCCGCGAAATCTTCTCCGGCTTGCTGATTAAAGTATGCGCTTATGGGGATCCTTCACGACGGCGAATTGCCGCTATACGGCAATTCGCCTGTTCAGGATGACGCGCGCAGTGGTATAATCGCCCGCTGTTAAGGAGTATTTGATGTCAAGAAAATCGGCAATCACGGGCAAAGGCCCCGGGTTTGGCAACAACGTGCCCTTCTCCAAAAAGAAGAGCCGCCGCCGCTGGGACGCCAACATCCATGACAAGCGCTTTTGGGTGCCTGAACTCAATCGCTTCGTCAAGATTCGCGTCTCCACCCGGGACATGCGCAGCATCGACAAGCACGGCTTGGTCCCCTATCTGCGCAGCAACGGCCTGACCCTGAAAGACGTCACCTAAACATGAGCCTGGCGGAGCACGTGGCCTACAAGACCAGGCAGCAAGCTGAGCTGCTGGAACGCCTGCGCGCCAACCCGCGTGTGGAGTTGATCCGTGTGGCCGGCCCGGTGCAGTGCAGCATTTCGCAGACTGTGCAGGGCGTATACAGCAAGCAAGACGTGCCCGAACTGCCGGTGGAAGGCTGCTCCCGCCCCGGCGGCTGCATTTGCACCTACGAACCGGTATTGAAGGAAATTTACCCCTAGCAGGGAAAGAGTTGAAGATGGCAGAACGAGAAACCTCCAGCAACGACAACCCGCGTGAAGAGCGCGAAGACCGCGGGCGCGGCGGCAACAGCCGCTACTTCCGCAAGCCCAAGACCGACCCCTTTGAGGCCGACAAGTCCCTGAAGATCGATTACAAGGACACCGAGCTGCTCAAGCGCTTCCTCACCCCGGAGGGCAAGATCCGCCCCCGCCGGCAGACGGGCGTGAACGCCCGCAACCAGCGCAAGCTGGCCCGCGCCATCAAGCGCGCCCGGCACATTGCGCTGCTCAGCTACACCGACGACACGTTGGACTAAAGAAGTTCTTTTCCACAATAAAAAACAACCCCAGAGGGGCTGTTTTATTTTTGGCTAAGCGGTCTTGCTACCTAGCAGCTATATCCTTCCAAACACCGCTGTATTTCTTCTTGTACTTGGCATCTTCTTCCATCTCGATGAGTTCCTGCGCCTTGGCCATTACGGCTTCATCGCCGGTCACATCGTACACATTGCGCAAGCTGGTGATGATATCGAAGCGGATCAGCGACCAGTTCTTCTCAGCGCTACACAGAGTGTAGCGCTGCTCCAGCCCTTCAAGCAGCAGGGCTTGCTGCTCTTCCCCGGCGACGCCGATCTTCCACAGGGCCTGCAAGCAATGCCTGGCAGTCACGAAGCGCTCATCCCGACTGACATTCAGCAGCCCCTCGAAATCCTTGATGATGCGTTTATCGGGGTCGCTTTTGGCTAAATTGCACAGCAATTGGGCGGCAATGGCGCGATTGTGATTGTCCGCGTGGCTCAGATTGGCCACAACCTCATCCCAGACTTGGTAAGCCCAATCCACTGGCAGGTTGCTGTCCTCGATGAACCGGGAAAAGGCCGCGTTCTGCAGTTCACGGTCTTCAGACCACAGTTCTTTGAATTCGCTCACAGGTACTCCGCTAACAATCATCCCAGTAGCGTCGCCAGCAGGGCTTTCTGCGCGTGCAGGCGGTTGTGCGCCTGTGGGAAGAGCAGCGACTGCGGCCCGTCGGCCACCTCGTCGGTGATCTCCTGGCCGCGGTGGGCGGGCAGGCAATGTAAAACCACTGCCGTCGGCTTGGCTTTCGCCAGCAGGGCGGCATTCACTTGGTAGGGGGGGAAGACCGCCTCGCGCTTCTTGCTCTCCTCCTCCTGGCCCATGCTGGTCCAGGTGTCGGTGTAAATCACATCGGCGTCCTGCACCGCCTGGGCCGGGTCGTTGAGCAGCTCGATGTTGGCGCCGCTCTCGGCGGCGAACTCCCGGCCCAGCTCGATGGCCGGCGGCAGCATGTCGTAGCCCTCGGGGTTGGCGATGGTGAAGTGCATGCCCAACTTGGCGCATACGTGCATCAGCGAAACGGCCACGTTGTTGCCGTCGCCCACGTACACAACCTTCAGCCCCTTGATATCACCCTTGTAGTGCTCGTAGATCGTCAGCGCGTCCGACAGCCCCTGGCAGGGGTGGTTGTAGTCGCTCAGGCCGTTGATCACCGGCTTCGCGGCCCAGTGGGCCAGCTCCAGCACGTGCTGGTGATCGAAGACGCGGGCCATGATCCCGTCCACATAGCCATCCAGCACCCGGGCCACGTCGGCGATGGACTCGCGCTGGCCCAGGCCGATCTCCTGCGGGCCGATGTACAGCGCGTGCCCGCCGAGGTGCTGCATGCCCATCTCAAAAGAGACGCGCGTGCGCAGGCTGGACTTTTGGAAGACCATGGCCAGCGCTTTGCCCTGCAAAATGGGCTTGTTGCCACCGGCGGCGTGGTCTTTCTTCAATTGGACGGCTAAATCAAGCAGGGATTGGATTTCTTGGGGGCTGTGGTCGGCCAGGGCGAGAAAATCTTGCATGACGGCTCCGAAAGACTGGGTTTTGGGGAGTATAGCAGATTGCACAGGTATAATCCGATTCACACCCCTGCCTCGGAGGATGCATGGCTGAAAAGAAAATCCGCGTCTTGGTGGCCAAGCCCGGTCTGGATGGGCACGACCGCGGCGCCAAAGTGATCGCCCGGGCGCTGCGCGATGCCGGCATGGAGGTCATCTACACCGGCCTGCGCCAAACGCCGGAGATGATCGCCGAGGCCGCTTTGCAGGAAGATGTGGACGCGGTGGGCCTCTCCATCCTCTCCGGGGCGCATATGGCCCTGGTGCCGCGGGTGCTCGATTTGCTGCGCGCCAACGGGCAGGACAAGGTGCGCGTCTTCGTCGGTGGGATCATCCCGGACGAAGACGTGACCAAGCTGCAAGCTGCCGGAGTGGCCGGTGTGTACGGCCCCGGTTCCCCCACCCAGAAAATCATCGACGATATCCGCGCCACGGTAACTGGCGCCTGAGGAGCGCTCGGATGGACTTGGTCCGCTCCGTGCTCTCCGGCGACCGGCTGGCTCTGGCGCGCCTGCTCAGCCAGGTGGAAAGCGGGGACCAGGCCGGCGTCGAGGCGCTCAACGCGCTTTTCCCGCACACCGGCGGAGGCCAACTGATCGGCGTGACCGGCGCGCCTGGCACCGGCAAGTCTTCGCTGGTCAACCAGCTGGCCCTGCACTACCGCCAGCCGCCGGGCGGCGAGCCTCGCCGCGTGGCCATCCTGGCGGTGGACCCCAGCAGCCCGTTCACCGGCGGGGCGGTGCTGGGCGACCGCATCCGCATGCGTGAACTCTCCGGCGACGAGGGCGTCTTCATCCGCAGCATGGCCAGCCGCGGCTCGCTGGGCGGCCTGGCCGCGGCCAGCGCCGGGGCGGTGCAGGCCTTCGATGCGGCGGGCTACGACATCATCCTCATCGAGACCGTGGGCTCCGGCCAATCCGAAGTAGAGATTGCCAAATTGGCCCACACCACGCTGGTGGTGGATGTGCCCGGGCTGGGCGACGACGTGCAGGCGATCAAGGCCGGCATTCTCGAGATCGCCGATATTTTGGTGCTCAACAAGGCCGACCGGCCCGGCGTCGAGTCCGCCGAGCGCGCTTTGCAAGGCATGCTCAAACTGGGCCACCCCACCAAGCGGGTGATGCACCACGGTCGCACCGAGGATGTCGCCGCAGCGAAGGGCGAACAGGCCGCCGCGGACGAGTGGATCCCGCCCATCCGCCGCACAGTGGCCACTGAAGGCAAAGGCATCGTTGAGCTGGCCATGTCCATTGAGGGCCACCGCCAGTTCCTGGAGAGCAGCGGCGAGTGGCGCGGCCGCGAGCGCGCCCGGCTGCAGAACGAAGTCGAGCTGCTGCTGCAGGGCGAGCTGATGTCCGCCTGGCGCAGCCGTGTGTCGCCGGCGCAATATGAGGCCGCGTTGGACGCGCTGGTAGAACGCAAACAGTCACCACGGCAAGCGGTGGCCGCGCTGCTTAACGGGCATGGAGGCAAGGCATGATTGTTGGCAAGGGCATCCGCCTGCGCGCCATCGAGCGCGACGACCTGCCCACACTGGTCACCTGGATGAACGACCCGGACGTGCGCGACAACCTGGCGGCCTATCTGCCCATGTCGATGGCCGACGAAGAGCGCTGGTTCGAAAGGCTGCCGGAGCGGCCGCGCGAGCAGCAACCCTGGGCGATAGATATCCAGCGGGGCAGCTCCTGGAAGCTGATCGGCAGCTGCGGTTTTCACGATGTGGCCTGGCGTGAGCGCAGCAGCGAGATAGGGATTATGATTGGGGCGAAGCGCGAGTGGAACAAGGGGTATGGCACCCAGGCGGTTGCCCTGCTGGTTAAGTTCGGTTTTGAGACTTTGAACCTGCACCGCATCAGCTTGCATGTCTACGAAGACAATGCTCGCGCCATTCGCGCCTACGAGAAAGTTGGCTTCGTGCTGGAGGGCCGCTTGCGCGACGCGCAGTACAGTGATGGCGTTTATAAGGATGTATTGCAGATGAGCATTCTGCGCCCGGAGTGGGACGCCGCCCAGGGCCAAAACAGAGGAGAGCGAGCGGAGTGAGCAACAACAAAGGACTGTATGGCGACATCAAACTGTTCACCGGAACGGGCAGCCCCGATTTGGCGCAGAAGATTTCCGAGTACCTCAAAGTTCCGCTCAGCCCGCGCGACATTATTGAATTCCCCAACGAAAACCTGCTAGTCCGCCTGCACGGCAGCGTGCGCGGGCAGGATGTCTACGTCATCCAGAGCACCTCGGTGCCGGTGCACCGCAATTGGATGGAGCTGTTCATCATGCTGCAGACCCTGCGCTTGGATTCGGCGGCGCGCATCACCGCGGTGATCCCGTTCATGAGCTACGCTCGTTCGGACAAGAAGGATCAGCCGCGCGTGCCCATTGTGGCCCGCCTGGTGGCCGACATGGTGCAGATCGCCGGCGCCGACCGCTACATCACGCTGGACCTGCACGCCGGCCAGATCCAGGGCTTTTTCTCCATCCCCGGCGACGTGTTGACCACCTTCCACATGCTCGCCGACCACGCCAAAAAGCTTTGCAAGAAATTAAAGGACCCCGTGGTGGTCAGCGCCGATCTGGGCTTTGCCAAGCGGGCGCGTAATTTTGCCGAACGGATTGATACCCCATTGGCGCTGATCGAAAAACGCCGCGTGGCCAACGATTCGAAAGCCGAAGCGATGGGCATTGTGGGGGATGTGGAAAATCGCGATGTGCTGCTGGTGGATGACGAAGTGAATACGGCCGGCTCTGTGGTCGAGGGCGTTGAGCTGCTAAAGAGGAAGGGCGCGCGAGACGTTTTCCTGGTTTTTGTGCATGCCGTGCTTTCCGACCCCGCCGCCGAGCGCCTGTCCAAGCTGCCGCTGGCCGGCATCATCACCACGGATACGGTGCCGATCCCCGAGGAGAAGCGCAAGCTGCTGGGCGACAAGCTCACCGTGCTCTCCACTGCCTCGCTGCTGGGCGAAGTCATCCGCCGCGCCCACGAAGGCCGCAGCGTGGGCGCGATGTTCAACGAATAGTCAACAGTGTACAGTTGACAGTCAACAGAAGTTTCTGTGAACTGTAGACTGTCAACTGTCAACTACTAATGCCTGAACTCCCCGAAGTCGAAACCGTGGCCCGCTCGCTGGTCAGCGGCCAGGGCGGCGCATCCATCCTGGGCCGGCAGGTGTCCCGCGCCAAGGTGGCTTGGGCGCGCAGCGTGGCCGCGCCCGGCGCGGCGGCCTTCCAGCGGCGCATCGCCGGCCAGCGCGTGCAGGATGTGGGCCGCCGGGCCAAGTTCATCCAGATCAGCCTGGACGAAGATACCCTGCTGGTGCACCTGCGCATGTCCGGCGACTTGCTGCTCGGCTACCAGGAGCCGCCGCTGGGCGCGCACTCCCGCCTGCAAGTCTATTTCGACGACGGCTTGCAGCTCAGCTTCAACGACCCGCGCAAGTTTGGCAGGGTCTGGCTGCTGGCCGACCCGGGGGCCGTCTTCGCCGGCCTGGGGCCGGAGCCGTTCGACCCGGCGCTGACGCCCAAGCGCTTCGGCGCCATGCTGACCGCCCGCCGGCGGCAGCTCAAACCGCTGCTGCTCGACCAGAGCTTCATCGCCGGGTTGGGCAACATCTACGCCGATGAGGCGCTGTGGGAGGCCAGGCTGCACCCGCTGGAGCTGGCCAGCCGCCTGGATGCGGCCCAGGCCGCCGCGCTGCTGCGCGCAGTGCGCAAGGTGCTCAAAGAAGGCATCCGCCGCAACGGGGCGAGCATCGACTGGGTCTACCGCGGCGGGGATTTCCAAAACTACTTCAAGGTCTACCAGCAGACCGGCGAGCCCTGCCCGCGCTGCGGGACGCCGATCAGCCGCATCGTGTTGGGGCAGCGCAGCACGCATTTTTGCGCGCGCTGCCAGGCCTTGTCCACGGACTAATCGGCTAAATCGCCCGCCAGAATAATGTTACGATTTACCCTGTGAATACGTTTACAGGCCAATACTAAGAAGAGAAAAGAGGTCTATTTTGAAAAGGTACTTGTGGCTCATTCTGGCGGTGTTGGCGCTCTCCGCGATCGCCTGCAGCACCTCGTCCATCACCGGCATGCTGGAAGATGCGGTGGAAGAAGCTTTGCAAGAAGCGCTGCCGAGCGAAAGCCAGCCTGGCGCTGGTGACGTCGAACAGCCCCAGCCTCCGTTCCGCGTTTTTTCCAGCGAGGGCGCTCAGGATTTTGAGTTGGGCGCCGTCTTGCTCGAGGAAGATTTCTCCAACAGCAACGCCTGGGAGTTCTTCTCCTCCGGAAGCTTCCACTTCGAGGTGGCCGACGGCGCGTATCGCATGCAGGCCGACGAGAGCGGTTATGTCTGGGGCCTGAATGAAACCACGCACACGGATGTAGTCATGGAGGTCAGCACCAACCAGCTTTCGGCGTTCGAGAACAATGCCTATGGCGTGATGTGCCGCGCGGACACCACCAACAACGGCGATGGCTACTACTTCATGATCAGCGGGGATGGCTACTACTCGATTGCCATCGGCCTGGGCGATACCGTGGAGCCCCTGGTGAGCTGGCAGGAAAGTTCGGCCATCCGGCAGGGACGCGCCTCCAATGAGATCCGCGCGGTTTGCATCGGCAGCTATCTCGCCCTGTACGCCAACGGCCAGTTCCTGGCGGATACCCAGGACAGCACCTTTTCCAGGGGCTACGCCGGGTTTGCCGTCGCCGCCTTTGAAGATGGCGATGTCGACGTCACTTTCGACGACCTGACCATCTGGGCGGCAAGCTTTTCCGAGTAGACCTCACAGTTGAAACTGAAAAGGCGCAAGAGTTGGGACAACTCTTGCGCCTTTTTTGTTTGTGGTGCTGTTCAGGATGGCTCGCGGTTGGAACCCGATTGCGGATCGCTGGCAGCTACTGGCTGCCAGCCAAATACTTCGCCAGCACCACGGCGTGGTTGACCTGCTCGTCCTTGGCGGCATACAGCAGGGTGATGCGGCTGTGCGCTTTCCCCAATTCGCTCAGCTGCTTCACGGCCGGGTTGGCGTCCAACTCGGCGCGGTAGGCTTTGGTGAACTCGGCGAATTTGGCGGGGTCGTGCCCGAACCAGGTGCGTAGTTCGGGCGAGGGGGCGATGTCTTTCAGCCACAGGTCCAACCGGGCCGCCTCTTTGCGCAGGCCGCGCGGCCACAGGCGGTCGACCAATACGCGAAATCCGTCGTTAGGGGAGGGCGGGTCGTAAATGCGTTTTAGGGTGTACATGGTGATGGAGTGAAGCAGAGAATGGAGATTGGAGATTTTCGGTTGCCGGAATCTCCAATCTCCATTCGCCGTTCTCTAATCTCTATTTACTGCTTTGACTTTCAACTTCCCCTCCGCGTCTCGCAGCAACTCACCCACGGGAGTAACCGTGTCGTGCTCGAAAATGAGCAGGGCCTGGTTCTCCAGCGCCCAGTGCTGCCAGAAGCCCTTGGTGCGGATGGTCTCCAGCGGCTCCACGTCGTAGGAGGTCACCCAGGCCTTGCGCTCGAAGTGGGCCGCGAAGCTGGCCAGGTCGTTGACGTAGAGCGCCGGCCGCGGGCCGCCTTCCAGGACCACCACCTGCATGCCGCGAGTGTGGCCGGGGGCCACGGCTACGCGCACGTGTTTGGTCACCTGGGCTTCGCCGTTCAGCAGGCGCAGGCGGCCTGCCTGCCAAAGCGGCACGAAGTTCTCGGGCAGGTAGGTGGCGCGGGTGCGCTCGTTAGGGTGCATGGCGTCGGCGAATTCGACGCGCTGCACCCAATAGTCCGCATTGGGGAAGGCAGCCACAGGTTGCCCGTCTTTCAGCGTGGTGTTGCCGCTGCAGTGGTCGGCGTGCAGGTGGGTATTGATCACGATGTCGACATCTTCCGGGCGCACACCGTGTTTGGCCAAATTTTCCAGCAGAGTGCCCTCAGGGTATTCCAGGCCCCACTGGCGGATGGCTTTGTCCTCCAGCTTGTCGCCCAGGCCGTTGTCCACCAGGATGGTTTTGCCTTCGGAGAAGATCAGCAGGCAGTGCATGCACATCGGCAGCAGCCCGCCGGCGTTGGCGGTCTGGTAGTGGCTCCACAGCGGGCGCGGCACCAGGCCGAACGGCCCGCCCGGGTCGGCCCAACTGGTGCCGCTGGGGACGATGTGCCACTGGAAATCGGCCATGGGGTTAGTTCTTCTTTTTGCCGCGGCGGCGCTTGCGCTTGCCGGCCTTGCCCCCGCCGCCGTTGGCGGCGGGTTGGGCCGCCGGGGCTGCGGCTGCGGCCGCAGCCGGCACAGCCATACGTGCCGGCTGACTGGGCGCCGAGGCCACTTGGGGCTGGAAGACGAACATGCGGTTGACCATGCTGGTACGCATGTCGGCGAACAGCTCCTGGAACATGCGGAATGCCTGGGCCTTGTATTCCACCAGCGGATCGCGCTGGGCATAGGCCTCCAGGCGGATGGAGATGCGCAGCGCTTCCATGCGGGTGAGGTAATCCACCCACAGTTCGGTGATCACGCGCAGCAGCAGCTGGCGATAGTTCTCGGAGATGGAGCGCTTGCCTAGTTCCTGGATGGCCTTCTCTTTGGCTTCGTCGTCCAGGCTGCTCAGCGGCTGGCCATCCAGGCCCGCCAGCGCGTCGGCGCCCAGGGCGGCTTGCAGCGCGGCCTGGCCGGTGGCGTTCAGTGCGGCCAGCCCGCCGGCGGCGATGCTCTCCCAGGCGGCCTTGCCCCAAATGGTCTGCACGGCGGCCTGCGCCTGCTTGAGGTGAGCCAGCACGTTTGCGGTGACCTGCTCGGCGCTGAGCCCTTCCAGGAAGCGAGCCGCGTAATGGGTGAAGGTCAGCCGGCGCTGGCGCTGCAGCACCTGCTTGTGGGTGCGCTTGTCGAAGGCGGTGACCTGGCTTTCCGGCAGGCTGAGCAGGATGCGCAGCAGCTGCTCGTCTGCAGGCGGGTCGCCGGCGCTGCGCAGCGCTTCGGCTACCTCGCGGGCGATCTGGCCCTCGCCGTTTTCGCCCAGCAGCCGCCCGCGGCGGGCGGTGAACTCCTCGGCTACCTTGGCGGTCAGGGTTTCGCCCACCTGCCTCCAGTCCTGCGCGGCGAGTTCTTCGGGCTTGAGGCCCAGCTCGCTCTCCAGGCGGCGCTCCAGCGCGCCGAGCACGCGCAGCACCGCCTGGGCGCGCAGGTTCTGCTCGACGATATCGTGCAGCAAATCGGCGGCCCCGCTGTCGCCCAGCTGCAGGGTTTGCAGCTCTTCCCGGCCCAGCTTGAGCGGCACGTGCAGCAGGGCGCTCGCCTCGCGTTCCAGTTCAGCAACGGAGCGCGGCTGGCCCTCTTCCTCCAGGCGGATGCCCTGCAGGAAAGTGTCGATCGTGTCGATGGCCTCGTTCATCTGCTGGTCGAGGCGTTCTTCACTCTGCTCCAGCAGCGCCTGCAGGCTGCGCTGCAAATGCTCTTCTTCGGCGGCCAGGGCCTCGCCGGCGATGTCAATCAAGCCCTGCTGGGCGGAGGCGCTCTTTCGCTTGAATTCGTCCAACAATAACTGGATGGTGAACGAGGGCACGATGACCTGGTTGACCATCAGGTTGGGTTGGATCTGCTCCAGCCAGGCAAGCAGCTTCCAGGGCCCTTCGGGGTCGTCCAGAGCGGCCGGCACGCGCAGGTGCACTTCTTCTTCGAGCATCTCGAGCACATCTTCGACCAGGTCTTCCTTGGTCATGATGCGCTCGCGCTGCGCGTAGACCGTGGCGCGCTGCGTGTTGAGCACATCGTCGTATTCCAGCAGGTGTTTGCGAGCGTCGAAGTTGGCGCCCTCGACGCGGGTTTGCGATTGTTCGATGACCCGGCTGACCAGGCCGTATTCAAGCGGCACGGAATCGTCCATGCGCATGCGTTCCATCATGGCTTCCACCTGCGCGCCGCCGAATAGGCGCATTAGGTCGTCTTGCAGCGAGAGGTAGAAGCGCGAAGAGCCGGGGTCGCCCTGGCGGCCCGAACGGCCGCGCAGCTGGTTGTCGATGCGCCGTGCCTCGTGGCGCTCGCTGCCGATCACGTGCAGCCCGCCCAGCTCCTTCACCTTGGCCATCTCTTCCACCGACTTGAGGAAGAATTCCACCTCAGCCTTGTAGATGCCGTAGTCTTCGGGCTTGAGCTGCAGCAGCGCATCGCGCTGCTGCTCGATGGTCATCTCCGAGGTCTCGCCCACGCCCGCCTTGCGCAGCACGCGGCTGACCGCCGAGAGCACCTCTTCGGCGATCTCGCCGCCCAGCTTGATGTCCACGCCGCGGCCGGCCATGTTGGTGGCGATAGTCACCGCCCCGAAAGCGCCGGCGCCGGCGATGATCTGGCTTTCTTCGGTGTGCTTGCGGGCGTTGAGCACGGAGTGCGGCACGCCGCCTTTGAGCACCGCGGCGAGGCGCGGTGCGTCTCCCTGGCCCAGGGCGAGCAGGTCCAGCAGGCGCGCCAGGTTCTCTTCGCTCTGCAGGTTGAGGTCAATGCCCAGCTCGCGGGCGCGTTGGCGCAGGTCGCCGTTGTTGATCTTTTCCAGCGGCTCGTAGAGCGGCTGCAGCTCGGGGATGATGAAACCATCATCCTGCTTGTTGTTCTGCTCCAGCCACACGGCGCGCAACAGGGCGATCTGCAGCAGGCGCTGGATGGCATCTGCCCGCAGGCGGTTGGAGAGCAGGTCCGAGTTTTCCACCGAGGTGGTGCCCACCAGGATCGGGCGCCCCTGCACGTGGATGCTGATGATTTCCTTAATAATGGCGCGCAGTTTAGCTTCCCCGCTGCGGTAAACCACATCCGGGTAATCCCGGCGCTTCCACAGCGCGGGCAGCTTGTCCGCATCCTCTTTGCGCGCGTAATAGGTGTATTTGTAGCCCGATTCGTCTTTGTCTTCGACCACCTGCAGCTCGGAGTCGGGCTGCTCGGCGTTGTACTCCACGTTTTGAGGCAGCGGAGCCACGTCGAGCTTGTAGATCTTGTCGAATTCCTCCGCCTCGGTGAGCGCAGTACCGGTCATGCCGGCGAGCTTCTCGTACATGCGGAAGTAGTTTTGGATGGTGATCGTGGCGTAGGTGACGTTCTCCGCCTGAATCTTGACGCCCTCTTTCGCCTCGGTGGCCTGATGCAGGCCGTCGGACCAGCGGCGGCCGGGCATCAAGCGCCCGGTGAATTCGTCGATGATCACCACCTCGCCGCCCTGCACCAGGTAGTCCTTGTTGCGCTTGAACAGGTACTGCGCCCGCAGCGCCTGCTCCACGAAACCCATCAGTCGCGCCTGTTCGGGGCTGATGTCCTCCGGGCGCTCCGGGTCGCGCAGGGCCACGCCGAGCAACTGCTCGATGTGCGCCTCGCCGATCTCGGTCAGGCTGATCGTTTTGTCTTTTTCATTGATGTCGTAGTCTTCCGGGTTGAGCCGCTTGACCACATCGGCCATGCGCTTGTAGTGTTCCGCTTCGTCGTGGGCGGGGCCGGAGATGATCAGCGGGGTACGCGCTTCATCGATCAGTACATTGTCCACTTCGTCGATGATGGCGAAATAATGGCCGCGCTGCACACCCTCGTCCGGGCGCATGCGCATGTTGTCGCGCAAATAGTCGAAGCCGAATTCGTTGTTGGTGCCGTAGGTGATATCGGCGGTATACGCCTCGGCGCGCGGCACCTGGTCCAGCTGGTGCTGGTCTTCGTGGTTCGACTCTTTTTTGAGGTTGACGATGTAGGCATAGCGCGAGCTGTCGCCACCGGAGCCCATCTGTAGCACGCCCACCTTGAGGCCGAGGAAGTCGAAAATCGGCGCCATCCAGCGCGCGTCACGGCGGGCCAGGTAATCGTTCACCGTCACCAGGTGTACGCCTTTGCCGGCCAGCGCGTTCAAATACAGGGGCAGCGTGGCCACCAGCGTCTTGCCCTCGCCGGTGCGCATCTCGGCGATCTTGCCCTGGTGCAGGGCCATGCCGCCCATCAGCTGCACGTCGAAATGGCGCAGACCCAAGGTGCGCTTGCTGGCTTCCCGCACCGTGGCGAAAGCCTCCGCGAGCAGTTCGTCCAGCGTTTGCCCCTGGATCAGCCGCTGGCGGAATTCGTCTGTTTTGGCGCGCAGCGCCTCATCGGAAAGGGCCTCGTACTCTGCTTCCAGCCCGTTGATGAATTTGACCATCTCGCTGTAGGCGACGACGGCTTGTTTGTTGGGATCCCCCCCGATGATTTTGGTAATTCTTTTTAACATGCCTTCTTTATGCTCCGGCGGCGATTATAGCATGTGGACTTTTGCATTGAATTCGGCGGCGGCAACCTTAAAACATCGCCTGTTTTAAGGTTGCCGTGAAAGCTGGCCGCACCCCGGATGCTATAATCATCCCGTTCGACCCCCAGGCAGGCTCCTAAAAACAGACAAACCCTCATGTCCTTCGCCCACCTCCACGTTCATACGGAATACTCGTTGCTAGACGGGTTCAGCAAAATTCCTGAACTGGTGGGCCAGGCCAAAGCGCTGGGCATGCAGCACCTGGCGATCACCGACCACGGCGCCATGTACGGCGTGATCGATTTCTTCAACGCGGCCAAAGAGCAGGACATCCACCCGATCATCGGCATGGAAGCCTACCTGGCGGCGCGCGGCATGCAGGACCGCGACAGCGAGCTGGACAAGCATTCCAGCCATCTGCTGCTGCTGGCTGAGACGCAGGAGGGCTACCAGAACCTGCTGAAGATCGCCTCCAGGGCACAGCTGGACGGCTTCTACTATTACCCGCGCATTGACCACGAATTTTTGGCACAGCATGCCAAAGGGCTGATCGCCACCACGGGATGCCTTTCGGCGGAGATCCCCCGCGCCATCCTGCGCGAAAAAATCGACGAAGCCCGCCAAAAACTGGATTGGTACTACGAAGTTTTTGGGCCGAACAATTTCTATTTCGAATTGCAAGACCATCCCATCGAGGAACTGGGGCCGGTCAACCGTGTTTTGAAGGACCTCGGCGGGCGCTACCAGGCCAATTTCGTGGCCACCAACGATGTGCATTACATCCGCCCCGAAGACGCCCGCTTGCAAGACATCCTCCTCTGCGTGCAGACAGGCAGCCGCTACGGCGAAACCAAGCGCATGCGCATGTCTGGCACGGACTATTACCTGCGCAGCGAGGAGGAGATGCAGACCCTCTTCGCCGGGCAGGAGGATGCGCTGCGCAACACGGTGCTGATCGCCGAGCGCTGCCAGGTGGACCTGAGCACGCAGGGCTACCACCTGCCCGAGTTCGAAGTGCCCGAGGGCTACGACGAGCAAAGCTACATGCGCATGCTTTGCGAAGAAGGGCTGCGCCGCCGCTACCCCGGCCGCGAAGACGATGCCGTGATCCGCGAACGCATGGAGTATGAGCTCAGCACGATCAACGAAATGAACTTCAATGCCTATTTCCTGATTGTTTGGGATTTGTGCCGCTTCGCTAAAGAAAAGAACATTTGGTACAACGCGCGCGGCTCGGCGGCCGGCTCCATCGTGGCCTATGCGCTGGACATTACCCTGGTGGACCCGTTGGAGCACAACCTGATCTTCGAGCGCTTCCTGAACCGCGACCGGGTCAGCATGCCGGACATCGACCTGGACTTCCAGGACGACAAGCGCTACCTGATGCTGGAGTACTGCCGCCAGCGCTACGGCGAAGACAAGGTAGCGGCGATCATCACCTTCAACAAACTCAAGGCGCGCGCCGCGGTGCGCGATGTGGGCCGCGTGC
Source organism: Anaerolineales bacterium (assembly GCA_026129335.1). Classification (GTDB taxonomy): domain Bacteria; phylum Chloroflexota; class Anaerolineae; order Anaerolineales; family UBA11579; genus JAMCZK01. Next base: position 85,667 of record JAHCIH010000003.1, read on the forward strand.
TGGATGTGCCGCTGCCTGAAGTAGACCGCATCGCCAAGCTGATCCCCAACATCCCCGGTAAGCCGGTGACCATCGCCGAGGCGCTGGAAACCGTGCCCGACTTCGCCCGCGAGTACAACTCCAACTCGCAGGCCAAGGAACTGATCGACACCGCCCAGCAGGTGGAGGGTGTCATCCGCGGCGCGGGCACCCATGCGGCGGGCGTGGTGATCTCCGACGAGCGGCCGATCATGGATTACGTGCCGCTCAACCGCCCGACGGGCAACAACGCCGAAGAGACGCCGATCAAGCAGCTCACCCAGTTCGAGATGACCACGTTGGATTCGCTGGGGCTGCTCAAGGTGGACTTCCTCGGGCTGACCACGCTGACCATCATGCAGCGCGCCTGCGACCTGATCGCCCAGCGGCATGGCACGCAGTACGACCTGGACAACATCCCGCTGGACGACGCGGCCACCTTTGAACTGCTGGGGCGCGGCGAGACCGCCGGCGTCTTCCAGTTTGAAGGCGCGGGGATGCGCCGCTGGATGGTGGCGATGAAGCCGCATTTGCTGGAGAACGCCGTGGCCATGGTGGCCCTCTTCCGCCCCGGCCCGATGGATTTCATCCCCACGTACATCAACCGCATGCACGGCAAAGAGCCGGTGAGCTACGCTCACCCGGCGCTGGAGAGCATCTTTGCCGAGACCTACGGCATCCCGGTGTACCAGGAGCAGCTCATGTCAGCAGTGATGCAGGTGGCCGGTTACACCGCCTCCGAAGCCGACGACCTGCGCAAGGCCATCGCCAAGAAGATCGAAGAGAAGCTGCGCAAGCACCGCAAGAAGTTCGTCGATGGTGCCACCAAGCAGGGCATCGAGAGCAAGACCGCCGAGCAGATCTTCTCTGATTGGGAGAACTTCGCCCGCTACGGCTTCAACAAGGCGCATGCCGCCGATTACGGCGTGTTGGCCGTGCAGACCGCCTACCTGAAGACGCACTACCCCGTGGAGTACATGACCGCGCTGCTCTCGGTGACCCTCACCGATACGGACAAGGTGGCCTATTACATTCAAGACTGCCGCCGCATGGAGATCGATGTGCTGCCGCCGGATGTCAACGTGAGCGGCTGGGACTTTTCCATTCGGGACGGTGAGGACAAACCGGCGATCCGCTTCGGCCTGGGCGCGATCAAGAACGTGGGCCACGGCCCGGTGATGGCCATCCTGGCCGGCCGCGGCGACAAGCCGTTCGCCGACCTGGTTGACTTCGGCCAGCGCGTCGATTTGCGCCAGGTGGGCAAGCGCGCCCTGGAGTGCCTGGTGAAGAGCGGCGCGATGGACACCTTCGGCAGCCGCCACGCCATGCTCGACGTCATCGACCAGCTGGTCGCGATGAGCGCCGAGCTGTTCCACGCCAAGGAGGTGGGCCAGCTGACCCTGTTTGGCGGCGACGCCGGCGGGCCGCAGGTGGTGCTGCCGCGCATCGCCCAGGGCGATGAAGAAGCCACCCGCCGCGAGCGGCTCAACTGGGAGCGCGAGCTGATCGGCCTGTACCTCTCCGACCACCCGCTGACCCCGCTGCTTGGCCAACTGAAAGAAGTGGTCACCCACTTCTCCAGCGACCTGGTGGTGCTGGGTGGCGAGGAGCGCGTACGTGTGGCCGGTATGGTCAAGAACTGGCGCAGCTTCCCCACCAAGCGCGGCCAGATGATGGCTTTTGTGACCATCGAGGACCCTTATGGCGTGATCGACACGGTGGTCTTCCCCTCGGTGTGGGAGCGCTCCGGTAGCTTGGTGGGCACCGACAAGCTGGTGATCATGGAAGGCAAGCTGGACCCGCAAAACGGCGAGACCAAGGTGCTGGTGGACAAGATTGAGAACAACTTGAACATCGTGGGGCCGATGGGCAATCAAACCGGGGCGGCGCCTGCCCCGCCCGCCGCGCCTGCGCCTGGCCCAGAGGCGAAGCAGGCTTCGCCCACTATGCCCCCGCCGCCTTCGCCCGCCTCGGGGGCCGTCGCCGAACCCCCGGATGACTTCGATTTGGGCGACCTGCCCGAACCGCCGGAGGCCTTCCCGCCCGGCTGGGAACTGGCCGCCGACGACCATTACCCGCTGACCGGCCACACCTCGCCGCCCCAGGTGGACGAGCGCCAGCCCGAACTGCCCGTCGAACCGCCCGCAACGCCCGCCGGGGCGCAGCATTCCTTCGGCAATGCTCAGGACAAGGCTGCGCCCGCAGCCGCCGCCGATCCGCCGGCGCCATCCGTAGGGGCGAAGCATGCTTCGCCCGATTCGACCACCGTTACCGAAGACGCCTTCCCCGCCTTCATTGAACCCGCGCCCGCCATGGCGCGGCCAACGCAGCCAGCGGCAGACCCTTCTGTCCCAGTTGAACCCGCCGCAAACGCACCCACTCTGCAGGAACAGGAAGCAGAACCCGCCGACACACCCGCACCCGTTCCGCAGGAACGGGAAACAGCACCCGCCGTGGACGCGCCCGTTCCGCAGGAACGGGAAGCGGCAACGCAGTTGCCGCAGGGGAGCGCCGCCCAGGTGGCGGGCAGCGCAGTGGGCGCGGTGGTCTATCCGACGGCTGACAGTGCGGCTCCGCCCTCGGCGCGGGCCGCCGAAGGCGCGGCGCCTGCTGAGGGCGGCGCGGCCAAGGCGCCGCGTATGCTCACCGTCTACCTGCGCGGCAGCGGCGACAAGCAGCGCGACATCCTGGCCATCCGCCGGGTGCACGGCGCGATCATCAGCTTCCCCGGCGAAGACCGCTTCGCCTTCCAGGTCTTCGAGGGGCGCAGCAGCTATCTGCTCGACTTCCCCAACGACACCACCGGGCTGAACGAAGAATTGCTCGCCCGCCTGGAGGGCATGGTGGGCGCCAACAACTTCCGTGTCGAACAGATCACCTTGCAGTAAACTTTCCCCAACATGAACGACAAGATCAAGCGCATCGGCGTGCTCACCTCCGGCGGGGATGCGCCGGGCATGAACCCCTGCATCCGCGCCGTGGTGCGCACCGGGCTGTTCAACGGCTGCGAAGTCATCGGCATTCGTGACGGCTACGCCGGCATCTACACCGGCGAGTTTGCGCCGCTGGAGGCCCGCCATGTCGGCGGCATTATCCAAAGGGGCGGCACCGTGCTGGGCACGGCGCGCTGCCCTGAGATGTTCGAGGAAGCCGGCCAGCAGAAGGCTGCCGCCATCCTGCGCGGGGAGGGCATCGATGCCCTGGTGGTCATCGGCGGCGACGGCTCGATGCGCGGCGCGCTGGCCCTGGCCGCCCAGGGTGTACGCGTGCTGGGCATCCCCGGCAGCATCGACAACGACATGTGGGGCACCAACATGGCCATCGGCGTGGACACCGCGCTGAACACCCTCTGCGACGCCATCGACAAACTGCGCGACACGGCCTCTTCGCACCGCCGTGCCTTCCTGGTCGAGACGATGGGGCGCAACTGCGGCTACCTGGCCCTGATGGCTGGCGTCATCGGCGGGGCCGAGGTCATCCTCATCCCCGAGGCGCCCAGCAGCGTCGAGGCGGTGGCCGAGTCCCTCGTGGAAGCCTACCAGCGCGGCAAGACGCACTCCATCGTGGTCGTCTCAGAGGGCGCCAACGTCAAGGTCGCCGAGCTGGCCGCCCGCCTGGACGAGCTGGACGTGGGCTTCAGCACGCGTATGAGCATTTTGGGACATATCCAGCGGGGTGGGCGGCCCAGCGCCTTCGACCGCCTGCTGGCCACCCGCCTGGGCGTCAAAGCTGTGGACGCCCTGCTGGCCGGCGGCAGCGAGGTGATGGTCGGCCTGCGCGGCCGCGACATCGAGCTGGTCCCCCTGGCCGACGTGGTTAGCAAGCCGCGTGAGGCGAACTTGGAATACTACGAGATGGCTAAGATGCTGGCGTTCTAAAACAAAAAAGTCCACTGCACCTTTTGTTTAGAACGTAGGGGTTGCAAAGGCGGCGAACTCCAAGTGGGTTATTGCCTTTGTATGCTATGCTTTTCTTAGGAGATGAGATGAAAAGCATTACTGTGGCCAAAGCGCAGGAACGACTTTTGGATTTGCTCAAGGAATTGAGCAATGAACCCATCACCCTAACTCAGGATGGAAAGCCTCTCGCTGTGCTACTTTCTCCTGGTGGCTACGAACGTTTGCTACGAGCCTACGACCAGGTAAGGCGGATATCACAAACTTTGAAGGAAAGTGGTCTCGCCGCGGCTGATCTGTATGAAGTATCACGTGAGCTCGAAGACAGTGTAACTTTGAGACAAGATCTGCCCTTTATTCCTGGCGAGGTTTATATACGCAGGGTTATCCATGAGCAGTATGGCGGCCAGAGACAGGGTGGGATCAGTACGCCAAAGAATTTCCCGTACATATTCCTGTTTTCTGCAAAGAAGGGTGAGGACTTTGGTTACCACGATGAAGAGCAAGAAGATGGTTTATACAAATATTTTGGCGAGGGCGTATTTGGTGACATGCAGTTTGTTCGTGGCAATAGAGCCATAAGAGATCACGTTGGGGATTCGAAAAAGTTGTTGCTATTTCGTGGCTTACCTGGGGGCAAGTGCGAATTCGTTAGTGAAATGGAGCTTGTTGATTATCACAAGGAGCCAGCCCAAGATTTCTCGGGAAGGCAGCGCAGCGCGATTTGCTTTAGGCTGAGATATGTCGCCCCAAGAAGATTGGGGGCGGAAACCACACAGTTTCAAGAAACGGAGGCCGAACAGCTAGTGAAAACACCGCGGGAAGCCTTTTGGAAACCTGTACTTTCAGCGTTGGTCGACCTTGGTGGTTCCGGCACCCTAGACCAGGTGAAACAACTTGTCGAGGGAAAGATGGCATCAATACTCAATGAGTACGATTACGAGCAACTTCCACAAAGTCATCGACTTCGATGGGAAAACGATGTTGAGTGGGCGCGTTTTGACCTAGTCGCTGAAGGGTTTATTGCTGACAACTCTGCTAGGGGGATTTGGAAAGTTACTGAAGCTGGGAGAGATTGGCTGGCCGGCAAGAGCGGTTAGCCGGTCTCTCCTTACGAGGTTAATCTGGTAACACGTCACTGACGTTGGTGCCGCAGGGCTATGTGATCACCCACCAGCGTAAGGTGAGCATAGAATATTATGAGATGGCCAGATGCTGGTTTTTAACAGAGATTGCTTGAGAACTTACCAAAACTTAAATTATTGCTTCCTCTCGAGAATAGTTATATACTATAAAATGGGATTTTATTGAAATGACCGATGCTGATCGAATAATTGAGAGCTTGCGCTCTCATAGGTTAGTCGACGGTCTGACACACAATCTTTATAGTTATCCCGCAAGATTTTCTCCCGAACTCACCAAAGAAATAATAGCCAACTTTAGTGAACCAGGGGATTGGATTTTTGACCCATACATGGGCGGGGGTACTAGTGTAGTCCAGGCGCTGGCGATGGGAAGAAATGCACTGGGTGTAGACATTAATGCGCTTGCACATTTCGTTGCAACGAATAAAATATCTCGCTTATCTTCGAATGAGTTACTTGAGGTAGAGAACTGGATAAAAGGGATCCGCATTATTGGCGCGATTGATTATCCGAGTTTGGAGAATCCAGAACTAGGGCGATTGTTTCCAAGACGTTTCCTTAAATTGATTGATAGTGCTCTATACGGAGCATCAAGCTTAAAAACAAAAAAGGCAAGAAAGCTTGCTAAATTTATACTTCTAAAGGCATACCATGGCCTGCTCTCTGATTCAGAGCGTTTTCCAAATGCAAGCGAAGCAAAAAACAAAATTTCCATAGAATTCGAGAGAACGAAATTGGGCCTGGAAAGATTTGAAGCGGCTTTCGCTGAAATCGCAAAGACCATAAATTTCCAGCCAATAGCAAAGTTGCTAAATCGCAATGTCATCGGTTTAGAAGGTGACAGGCGGATATCTAAACTAGTTGGCCTTCCCAAATTGGTCTTTACTTCCCCCCCTTACCCTGGAGTCCATGTGCTTTACAATAAATGGCAAATTGCTAGCAGGAAAGAAACCGATCTCCCTTATTACATTAGTAACACTAAAAATTCGTTTTCGCCTTCGTTTTACACATTGGGTGGCAGATCAAAATCAGGCATTGATACTTATTTTGATCTTATTACTGATTGTTTCGTGTCTGTTGCCAAGGTTGTAGATAAAGCTGCTCTTGTTGTTCAATTAGTTGGCTTTTCAAATGCGGAAGCTCAATTGCCCAGATACCTGAAGTCAATGGAGCTTGCGGGTTATGGCGAAGTCTTTCCGCTAACAACCCATGGAAAGAGATTGTGGCGTAATGTACCAAACCGAAAATGGTATAGCGCAGGACGAAACTGGGATTCCTCACGCGAAGTGCTACTGTTTCACCAATTGGCTGATGATCAAATATCTGCTGAATCCTTATTGCTCAGATGAATTAGGACTGGTATCAGAGTAATTGCAAGGCCTTCACTCGCTCTACTAACTCGTTCAAAGATAGTTTCCTCCGAGTGCTCCCGCTCGTCTGCGTTCTCCTCCCTTCTTTTCAGTTCTGAATTTATTATTCCCAGAACAAGTAGCACAAGGCCTATTTCAAACCAATAACTCATCAGCTTGGCATCATATTGCTTTCTTTTGACTATTTCATTGTGTAGATATATATTGTCCATATTGATGGCTATATCAAAAGTATCATCGTCTTCGCCGCTATTATTTATCCTGAGAGCAGATATTTCGTTAAAGTCATGTATTGCCCATTCGTTCCTATAGACCCTTGTTATTTTTGGTATTCCCGCAAATTTTGCTCCTTTTGGAGACGGCGGTGTCGCTGGCGGGTCGATTTCTTTACTCTCTGGCTGTACTCTGATTCGAAATTCGGCTACAAAAGGCTCTGCTCTAGAGACATCACTTACGGTTACTCTGACTTTAAATTCGTCGCCAACGCTGGAATTTGCTGGTAGGCCGAACTTTAGTATTGCTTTCCCGTCTCCTAAAGATTGCGAAAGCTTTTGTGGCAAACCCTGGCACGCTATATGCCCAGGATCTTCCAGCCTATCAAAGTAGCCGTTTTCCGCATCTGTTTCAAACTCAATTCTGCAATTCTGGTTGATTGAACAATCCTTTACTAGACCCCCTTTGGGCTCCTTGCGGATGCGGAAATACGTTGGGAATTTCTTCCCTTCAAAAGGTTCCGTGGGAGCGATACCCTTACCCGGCACGCGGATTAAGGAACCTTTGCCGAATAAATTTGCTAGGCTTGGGTCTGAGCGAACGAGATTTTGAAAAATTTTAGCTGTTTCTTCTTGGGATATGGCAGATTCTTGCCTTCGCTGCCTTCGAATTGCGTTGAGCTGCCTAATCATAGGGTGATCTTTCAGATGTTCAATTATTGCATCTTCTATTAGTGACTTCTCGTCAATAGCTCTCATTCTATCTCTAGAGGCCATAAAGAGATCTTCGCGGATCATAGGAGGCAGATTTGTACAATCGGCAAGAATGAAGAGGGAAGACGCCAAATAATCAAACTTGGTTTTTCTAGCGACAAAATTCTTATCTTCTGAGCCTTGAAGTTGTCCGTTAACCGAATAGTAAATGCCTGCTGGGTATCTTTTTCGAGAATCACTATCTTCGATTTCTTGAATTACCACAGTTCTGATTGTGATTTCTCCAACTTGATTGATTATCAAAGGAGTTGTGTCAGAAAATTCAATAATTTTGTTCTCGTCGGCCAATACGGCGCTAATGCCAGACATGGTCGTCTCATAAGAGTTAGCCTTATATTGCTGCCTGCGTTCACATATTCTGATTGGCAATACAGGCTCGGGCAAAAATTGTTCCAAGGCATATCTTAAATCCAGGGTGGCAATTGTTTTCAGCCCCTTCCTAAGCTTGTAATTCCAGACTTTAATGCAGCTTCCGTATTCAAGATCTCCTTCGTATGGTTGAGGGTATTTGCCAGGTTTCAGGGGAAGTGACGCAGCTGTAAATCTAAGAATTTTTTCGTCAGGAGCTAAAAAGACGTACATTGAATGAGGGTGTTCTTTGTCCGGATGAATTCTGCGTATTAGCGTGAAACCCCATTTATCTTTATCGCTCGAATTTGTTGGGGCGCCCGGGTTACGTCTAGAGATTACCAACTGGAAACTATGCTGACCTGAAAACTGCAAAACGCCTGTCCCTCCCATGTTGAATTTGCCTTGCACGAAAGGAATACGTGATTTGTTTTCTTTGACTAATGACAGGAAAGTATTTGGAAATTGATCTGGCTCTTGTCCTTCTCCATCATCGACAATCATGTAAGCGGGACTCTCTTTGGTGCCGCACACTACGAGTTGAACCCGTTCAGCAATACTGGTTCTCTCCTTTGGGCTTAAGGTTTGTATCTTCCCTCCTTGTATCTTAAAGAACCGTTCTGCTGCTTCTTTCATGGTTTGTGGCGCCGCGGCTGACTTGGGATCTGCCCCCGACCGATAACATTCAAGTGTCAGTACAGCGTCAATTGAATTTACTAATTTTTCAACCAGTGCTGCTACTGGTTCGCTTTGTTGATTGCTGACAATTCCTCGGTTGTTGGCAATATCCCCATAGGGTTTCCATACAGACCTGTCTTCCCATAAATTGAATTTCTTTAGGATATCAACAACTTCTTCCTCAAGCTCGGCCTTTAAAAGCCTTATGCAAAGTTCTTTTGCTCTTGCTTCCGTGAGATTAACCATTTTCCTTTCCTTTCCCTAGCCAAAAGATTTTAATCTGGTCTTCCAGTAACAGGAACTCCATGTCTCCTGTTACTAATTCCGCCTTCCGGCTTTTTGCCAAGGCTGCCGCAAAACAATCTGCGTAAGCTAAGCCGCCATTTTGCTTGTATTGTGCGGCTTGGAGGGTCTGCTGCCAGTCTGCGTTAACGATTTCAATCGCCATTCCCTCAATTTCTTGAATACAGGTGTCTGCGGTGCCTGGCGAATATGACCGGGCTACTGAGTACCAGACTTCCCCTAAGTTTACAACGCTCATTAGGAGCTTCAGCTTCTTTTCTTCAGCCTTTATGATCAGATTTCGAACATAGTCAGCCCCCGGCTCGTTTTCAAAGAAAGCCATGATCGCGTAAGCGTCAAGGATCTTTGTCGCCATTGTTAACTGATCCCCTTGTCTTCCCGCTCTTTATCCTTTCGGCGTTCTTCCAGTAGAGTGCCAAGAGCATTGCCGCCCTTAAGAGAGCCTTGAAGCTTCTTCAAGTATTGCTCGGTGATAGGCTTCAACTCAATGCATTCTCCGGTGTCGTTGATGATGATTTTCGTGCCATCCTTGATCCCGTATTTCCTTCTCAGTTTAGCGGGGATGACTATTTGGCCTTTTGTTGTGGCGTAAGTTTCCATGATAAAACTCCTTCTTTCTGTGATAATCATACCTTGTTCTATAAGTAAGTCAAGATATAAAAAGTAAGTCGTTTGTGGCGTGGGCGTCCGGCGACAGCGGCTTGACTTTTATCCCGCCTCTGGCGTCAGTATGCCAGCATATGCTTTAATCCTACTGGGGGCAAATCTGTGAGCCATATCTGCATCGAGGGCTTACCCTGTCAGATGTAATACCTTGCCTGACAAGCCCGCTCCCCAAAATATTATTATTACAACTTGCACGGCCTTGCAGCACGCCGCATGCAAGAAATGTAGAGGGTGCGTGTCAAACCGAGAGGGGATAAATGCCGTCTAAGTCAATAGCCGTCAAGCCATTGCCGGCCCAAAGTTGTATTAAAACCCTTGCCCCCCATCGCGTTAATATATCTTTTTCAAGCTGTTGGACAGAAATTGCCTGCAGTTCACGTGGCGAAGCGAAGCTTAGCAGTGAACTGCAAAATCTGCCGTTAGGCAAATTAGATCTCCACACTCTCCTCATACACCCCGAACTCTTCTTTCATCAGCGACATGATCTCGCCAAGCGTTGCGTAGGCGCGCACCGCGTCCAGCAGCGCGGGCATTGTATTCTCGCTGCCCTGGCAGGCCAGGCGCAGGCGGTCCAGCGCCTGGCCCAGCGCGCCGGGGTCGCGCTCGGCGCGCAGCTGGCGCAGGCGGGCCACCTGGCGGCGCTCGCCCTCCGGGTCCATCTCCAGGATGGGGATCTCGTAGCCGCCCTCGTCCTGGTAGGCGTTCACGCCCACAATGCCGCGCTCGCCGCTGTCAATCTCGCGCTGGTAGCGGTAGGCCGCATCGGCGATCTCCGCCTGGAAGAAGCCGCGCTCGATGGCCGCCAGCACGCCGCCCATCTCCTCGATCTGGCGGAAGTAGTCCAGCGCCTGCTGCTCCATCCTGTCCGTCTGAGCCTCTACAAAGAAGCTGCCGCCCAGCGGGTCCACCGTGTTGGTCACGCCGGACTCTTCGGCGATGATCTGCTGCGTGCGCAGCGCCACCGTCACCGCGTGCTCGCTGGGCAGCGCCAGCGCCTCGTCCATGCTGTTGGTGTGCAGGCTGTTGGTGCCCCCCAGCACGGCGGCCAGCGCCTGGATCGCCACGCGCACCACATTGTTCTCCGGCTGCTGGGCGGTCAGCGATACGCCGGCGGTCTGCGTGTGGAAGCGCATCAGCCAGCTGCGCGGGTTCTTGGCGCCGAACACCTCGCGCATCTGCCGCGCCCAAATACGGCGGGCGGCGCGGTACTTGGCGATCTCCTCGAAGAAGTCGTTGTGCGCGTTGAAGAAGAAGCTCAGCCGCGGGGCGAAATCGTCAATGTCCAGCCCGCGGTCCAGCGCCCAGCGCACGTACTCCAACCCGTCGGCCAGGGTGAAGGCCAGCTCCTGCGCCGCGGTGCTGCCCGCCTCGCGGATGTGGTAGCCGGAGATGCTCACCGGGTTCCACTGCGGCAGGTGCTGCGCGGCGTACTCGATGGTGTCGGTCACCAGGCGCATAGAAGGCTCCGGCGGGAAGATGTATTCTTTCTGCGCGATGTATTCCTTGAGGATGTCGTTCTGCAGCGTGCCGCGCAGCTGCTCCGGACGCACGCCCTGCTTCTCGGCGGCGGCGATGTACATCGCCCAGATGATCGCCGCCGGGCTGTTGATCGTCATGCTGGTGGACACCTTGTCCATCGGGATGCCGTCGAAGAGGATTTCCATGTCCTTCAGCGAGGACACAGCCACCCCGCACACGCCGAACTCGCCCTCGGCCTCCGGCTGGTCGGTGTCGTAGCCCATCAGCGTGGCCAGGTCGTAGGCCACCGAAAGCCCGGTCTGCCCCTGGGCCAGCAGGTACTTGAAGCGCTGGTTGGTCTCCTCAGCGGAGCCAAAGCCGGCGAACATGCGCATCGTCCACAGCTTGCTGCGGTGCAGGGTGGGGTGCACCCCGCGAGTGTAGGGGTACTCGCCCGGCATGCCCAGGTCGGCGGCGTAGTCCATGCCGGCCACATCCAGCGGCGTGTACACGCGCTCGATGGGCTCGGACGAGGTGGTGATGAACTCGTCTCTGCGCTCGGGCATGCGGCCGGCCGACTGCTGCAGAGTGGTCTCAGACCACTTTTCTTGCAGTTTGCGCAGTTCTTTCAGTTTTTCGGGGTCGTACATGCGGGCATGTCCTCCGGGGTGAGGGCGGATGGTCGCATTATAGCTGATTGGCGCGCTGCCCTTGCGCTGAGCCTTAAAAAGCCAAACGCCCGCTATTCAGCGAGGCGTTTTGCGTGTGTCAAGCCAGTGTGGAGTTGCGTTACCCAGCGTAGCTGGGTAGCAACTCCCTAAGCAGCGCCGCAGGCGCTGCGTATGCCCCCACGGGGACTCGAACCCCGGTTTTGGCCTTGAGAGGGCCACGTCCTAGGCCACTAGACGATGAGGGCTTGCGGCGCAAGCGCCGCGTTGGAGTTGCTACTCGGCTTCGCCGAGTGACACAACTCCCAGTATGTTTGCTTGCCGTTCGCAACGGCAGCTAAGCTTCTGCAGCGGCGAGTATTTTACCATGTGCAGCTTACGGCTTACAGCTTACGGCTGACCGCTAATCGCTAAATACGCCTGGTAATCCGAATAAGTCATCATCACGATGATGGGGATGAAGACCAGCGCCAGCAGCAGGTAACGGGTCCGCCAGTTGGTGTTCCACAGCGTCTTTACATTGAAAAGGATCACGCCGATGCTCAGCACCCCGGCGCCCACATTGATCAGCGGAGAAAAGGTATTGGTCACGCCCATCATCGGCAGCACGAACGGCACCACGATGTACTGCAGCGTGCAGCGCACCGCGGTGAGCAGCAGGGGCACGCCGATGACCAGAGTGCCGAATTGCACAACCGGCGGCATGTCCTTGTCGTCTTCTTCAATGTGCGTGTGTTGGGCGCTGACCTGGCTCATGCTTGCCTCGCTGGGTGGGATGGAACGATTATAGCCCCTCTTACCCGCCGCGCCGTCTATGTTATAACCAGCCAATTGGCGGCAGCGAGATGACCTCAGAAAATAACGGGCCGAATTCCTGGCACTCTCCCAAGCTGGAGATTCGCAGCGATGGCACCATCGAAGGCCGCGGCATGTTCGCCCGCCAGGCCGTCGCCCGCGGCGAGCGGGTGGCGGTGTGGGGCGGCGACGTCATCGAGCGCGCCGCCTGGGAGCAGCTTGCCCCGGCACAGCAGGCGCAGACCGCCCAGGTGGAGGAGGGGCTCTACCTGGTCTCCAGCAAGCCTGGGCCGGGCGACTTCGTCAACCATTCCTGTGACCCGAACGCCGGGCTGGAGGGCCAGATTGTCATCGTGGCGCTGCGCGACATCGCCCCCGGCGAGGAAGTGACCATCGACTACGCCATGTGCGACGGCGATCCGCAGGACTGGTTCGACTGCCTGTGCGGCTCGGCCAAATGCCGCGGCCGGGTCACCGGCGACGACTGGAAGCTGCCCGAGTTACAGGCCCGCTACGCCGGCCACTTCTCGCCATTTTTGGAGAAACGCATCCGCAAGATGAACAAGGAATAGGAGAAAGCATGCTCAAAGAATTCCGTGAATTTGCCGTGCGCGGCAACGCCATCGACCTGGCCATCGGTCTGGTGATCGGCTCTTCGTTCACCTCCATCGTGAACACGCTGGTCAACGGCGTCCTCATGCCGCCCATCGGCCTGCTGCTGGGCGGCGCCGATTTCAAGGACCTGTTCCTGGTGCTCAAACCCGGCGAAGACGCCGGCCCTTACGTCACGCTGGAGGCCGCCCAGCAGGCCGGCGCGGTAACCCTGAACTACGGTGAACTGGTCACCGCCATCATCCAGTTCCTCATCGTGGCCTTTGCCCTATTTATGGTGGTCAAGGCGCTCAACCGCCTGCATGCGGGCAGCGCCACGGGTAAAAACAGTTAGTACCCTTGGGGGAACACCCCCGGAGCGTCCATCCGCTATAATGCCAAAACGGGTTAGCGGATATGAACCTGCATACCAGAAACTCTCAGCGCGGCCAGGGCACGCTCGAATTCGCCTTGATCATCCCCATTGTGCTGCTGGTCGTCTTCGCCGTCTTCGAAGGGGCGCGGGCGATCTTCGTCTACCAGTCGGTGATCACGGCCAGCCGCGAAGCGGCCCGCTTTGGCTCCTCTGTGCAAAATTACCTGAACTGCACCGCCATCCGCAACGAGGCGCTCAGGTTTTCCCGGCCGGCGCAAACCACGGCCAGCGATATTCGCATCTACTATTTGATTAGCGGGGATTCTCTAGCCAGCGTGGATAATGCCTATAAGAATGCCAAAGCCTGCGGCGTGTGGAGTGGGCCGGTGGAAACCGAAGACCGCATTGTGGTGGAAGTGACCGGGTACTTCGACCCGGCGCGGGCCATGCCGCTGATGAGCTTCCCCCAGATGACTTTCAGCTCCACCACCCGGCGCACCATCCTGAAAGAGATTGAATTGGGCTGGGAACTGCAACCGGGCACGAATCTTGCTTCGATATTCGAGGCATGGCTACCATAAGAGATGACCAAACAGTTTTCACCCAAACGACGCCGCAGCGAGCGCGGCCAAAGCGTGGTCGAATTCACGATCACGTTCCTGGTGCTTGTGCTGCTCCTGTCTGTCGTGTTGGATTTCGGCCGCATGTATTTTGCCTCCATCGCGGTACGCGAAGCCGCCGAAGAGGGCGCTTTGTACGGCTCTCTGGGCAACTTGACCACCTCGGCCATCGAGACGCGGGTGGAGGAATCCTCCACCAACCCGGTCAATTTGAACACGGCTACAGTGACAAGCCAAATTTCCCCCAGCGGCGCCTGCGCGACGGGGAAAACACTGATCGTGACTGTGACCTACAATTTCGAGTTCCTGATGCCCTTGATACAGCCATTGGTAAGGGCTGTGACCGGCAGCAATTTCCTGCCCATCACGGGCCGGGCGGCGAGCACGATTTTGCAATGCCCCTGAGGACGCCATGCTGAAACCAAAAACTATCTTTCGCCTTGCCCTCTTCGCCCTGCCAGTGTTCATCTTCCTGGCCAACGTGATGCCGGTTTTCGCCTTTCAGCAAACCCTGCGGGAAGAGGTGACGCTGGATTTTGGCAAGAACTACGACGTCTCCATCGGCAATGGCGGCGTCTTCATCGATGATTCAAAGTACCGCGGCACCCTGGTGCTCAAAGCCGAAACCTGGCCCGAAGACCGAATGATGGCCTGGCACATGTTCACCCAGCGCATCATTGATTTCCAGGTCTTCAGGGAAGATGGCCAGCCGTTCCTGTGGGTCTATGGCCTGGTGCGCGTCTATTTCAACTTGGACAAATTCCAATATGACAAGTGGGCGGACGAGGAAGCCAATATGAGCATCTGGTACTTCGACCCGCTGGGCGGCGGCTGGAAGAAGTGCCTCACCCGCTGGCTGCCCATGGCTGGCAACCCCTACGGCCGCCTGTGGTGCGAAGTGCGCCACTACACCCGCTACGGCCTCGCCTACACGCAGCCGACCATGCTGATGAAGATGATCAAGGCCGGTACGATCACGGTGACGCCCACCCCCAGCGAAACCCCAACCCCCACGCCTTAACAAAAAGCCCCGGCAGTTGCCGGGGCTTTTTTGTAGGCGTTTGTGGTTACAGTTTTTCGTAGCGGTCCACGCTCTGGCCGATGACCTTGAGGCTGTCTTCCCAGAACTTCTTCTCACGGATGTTGATGCCGAAGCGGGCCGCCAGGGTGGCCGCGTCGCCCTCGCCGGTGCTGGCCAGCAGCTCGCGGTAATCGGCCACGAAGGCCTCGCCGCGTTGCTGGTAGATGGCGTACAGGCCGGTGCCGAACAGCAGCCCGAAGGCGTAAGGGTAGTTGTAGAACGAGAAGCCGGCAAAGTAGTAGTGCGGCTTCCAGGTCCACATGAACTTGTGCAGGTATTCGGGGTCCAGGCCATCTCCGTAGGTTTGCAGCTGGGCGTCTTCCATGATCGCCGAGATCTCGTCGGCGGAGAGCTCGGCTTTGGCGCGACGCTCGAAGACTTCTTTCTCGAAGATAAAGCGCGAGCAAATGTCCACCACCACCTGGGCGGCGCCCTGCAGGTATTGCTCCAGGATGGCCAGCTCTTCGTTCTTGTTCTTGGCCAGCTTCAGCGAAGCCTCGGTGACGATGGTCTCGCACATGATCGAGGCTGTCTCGGCCAGGGTCATCGGGGTCAGCGTGCGCAGGTACGGTTTGCCCACCAGGCACTCGTTGTGATAGGCGTGGCCCAACTCGTGGGCCAGGGTGCTCAGCTGGTCCATGGAGCCGTCGAAGTTGACCAGGATGCGCGATTCGTCCACGCCGGGCACATCCATGCAGAAGCCGCCGCCGCTCTTGCCCTCGCGCATCTCGGCGTCGATCCAATTGTTGTCGTAAGCGCGCTTGGCCAGGTCGTACATATGGTCCGAGAAGGTGGCGAACTGCTCGAGGATGAAATCGCGCGCCTGCTCGTAGGTGTACACCGTATCGGTCTTGCCGATGGGCGCGAAGATGTCGTACCAGGGCAGCTGTTTCTTGCCCAGCTTCTTGGCCTTGGCCTTGAAATAGCGCCGAAAGGTTGGGAAGGAGTCGTGCATCGCTTCCATCATGGCGTCCAGCGTCTGCCGGTCGATGCGCGCCGTATCCAGCGAGGCATGCAATGCATCGCTGCGCCCGCGGCGCTTGTCCAGGGTGTTCACTTCACCCTTCACGCCGTTCAGCGCTGCGGCGTAAGGCTCCTTGTTCTTCTCCCAGGCGTCCATCTCGGCTTCGTAGCCGCGCTTGCGCGTCTCGCCATCCGGGTGGTTGCGCAGGTTGATCAGCGCCGGCATGGGCAGCTTCTGCTTCTTGCCGTCCAGGGTGATCTCCACGCTGAGCTGCGAGGTGGTCGTGTTGTGCAGCTTGCCCCAGGCATTCGCGCCGCTGAGGGTCAGCTCGGCGGCCAGGTCTTCTTCCGCCGGGCTCATCAGGTAGCGGCTCTGCTCGTAGACCTCGTTCAGGTAGAAGGCATGCTCGGCCAGCGTGCCGGGGCGGCTCAGCAGCTCGGGCAGCTGTTCGCCCATGCCGCTCAGCCAGCCGCGGAAGCCGACCTCCTGCTTGCGCAGGCGCACGCCCTGCATCTCCAGTTCGGACTCGGCGCGGCGGGCATCCTGGTTGAAGGAGTCCGTGGTGGTGTACGAGGCGATGAAGGCGCCGAGCGTGCCGTAGAGGCGCGAGATACGGTTGCGCTTGTCCACTGTGTCGCTGAGCACGCGGGCCAGGTCTTCGATGTCAGTCTGCGCCGGGCCAGTCTCGCTCTTCTCGATGCGATGCGAGCGCATAAAAGCATCCAGCTCATCGAGCTGGTCTTTCAAGTCCTGGAAAGCGGCCTGGAACTGGTCGCTGTCCAGGCTGGGGTAAACGTTGGTCAAGTCCCAGCGCGGCACATTGCCCAGGTCCTTGGGTTGCGCTTTGGCGGGCTTGCTGGCTTTGCTGGTCTTTGCGGCGGGTTTGGCTGCTTTGGCCGCGGG
The DNA here is from genome assembly GCA_026129335.1 of Anaerolineales bacterium. GTDB lineage: Bacteria > Chloroflexota > Anaerolineae > Anaerolineales > UBA11579 > JAMCZK01. The sequence goes on from JAHCIH010000003.1 coordinate 102,533, forward strand.
TTTGCTGGGTTTTTTGCTCTTGGTAGCCATGGCACTTCCTTTGCGACTGGCGATATGGGGATGGTGCGACTTATTGTAACAGTGGCGTGCGAATGACTATATAAGACAGGTGCTCAGTAAGTAGTAATCAGTAATTGGGTGTTGCCATGATTACTTTGTGCCCTTTGTGACTTTGTGGTTAGGAATCACAATGAAAGAGGCAGGGTGGTTATTTAACCGGCCCCTGGCTTTGCTGACTGAGCAGCGCCGGGTCCAGGCTGTAGGTGAGCGAAGTCGGCTGCTGGAAGACGCGCAACCCGAACTCGGGCGCGATGGCCAGCAAATGGTCGAAGATGCTGGCCTGGATGTTTTCGTACTGCTCCCAGGCGATGGTGCCGCTAAAGGCGTAGATTTCCAGCGGCAGGCCCGTGGGGCCGGGGTCCAGCTGGCGCACCAGCATGGTCATGTCCTGGCGCAGGTCGGGCCGGCTCTTCAGGTAGGCCGTGATGTAGGCGGTGAAAGCGCTCACGTTGGTCAGCCGCGGCTTGGCCGGCGCCTGGCTCACCGGCTGCTCGCCGGTCGGCTCCCATTCGCGGTTCCCGATGAAATCCGCCATCAAGGGGTTGTTCTTGAGCGTCTCCATCTCTTCCGGGCGGATGAAATGGATGGTCTGGATATCCACATGAATGGAGCGCTTGATGCGCCGCCCGCCGGCCTGGTTCATACCGCGCCAGTTCTTGAAGGCCACATCCATCAGCTTGTGGGTGGGGATCACGCTGAAGGTCATGTCGAAGTTCTGGATCTTGATCGAGTGCAGCGACATGTTGGTCACGTCGCCGTCCGCGTTGAAGGCCGGCACCTCGATCCAGTCGCCTTCGCGCACCAGGTCGTTGGCGGCGATCTGCATGCTGGCCACCAGCGAGAGGATCGTATCCTGGAAGATGAGCAGCAGCACCGCAGTGAGTGCGCCCAGGCCGCTGAGCAGCAGCACCGGCGACTGTTCGGTGAACAGCGAGATGGTCAGGATGATGCCGACGGCCACGAAGACGATCTTGATCACATCCAAATAGCCCTGGATGGCCACCCCGGTGTAGTTGGCCCGGCTTTCGTAGATGATGTTGACCGCAGTGAGCAAAGAATTGATCGTGAGGATGCCCAGCCAGAGCATCAGGAACACGGCGCCCTTTTCCAGAGCGAGCTGGGAATCCGGCCAGAAGTAGGCGAAGTAATAGACCACCAGCAGCGGGGCCACCAGCGAGAGCCGGTAGGGATGCAGGTGCTTGACCAGCACGTCGTCCCATTGGTTGTGGGTGCGCTCGGTGAGGCGGATGAGGCCGCGGGCGATCAAAAAGCGGGCGATGACGAACGCCAGCAGCGCGGCCACACTGACCGCAATGGCGGCCTGGTTGGGGTTGGCCTGGAACCAGGCCAGCCAGCCTTCAACGAATTCGATCATGATTTCTGCTCCACATGGATCTGGCTGGGCGGACGCCTCATTTCAAACGTATCGCCCACCCGAGTATAGCTGTAACCGCTCAAGCGTCCAATAGGCTTGTAGGTCTCCATGTTGATCTTGTACTCGGGCAGCAGGATCTCGTCAGCCAGGTGCATGTGGACGACTTCGCCGATGACGATGGAGCCGGAGCCGCGTTCACCGCTGCCGATGTCCACGACCTGGACCAGCTTGCACTCAAAGCTCACCGGGCTTTCGGCAACCCGCGGCGGCTTCACCCGCTGCGAGGGCGCCGGGGTCAGCCCGGCGAACTCAAACTCGTTGACCTCGGGCGGCAGCTCGGCGGCGGTCTGGTTCATCAGCTCGGCGGTGGCCTCGGTCACCAGGTTGACCACGAACTCGCCGGTGGCGCGCACGTTGTTCAGCGTGTCTTTGACCCCGCCATCCGTGCCGCGGATTTCGGGGCAGAACAGCAGGGTGGGGGGCGTGTAGCAGACAAGGTTGAAGAACGAGAAAGGCGCCAGGTTGAGGACGCCTTGCTCGTCGGCGGTAGAGACCCAGGCGATGGGGCGCGGCACGACCGTGCTGACCATCAGGCGGGTGAACATGTTGGGGGCGATGTCGCCTGGGCTGATTTCCATATCCGTGTAGTGTCGCGTTTACCCGGCGGTGAAGAAGGCGCCTTCGCCGTCGTCCGCCAGCCAGCTGTCCTGGTATTCGGTTTTTTCCATTTCCAGCGCGTCGGTGGTCAGGTGCAGCGGATTGAAGGTATCCACCATTACAGCCAGTTCGTCGGTGCTCTTCTTGCCGATCGAAGCCTCGGTGGCGCCGGGCTGCGGGCCATGCGGCAGGCCGAAGGGGTGCAGGGTGATGTCGCAGCGGTCGATGCCCTTGCGGGACATGAAGTTGCCCTCGGCGTAGTAGATCATCTCGTCTGACTGGACATTGGAGTGGTTGTAGGGCGCCGGGATGGCGTCTGGGTGGTAGTCGTACAAACGCGGCACGAAGGAGCACAGCACAAAGCCGCGCCCCTGGAAGGTCTGGTGGGTAGGCGGGGGCAGGTGCAGCGCGCCGGTGCTCGGCTCGAAGTCGTGGATGCTGAAAATCCAGGGATATAAATAGCCGTCCCAGCCGACCACATCGTGCGGGTGGTGGTCGAGGATGTGGCGGCTGATCGTGTCACGCACTTTGACGCGCACTTCGAAGTCGCCCTGGTCGGTGTGGGTCTCAAGCTGCTGGGGCACCTGGTAATCGCGCTCGCTGAACGGCGCATGCTCGCCCAACTGGCCGTATTCGTTGCGATAGCGCCGGGGCGGCTCGATGTGTGAGGGGGTCTCAACGACCAGGAAGCGCGCCTCGGGGCCGGAGAGCTCCATCTTCCAGGTGGTGCCGAAGGGGATGACCACGTAGTCGCCCGGCTCGAAATCGAGCACGCCGAACTGGGTGCGCAGCACGCCGCTGCCTTCGTGGACGTACCAGCACTCGTAGGCCTGCGCGTTGCGATAGTAGTAGTCCATGCTCTTGGCCGGCCGGCTGAGTCCGATGGTCACATCGTTGTTGCCCATCAGCACCCGGCGGGCCTCCACCGGGTCGCCGCCCGCCGGCATGTCGGCCGACTTGAAAGCGCGGTGGCGGATGGCGCCAAAGTCCACATAGCTCGGCTTGGCCGGGCCGAGCAGCTCCGCCTTTTTGACCCGTGGCGGCAGGAAGTGATGGTAGAGCAGCGACTGGATGCCCGAGAAGCCCTCCAGGCCCATGACCTCTTCGCGGTACAGGCCGCCGTTGGGCTTGCGGAACTGGGTATGACGCTTCTTGGGGATTTCACCGAGGGAGTGGTAAAAGGGCATGGGAACTCCTTAATTGGCGGTCAGCTATCAGCGGTCAGCATTCAGCTTTTTCATGAAAGAGCTGAGCATCTTTTTGATCTCAACAACCTGTTGGCTGAGACTTGCATGAATTTCTTTGCTGATGAATTTTAGCTCAAATGCCAAAAGGAGTTGGTATTCCAGTTCACTGGCCGAGCCGAAAGCGATCTGCAGCATTCTACGCATATCCGCATCACTGCCACGCCCTGCGCCTTCTGCGATGTTCGAAGGAATCGAGACTGCCGATCTTCGGATTTGACTGGTTAGACCGTAGAGTTCCGAACTGGGGAAGCTTGTAGTGGCCTTGTAGATCTCAAGGACCAGCTTATGCGACTTTTCCCAGACCTGTAGTTTTCGGAAATCTTTCATCGCCCTTGGTCGGCTGACTGCTGACTGCTGACCGCTGAGTGCTAGGTTGCTAGAACTACTCTGTTTTGCAAGACTCCAATACCATCGATTGCCAATTCTACGAGGTCCCCCCCCTGCAACCACGGCCCTTCGCCTTTAGTCAGCTCCAGCAGGCAGCCGGTGCCCACGGTGCCCGAGCCGATCACGTCGCCGGGCTGCAGTTCGACGCCCTGCGAGGCGCGGGCGATGATTTCGCCGAAAGAGTAATGGATGTCACTCCAGTTGCCCCGCGAGCGCTCTTCGCCGTTCACCCGGGCGACCATGCTGGCGTTATACACGCCGGGGCGGCCGGCGTTGGCCTTTTCCAGTTCGCCTGGGGTCACGATCCAGGGGCCAAGGCTGGTGGCGAAGTCCTTGCCCTTGGCTGGGCCGAGGCCCACTTTCATTTCTTTGCGCTGCACATCCCGCGCCGACCAGTCGTTCATGATGGTGAAGCCGAAGACGTGCTCCATGGCCTCATCCGGGGCGATGTCCTTGCCCGGGCGGCCGATGACCGCGGCCACCTCCAACTCGTAATCCAACGCCTGGGTGTAGGCCGGCATTTTCACACCTTCGCCGGGGCCGTGGATGGTGTGCGGGTTGGTGAAGTAGAAGACGGGGAACTCGTACCATTCGGCGGGCACTTCGCGACCGCGGTTCTGGCTGGCGGTGCGCACATGCGTCTCGAAGGCGTAGAAGTCGCGCAGCGTGGGCGGGCGGCGCAGCGGTGCGCCCAGGGCCACCTCGGCTAGCGGCCAGACGGATTGCGTTTGGCGGGCGACCAGTTCGGCTAGCGCCCACATCTCCGGCCCGGCCTGGATCAGCGCCAGCATGTCCTGCGGCAGGTCGCCGCGGGCCAGCGAAACCACCCGGTCTTCGGCAATCACCGCGCCGAGGCGCGGCCGCTCTTCACCGGGCGGAGTGAAACTCAGATAGCGCATGGGCCGCTAGTTGTCCAGGTTGCCCCGGCGTTCCTGCTCCAGCTCCAGGGCTTCAAAGAGCGCCTTGAAGTTGCCCTTGCCGAAGCCGCGGCTGCCGTGACGTTGGATGACCTCGATAAAAGAAGTCGGCCGGTCTTGCACCGGGCGGGAGAAGATCTGCAGCAGGTAGCCTTCGTCGTCGCGGTCGACCAGAATGCCCAGCTCATTGATCTCGTCCAGCGGTTCCTTGATGATGTCGCCGACGCGCTCGGGCAGCAGGTCGTAGTAGGCATCCGGCACGCGCAGGAACTCGATGCCGTTGGCTTTCAGTTGGCGCACGGTGCTGAGGATATCGCCGGTGGCGATGGCGATGTGCTGCACCCCGGGGCCCAGGTAATAGTCCAGGTATTCTTCGATTTGGCTCTTCTTCTTGCCCTCGGCGGGCTCATTGATCGGGAACTTGACCCGCCCGTTGCCATTCTCCATCACCTTGGACATCAGCGCCGAGTACTCGGTGCTGATGTCTTTGTCGTCGAAGTGCAGCAGCTGGCGGAAGCCCATCACGCGATGGTAGAAGTTGACCCAATAGTCCATCTTGCCCAACTGCACATTGCCCACTACGTGGTCAATGGCGGCCAGGCCGGTCGACTCGGCCTCGTAGTCCAGCGGCTGGTAGCCGGGAGCGAAAGGCCCCTTGTAGTCGCTGCGGTCCACGAAGACGTGCAGCACCTCGCCGTAGGTGTGGATGGCCGAGGTGCGGTAGACACCGAATTCGTCCTTCTCCTCCCGCGGCGCCCAGGCGCTCTGCCCGCCGCGGGAAGTGGTCGCCTTCCAGGCGTCCTCCACGTCTTTGACCTGAATGGCGATGACCTTGACGCCATCGCCATGGGTCATGTGGTGGCCGGCCATCTCCTGCGAGGGGCCATAGGGTGCGGAGACCACAAAGCGTACTTTGCCGGATTCGAGCACGTACGAGGCAAACTGGCGGTTGCCGGTTTCCAGGCCGGAATAGGCCACCGGCTTGAAGCCGAAGCCCTTCCACCACCAGTACATGGATTGTTTGGCATTGCCCACGTAGAAATGCAGGTGGTCAATCGCTTGAATTTGAAGATGGTCGCCCTCTTCGGTCATCGGGCGGGTTTCGGTAGTCGCTTGCGCCATAGAAGAGTCTCCATTTAGTCGGGGAGTGCTTACATTATAGTCCTCTGGGGGGCGAATAGTTCACAGTCGACGGTCAACAATTACAGATAAAAGCAAGTGCGAGTTGTGAGGTCAGAAGTCAGAATTTAGCTGATTGCTGACCGCTGAAAGCTGAACGCTATTCGCCATGTTAAAATCACTCCCCACTTCGTTTGGGTCTTACGCACATGCACTCGTTGACCCACCTACCTCGATATCTGCTCTGCGCGCTGGCGCTGCTCTTGGCTGCCTGCGCCCCGGGGGCCGCGCCCGAATCCACCATCCCCAGCCCCTATCTGATAGAGCCCGTCTTCGCCGAATTCTACGACTTCCTCGGCGGCCCGGCGCGGCTGGGCCCGGCGCTGACGCCCGTCCTCGTCGAGGGCATCGTCCAGAAGCAATATCTCGAAAATGCGCTGATGGTCTACAACCCCGAGCTGCCGCCCAGCGAGCAGTATTCGCTGGCTCCACTGGGCGAGCAAATGGGCGTCTGGGACGCGCCGGTGGCCGACGGCAGCCTGCAAGGCGCGCTGGTGGTGGATGGCTACATCGTTTACGAGGGCTTTGCCCCGCTGTACCAGCAGTTGGGCGGCCGCTACGTGGGCCGCCCGCTGACCGGCGTGCGCTTCGTGGCCGAGCACAACCGGGTGGAGCAATACTTCCAGAACTTGGGTTTCTACATGAACCTGGAACAGCCCGGCGCGGTGCAGCTGATGGCCTACGGCCGCCTGGCCTGCGGCGAGGCCTGCAGCCAGCCGCAGGCCGGCCCGGCGGCCATCATCCAGATCGATTTGCCCTACGGCGAGCCGTTCACCAGTACCATCGCCCGCCTGGGTGACGGCTTTGTCGGCCCGCGGTTGGCCGGCCCCTACCAGACTGCCGACGGCAGTCTGGAGGTCATCTACCAGAACTTGGTGCTCTTCGCCCATCCGGATGCTTCGCAGACCGCCGCGGCCCGGCCGCTGCCGGGGCTGCTGGGCATCACCCCCGAGCCGCTGGTCGCCCAGCTGGACAGCCCGGTGATCATGTTCTACAGCATCGAGGGCCAGTACGGCTACAACATCCCGCTGTTCTTCACTGAATACATCGCCCGCCACGGCGGCTATGAAGTGGTGGGCGTGCCCATCTCAGAGATCAAAATGCAGCCAGACGGCAGCGCCTCGCAGTGCTTCACCAACGCCTGCCTGCGCTACGCCGGCGGCAGCGTGACCCCGCTGCCACTGGGCGTCGAGTACAAGGCCCGCGTCTACGACCAGCCGGCGGCACAGCCGCAGTCGCCGGGGGCGGTGCGCATCCAGGTCTGGGAGCAGTACTCGCAAATCAACTCGCAGGAGCAGCAGGTCATCTTCGCCAACCTGTACGCCGGCAACCAACTGCTCACCGGCTTGCAGCCTTATCTCGAGGTCAGCCTGCCGTCTGGCGGGGTGAGCATCCACCAGTTCCCACCCAGCGATGAGGGCGGCCAGACCCAGCTGACCCTGCCGCCCATCGCCGCCCCCAACGGGACGCTAGTGGCCTACCGCGTCTGCCTCTCCGCCTTCGGCGCCGCGGAGGTCTGCGTCAGCGAATCCTTCATGATCTGGGGCAATTAGCACTTTCACCAGATCGTATAACTTGGCGAGCATTGAAGCTCTCGCTTTGCTAACAGCTAATAGCTATTAGCTATCCTGATAGTTCCTGATAGTTGCCCCATAGCTTAATAACAGTGTGACCAGCAGTTCCCGCTTGCCCGGTTTTTACGACCTGCCCCTGGCCGAACGCCAGGCGCGTTTGCGCGCCTTGGCTGTGCTCAGCGAGACCGAGCTGGCTGCCCTGGCCAATGGCGGCCTGACCCCGGAAGCCGCCGACCCCATGATCGAGAACGTGGTCGGCACCTTCAACCTTCCGCTAGGTATCGCGCTGAACTTCATGGTCAATGATCGTGAAGTGCTGGTGCCCATGGCCGTCGAGGAACCCTCCGTGGTCGCCGGCGCGTCGTTCATGGCCAAGCTGGCCCGGCCCGCCGGCGGCTTCCGCACGAGCGCCGACGAGCCGCTGATGATTGGCCAGATGCAATTGTTGGCCGCGCCGGACCTGGACGCGGCCGCCGCGGCCATCGCCGCCGCCGAAGGCGAACTGCTCCCCGAGGCGGCGGGCATTGACCCTGTGCTGCAAAAGCTGGGCGGCGGGCCGCGCGGCCTGGAAATCCGCCGTATCGACAACTCGCCCATCGGGCCCTTCCTGGTCATCCACCTCATCTACGACGTGCGCGACGCGATGGGCGCCAACGCGGTCAACACCGCTTGCGAGCGCCTGGCGCCGCGCATCGAAGCGCTGACTGGCGGCCGGGTGCACCTGCGCATCCTCAGCAATCTGGCCGACCGCCGCCTGGCCCGCGCCGAGTGCACCATTCAGCTGGACCAGTTGGCCTTCGGTGATTTCTCTGCCGAGCAGGTGCGTGACGGCATCATCGAAGCCTGGGCCTTCGCCGACGCCGACCCCTACCGAGCGGCCACGCACAACAAAGGCATCATGAACGGCATCGACGCGGTGGTCATCGCCACCGGCAACGACTGGCGCGCCGTGGAAGCCGGCGCACACGCCTACGCGGCCCGCTCTGGGCGCTACACCTCACTGAGCACCTGGGGCAAAGATGCTGATGGCAACCTTGTCGGATCGCTGGAGCTGCCCATGGCCGTCGGCATCGTCGGCGGGGCCACTAAGGTGCACCCCAGCGCCCAGGCGGCGCTCAAGCTGATGGGCGTGAGCACCGCCGCCGAGCTGGCCCAGATCATCACCGCCGTCGGCCTGGCGCAGAACTTGGCCGCCCTGCGCGCCCTGGCCACCGAGGGCATCCAGCGCGGCCACATGAGCCTGCATGCTCGCCAGGTGGCCATCGCCGCCGGCGCGACCGGCGAGCAGATCGAGCGCCTCGCTGCGCAGCTGGTCGCCGAGAAGACCGTGCGCGTGGACCGCGCCGAAGAGATATTGAAAGAATGGCAATAAGATGACCGAACAACCCCACACTCACGAACCCGTCCGCCTGCTCAAGCCGGAGCACCCCGTCGGCATCGTCGGCTACGGCGCCTATGTGCCACGCTACCGCCTGCCGGCCCGCGAGGTGGCCCGCGTCTGGACCGATGGCACGGCTGGCCTGCCCATCATCGAGAAGTCCGTGCCCGGCCTGGACGAAGACGTAGCCACCATGTCCATCGAGGCCGCCCGCAACGCCATGGCCCGCGCCCAGATCAGCCCGCAGGAACTGCGCGCTGTCTGGGTCGGCTCGGAGTCGCATCCCTACGCGGTCAAGCCCACCTCCACGCTGGTGGCCGAGGCCATCGGCGCGGTGCCCAGCACCCAGGCCGCCGACTGGGAGTTCGCCTGCAAGGCGGGCACCGAAGCCATGGTGGCGGCGATGGGCTTCGTCGGCTCCGGCATGGCGCGCTACGCGCTGGCCATCGGCATGGACACCGCCCAGGGCCGCCCCGGCGACGCTCTGGAGTACACCGCCGGGGCGGGCGGGGCGGCTTTCGTCATCGGCCCGGCCGAAGAGTCGCTCGCCGAGATCGAAAGCTCATATTCCTTTGTCACCGACACGCCGGATTTCTGGCGGCGGCAGTATGCCAAGTATCCGGAGCACGGCCAGCGCTTCACCGGCGAACCGGCCTATTTCAAGCACATCACCTCTGCCGGGCAGGCCATGCTCGAAGCGACAGGCACTACGCCGGAGGACTACGCCTACGTTGTCTTCCACCAGCCGAACACCAAATTCCCGCAACGCGCCGGGGCCATGCTGGGTTTCAAGCCCGAGCAGATCGAGACCGGCCTGCTGGTGCCGCGCATCGGCAATACCTACTCCGGCGCGGCGATCATCGGCCTCACCGCCATCTTCGACATCGCCAAGCCCGGCGAACGCATCCTGCTGGTCTCCTTCGGCTCCGGCGCCGGGTCGGACGCCATGGTGCTGCGCGTCACCGACAAGATCGCCGGCAAGCCGGGGTTGGCCGCCACCACCGAAGACTACATCGCCCGCCGCACCGAGATCGACTACGCCGCGTATGTGCGCATGCGTGGGAAGTTGGAGATGAAATAAAAATCGAGAGTAGAGATTGGAGATTCACTCTCTAATCTCCAATCTCTGTTGCCAGACCTGATTATTGGAAGAGGAACGCATGACCAACGTCATCATCGCCGGCATCGGCCAAACACCGGTCAACGAACAGTGGGACGTCTCGCTGCGCGAGCTGGCCTTCCAGGCCATGGAAGCCGCCATGCAGGACGCCGGCGGCCTGCGGCCCAACGCGCTCTACGTGGGCAACATGCTCGCCGCGGCGCTCTCGCGCCAGGCGCAGCTCGGCGTCCTGCTGGCCGACTTCGCCGGCCTGCACGGCATCGAGGCCGCCACCATCGAGGCCGCCGGCGCATCGGCGGCCATGGCGCTGCGCGTCGGCTACCTGGCCGTCTCCTCCGGCCAGGTGGACGCCGCGCTGGTGCTGGGCGTCGAGAAACTCAGCGATCAGGTGCCTGCCGAGGTGGAGCACGCCATGGCCATGGCCAGCGACGCCGACTACGAAGCCGAGCAGGGCCTCACGCTCACCGCGCAGGCCGCCTTGCTGGCCCAGCGCTACTTCCACGAATTCGACGTACCTCAATATGCCCTGGCCGGCTTCCCGCTCACCGCCCACGCCAACGGCGCGCACAACCCCAACGCCATGTTCCGCAAGGCGGTCAAGCCCGAAACGTATGCCAAAGCCGGCATCGTCAGCGCGCCGCTCAACATGTTCGACGTGGCGCCGCATGCCGACGGGGCCGCCGCCCTGCTGCTGACCCGCGCCGAACTGCTGCCGTCCAAGTTCGCCCACCCGCTGGTGGAGATCACCGGCTCCAGCGCGGTCAGCGACACCCTGGCCCTGCACGACCGGCCCGACCCGCTGGCATTCAACGCCGCCCGGCTCTCCGTGGAACGCGCCTGCAAACAAGCCGGCATCCAGCCCGGCGATGCGGACTTCTTCGAGTTGTTCGACGCCTTTTCTATATACAGCGCCCTCTCGCTTGAGGCCGCCGGCTTCTCCGAACGCGGCGAGGGCTGGAAGTGGGCACAGAACGGCGCGTTGGCGCCGGACGGCGAGCTGCCCATCGCCACCCTGGGCGGGCTGAAAGCGCGCGGCTTCCCCGGCGGGGCCACGGGCGCGTACCAGGTCGCCGAGGCCGCCCTACAGCTGCGCGGACAGGCGGGTGGGGCGCAGGTGAACGGGGCCAAAATCGGCCTGGTCCAAAGCCTGGGCGGCCCGGCCGCCACGGCGGTGACGCATGTATTACGGACTGTAGAGGATTGAGATGGAGACCTTGCGAACCCGCCTGTACCAAGCCGCCGAACTGACCAACTCGCTGGCCGCCCAGCTCTCGGCCGAACAGCTCCAAAGCCACAATGGTGAGGCGCCGTCCAACAGCATTGGCGGCCAATTCTGGTGTGTGGTCGGTGCGCGGGAGAGCTACGCCCGCGCCTTCACCGCCGGCGAGTGGCAAGGCTTCGCTTGCAGCCTGCAGGACATCAAGACGCCGGGCAGCGTTCAGGCCGCCCTGGCCGCTTCGCAGACCGAGCTGCTGGACGCCCTGGCCGCCGTCGGCCAGCCCTGGGACGACGCCCGTCTGAAGATCCTCTTCGACCTGCTCGAGCACGAGGCCCAGCACCACGGCCAGCTGATCCGTTACTTCTACGCCAACGGCATCCCCTTCCCCGCCGACTTCGCCCATCGCTATGCTTTGAGCTAAAAGCTATTAGCTATTTGATAGTTTCTGATAGTCCTGCCTCGCTACAGTAGGCTCAGGAGAAACGCAAATGGATATCCCGCGCCATTGGAGATTGAAGAAGCAGCGCTACGCCCTGGTCGGCGAGGTCTGCGAGCATTGCGACGCCAAGCTCTTCCCGCCCCGCGACATCTGCCCGGAATGCGGCGAAGAGGCCAAAACCCTCTTCCAATTCAGCGGCAAGGGCGAAGTCTATTCCTACACCACCGTTTACGACGCGCCCGAAGGCTACGCCGAGCAGGCGCCCTACACCCTGGCGATGGTCAAGCTGGCCGAAGGCCCGCTGGTCACCGCCCAACTCACCGACCTCGGCGAGCAACAGCCCGCCATCGGTATGCCGGTGGAGATGGTCACCCGCCTGCTGCGCTCCGCCACCGACGAGCGCGGCATGCTCATCTACGGCTACAAGTTCCGCCCGGCAGTCGCTCAAGCCGGCTAAGCAGTATGCTTCGCGTCGGCTCCATCGTCCTGCGCGTCAAGGATTTGGCGTTGATGGAGGCCTTTTGGAGCGCCGCGCTCGATTACGCGCCGCGGGAAGGCTCGCGCAGCCATGATTTCATTGTCTTGCATCCGCGCAACGGCAGCGGCCCCAATATTTCGCTCGACCAGCACTATTCTGCATACCAACTGCCGCCGCGCATCCACCTCGACCTGTATACCGAAGATCAACCCGGCGAAGTAGCCCGGCTCAAGTTGCTGGGGGCGACCGAGGTGCATTGGAGCAAACGACCGGAGAATGCGGACTACATCATCATGCAAGATCCGGAAGGCAATCGTTTTTGTGTGGTGGATATTGGCTAAGAGCAGGCCGCCCGTGCCTGGTTCTTGTATTAAACCCGCAACTATCCTATAATTTTTCTGCTGGTTTCCATCCTGTTGCCTTGCTAACAATCGAATAGCCTTTTCAAAAGGAGTAGTCATGTCTCGCAAGGCATCCCTGGCGTGGATGGATTGGCTGACCGTCTTCGCCATAGCCGCGGTTGCAATCAGCCTGAACGTGTTTTTCCACGAAAGTGTGCATGCGGTCACCTGCGTCGCTCTGGGTGGCGACCTGCGCGAGTTGACCGCTTTGCATGTGGACTGTGACCCGGGCGGCGACTGGCAGACCCAGGTGGTCGCCGGCAGCGCGGCCATCGCCAACCTGGCCCTCGGCCTCGTCTGCTGGCGGTGGCTGCCGCGTGCGGCTGGGGCCGCGCAGCGCTTCTTCCTCTGGTTGTTCATGCTGATGAACTGGCTCTACGGCGCCGGTTACCTGATGTTCTCCGGCGTCGCCAACATCGGCGACTGGGCGGTGGTCATCGCCGGATGGGAGCCGCACTGGTTGTGGCGGGTGCTCATGGCGCTGGTCGGCACCGGCTTGTTCATCTGGGCGGTTTGGACCGCGCTGCAAGAACTGGGCAAGTACATCGGCGGCCGCGAGCCGGAACTGATTGGCCGCGCCGTCAAACTGGGCCTGGTCGCTTACCTGGCTTCGGCCGTGGTGGTGCTCCTCGCCGGCTGGTTCAACCCCTACGGCCTCTTGGGCCAGCCGGCGGTGGCCGGGTTCATCGCCGTGCTCGGCGCGCTTTCGCCCTTGCTGTGGATGATGCAGTGGTTCCGCTCCGGCGCCTTTGCCAAACTTGCCGGGCCTGCTTTGCAAATCCCGCGCAGTTGGGGGTGGATCGCCCTGGGCGGTCTGGCGATCGTGGTCTACGCTGTGGTCTTGGGCAGCGGCTTGCGCTTTTGAGCCGCTAACAATACGAAAACGCCTCCCGCACGGGAGGCGTTTTTATTCTGGTAGCATGGGCGCTTATGGAAAAATTCATCAAAGATCGCTTCAACGATGCCATCCTCGCCGAAGCCGCCCGGCGCTACGGCGTCGCGCCTGAGGCAGTGCGTGTGCTGGACAGCTTCGAGAGCTTCATCTTCGAGTTCTCCCGACCCGACGGCGACTTCATCCTGCGCATCGGCCACAGCTCCCGCCGCAACCAGACCCTCATCGAAGGCGAAACCGAGTGGATCAATTACCTGGTCGCCGGCGGGGTCTCGGCTGCGCAGGCCATCCAGTCCCAGGCTGGCAAGTTGGTCGAAGCCATCCCGGATGGCCACGGCGGCGATTTCCTCGCCGTGGCCTTCGTCAAGGCCCGCGGCGGCCCGCCGCGGGAGCGCTGGACCCCCGCGCTCTGTGAAACCTACGGCGAGACCATCGGGCGCATGCATGCGCTCAGCAAGCACTACACGGCCCCGCCCAAACGTCCGCACTGGGACGACCCGGTCTTTGAATTTGTGAACAGCTACGCGCCGGCGGGCGAAGCCATCGCCCGCCAAAAATATCAGCAAGTCTGTGACCATGTGCGCACATTGCCTAAAGACATCGAGTCCTACGGGCTGACCCATCAGGACGCCCACGGCGGCAATCTCTTCGTGGATGAGGCGGGCCGCATCACCCTCTTCGACTTCGACGACTGCGGCTACAACTGGTACATCAACGACATCGCCATGGTGCTCTTCTATCGCGTCGCCAACGAAGACGATCCCGAGGCGCTTGCCCGCGAATTTCTGGGCCACTTCCTGCGCGGCTACCAGCGTGCCTGTCCCTTGGACCCCAAATGGCTGCAAGAAATCCCGCATTTCCTCAAGATCCGCGAAATCGAGTTGTACGCGATCATCCATCGCGACTTTGATCTGGATAAAATTGACAACGACTGGGTCGCTGGCTTCATGCGCGGCCGCAAGGCTCGCATCGAAAACGATCTTCCCTATCTGGATTTGGACTTCGCCAGCCTGTCTCTCCCCTAAGGATCGCCATGTACATCCCCCGCCTGTACCGTCAGGAAGACCGCGCCGAGATCCTCGCCTTCTTGAAAACCAATGGCTTTCCCGCGCTGGTTTCCCACGACAGCGAAAAGCCCGTCGCCACCCATATCCCAGTCGAACTGCTGGAAGGCCCTGGCGAGCAACTCACCTTCTTGAGCCATATGGCCCGCGCCAACAAGCAATGGCGCAGTTTTCGCGATCAGGAAGTGCTGCTCATCTTCCAAGGGCCGCATACTTACATTTCGCCCCGTTGGTACGACCACACCAATGTGCCCACCTGGAATTACATGATGGCCCACGTCTACGGTCGCGTCCGCCCGGTGGAAGGCGATGAACTCTACAACCTGCTCAGCCGTCTGGTGCAGCGCTACGAAGCCGGCACAGACTACAGCCTGGAAGGTTTGCCGCAGGAGTATGTGCAGCGCGAAATGCAGGGGGTCTACGGCTTCGCCGTGGAGGTCACTCGTATCGACGCGGCTTTTAAACTCAGCCAGAACCGGGACGATGAGAATCACGCCAGCATCGTCGCCCAATTGGAACAGCGTTCCGACGAAAACTCGCACCAGGTGGCCGCGGCCATGCGCCGCGGACGGCACAGCGCTGGCTAGCCGCAAATCTCCAATCTCCAATCTCCATTTACCAATCCCCACCTCTCTCCGCTTGACGCTGATTCCCCGCGTATGCTAGTATCACCCACTGAATGGATGTTCTGATAACCATGCCTCGTTCCCTGCAAATCGCCCTTGTCCTCACCGCCAGCCTGCTGCTCGCCGCCTGCACGCGCTCGGTGAGCAGCTCCTCGCTGCCCACGCCCACGCAAGATGCGCTCAGCTCCGTGTTCAGCGCCATCGCCACCCAGACCGCCCTGGCAGCCGGCGACAAAAGCCCCGACAGCCTGCTGACCCCGGATGCCGCGGCCAGCCCCACGGCGGTGTTCGGCGAGACCGCCACACTGGAGCCTACGCCCACGCTGGAAGCCACCGCCACCACCACGCCCGCGCCAATCAGCGAGCACCCCGTGCCGGGCAGCTACACCCTGCGCCAGGGCGAGTGGCCCTATTGCCTGGCGCGGCGCTTCAACATCGACCCGGCGGCTATCCTCAGCGCCAACGGTCTCAGCGAGAGCCAGGCCAGCAATCTCAGCGTGGGCACTACGCTGAGCATCCCGGTGGCCCAGGTAGGCACCTTTGGCGCCAACCGCCAACTGCGCTCGCACCCTGCCACCTACGTGGCCAGCAGCACCGACACCCTCTTCAGCATCGCCTGTGCCTTTGGCGACGTCTGGCCCGAGCACATCGCTGAAGCCAACGGCCTCTCACTGGATGCCCAGCTACAGCCCGGGCTCAGCCTGCACATCCCCTAACCGCGTGGATTTCAAAGTCCTCCAAAGCGAGCTGGTCTACAAAGCGCACAAATTCGACGTGCGCCGCGACCACATCCAGCTGCCCGACGGCCGCACCGGCGACTACGACATCGTGGTGCACAATGGCGCCGTGGCCATGCTGCCGCTGGATGCCGACGGCCGCATCCACTTCGTGCGCCAGTTCCGCCCCAGCACCGGCAAGCGCATCCTCGAAATCCCGGCCGGCACGCTGGAGCCGGGTGAGCCGCCCGAGGCTTGCGCCCAGCGCGAGCTGCGCGAGGAGATCGGCATGGCCCCGGGCCGCCTCACCCCGCTGAGCGATTTCTACCTGGCCCCCGGCTACTCCACCGAGCGGATGTACATCTTCCTCGCCGAGGAGCTGACCCCGGAGGAGCTGCCCGCCGATGAGGACGAGTTCCTGCAGGTGGAGAAGCTTTCGCTGGCCGAGGCTTTCGTCGCCATGCAGGGCGGTGAAATCGAAGAGGCCAAGACCATGCTGGCGCTGTACCTAACCCGCGAACTGTTGCAGAAAAGGGCCGGCTGACGCTTGCCCCGCGGCGGGTTTTCCGCTATAATTTTTTCGTTCCCCCCGTACTTTTTTCAAATCCGAGTAACTCATATTCGCAAAAAACGTTCCATCTGTGGGATAGTCCTGCCTAATAGTGGGCAGTTGCACATAGCATTGCTTCACCCTATATACCTGTAGAAAGAAACGCCTCATGACAATATCGAATCTCGAAGCCAGTTCACTGGCCGACCTGCGCAAGCAAGCCAAGGATTTGGGCGTAGACCGCCCCAACCGGCTCAAGAAAGAAGACTTGCTTGTGCACATCCGCCGCGCCGAAGCGGCCAAGCAGGGCCGCGAAGTGCGCGGCGGCATCCTCGAAATTATGAACGAGGGCGTAGGCTTCCTGCGCTCGGACCATTACCAGGGCGGCCCGGACGATGTGTACGTCTCACAGACCCAGGTGCGCCGTTACGGCCTGCGCAACGGCGACCTGATCATCGGCGAGGCCCGCCCGCCGCGCGAATCCGAGAAACACTTCGGCCTGGTCAAAGTCGAAACGGTCAACGGTATGGACCCTGAAGCCGCCCGCAACCGGCCGCGCTTCGAAAACCTGACCCCTATCTTTCCCGACCAGCGCTTCGACCTGGAGACCGACAAACGCGGCCTGGCCATGCGCATGATCAACCTGGTGGCTCCGGTGGGCCGCGGCCAGCGCGGCCTGATCGTTTCGCCGCCCAAATCCGGCAAGACCACCATCCTCAAAGAGATGGCCAACTCCATCTCGACCAACTACAAAGACGTGCACCTGATGGTGGCGCTGATCGGTGAGCGCCCCGAAGAAGTGACCGACATGGATCGCTCGGTGGACGCTGAGGTGATCTCCTCCACTTTCGACGAGCCGGTCACCTCGCACGTGCGCGCCGCCGAAATGGTCATCGAGCGCGCCAAGCGCCTGGTGGAAATCGGCCAGGATGTGGTCATCCTGCTCGACTCGATCACCCGCCTGGCCCGCGCCTACAACCTGGTGGTCACGCCCTCCGGCCGCACGCTCTCCGGCGGTATCGACCCTTCGGCGCTCTACCCGCCCAAGCGCTTCTTCGGCGCGGCGCGCAACATTGAAGAAGGCGGTTCGCTGACCATCATCGCCACCTGCCTGGTGGACACCGGCTCGCGCATGGACGATGTGGTCTACGAAGAATTCAAGGGCACCGGCAACATGGAGCTGCACCTCTCGCGCAGGCTGCAAGAACGCCGCATCTTCCCCGCCATCGATATCGACCGCTCCTCCACCCGCCGCGAGGAACTGCTCCTCGGCCCGGACATCACCCAGTACGTCTGGCTGATGCGCCGCATGTACAGCACCATGATCGCCGAGCCGCCGCACGGCGCCGGTATGGACGTGGGCGCCGCCGTGGAAGCGCTGCTGCAGCGCATGTCCAAGACCGACAGCAACCAGGAATTCCTGGAAGGCCTCAAGGACGAGGGCTAGTCGTCGTCCTGCTCCCCATGAGCAAGCAAGCTTTGCCAAAGCAGGCCGGGCGAATGGTTTTCGCCGGCCTGCTTTTTGTTTGCCTGGCGGCCTGCGCCGCCCAGCCCGAGCCGACCGCATTGCCCACGCCGGTGCTCGGCTCACCCAGCCCGGTGGCGGCCACCGCCACCGGGCTGCCCGCGCAGCCCACCCCGGCCACGGAGCCGTTTACCTACACCGTGCAGGCGGGCGACACGCTCAGCAGCATCGCCGCCCGCTTCGGCCTCCAGCCGGAGACCGTCTTGTGGGCCAACCACGATGTGCTGCACGACATCCCCGACTTCCTCATGCAGGGCATGCAACTGCTCATCCTGCCGCGTGACGGTGTCTACCACCAGGCCGGCGGCGGCGATTCGGTGGCCAGCCTGGCCAATTTCTTCAACGCCAACGCCGAAGACATCATCGCCTGGCCGGGCAACGGCATCGATGCCCAAAACCCGCAGCTCTTCATCGGCCAGTGGGTGCTGGTGCCGGATGGCCAGCGCGCCCTGCGCCGCCGGGTAATGCCCAACCTGCCCGCGGGCGCCATGGCCGTCTCCAGCGAGGAGTTCGGCAACGGCGCCTGCCCGCAGAACAGCGGCCTGCTGGGGCAGGGGGCTGGCGAGTACGCCTGGCCGGTCTCCAGCCGCCGCATCCTCGCCGAGGGCTACTGGAGCGGCCACCGCGCCGTCGATTTGGCGGTGGAGCTCGGCGAACCCGTGCTGGCCGCCGATGCAGGGGTGGTGGTCTATTCCGGCTGGTCGAACCTGGGGTATGGCCTGATGGTCATGCTCGACCATGGCAATGGCGATTTCACCCTCTACGGCGGGCTGGGTGCGGCCAGCGCGGTGTGCGGCAGCGCGCTGGCTCAGGGCCAGCCAATCGGCCTGGGCGGCATGATCGGCCATCCGGCCGGCGCCTTCGTGCACTTCGAAATCCGCCGCGGCGCGGAGTTCCTCAACCCGCTGGATGAGCTGCCCTGAGAGCTATAAACCGTAAGCTGTAAGCCCTAAGCCCTCGTGTCATCTGAGCGGGTACTGCCAACCTTTACCAGACCGCCGAACCCGGACCAGCGAAGGATCCCTAAAACCATCTCTTCGTAAAGTGCGATGAGCGCAAGTCGCTTGTCGGAATAACCATATTCACACTGTCAGTCGCCTACAAGAACTGACCGAAAATCGCTTTTGCTAACTGCTAACTGCTAACTGCTAATCGCTGAGTGCTGACCGCTGACAGCTAGTTATGCACTTTAATCGGCATCCCGTTGGCGAAGAAGAAATAATCCTGCGCGAAAGTGGGCGCGCCGAGGGCGTGCAGCCCGGCCAGCATCTGGGCGCGGTGGTCGGTACCGTGGTTAAGCACGTGGAACAAAATCTGCCACACCTTCACATTCGGCATAAACTCTTCTTCCAGGGCGGCATCCTGCAATCCGGCCAGAGTTTCGCGCATCCCGGCTTCCACCTGGTCCCATTTGGTCCGCACGCTGTCAAAATCCGGATAATCCTGCGGGTCGGCGAAGTCGGGCACTTCCGCACCGCGCAGGCCGCTGAACCAGCGCTCGTCGATGTTCAGCAGATGCACGCACTGGTTGCGCATTGAGCCCATCGAATAGTCGATCTCCCAGGTGAACTGCTCCGGCGTCAGCGTGAGGATGCAATGCTCCCATAGCTCGCGGTTGCGCGTGATGTGGTACTCGAACAAATGATTGAAGCCTTTAGCGTCCATAACTATTTGCCTTTCTGTGTCTCGAATTCCAACTGGGCCGGCATGCCCAGGAACTGCGCATAGCGCTGCGCAGCCGCATCGACCAGCTTGCGCTCGGCGGCGCTGAGCGGCTGCACGGGCCGAATGGCGGCGATGACGGCGTCCTTCTCGAGCAGCCGGCGCCAGCTGCCCGCCACCACGCCCTCGATGACCAGAGAGTGCATATAGGCATTGTCGAACAGCGCGCCCTCGTCCCCGTGCGGCAACGAGGCGGCGCGGTCTTTGTAGCCGCTGCCGTACTCGTCGTAGGCGGGCAGCAGCCAGGCCCGCTGCGCCGGCCCAGCGGGCGGCTCTGCCGGGCGGCGCCAGTAGTCCACGCCGCCCTGCGTCTCCATCACCAGCCCGTCTCGGGCGCCCTCCAGGCCGCGGCGCGCCTCGGCCAGCGTCAGCCCGGACCAATAGGCAAAGTCCTGCACGCTGGCCGGGCCGCGGGCGGCAAAGTAGCGCGCCGCAAAGCGGGCCAGTTCCTCTTCTCGTGAACCGTGGCCTGCCTCCGCAGGGACGCGCTCGTCGAACAGCGCGTAGCTGAACTGCTTGCCCTTGCGCGGCCCGCTGCACACCACCATCTCCAGCTCCGCCTGCATCATGATATAGGCCAGCCGGAAGCGTTTGGCGGCTATGCCGGCCTGCTCCAGGGCAGTCGCCAGCTCCTCGCGGGTGCGGTGCTGCCCGCCCTGCAGCGCGGCTTCCAGGGCGCGGTTGGCTTGGGCGAAAGTTGCCGCATCCAGCTTTTCCTGGCGGTACATGCTGCCATTCACGGTGTGCACCCTGCCCGCGGTGAGACGCAGCAGCATGCGGATGTCTTCGGGCAGCACGAAGTGCCAGGTGGGCCGCAGGAGATGGGTGCGCAGAATGCGCCCATCGTTGAACGCCGCCTCGACCTCATCCTGGCTGCCCGCGACCATGCGCAGCCCCAGCGACCACATCGCGCCGCTGTGGTCCTGCGCCTGCACGGCCACCAGGTGGCGCACCACGCTGGCCGGCTCGGTGTGCTCCGGCTGGCTGAGGCTCTGGTTGTGCAGCCGCAGGCTGCGTATGCGTGCGGCGTCCATCAGCAAAGTATAGCCGTCCTGCATGTTGGTGATTTCGTCCTAGGCAGTGGGAACCTTTGTGGGCGATAATTCGTTTGATGGTTGAGGCGGCCGAACCCGCCCAACTCAATCCTTACGGAGGAATATGATGAAAAAGCAGTTTGTGTATCTGGGGGTGCTGGCGCTGGTCGCGCTGCTGTTGGCCGCCTGCGCTCCGGCGACCACGGTGGTGCCTGTGCCCAGCGGCGACAACCCGGGCGGCCTGACCACCACCGGCATCGTCTATGTCTCGCTGCCGCCGGATGTCGCCTATGTGACCATTGGCGTGCACAGCCAGGGGCCTGATGTGACCGCTGCGGTGGCCGAGAACGAGGCCAAAATCGCCGCGGTGACCCGGGCGCTGACCGCCATGGGCGTGAACGCAGACGACGTCCAGACGTCCAACTTCAGCCTGTACTCCGGCGAAGACCTCGACTTCGTCACCGGCGAGTCGCGCGGCCTGATCTACAACGTGGACAACAACATGAGCGTGACCGTGCGCGATCTGGACGAGCTGGGCGCGTTGCTCGGTGCGGCCATCGATGCCGGGGCCAACTCCATCTGGGGCGTCACCTTCGATGTGAGCGACAGCTACGCGGCGGTCTCCCAGGCCAACGACCAGGCCTTCCAGCAGGCGCACTCCAAGGCCAGCGCGCTGGCCAACTATGCCGGCGTCACCCTGGGCGAGATCATCAGCATCAACTCGACCACCGGCGGCAACCAGTTCGGGCCCTACTTCGGTATGGGCGGGGGCGCCGCCGCGGAGAGCTCGGTGAGCATCTCGCCCGGCTCCGTCACCATCGCGGTGCAGGTCACTGTGACCTACGCCATCAGCCAGTAAGCTCAACCTTTGTAGAAAAAAACACGGCCCGGAAACGGGCCGTGTTTTTTTGCTTTGCGGGTCTTGGTATCCACTTCGCTATGCATGATATTATGATTTTTTATTTATATATTCAATAAATGTTGCTTAAATGGCAGCCAATCTCTAGTCTCTATTCTCTCACCCCTAACCCTGCTATGATGACCCGGTGCGTGAACTGATCCTGCTTTTCCTGCGCCTTGGCTTCACCGCCTTTGGCGGCCCGGCGGCGCACATCGCCATGCTGCACGACGAGGTGGTTACCCGGCGGCGCTGGCTCAGCGAGGCCGAGTTCATGGACCTGCTCGGCGCCACCAACCTGATCCCCGGCCCCAACTCTACTGAGATGGTGATCCACGTCGGCCTGCACCGCGCCGGCTGGCGCGGGCTGCTGGCCGCTGGCATCGCCTTCATCGCCCCGGCGATGCTCATCGTGCTGGGCCTGGCCTGGCTATATGTGGAATACGGCCACCTGCCGCAGGCCGCCTGGCTGCTCTACGGCATCAAGCCGGTGGTCATCGCCATCATCTTGCAAGCCCTGTGGAAGCTGACCCCCAGCGCGCTCAAGGGCCTCGGTCTGACGCTGTTGGCTGCGCTGGCCGTGGCGCTGTACTTCGCCGGGGTCAACGAGATCGCCCTGCTCTTCGGCTTGGCCCTCATCGTGGTCGCCCTGCGCGCCGCCCGCCGCGGCGCTGGTGGGGCGGCGGCGCTGTTCCCGGCGCTGGGCCTCGGCCTGCCCGCGCTCACTGTGGCTGGGTTCAGCCTGCCGGTCTTGTTCCTCTCGTTCTTCAAAATCGGCGCGGTGCTTTATGGCAGCGGCTACGTGCTGCTGGCCTTCCTGCGCGCTGAGTTCGTCGAACGGCTGGCTTGGCTCAGCGAACAACAACTGCTCGACGCCATCGCCATCGGCCAGGTGACCCCCGGCCCGGTGTTCACCACAGCCACTTTTGTGGGCTATCTGCTGGGCGGGCTGCCCGGCGGCCTGGTTGCGACCTTGGGCATCTTCCTGCCTTCGTTCATCCTCGTGGCGCTCAGCCACCGCTGGATCAGCCGCCTGCGCAGTTCGCCGCTGGCCGCCGCCTTCCTCGATGGGGTCAACGCCGCCTCGCTGGGCCTGATGGCCGCGGTGACCCTGCAGCTCGGCGCGGCCGCCTTTGTCGACCTGCCCACCGCGGCCATCGGAGTGCTCGCCGCCATTTTGCTCCTCCGCTATAACCTCAATTCGACTTGGTTGATCCTGGGCGGCGGGTTGGCGGGGTTGTTGCTGTCGCTGTTTTAGTAGGGGCGGCTTGCAAGCCGCCCCTGCCGCTCATGCCATGCTGAGCTATTTGGGCATGTTGCGCAAACGCAACATGCCCAAATTTAAGCGAAGCATCCACCCGTGACACAGGCAAATGACGAGGATGCGTAGGGCGAAAGCGAGCGAAGGATGGCTTGCTTGCGTAGGGGCGAAGCCCTGTCCTGAGCGAAGCGAAGGGATGCCTCGCCCCCTGCCACCGCCGCCAGCTTTTCCTTGACATCGCCACCTTATATCCCACCGCCCTGCAAATCTGCGCGATAACAGGGCGATGCTCGCCTGTGTGCGCGAAAAAGATATATTAATCGCCCAAAAAACCCCGCCCCCGCGGCGATTAATATATCTTTTGGCCAAAAACTTTCCGTCAAGCAGCTACACAAGCTACACAGTCAACACGATCGCCCCGACCAACACATCCTACAGCCCCAACACAGCCTGGGCGCCAATCAGCATTCAGCATTCAGCAATCAGAAATCTCAGATTTCCTCGAACGCAATCACACTCCGCCCCGTGTCCACCTCGCCGCTCAGATCGTAGGGCATCGCCCCGGTGATCCGCACCGGCACGATCTCGCCGAGCGGTGGCTGGCCTTCTACGAAGACCAGCCCGTCGATTTCCGGTGCGTCGCGGTAACTGCGCCCCACGGCGATCGGTTCGCCGCTGCCCTCCACCTCGCCGTGGCCCTCGATGAGCACGTCCAGCGTCTTGCCCACTTGGGCCTGGTTGTTCTCCAGCGAGATACGCTGCTGGGCCAGCATCAGGCGCTCCTTGCGCTCGTCCTTGACCTCCTGCGGCAGCGGGTCGCCCAGCGGCTCACTCGTCGTGCCCGGCTCGAACGAAAAGGTGAACACGCCCACGCGGTCGAAGCGGATCTCCTCAATGAAGTCCATCAGTGCCTGGAACTCTTCCTCGGTTTCGCCGGGGTAGCCCACAATAAAAGTGGAGCGCAGCGCCAGGCCGGGCAGGGCGGCGCGCATTTTCGCCAGCGTGCGGTGCACCCAGCCCATATTCGCCGGGCGGCGCATGCGCCTCAGCGTCTCCGGGTGGGCGTGCTGCAGCGGCATATCCAAATAGGGGATCAGCTGCTTGTGCTGCGCCATCACTTCGATCTGGCGATCAGTCACCGAGCCGGGGAAGTTGTACAGGATGCGGATCCAGTCCACGCCGGACGCGGCGTCCACCAGCGCTTCCAGCAGGGTCGCCAGGCCGTCTTTCATGCCCTGTTCGTGGCCGTAGTCCGTGCTGTCCTGGGCGATCAGGTTGATCTCGCGCACCCCGGCCGCTTGCAGGGCGCGCGCCTCAGCCAGGATGCTCTCCAGCGGCCGGCTGACCAGCGTGCCCTTGATCAGCGGGATGGCGCAGAACGCGCAGGGCCGCCGGCAGCCGTCGGAGATCTTCAAATAGGCGCTGTAGCCCTGTTGCGCCACGCGCAGCACATCGCCCTCGTCGCGGCCCACCGTGGCGGCGTCTTCCGGCAGGTGGTAGAGCGGTTCGGGGTGCGTCCGCCGGCGCAGCTTGCCCACCAGGTCGAGGATGTCCATCCAGCGCCGCGTGCCCAGCAGGGCGTCCACCCCCGGCACGCGCTCGATCACCTCGGCGCCGTAGCGCTGGCTGAGGCAGCCGGCGGCGATCAGCCACTGGTCGCCGCGCTTGCCGGCGGCCAGCTCGCTGAGCGCCTGGTACGACTCCTCTTTGGCCGGGCCGATGAAGCCGCAGGTGTTGACGATCAACACCTCGGCGTCCGCCGGGTCGGCGCTGGCCGCGTAGCCGTCGCCGGCCAACAACTGCGCCATCGACTCCGAGTCGACGGTGTTTTTGGCGCAGCCCAGCGAGACCAGGTGGAAAGCTTTCTGGTGGGACATGCGCCGCTATTCTACTGTGGGCTGCGGCGTGGGAGTGGGCGTTTCGCTCGGCGTGGGGCTGGGCGTCAGCAGGAAGTCGGCCGTAGCGGTGAGGATGGCCGGATCCACCGTGGGTGTGGGCGAGAGGGTCGGCGTGGCCGCGCCCTGGTTGTTGAAGACCAGCTGCACCACCGAGCCGTAGGCGCCCAGCACGCCCAGGTCTTGCTCGTTGAGGAAGGCGCGCAGCGCCGCACCGTTGCCAGTGACCAGGAATATTTGATTGAGCCCATTGAAATTGTACGTGCGCCCCGGCACCGTGCGGCCCGCGAACTCCACTTCGCCGTCCACGGTTATCTGCATCCAGGTGCGCTGCAGCGAGAGCAGGCGGATGCTGAGGGGGCCGGAGCCGGCTTCGATGGTCGCCTCGCCGAACTGGCCGGGGGTGGGCGTGGCCTGGTCGCCCAGCAGGTTGATCGAGCCGGGCGTTTCGGCCGGGCCGGAGTCCGGCGATTGCGGCTGCGGCGTGCTCAGCAGCAAGCCGGTGAGCGGCGGCGCGGTGGGTTCCGGCTCCTGGTTGGCGCGCGCCGCGGCCACCCGGCCAATACTCCAGACCACGAAGGCCAGCAGCATCAGCCCCAGCAGGCCGCCCAGCAGCAGGTCGCGCGAGAACAGCGCGGTCAGCCACGGGGGCAGGCGGAAGACCATCTTCGGCAGCTTGAGAGCCGGGCGGGGCGGCTTGGGCCGGGCCGCCCGGCGGATGGCAAAGCGTTCCTGCAGGGCCTCGGCGTAGCGCAGCAGCAGGCCCTCGCTCTCCAGCCCGAGGAAATCGGCATAGTTGCCCAGCATGCCGCGCGCCTGGGTGGGCGAGGGAAAGCTGTCGAAATCGCCGTTCTCCAGGCGCTGCAGGTGGTGCTCGGGGATGTGCGTGCTGGATTCGACCTCGAGCAGGCTCAGCTCCAGCGACTCGCGCCGCCCGCGCAGTTCGCCGCCGATGGCGGCGAACGCCGCCCGGGCGGCCTGCTCGCCGCTCGCCGAAGTTTCGGCGGCTGTGGCCTCGGCTTCAGGCGGGGCAGGCGCCTCGGTGGGCTTGGGCTGCAGTTGTGCGAACAGGGCTTGTGCGTCCAGCTCCAGGTATTGCGCATAGGCGCGCAGGAAGCCGCGCACCTGGGCCGCCGAGGGCAGCTGGCTGAAATCACCGGCCTCCAGCGCCGTCAGGTACTGGGCGCGGATGCGCGTGGCCCGGGCGGCCTCATTGATATCCACCCCGCGGGCTTCACGAGACTGGCGTAATTGCTGACCGACTTCGCTGGCGCTCATCGTGGGATACAAAAATCAGCCTGCGGCAAAGGGACGCGCAGGCTGATGTGTGAAGATGGAAAGGCCTGCCCTGTGGGCAGCGGCTTAGTTCCCCTCGGCGTCGGCGTCCTCACCAGAGGCTTCGGCGTCCAGCTCCTCGCTGGCTTCAGGTTCCTGGGCGGCGTCCGCAGCGGCTTCTTCAGCAGCGGTTTCGGCGGGTTCCTCGGCCGCAGCGATCGGCTGCTGGCCTTCGCTGGCCGCGGCCAGTTCTTCGGCGGCCACCATGTAGTTCTCGGGGTTCTCGCCCTCGCGGTACACGACCACATCGAATTCGGGGATGATGTCCACTGTCAGGCGTACGGAGGCCTTGTGCAGGCCCAGCAGGCGCAGCGGCTGGATGTTGATCTGGCGCTTGTCCAGCTGCAGGCCGAGCTTCTCATTCAATTGGTCGGCCATCATCTGGGTGGTCACCGAGCCGTACAGCTTGCCGGTTTCGCCGGCACGGGCGGGGAAGAACAACTGCAGCCCGCTGAAGCGCTCGGCGACCAGCTTCATCTCGGTGTTCATTTGCTCGCGGCGCTTGCCCGCTTCGGCGCTGATCCGCTCGGCTTGTTTCAGGGCGCCCTTGGTGGCGGGCACCGCCAGGCCTTGCGGGATCAGAAAATTGCGGCCAAACCCGTTGGCTACCTTCTTCACATCGCCGGCGCGGCCCAGTTTGTATACGTCTTCAAGCAGTAAAACATCCATAATTCAAGAGTTCCTTGGTCCTCTGGGGCATTTCCGAGCCGGTATGCCCGGCGCAGGACGGCTGACATTCTACCAGAGCGCCGTACAAGCGTCAAACGGAGCGCTACGGCCGCGGGGTGGCCGTGGCCAGCAGCCCGTCCAGTATCCAGCCGTGTTCGTCCCGGTCGGGCATGTAGATGCGCAGCCACAGCCGCCCGCCGGCGCTGGCCGGCGGCTCCGGCAGCAGGTGCACCACGCTGCCGTTGAGCAGCGAGCGGATGATTTGCCCGGCTGGCTCCTCGCGCACGAAGGCGCCGTTGCTGTCGGGCACCGCAATGATCGCAATAATCGGCGCCGGGGTGGGGCTGGGGGTTGGCGTCAGCGTCGGCGTTTGGGATGGCGTGCTGGTCTGGCTGGGGCTGGGCGTGGGTGTGTGGCTGGCTGTGGGCGTCTGCGTGGGCGTGGGCGTGATGCTCGGCGTCAGCGTGGGCAGGCCCAGTCGGGCCCCGAAGACCGCTCCGGCTCCGCTTAGCAGCACGAAAGACAGCCCGGCGGCCAGCAATACCGCCGCCCCGATGGAGTAGCCCAGGAAATCGGGCGGGCGGAAGCCGGCCAGCGCCAGCCCCAGCGCGCCAGCCAGCACGGCCGCCGCCAGATGCAGGGCGAAGATGATCAGCCCATCGGGCCAGAGGAAATCGCCCCCGCCGCCCAGGCCGAAGCCGGCGGCGGCCAGCGGGGCGAACAGGCCGTAGGCCAACAGGGCGCTGGCCAGCTCGGCGCGTTCCCCGCGGGCCACTGCCGCGGCGGTCAGCGCGCCTGCAATCAAGATCAGCAGCAGGGGCAGCCAGCCGAAGCGCGTATGGGTCAGCGCCTGGTCGGGTGTGGCCCCGGCGGCGGCCAACCCGGCCAGCCAGCCCGCGGCCAGCACCAGGCCGCAGCCCAACAGCAGGGCGGTCAGGCCGCGGGCGAACTGCCGCGGAGCGCCCAGGGCAATGCCCAGCGCCGCGCCGGCCGCCGGCGTCATCAGCGGGGCGATCAGCGCACCGAGCAGCAGCAGGTAGGGCGCGTCCAGCAAATAGGCCAGGCCCATCACCGCGCCGGCGAACAGGCTGTAAAGGAAGAAGTCCAGGCTGGGCGCCGCGCGGCCGGCCACGCGCTCCAGCGCCTGGGTGCGTTCGTCGCTGTCCAACGGGCCGAACAGGCTGCGCGCGTTCTGCCGCCGGCGGGCGGCAGGCAGCTGCGGGTCGTTGTCTGGTTGGGTTTCGATGGGCGGCAGGTTCATTATCTACGGGCCGGGCTTGCGCGGTATTATACAGGCCGCACTTCCCGTCCGATGAGAAACGCCTTCTATTCCTTGCTGTTTGTCCTCATTCTGCTGCTCTCCGCTTGCAGCGGCGGAGCGGCGACCCCGCCGCCCACGCCGGAGGTGCAAGCGGCCAGCCCCACCAGCCCGCCTTCGCCCACTGTGCAGTCCCTGCTGCTCCTGGTGACCCCGCCGGACGCCGACGCGACCCTGGCGGCGGCCGTGGCCGAGGTGGCCGCTGGCTATGCCGCCGGGCGCGGTATGGCCTTTGAGCAGCGCCAAATGCTGGATGTTGCGGCGATGCCCGCCGAACTGGATACCTTGGTGGTGCTGGCTCCCGACCCCGGCGCGGCGGCTTTCGCAGCCGCGGCACCGGGTGTGCGCGTGGTGGCCGTGGGCTTCTCGCCAGCGGAGGGCGCCGCCAACCTCAGCGCCCTGCCGCTTGGCGGGGGCGGTGACAGGGCGGCGGCCTTCCTCGCCGGATACGTGGCCGCCATCACCGCGCCGGACTGGCGCGCCGGCGTGCTCTATTCCGCTGCCAGCCAGCACCTGGCGGCCGGCTTCGTCATCGGCGCCGAATACTTCTGCGGCGCATGCAACCCGGCCGGCCCTCCGAATGTGGACCTGCCAATGCGCGCCCAGGCCGACCCGGGCAACTGGCAGCCCGCAGCCGACGAACTGCTCTTTGGCGGCGTCCGCGTGGTCTACCTCACGCCGGAACTGGAGAACAGCGGCGCCGGCCAATATCTGGCCGGTTTCGGCGTGCTGCTGGTGGGCAGCGGCCCGCCGCCCGGCGACCTGACCGCCAACTGGCTGGCCAGCGTGGGCGCAGACCCGCTGGCCGCCCTGCACCAGCAGCTGCCCGCGGCCCTCGCCGGCCAGCCCCTGCCGGACGCTTCCGGTGCGCTGGGCCTCAGCCACGTCAACCCGCAGTGGCTCAGCCAGGGCCGCCTGGAGCACATCGCCCTGATTGTCGCCGAGTTGGAGGACGGGGCGATTTCTTTGACTGAATAAAGGGCATTTGACACCAAAATCTCCCGGCTGCGCCCTATTTTCTTGATTTGCGCTTGCTCTCGTGCTACACTGGAGCCATCTTGTGGCGACTTCAATCTACCAGTTTGGCGTTTGCCACCCATGACATCTTCTAGGAGGAAGACTGTATGCATAAGAAATTCTCTACCCTGCTTGCCCTGACTGCGGGCCTGGCGCTGGTTCTGGCCGCCTGTAGCGGGGGAGCAGCCCCCGGTTCGGCCGATTTCCTGGCTTGCCAGGTAACCGACACCGGCGGCATCGACGATGCCTCTTTCAACCAGACCGCTTGGGCTGGTGTGGAAATGGCGGTCGCTCAGTTGGGCGTTGAAGGCTCGTTTGTTGAATCCAACGAACAGGCCGACTATGAACCCAACATCAACGCAATGATCGAACAAGGCTGCGATCTGATCATCACCGTCGGCTTCCTGATGGGTGATGCCACCGCCGCCGCCGCCACGGCCAATCCGGACCAGGCCTTCGGCATCATCGACTTTGCCTACGACCCGGCCTTCTCGAACGTCACCGGCCACGTCTTTGCGACTGACCAGGCTGCTTTCCTGGCTGGCTACCACGCTGCAGCCAGCACGCAGACCGGCGCGGTGGGTACCTTCGGCGGTATCAACATTCCGCCCGTGACCGTGTTCATGGATGGCTTCTGGTACGGCGTGCAGTACTACAACAACGAGAACGGCACGAACGTGCAGGTGCTCGGTTGGGATCCTGCCGCCCAAGATGGCCTCTTCACCGGCAACTTCGACTCGCTGGATGACGGCCGTGCCTTCGCTGAGAGCCTGATGGATGAAGGCGCCGACATCATCATGCCGGTGGCCGGCCCCGTTGGCCTCGGTTCCGCGGCTGCCATTCAGGAGCGCGGCAATGCCTGGCTGATCGGTGTGGACAGCGACTGGACCCAGACCGCTCCGGAATATGCCGGCATCATCCTCAACTCGGTGCTCAAGAACATGAACCAGACTGTGTTCCAGCATATCGAGAGCGCCCTTGGCGGCAGCAGCCCCGGCCCCCTGATGGTCGGTACGCTGGAGAATGACGGCGTTGGTGTGGCCACCAGCTTCGCCAACATGCAGGCCCTGATCGACGGCATTGTCGCCGGCGACATTCAGACTGCCCCCTAAGCTACAGTTTCACTCTGTTCAAAAAAGAGCCGGGCATGCCCGGCTCTTTTTTTTGCCGCATCCCTCGGCGCAACCCCGCCGGCAATATCGCCGCGGGGCTCATGGTAGAATGCCGGAGACGACCAGCCCCCACCGAGGTTGCCCATGCCCCCAGTGCTTGAATTGCGAAACATCACCAAACGCTTCCCCGGTGTATTGGCCAACGACCGCATCAATTTAACTTTGAACCAAGGGGAAATCCACGCTCTGCTCGGCGAAAACGGGGCGGGCAAAACCACCTTAATGAATATTCTGTACGGCCTGTATCAGCCCGATGAAGGCGAGATCTTCATCAACGGGCAGCAGGTCCAGGTGCATTCGCCCACCGACGCGATCAACGCCGGCGTCGGCATGGTGCACCAGCATTTCATGCTCATCCCCGTCTTCACCGTCACCGAGAACGTGATGCTGGGCGACGAGAGCGTCAAAGTCGCCGGCGTGTTGGACCGCCAGGCGGCTGCGGAGCGCATCCGTGAGATTTCCAGCGCCTATGGCCTGGCGGTCAACCCGGACGATTATGTGCGCGACCTGCCGGTGGGCGGCCAGCAGCGCGTCGAGATCATCAAGCTGCTCTATCGCGAGGCGGATATCCTCATTTTGGATGAGCCCACCGCGGTGCTCACTCCCCAGGAAGCCGACGACCTGTTCAAGATTATGCACTCGCTCACCGAGCGCGGCAAATCGATCATCTTCATCACCCACAAACTGCGCGAGGTGCTGGATATTGCCGACCGCATCACTGTGATCCGCCGCGGCAAGATGGTCGGCTCCACCACGCCCAAGCAAGCCAACCAGAGCAAGCTGGCCGCCATGATGGTGGGCCGCGAAGTGGACCTTAGCGTGCACAAGAAGGCCGCCAAACCCGGTGAAGCCGTGTTGGCCGTACAGAATTTGCAAGTGGCCGATGACCGCGGCCAAGTCGCCGTGGACGGCGTCTCGTTTACCGTGCAAGCTGGAGAAGTGCTGGGCGTTGCCGGCGTGCAAGGCAACGGCCAGACCGAACTGGTCGAGTCAATCACCGGGCTGCGCCCCGCGCAGGGCGGCAGCGTGCGCTTGTTGGGCGAAGAGATCACCCACGCCGACCCACGGCGGATCACCGAGTTGGGCAGCGCCCACATCCCCGAAGACCGCCAGCGTGATGGCTTGGTGCTCAACTTCCCCGTGGCGGACAATCTGGTG
Organism: Anaerolineales bacterium; assembly: GCA_026129335.1. Classification (GTDB taxonomy): domain Bacteria; phylum Chloroflexota; class Anaerolineae; order Anaerolineales; family UBA11579; genus JAMCZK01. Next base: position 133,816 of record JAHCIH010000003.1, read on the forward strand.
CTCAACACCTATTACCAGGAGCCCTTCTCCAAGGGCGCTGTTTTGCAGCAAGAGGCTATTTTGGAAACTGCTCGCCAGCGCGTGACCAATTTCGATATCCGCACCCCCAGCGCCGAGACTCGCGCCGGTTCGCTCTCCGGCGGCAACCAGCAAAAAGTGATTGTGGCCCGCGAGCTGTCCCGCCCGGTCAAGCTGGTGGTCGCATCTCAGCCCACCCGCGGCCTGGATGTCGGCTCCATCGAATACATCCACGGCCGCCTGATTGAGAGCCGCGACCAGGGCGTGGCCGTGCTGCTGGTCTCCTCCGAACTGGACGAGATCATGCAGCTTTCCGACCGGATTGCGGTGATGTATCGCGGCAAGATCGTCGACGTGCTGCCGGCCAAGGGCGCCAGCAAGGAAAAGATCGGCCTGTTGATGGCCGGCGTGCTGGACAAAGCCAAGGGTGGCAAAACCCGCAAGGATGCCTGAGGATGGCGAAAAAAGAGACCAAGACCAAAGCACCCGCTGACAAGAAGAAAAACGCCTTCGGCATCTTCCTCGAGGAGTTGACCCGCGGTTCGCTGCTGATCCCCGTGCTGGCGATCGTCTCCGGTCTGCTGCTCGGCGGCCTGATCGTCGCCGTGACCACCGAGAGTGTTTACACGGCCTGGTCGCGCTCTCCGCTGGAAGCGATTGGCACGGGGATCGATGCCGCGCTGCGTTCTTATCGCGCGCTGTTCAATGGCTCCATCGGCAACCCCGAACGGATTGTCGATGCTCTGGCCAGCGGCGAGGCGGCCGCCATCCGGCGGGCTTTCAATCCCTTTTTGGAGAGCCTGACCAAGTCGGTGCCTTATATCTTCGCCGGCTTGGCGGTGGCGCTCGGCTTCCGCGCTGGCCTGTTCAACATTGGCGCCGAGGGCCAGCTTTTTATCGGCGCGATCACATCGGTCTATGTCGGCTTTGCCTTCACCGGCCTGCCGGCCATCATCCATGTTCCCCTGGCTTTGGGGGCGGGGGCGCTGGGCGGGGCGTTGTGGGGCTTCATTCCCGGGTTGCTTAAAGCCAAAACCGGCGGCCACGAAGTGATCAACACGATCATGATGAACTATATTGCTTTCCGCCTCAGTGAGTACCTGCTGCGCGGCCCGCTGCAGCGCCCGGACACCACCAACCCGATCAGCCCGTTTATCGAAGCCAGCGCTCAGCTGCCCCGTTTTTTCGATAGCCCCATTCGTTTCCATCTCGGCTTTTTTATCGCCCTGGCCGCCGCCTATGGCGTCTATTGGCTGCTGTTCAAAACCCGCCTCGGCTTCGAACTGCGCACGGTGGGCGCCAACCCCAACGCAGCGCGCTACGCCGGCATGAACATCGTGCTGGTCACCGTGCTGGCGATGAGCCTCTCCGGCGCGCTGGCCGGCCTGGCCGGCGCCAACGAGGTGCTCGGCGTCAACTACACCCTGGCCCCCGCGTTCTCCTCCGGCTACGGCTTCGACAGCATTGCCCTGGCCCTGATTGGCAAGAGCCACCCGGTAGGGGTGGTGTTGGCCGCGCTGCTCTTCGGCACGCTGCGCAATGGCGCGCTGCAGATGCAGATCGCCGCCAATGTGCCGGTGGACATCATTTCGGTGATGCAGGCGCTGATCCTGGCCTTCATCGCCGCCCCGGCGATCATTCGCACTATTTACCGGCTGCGCACCCCTGAGCACCAGGATGACGAGCTGCATGTGCGCGGCTGGGGAGGTTGAGCATGAGCAACCAGGCTGCCACACTGCAATCCGCCGCCGAGTACGGCACGCCCACCCGACGCCGGGTGATGGGGCTGGTTTTCCTGGCCCTGGCTGGGGCGATATGGTTCTTGTTTGCCAACACCACCCAAGCCGGGGTGGCCACCACCTTCACACTCAACCCCGGCGGCAGCCAGGCCAACTTCCCCAACCTGGTCTTCGACACGCTGCCGCTGCTGCACGCCCTGGCTTTCGCCTGCGCGCTGATCGGCGCTTTCCAGTTGGTGCGCGGCTTCGGCAAGCGCACCAACGCCGTTCTCGGCCTGGTGGCGGCGCTGTTCATCTTCGCCTTCCTCTCGTGGGTGGCATCTGGCGCTTCATTGAACCTGGCCGGGCTACTGCGCGCCACGCTGATCCGTGCCGTGCCGATCACCCTGGGCGCTCTCTCCGGCATCCTTTGCGAGCGCGCCGGCGTGGTCAACATCGCCATCGAGGGCATGATGCTCACCGGGGCGATGGTGGCGGCCATCTTCGGCAGCCTCTACGGCCTCTGGGTGGGCCTGCTGGCCGGCGTGCTGGCTGGCGGCTTGTTGGCGGCAGTGCACGCGGTGCTCTCGATCAAGTACAAGACCGACCAGATCGTTTCCGGCACGGTGATCAACATCTTCTCCATCGGCATCACCTCGTTCATCTCGGCCAAGTTCCTGGCCCGCTATCGCTTCCTGAACAACCCGGGCATCTTCCCCGATATCCAAATCCCCGGCCTGGTGGATATCCCCTTCATCGGCCCGATCGTTTTTTCGCACAACATTTTCTTCTTCGGTCTGATCATCTTCCTAACCCTGCTGCACTTCGGCCTGTTCTTCACCCGCTGGGGCTTGCGCCACCGCGCGGTGGGCGAGCACCCCAAGGCGGCGGACACGCTGGGCATCAACGTTTTTAAGACCCGCTACACGGCGGTGATCCTGGGCGGCATGATGGCCGGCTTCGGCGGCGCCTACTTCACCCTGGGCTCGGTGGGCCGCTTCGACGAAGTGATGACCGCTGGCCGCGGCTTCATCGGCCTGGCAGCGATGATCTTCGGCAACTGGAACCCCTTCGGCGCTTTCGGGGCTGGCCTGCTCTTCGGCTTCGCCGATATGCTCGCCGCCCGGCTGGCCATCCTCGGCGTACGTGTGCCCTCCGAGTTCCTATTGATGGCGCCCTACATCGCCACCATGATCGTGTTGGCCGGCGTGGTCGGCCGCGGCCAAATGCCCGCCGCCGACGGCCAGCCCTACGAGAAGGAAGGCCACTAGCTACATACGCCCTCTAACCACAAGGCACAAAGGCCACAAAAGCAAAAAACTTTGTGTCTTTGTGGTTAGTTGACTCTTTTTCCGGGAGTTACCATGAAGAACCTATTACGCCTTGAAGAATTGGCTCTCTTTGCTTTGGGATTGGCTGCCTATACTCAGACCGGCCTCGGCTGGGGCTGGTTCCTGCTGCTGCTCTTCGCGCCAGACCTGGGCGCGTTGGGCTACCTGCTTAACCCGCGCACCGGCGCATTTACCTACAACCTCACCCACCATCGCGGTCTGGCCGTGCTGCTCTACCTGGCCGGCCATTGGCTGGGCCAGCCGGTCCTCGTGCTGGCTGGCGTGATCATCTTCACCCACGCCGCGCTGGATCGCATGCTGGGCTATGGCCTCAAGTACCCGGATTCATTCCAAAATACGCACCTCGGCCCCATCGGGCGGGCGCGCCAGCAGCAGGAGTCCTGAGCGATCATCGCGTTCAGTCTGGACCGGGTGACGGTTTCCTATAATGCCACGCCGGTCTTTCAGAATCTTTCCTGGGAAATCCATAACGATCGCTGCGTGGGCCTGGTCGGCCCCAACGGCGCGGGCAAGAGCAGCCTGCTCAAGCTGATCAGCGGAGAGCTGACCACCGAGAGCGGCTTCGCCAACCCGCGCGGCGCGCCCAGCATCGGCTACCTGCACCAGGAGCCGCAGCTGGACCCCGGGCGCACGGTGATCGCCGAGGCGCTGACCGCCTCGGCGCGCCTGCCGGAACTGCAGGCGCGCCTGGCCAAAGTTGAAGCTGAGATGGGCCAGCCGGAGGTCTATTCGAACGAGAACAAGCTGGCCCGCAAAATCGAGGAGCAGGCCCAGCTGTTGGACGAGTTCACCCGCATCGGCGGGCCGGGCTACGCCGGCCAGGTGCGCGCCACGCTGCTCAGCCTCGGCTTCGAGGAGCACGAGCTGGACCTGCCGGTCAGCGCGCTGAGCGGTGGGCAGAAGAAGCTGGTCGGCCTGGCCAAGCTGCTGGTCACCAAGCCTGACCTGCTGCTGCTCGACGAGCCGGACAACCACCTGGACATGGCCGGCAAAGAGTTCCTCGAGAAATACATCCGCAACTATCCGGGCGGGGTGGTCATCGTCTCGCACGACCGCTACCTGCTCGATCTGGTGGCCGACGAGATCGCCGATCTGGAAGAGGGTCGCATCACTGTCTATCCCGGCAACTACTCGGAATACGCCGCCGAAAAAGAAACCCGCCGCATGCACCAACAGCATCATTTCGATGTGCAGCAGCGCGAAGTCCAGCGCTTGGAAATGTCCGCCAAACGCATGCTGCACTGGGGACGCTCTCACGAGAACGAGAAGCTCATCCGCCGCGCCAAATCGATGATGAAGCGGATTGAAAAGATGGAGAAGGTTGAAAAGCCGACCGCCGAGCGGAAGGATATGGGCCTGCAGCTCAGCGGCTGGCGCGGCAGCAACAAAGTGCTGGAGATCAGCGGGCTGCGCAAGGCCTTCGATATCCCCGGCGAAGAAGTCCGCAATGAAGTGCTTGCCGGCATTGATTTGACCCTATGGCACGGTGAGCGCGTTGGCCTGGTGGGGCCCAACGGCGCGGGCAAGTCGCTGGTCTTCCGCCTGCTGCTCGGCCGCGAGCAGCCCGACGCGGGCGAGATCAAGCTGGGGCCAAGCATCCAGCACGCCTATTACTCGCAGGAGCACGAAACGCTGGACGACTCCGCCTCGCTGCTGAGCACCGTGCGACGGGCCGGCAACCTCAACGAACCCAACGCAGTCAACCTGCTGGCCCGCTTCCTCTACGGCTACCAGCAGCTACACAACCGCGTGGATACGCTCTCCGGCGGCGAGCGCAGCCGCCTGCAATTGCTGCTGATCATGCTCAGCGGAGCCAACTTCCTACTGCTCGACGAGCCAACCAACAACCTGGACATCCGCTCGGCGGAAGTGCTGGAAGACGTGCTGGCCGACTTCGAAGGCAGCGTGCTGATGATCTCGCACGACCGTTACTTCCTCGACCGTGTCGCCGGCCGCATCGTCGAATTGCAGGATGGGAAGTTGGTGGAGTACCCGGGCGGCTACAGCGACTACCAGGCCGCCAAGGCCCGCCTGGCTGCTTAGAGCTTTTCGGGGGAAGGGGTTCCGGCCGTCTGCCGGCCCATGTGGGCGAACGCCTTAATTTCAGGCCAGATGAAGGGCAGGGTGATGCCCAGGCCCAGCAGCATGCCAGCCAGCGCGATCAGCCAATCCGGGCCTGGCGCAAAGCGCATCAGAGCGAACAGGGCCAGCCCGCCCAGCGCGGTAGCCAGCGCTACACGCAGCAGCGTGTCTCGGCTGGCGAGCAGCCCCGGGTAGCCGCCCCGCGAAAGCAGCCACAGCAGCAGCAGCGCCTCTGAGGTGAAGGCCAGCGTGCCGGCGAGGGCGATGCCGCCGGCGCCCATTAGCCCGGTCAGCCACACGGCCAGCAGGATGAACACGACCGCGTTCAAGGCGGCCGCCCACATCGGCGTTTTGGCGTTCTGTGTGGCGTAGAAGGAGCGCGCCGCGATCTCAAGCAGCGAGTGCCCGGTGAGCCCGGCCAGGTACAGCCGGGTGACCCAAACTACCAGGTCCACCTCGGCGGGGCTGAACGCCGGGAAGGCGCGCGTCACCACCGGCGGCAGGCCGATGGCCAGCAGCACCGCGGCGGGCATGGTGAAGGCCAGCAAGGCGCGCACCGCGCCGTTGATCGTTTGGCTGAACTTTTCGCCCAGTCCCAGGCTGAAATATTCCGAGATGCTTGGCAGCAAAGCGATGGCCACCGCAGTGCCCAGCAGCGTTTCGGGCACCTGCATGATGAACCAGCCCAGGTTCAGCGCCGTGATCGAGCCCTCGGGTAGCGGGGATGCCAGGCTGTCGCGGGCCACGAAATAGATGTGGATGAACAGCATGGTCAGCACGCGCGGCCCCATCAGCCGCACCACTTTGCGCACGCCGGGGTCTCGCAGGCCCAGTATCGGTTGCCAGCGGAAGCCGTAGCGCAGCAGCCCGGGTACCTGGATGCCCAGGTGCAGCAGCGCGCCGAGGATCACGCCATAGACCAGGCCGTGGATGCCCATGTCGAAGTGCGGCAGGGTCAGCTCACCCAGCTGGTAGCCGCTGCTCGGCGAGAGGACCAGCGCGCCGAATATCTGGCCCACGTTGTACAGCGCCGGGGCCAGGGCGGGCAGCAGGAAGTGCTGGTTGGCCTGCAGCGCGGCCATTGCCAAACCGCTGATCGAGAAGATCAGGATGGCGACCAGGTCCAGGCGCATCAGGTCCACGGCCAACGCCTGCTGCTCGGCGGGGAAGCCGGGAGCGATGACCACCTCGATCAACCAGGGAGCCAGGACGACGATGACGATGGAGAGCAGCGCGGTGACGATGAAGGCCAGGTTGAGCACGCGCACGAACAGGTCCCAGGTGTCCTTGCGGCCGCGTTTCTCCAGGTAGTCGGAGAGCACAGGGATCAGCGCCACGCCGAGCGCGCCGCCGGAGATCAGCGCCGAGAGCAGATCGGGGATGTTGTTGGCCACGTTGAACACGTCCAGCTCATAGCCCAGGCCGAACTGGTTGTTGACGATCAACTGGCGGGCAAAAGCGAGGATCTTGTCCACACCGAAGAAGAAAGCGATCAGCAGCGTGGAGCGGGCGAAATGCGAGAGGCGGGGGGGCTTTTGGGTAGCGATGGCCGATTTTATCAGGGGGATTGCTGATTTGTCGATTGCTACTTGAAAGCGTTTATGGTGCTCCGGGAAACCAGGAGCACCTGCCAGCAGGGGTAGGGGCGTAGCCCTGTCCTGAGCGAAGCGAAGGGATGCTACGCCCCTATGTGATCGTGGCAGAGCCCCGAGGCGCGATGTTGTAGCGCACGGTCGTGCGCCCCTTACTTTGCAATCAATTGACAACGCCCCTCACTTGCTATACACTAGCCAGCGTCGGTTCTGCCCTCGCTGGCAGTCTTTGCGTCTGGCCCTCTATCCCCCAATCTAATCCGCCTTACGGCGAGTTCTTGTCGTTCACCTGTGCGGTGAGTTGTTTTCTCTTGCTTCGTCAAGGAGTTATTTTTGTCTGTACAACCTGGTTCTGAATTTATGTCCCTGAAGCACGTGGGGGCGGAGAACGTGTGGAAGGGTATGTGGCGCCTGCTGGAAGGCCGCCGCCTGGCTTTCGTCGCCTCTGCCCTGGGCCTGGGCATTGCCGCGCTCAGCCGCTCGGCGGTGTTCTTGCTGCTGGGCTACTTTGTGGACGATGTGCTCTCCAGCCAGGACTTTGCTGCCCAGGCCCCCTGGGTAGCCCTCGGCTTTATTGGCCTGGCCGTGGTACAGGGCTTCTTCACCTACCTCAGTGGCAGTTTTGCCGGGCGCACCGGCGAAGTCGTTGCCGAGCGCCTGCGCAATTACCTCTACGACCACATCCAGCGCCTCAGCTTCAGCTTCCACGATCGCACCAAGACGGGTGAACTGATCCAAAAGGTTACCTCAGACGTGGATGCCGTGCGCCGCTTTATCGCGCAGGAGGCCATCCAGTTCGGCCGCATCATCACCCTCTTCCTGGCCAACTTTGGTGTGCTCTTCCTCATCGACAGCGGGCTGGCCTGGCTCTCGATCATCTGTGTGCCGGTGACCGTGTTGATGTCCTACTGGTTCTTCAAGCGCATCTCGGATGCCTATGAGAGTTTCCAGAACCAGGATGGCGTACTCTCCGCCGTGCTGCAGGAGAACCTCTCCGGCGTGCGCGTGGTCAAGGCCTTCGCCCGCCAGGAATACGAGCGCGACAAGTTCGAGAAGGAAAACCTCGAGAAGTATGTGCGCGGGCGCAAGCTGCTCATCTGGCACTCGGCTTTCTGGCCGCTCTCCGACATCATCACCGGCGCGCAAATGCTCTTTGGCTACTACATCGCCGCCCGCATGACCATCGCCGGCCAGATCTCGTCCGGCGACTTCCTGGCCTACATCACCATCCTGGTTTGGCTGATCTGGCCCATCCGCAACCTGGGCCGTGTGATCGTGGAGATGTCCCGCGGCCTGGTGTCTTTCGACCGGGTCAGCCGCATCATCCGCGAGCAGCGCGAGCCGCTGGACGAGGGCGAAGCCGCCCGGCTGCCACGGCTGCGCGGCGAGCTGGTTTTCGAGAACGTCGGCTTCGAATATGAGCCGGATTTGCCCGTGCTGCACGGCATCAGCTTCCGCGCCGCGCCGGGCCAAACGGTGGCGCTGCTCGGCTCCACCGGCTCGGGCAAAACCAGCCTGGTCAGCCTGCTGCCGCGCTTCTACGACTACACCTCCGGCCGCATCTTGCTGGACGGCGTGGAGTTGAAGCAGTATCCGCGCCAATACCTGCGCGAGCAGATTGGCATCGTGCTGCAGGAGCCCTTCTTGTTCTCACGTACCATCCGCGAGAACCTGCGCTACAGCGTGGGCCGCGAAGTGAGCGACGCCGAGACCGAAGCCGCGGCGGCTTCAGCCGCGGTGCACGACGTGGTGCTGGGTTTCCCCAAGGGTTACGACACCATCGTCGGCGAGAAAGGCGTCACGCTTTCCGGCGGGCAGAAGCAGCGCCTCACCCTGGCGCGCACGCTGCTCAAGGATCCCAGCATCCTGATCCTGGATGACTCGACCTCTTCGGTGGATACCGAGACCGAGGCGGCCATCCGCAGCGCGCTGAAGCGCCAACTGGGCGGGCGCACCACCTTCATCATCGCCCACCGCATCCAGAGTGTGATGTCCGCCGACCTGATCCTGGTCTTCGACCAGGGCCGCCTGGTGCAGCGGGGGACGCACGCCGAACTGCTCGCCCAGGAAGGCATCTACCGCCAGGTCTTCGACATCCAGACCCAGATCGAGTACGAGGTGCAGCGCGAAGTGGCCTCGGCCGGCAATGGCAAATAGGAACGAATATGGAAGACTTTACTGAATTTCAAGAAGAAGAATTTTCCGGCCAGCTGAACAGCCAGATCATTCGCCGCATCCTGGCTCAGTTGAAACCGCACTGGGTCTGGGCGTTGGGCTTCCTGGTCATGATCAGCATCGTCTCCTTGTTGGATTCGTATTTCACCTATCTCAACAAGGAGATCATCGACCGCGGCGTGGCGGTGGGCGACCTGGCCGAGGTGGCCCGCATCATGGTGCCCTACGGGCTGCTCATGCTGCTGCAGGCTGCTGCGGTCTTCGGCTTCATCTACCTCACCGGCGTGCTGGGCGAAAAGGTGCGCTACGACCTGCGCAAGAAGATGTTCAACCACTTGCAGCGCCTTTCGCTCTCGTACTACAACCGCACGCCGGTGGGCTGGATCATCTCGCGGGTCAATTCCGATTCGGACCGCGTGGCCGAGCTGGTCACCTGGGGCTTGCTGGACGTGACCTGGGGCGTGACCAACATCCTCACCGCGGTGGTCTTCATGGCGCTGATCAACTGGCGTCTGACCATCCTGGTGGGCCTGACCGTGCCCATCCTCATCGTGGTCGCCTCCTGGTTCCAGAAGAAGATCATCAAGGAATACCGCGAGGTGCGCAAAATCAATTCGCGCATCACCGGCGCCTACAACGAGAACATCACCGGCGTGCGCGTGACCAAGTCGCTGGGCCGCGAAGAGGCCAACCTGCGCGAGTTCGGCGGGCTGACCAGCGAGATGCACCGCGCCGGCTTCCGCGCCGCCTGGCTTTCGGCGCTGTTTTTGCCGGTGGTGCAGCTGATCAGCTCCTTCGGCCTGGGTGCGGTGATCTGGTTCGGCGGCCTGCAGGTGCAGATCGGCGGCATGACCATTGGTGGCATCTCCGCTTTCGTCACCTACATCACGCTGATGCTCTTCCCGGTGCAGGAGATGGCGCGCGTCTTCGCTGAGATGCAGCAGGCGGTCGCCTCTGCCGAGCGCATCTTCTCGCTGTTGGATGCCAATCCCACGGTGGTTGACCGCCCGGGCGCACGCGACCCGGGCACGCTGGCGGGTGACATCCGCTTTGAGAACGTCACGTTTGCCTACGACGACGCGCCGGAAGAGGAAGTGCTGAGCGACTTCGACCTGCATGTCAAACAGGGTGAGACCATCGCCTTGGTCGGCCCCACCGGCGGCGGCAAGAGCACCATCGTCAACCTGGTGTGCCGTTTCTATGAGCCGACCCGCGGTCGGGTGCTCATCGGCGATGTGGACTACACCGAGTACACGCTGCACGGCATCCAGTCGCGCGTCGGCGTGGTGCTGCAGACGCCGCACCTCTTCTCCGGCAGCGTACGCGAGAACATCTGCTATGGCCGCCTGGACGCCAGCGACGCCGAGGTGGAGCAGGCTGCCAAACTGGCCGGGGCGCACGACTTCATCGCCAACCTGGACAAGGGCTACGAGGCCGAAGTGGGCGAAGGCGGCAACCTGCTTTCTCTGGGCCAGAAGCAGCTGATCAGCCTGGCCCGCGCCGTGCTGGCCGACCCGGAGATCTTCGTGATGGACGAAGCGACCAGCTCGGTGGACACACTGACCGAGGCGCTGATCCAGAAGGGCATGGAAACGATGATGAAAGGCCGCACCAGCTTCATCATCGCCCACCGCCTTTCGACCATCCGCCGCGCCGACCGCATCCTGGTTATCGAGAAGGGCCGCATCGCCGAGAGCGGCAGCCACGCCGAGCTGCTCCGCCAGCGCGGCCACTACTACAACTTGTACACGCAGCAGTTCCGCGAGGAGCTGACCCGCGAGCAGGATCCCTTCCTGGCTGGCAGGGTCGCCCCAGCAGAGGGGTAGTCTTCGTCATTGCGAGGAGTGGAGGCGGCGCAGCCGCTGAAACGACGAAGCAATCTACGGTAGCTGCGTTTTTCAGATTGCTTCGTCGGGCCTGGCTTCGCCGGCCCTCCTCGCAATGACGATCGATGGGGCATAATCTCCCCGCTTATGGATAAATACGAAAGCTACATGGAGGACCCGCCGGAAGACACCCAGCCGGCGACGCCTCCGGAAGACCTCGCCGTCACCCAGCCGCGCCCTCCGGAGCTGGCGCCGGAGCCCGTGCCTCTGCCGCAGCCCCCGCTCGCCGCAGAACCGCAGCCGGCGCCGGTGGCCCAGCCGCCCCGGCGGCGCAAACGCGGCTGGGGCTGGCTGCTCTTGTTGGCTTTGCTGGTTTACCTGCTCTTCCCCATCCGCAGCAACGTGCTGCTGTTGGGCATCGACCGCACGCCCCAGGGCGCTGTGGGGCGCAGCGACACGATCATGCTGCTCGGCATCCAGCCGCTTACCGGCCAGGTCAACATGCTTTCGATCCCCCGTGACCTGTGGGTGCCCATTCCAGGCCATGGCGAAAGCCGCATCAACTCGGCGCATGCCTGGGGCGAAACCGCCGCGCCTGGCGGCGGGCCGCGCCTGGCGGCGACCACGGTCAGCCGCAACCTGGGCGTGCATGTGGGCTACACGCTGCGCGTGCGCCTCGAAGGGTTCCCCGCGGTGATCGATGCGCTGGGCGGCGTGGAGATCGACCTCAGCCAGCCGACCGCCGGCTACCCATCGGGCCGCCACCAACTGAACGGCACACAGGCCCTGGCCTTTGTGCGCAACCGTGACGGCGACGATTTCTTCCGTCAGGCGCAGGGCCAGCTGTTCGTCGTCTCCCTGGCGAAGAAACTGCTCAATCCGCTCAGTTGGCCGCGTATCCCGGGCATGCTGCTGGCCCTCTCGCAAGCCGTGGACACCAACATCCCCTTCTGGGCCTGGCCGCGGCTGGGCTTTGCCATGGCACGGGCTGTGCTCTTCGACGGCATCCACGCCGTGGTGCTACCGCGCACCGCGGTCACTCCCTGGGTGACCGCGCAGGGCGCGCAGGTGCTGCTGCCCAATTGGGATGTGATCCTGCCTGTGGTGCGTGAGATGTATGGGATTTGGTAATTAGTAAGCAAGCAATTGGAGTCGTTCTCTAATCGGGGATTACTATTTACCAGTTACCATAGTGGAAATCTTCACTATCTGCGGAGGGACTTTATGCGCGTACTCATCACCGGGGGCAGCGGCTTGCTCGGCCGGGCGTTGGCGCAGGACCTGAGCGCCGGCTATGAAGTCGTCATCCTCAGCCGCAACCCAGACAAAGTCAAAGATTTACCCGCGGGCGTCCAGGCTGTGGCCTGGGACGGCCACAGCGCCGCCGGCTGGGGTTCGCTGGCCGATGGCGCCCAGGCCATCGTCAACCTGGCAGGCGAGAGCATCAAAGGCGACGGCTTTTTGCCCAGCCGCTGGACTACGGGGCGCAAGCAGCGCATTCGCCAAAGCCGCCTGAACGTTGGCGCCGCCGTGGCTGAGGCGCTGCGCGAGGCCAAGCACAAGCCCAAGGTGCTGCTGCAGGCCTCGGCGGTGGGCTACTATGGTCCGCGCGGCGACGAACCGGTGACCGAGAGCGACCCGCCGGGGAACGATTTCCTGGCCCGGGTGTGCACCGCCTGGGAAGCTTCCACTGCCGAGGTGGACGGCATGGGCGTGCGCCGCGCCGTGCTGCGCACCGGCCTGCCGCTCACCATGCAGGGTGGGGCGATGCCCCTGCTGGTGCTGCCCTTCCGCCTGTTCGCCGGCAACATCTTCAGCTCCGGCCGCCAGTATTATCCGTGGATCCACATCCGCGACTACATCGCCGCGCTGCGCTTCCTGATCGAAGATGGCAGAGCCCAGGGCGTCTTCAACGTCACCGCGCCGCACCCGGTCAGCAACCGGGATTTCGCCCGCACGCTGGGCCGGGTGATGCGCCGGCCAGTCTGGTTGCCGGCGCCCGCCTCCGCCGTGCGCCTGGCCATGGGCGAGGTCTCCACCGTGGTGCTGGACGGGCAGAATGCCGTGCCGCAGGGTCTGATGGAGCGCGGCTTCCAATTCCAGTTCCCCGAATTGCAGCCCGCACTCGAAAACCTGCTGCAATAAACAAAAAGAGCCGCTGCTCAGCAGCGGCTCTTTTATTATGCAATCGTTTGTTAGCGCCTGCGGCCCATGCCCAGCACCAAAGACACAAAGTAGAGCAATTGCATGATCGCACCGAACAACGCGGCCACATAGGTGAGCGCAGCGGCGTTCAGCACCGTGTTCACGCCGCTGCGCTCCTGCGCGTCCACGATGATGCCGCTGTTGTTCAGGATTTCGCGCGCCCGGTTCGAAGCATCCAGTTCCACCGGAAGCGTGGCCAAAGCGAACACCGCCCCGCTGGCGAACAGGATCACGCCCAGCCAGGCAATGCCGCTCACTTGCAGGCCGATGCCGGCCAGCAGCAGGATCCAACCCAGGTTGGAGCCGATGTTCACCGCCGGCACCAGCGCCGAGCGTAGCTTCAGCGGGCCATAGCCTTCGCGGTCCTGCATGGCGTGGCCCAGCTCGTGGGCGGCGATGGCCGCCGCAGCCACCGAGGCGGTTTGCGCCACCCCGGCGGAGAGGCGCAGCGCTTTGGCGCGCGGGTCGTAGTGGTCGGTCAAGTTGCCGCGCACCTGTTGCAGGCTGAGGTTCTGCAGCCCGTTGCGCTCCATCAGCCGTTGGGCCACCTGCGCACCGTTCAGGCCGCTGCGGTTCGGTACCCGGCTCCACTTGCCGTAGCTGGAGCTCACATAAAACTGAGCCAGCATGCTCAGCAGGAAGGCGGGCAGCATACACATTAAATAGGTCGGGTCCAAGCCAATTGGCATTTCTACTTCCTCCTCATATACGCGCTTATTGTGCGTTGATTAATTCTATGGCCTTGTCCAGTTGCGGGTCCAGCCCCTGGTCGAAGTCTTCGCTGGTCAGTTCCACCAGGTACTCCGGCGTGAGGCCAATCCCGTGGATCAGGCGCTCGTTGGGTGTGAGCCAGTGGGCGATGGTGATGCGCAGCGCTCCCTCGCCGTTGGAGAGCGTGGCCGGGCTTTGCACCGAACCCTTGCCGAACGTGACTTCGCCCACCAGCACTGAGCGGCCGTAGTCCTGCAGCGCTCCAGCGAGGATCTCGGCGGCTGAGGCGCTGCCGTTGTTCACCAGCGTCACCATCGGGATCTGGGTGGCCACGCCGCCGCTGACCACATTGTAGACATCCTGCTCGCCGTTGCCGAACTCCTCGATCAGGACGACGCCCTGGCTGAGGAACTCCGAGGTGATGTTAACCGCAGTGGTCAGGAAGCCGCCGCCGTTGTTGCGCAGGTCCAGGATCAGGCCGCGCGGGTTCTGCGCCAACAGGTTCTCGACGGCATTGCGCAGTTCGCGGTCGCTGCTGGCCCCGAAGGTGTTCAGCTTCACATAGGCAATGTTGCCCGGCAGCATTTCGCTCTCCACACTGGGGATGCTGATGTGGGCGCGCACAATGGTCACATCGAAGACCGGCGTATCCACCCGGCGGATGGTCAGCGTGACCGGAGTGCCCTCAGGGCCGAGGATGCGGCTGATCACCGCCTCACCGGGGATGCCGGTCATGTCCTCGCCGTCCACGGCCAGCACTTCGTCGCCCGGCCGCAGGCCGGCCGCCTCAGCCGGGGAGCCGGCGATCGGCGTCACGATGGTGACGTATTCGGTGGTCGTGTCCACAAAAGCGCCAATGCCTTCATACTCGCCTTCCAGCGAGATGTTGGCCTGGCGCAGTTGGTCCGGGTCCATGTAGGCGGTGTGCGGGTCGTCCAGCGCCGAGACCATCGAGCGCAGCGCGGCGCGCAGCAGGTCCTGGTAGGTGCCGGGGATGTCGGCCTGGCTGTACTGCACGTTGCGCCAGGCTTCCCAGAAGGGTGCGAAAGCCGCCTCCGCCGATGAGGGCGTATCCGCCTCGTCGGCCAAGCGGGCGGCGCTGGGCGCGCCCTCAGCAGCCTGAAGGGTCGCCAAATCCAGTCCGCGCTCTTCCAGGTAGGCGCTCAGGCCATCCAGCGCCCCTTGCGCCAGCACGCCGTCATCGATCGGCTGGTTGACGAAGTTATTGCGCAGGTGCGAGCGGCTTTCCCACAATGGAGCGAATAGCCGGTTCAGGTCGGGATGTTCGCCGGAGAGCGGTTGCGGCACCGCGGTGGGGGCGTTGGACAGGGCCGGGTCCAGTTCGGTGAACAGCACCGCCGGGTTCTCCAGCAGCATGTCGATCTCGTCGCGGAACATGAAGTAGCCGGCGCCTACCGCGGCGGCGGAGCACAAACACACCGTGAGCAGGGCAGCCAGGCCGCCCAGAATATATACAGAGGTTTTCGATTTCATGGGGAAGTCCTTTGGGGTTTGGCGAACATGCGTCAGCCTAACATGGCTCTATTAGAACGGCATAAAACCGGCAACGTCACTTGCCTTTCGAGCTGCGCAGCTTCTCCACGCGCTCGGCCAGCTCTTCCAGGCTCTCGTCTTCCGCCTTCCAGGGGTTGCGGGCGGTTTCCACACCGCGCCGGAACAGGCTAATCTGGCCGATGATGCCGCGGCGGCTCATGCCGAGCAGCACCGCAGGCACCCCCAAGGCCAGCAGCACCGCGCCGCAAATCACTGGAAAGATGTTTTCAGTTTGCAACGCGGCTATTCTACCAGTCCGGGTATGGTCTGCAGCAGGTCCTCGATGGCGGCCAGGCTGTAGTCTGCCGCTGGGTGCGGCTCGCGGCTGCCCACCAGGGCGGTGCGCGCCCCCAGCCGCTTGGCCGGCTCCAGGTTGTGGCCCAGGTCGTCGGCGAAGAGGCAGGCGGCCGCCGGCAAACCGGCGCTCTCCAGGGCCAGCTGGTAGGGCTCGGGCTGCGGCTTGTTGCGCAGCCCCATGGCCTTGATGTCCAGAATGCCGTTGAAATACTGGCTGACGCCTAGGGCGACCAGCACCCGGCGGGCATGTTCCAGGCTGGCGTTGGTGAAGACCCACTTCTGCTGCGGCAGTCCGGCGAGCATGCGGCTCAGCCTGGCGTTGGGCCGCAGCATCTCTTCGATGGGCAGGTCGTGCACGAAGAGCAGGTAATCGTCTGCGTCCACCTGGTAGTGCGCCATCAGGCCCTGCAGCGTGGTGCCGTAAGTCGCCAGCAGTTCGTCACGCAACTCGGGCACGCGGCCGCGAGGGATGCCCAGGCGGGCGTGCATGTATTCCTCGATGCGGGCGCGCGCCGCGGTCCATACGCCGCTGCTGCGCGGATAGAGCGTATTGTCGAGGTCGAAGAAGATGGCTTGGGTGCGCACGCCGGGAGTATACCTGCGCCCGACGGCTTTGTAGGTCTGTAAATACATGGAGGGTGGGGCGGCGTGAAAGGCTCCATAATCCCCCGTTTCTGGCCATCCGCCTTGGCTTTCACCCATATGCGGCGTATTTTTTGCGGAGAAGCAATCCTCTCTCCGTTGACAAATATTTATACACTAAGTAAACTTAGCCCGTACTCATTCGCCTTTCATGTGTGAAAGGCATTTCGACTTGCTATGGAAGCGGAGGAAACTTTGAAGAAAACCAAGCTGTTTGTGCATGCCATATCCCTAATCGCTCTGGCCGCGGGCACGCTCTTTTATGCTGTGCCAGCCGTACAGGCCGCGCTGGATACCTTTACTATCGGCACAGTGATTGGCCAAGGGGGTTGGTACAGCACCGAAACCGATACGGTTGGCGTTACGGCTTCTGAATCGTATATCGGCTTTCAATCCTGGCATTTCGCCACAGGTTACCCCAATGCCTTGAGCGGAAATGCTTTGTACACTCCAATCCTTAGCAAGACTGCTGGCTCACCGGGTTGCCTTTCTTCCGATCCGACAGACTGTGGCGTTTCCACAGCGGATTATGGGGCTGATGGCGACCGCATTGTCATCAGTTTGGCCGTGAAAGCTGCAGCACCGGGTGATACATCACGAATAAGTGTTCACGAAGCCTATCCTGACAGGACTGACCGCGCCGGCAGCAATGTCTGGTTCGAAACTACAGATACAAGCGAAATACGCGTATTTGCGGCTTGTGCAACCCCTGCCGGTGATTTCTGGCAGCACGAGACCATCGGCACTTACCCGGCCAGCGATTGGGTACATGTAGAAGTCGATACGGTCTATCCGCTGACCGACCCGAATGACTACACTACCTGGGGCACCTCAACTTTCAAGGTGAACGGCGTAGTGGTGTATACCTGCACGCCGTGGTCAGCTTGGTGGAGATTTAAGACAAGCCACACCAACCACTATGCAGTCGGAGCGGGTTTGCATTTTGCCGACAGAACGCCGGGTGCTCCCCCGGCCCACCAGGGTTTTTACATTGATGATGTGAGCGTCCGCATCATTGAGACCAGCACCAATGCCACCATTGCTTCCTACAACACCAGCTTTGAGCCGAACACCAACAATCCTTTCCCCACGGCCAGTGAATACTATCCCCAGGCTACTGATTTCTCGATCGGCGCCTTCGCTACTGCCCCGGTGACCGAGATGGAAGTGATTTTCGATGAGGATATGTTCACGATGGGTGATCCCACCCATCCGGATGATGTGACCAACCCGAACAACTGGCTGTTGTTCGAAACGGGGTCGAACATGGTCTTTGACACGGTCGAGTGCAGCACGGGTGTGCAGCCGGACGATGTCCAAATCAGCATCGATAGCGTGTCTTACCTGGGCGGCAGCCCGCCCTTTACCGCCACGCTTAGCGTGAATGGCGGCACCCCCCTCGGGGTTGGCGAGTACCGCCTGCTGGCCTGCGGCACGACCACCCTGGTGAACACGGTGGGTACTCCGCTCAACGATGGTTCGGATACGCCGTTCACCTTCCTGGTCGGCGCTGGCGCGGGCGGCCCTGCCGGCCCGGCTGGCGGCACAGCCGCCGGCGCTGCGGCGGCAGCCAGTGCGCTGCCGGCCACCGGCTTTGCCCCCGGCCTGGCGCTGGACCTGCCCGCCCAGCCGGCGGCCAAGGCCTACGCCAGCACGGACCTGACCCTCAGCATCCCCCGCCTGGGCCTCACCTCACAGATCCTCGGCGTTCCCCGGGTGGGCGGCGAGTGGGATGTGAGCTGGCTGGGCAGCAGCGTGGGCTACCTCAATGGCACCACCTTCCCGACCTTGCCGGGCAACACGGTGCTCACCGCCCATGTTTGGGGCGCGGACAACCGCCCCGGCCCGTTCCATGGGCTGGATGGCCTCTCGCATGGCGACCAGTTCAGCATCAATGCCTGGGGTCGCACCTACACCTATGAGGTGCGCA
>JAHCIH010000030.1 GCA_026129335.1 Anaerolineales bacterium
GGTTTTCGTCTCCCCGGGGGGGTGGGGGCCGCCGCTCAATGTGGGAACAGGCACCGTGTTCCTCTCTTGCACTGAACCCCTCACCCCAACCCACACCCCCCCCGGGGGGGGGGGGGGCGCGGCCGCCCGCCCCAGGATTTGTTGCTGCGTATTGCGAAGGTTCTGGGTGAGTACTACTACTCGCCCACCGCGGCCCAGAAACCGTCCCAGGAAGCCTGGATGGCCGCGTCGCTGGCCTGGAAGTAGCCCACATCCACGATTTCCTCATTCACGTAGGAGAGGTAGAAGTGGATGAAAGCCGCCACCTGGGGCTTCTCGGCCATGATGTTGGCATCCGAGAACAGGAACAGCGGGCGGGCCAGCACGTAGCTGCCGTCTTCCACGGTGACGCCGTCAGGCGACACACCGTTGATGGACACGATATTCATCGCGCCGGCGTTCTCGACATAGTAGGCATAGCCGAAGAAGCCGATGGCATAGGGGCTGCCCAGCACGCCCTGAACCAGCACGTTGTCATCCTCGCTCAACTGCGTGTTGGAGGCGGCCAGGATGGCGGTGCGGTCCGTGGCGTAGACGATTTCCACGAAGAAGTCCAGCGTGCCGGAGTCGGTGCCGGGGATGAAGCGCTGAATGGGCTCGTTGGGCCACTCAGGGCGCACGTCGGACCAGGTGGTGGCTTCGCCGAAAATCAGCGCCAGCTCCTCCACGGTCACGTCGGTGACGAAGTCGTTCGCCGAGCTCACCACCACAGACACGGCGTCGGTGCCCACATAGAACTGAATGGGCTCGCGGCCGATGCTGCGGCAGCTTTCGATCTCGCTCTCGCGGATCGGGCGGCTGGCATTGGCAATGTCGGTGTCACCGGCTTCGCAGAAGCGCGAGTAGCCGGCGCCGGAGCCAACGCTCTCGATGGTCACCGTGCCGCTGTAGCCCTCGAGGCCAAAGCGCTCAGCCATGCGCTCCGAGAGCGGGAACACGGTGGAGCTGCCGGCGGTGATGATGTCGCCGGTAACGTTCAGCGGGCTGAACGGGTCGGCCGGCTCTTCAGGAGCCGGTTCTTGCGGCTGCGCGGGTGCGCTGGTGGGCGCAGGAGCCTCGGTCGTGGGAGCGGCCGGGGCGGCGCAGGCTGCCAGCAGGCCCGCAATCACGAGCACGGCCAGCAGGGTTTGAATCTTGCGATTCATGGCGATTCCTCCTAAGGGAAAGTGGGGTGTCATACAGGAGCCATGCTAACAGTCCCCCTTTAAACGCCAGAAAAGCAGGGATTAATACAATGCTAAGGGTTTGTTAACGGCTGGGCGGCTACGGGAATGGTGAAGAAGAAGCGGCTCCCGGCGCCCTCTTTGCTCTCCACGCCAATCCGGCCGCCGTGCGCCTCCACCACGTGCTTGGCGATCGCCAGGCCCAGGCCGGTGCCCACTTTGTTGCGCGCCGGGTCGGTCTTGTAGAAGCGTTCAAAGATGCGCGGCTGGTCGTCCAGCGAAATACCCACGCCGGTGTCGGCCACCGCAAACTCCAGGGCCCCATCTTTTGGGGCGACTGAGACACGGATACTGCCACCCTGCGGGGTGAACTTGATCGCGTTTTGGATCAAGTTGACCAGCACCTGCTCCAATCGCGAAGGGTCTGCCAACACCTGGGGCAGCCTGTCAGCCAGGTCCGCGCCCAGCGACACGCCAGCGCGCTCGGCCTGCAGGCGCAGCCGCTCCATGCTGCGCGCCACGATGGCGCTGGCATCCGCGGCCTGTAGCTGCAGCGGCACCTGCTGCGATTCGATGCGGGCCAGTTCCAGCAGTTCGGAAACCAATTCGGAAAGCGCATCCACTTCGGTCTCGATGTGGCCGAGGAAGCGCCTGGCCATCTCCGGTTCTTCCAGCGCTCCAGCACGCAGGCTCTCGGTGAGCGCCTTGAGCGAGGTGAGCGGCGTGCGCAACTCGTGCGAGACGTTGCTGACGAAATCGCGACGGATGGTCTCCAGGCGGCGCAA
This sequence comes from Anaerolineales bacterium, assembly GCA_026129335.1. Classification (GTDB taxonomy): domain Bacteria; phylum Chloroflexota; class Anaerolineae; order Anaerolineales; family UBA11579; genus JAMCZK01. Next base: position 1,988 of record JAHCIH010000030.1, read on the forward strand.
TTCGCTGACATCCTCGAAGAGGATCAGGGCCTGCCCTTCCAGCGCGCCGCGCAGGGGAAAGACCGATGCGCTGAGGTGGCGCCTGCTTTGCGGCACCTCAGCCGTGAGCGACTGCGGCAGGCCGGACTGCATGCTGCGCCGCCACAGCTCCACAAACTGGTAGTGGCGTAGTAAATGCGGCAGGCTGTCTGCGCGCGCTTCTTGTGGGCTGAGCGAAAAAAGCTGTTGGAGTATCTGATTGGCTATGCGCACTTCTCCCTCGGGCCCGACCAGCACGACACCTACCTTGAGATGGTTGAGCAGCGCCTGCTGCTGGTCGACGCTGCCGTCCAGCGGCCGCGCGCTTGGCGGCTGGACCGCGGTTGGCTCGGCGCCGTTGCGCATCCGGCCGCCGTACGCCGCCGCAGCCAGCCCGGCCAATATGGCCAGGGCCAGCGCGGGCCAGCGCCAATCCGGGTCCGGGGCGGGCACCGTGCGCAGAGCGGCCCACGCCAGCGCGAATACAGGGAGTTGCAAAAGCAGGAGGATGAAAAAGCGCCGCGGGCTAAAGCCAGGAGGCATGCTCAGCCTTCAAAGCGGTAGCCCACCCCGCGCACGGTGACGATGCGCGCAGGTTGCTCAGGGTCTTGCTCGATCTTGGCGCGCAGCCAGCGCACGTGCACGTCCACCGTGCGGCTGCCGCCGGAGAATTCCCAACCCCATACCTGCTCGAGAAGTTGCTCACGGGTGAAGGCCCGCCCACGGTTCTGCACGAAGAAGAGCAGCAGATCGAATTCCTTGGGCTTGAGGTCCACCACCGCCCCATCCAGGCTGGCCTCGTGGCGGGTAAGGTCTATCAGCAGGTTGCCCGAGTTGAGCGTGTCCGCCAGCGGCGCCTGGGTGTCTCCGGCGGCGGCCTCTTCGCGGCCCAGCTGCACGCGGCGCAGCATGGCTTTGACGCGGGCGAGCAGCTCACGCATCGAGAACGGCTTGGTCAGGTAATCGTCAGCGCCCAGTTCCAGGCCCAGCACGCGGTCGATCTCGTCGTCACGAGCGGTGAGCATCAGGATCGGCACGCTGCTTTCTTTGCGCAGGGTGCGGGTGACGTCGAAGCCGTCCAGCTCGGGGAGCATCAAATCCAGCACCACCAGGTCGGGGCGCTGTTCGCGGGCGACGGCCAGCGCCTGCGCGCCGTCTGCGGCGGTGAGCACCTCGTAGCCTTCGCGGGTCAGGTTGTAACTAAGCGCGTCTTGAATGGCGGGATCGTCTTCAACGACGAGGACTTTTTGGCCCATGGCAAGTTCATCTTACTGTATCTGCGCGCCGGCAGACAAGCAGCCACTGTTAACAAACGATTATCTGCCCGCGGTGAACTGGGCCCAGGCTCCCTGCCAGGGCGTGCCCAGGCGATGCCGCTCCGAGATCTTGACATCCTTCAAGCGCTGGCTAAGCACCGCCAGGAGCACGGTGATTTCCGCCGGGTCTTCCTGCTGCACAGCCTGGCGCAGCTCTTTACGCAGCGGTTCGACCCACGCCCACTCCATGCGGAAGCGGTCCGCCTTCAGCCAATAGTCACGCTTCTCCCAGGGCTCTACGCTGCGCTCGATGGTCTCGGCAATGCTGTCCAGCGCCAGCACCAGGAAGGCGGCCAGGTCACGGGCCTGGCTGTTGAAGGCGGCCAGTTTGGTCAACTCGCGCATCGCCAGCGCCATCGCTTTCATCAGGCGGTTGCGCTCGGTGGCCAGGTTCTCGGTGCGAATCACACGTCCCATGTAGTCTCCATAACGGGCGGCATTATACACAAACGAGCGAGCCGCGACCTTTGCTATATAATCAAGATGCCGGGGAAGTGTTGGAACTGGCAGACAAGCATGACTTAGGATCATGTGCCGCAAGGCGTGAGGGTTCGAGTCCCTCCTTCCCCACCAGAACGCTCAGCCCGCCAGCAACACAACAACAATGGAGAGACCCTCACAGTGTCGAATCCAAACAGACGTCTTTTAGAAACCTGGCTTTTGATCCATGCAATCATCACGCTGGCCGCTGGCCTGGTGCTGATCTTTGCACCTGGGGTCATTCCGTCGACGGTCGGTATCGAATTGCCCGCCCAAGCGCATCTGTTGGCCTACTTCTTGGGCGCGGCTGAGATAGCGATTGCGCTTCTGTCGTTCGGGGCGCGCAAGATACAAGACCCACAGTCCTTGACGCTTATCATTTGGACGTTCATTGTCTTCCATGCCGCTACAGCTGCAGTCGAGCTGTACGATATGCTCCTGCACGGGTCAAGTCCAGTGCTTTGGGCCAATGTAGTCGTGCGTGTTGTGGCCGTGTGGCTCTTTGTTCACCTATCAAGAAAAAGCATTCTTGCATGACTGTTCTTCAGTAAAAAATAAAAGCGCCCTAAGGCGCTTTTTATTTTGCCAACAAGCCGCGCAGCCTGCGGATGTACTCGTGGGGATGCGCCAGCAGCAGCTCGCCGTGGCCCATCTTCGGCGCGAGGTAGAGCTCGCTGAGCGGTAGCACTTCGTGCAAACGGCGCGCCGAGCGGCGCACGATTTCCAATTCACGCGCGCCGGCGACCACCAGCGCCTTCGCCCGGCTGTGCTGCAGCAACTCCTCTTTGAGCGCATAGTTGCCATTGCTGGCGCTGATGTTCAGCAGCGTCTGCTTGGACATCTTCTGACTGTCGGCGTAGTACTGTTCAAACATGCTCTCCGGCAGGAATAGGCTCTTGGCCTGCGCCCTGGAGAACCAACGCTGCCTGACCAGCCCATACGCCAGGCCGTAGCTCAGTTTTGCCAGCCCGCCGATGCCCGGCACGGGATAGGCCAGCGCGCTTTCGATCAGCGCGTGCCTGGCCATCTGTGGGCGGGTGGAGAGCACCTCCACGGCGATCTGCGCGCCCAGCGAGAGTCCGCCGAGCAGCAGCACCTCGCCGCCCAGCTCAGCGTCGATGTAGGCGATCAGCTTGGCGGCGGAATCTTCGATGCTGAGGAAAGTTGCATCGCCATCCTCGCCGTGGCCGTCGATCACCGGCAAGACAACGTGGTACTCAGCCCGCAAGGCATCAGCCACCGGCTGCCAGGCCCACCAGGACAGGCCGCCACCGTGCAGCAAGACAATCGCAGGAGATTTGGGGTCGCCAAAGTGCCTGAACTTCATGCGCTCAGTATCCCATAAGCCGCGACCACAATCTAACAAAGCTCTGACACAGCCAAAAATACCGCCATGCTATAATCCTGCCATTCCTGCCAAAACGTTAAGGATTTCCCTGTTGAAAATTGAACAAAAGCCATTAGACGACCACCAGATGCATTTCTCTGTCGAGGTCGAAAAGCAAGCGCTGGAAGGCGCCCGCCAGAAGGCGGCGCGCAAGATCGCGCAGCGCGTCAAGATCCCCGGGTTCCGCCCGGGCAAGGCGCCGTTCAACGTCGTCGAAAAGCAGGTAGGCCCGGAAGCGATCAAAGACGAAGCCATCGACATCGTATTGAACGAGATGTATCCCAAGGTCATCGAGGAAGCCGGCATCCGGCCGTACAGCTCCGGCACGCTGGAGAAGGTATACGAGGACAAAGACCCGCTGGTCTTTGAGTTCCGCGTGCCGCTCTCGCCGGAAGTGACCCTGGGCGACTACCAAAAGATCCGCCTACCCTTCGAGGACAAGCCGGTCACGCAGGAGGACATTGAGGACGTCTTCAAGAACCTGCGCGAGCAGAACGCCGTGCTGGCCCCCGTGCAGCGCCCAGTGCAGGCAGGCGACATGGCCTACGTGCTGATGAGCGCCGAGCGCCAAACGCCCGATAAAGAAGGCAACACCGCCCTGCTCAACGAGCGCCGCTATCCGGTGGTGGTCGAAGCAGCCGATGTGGACACCAAGAGCGAGTGGCCCTTTCCCGGCTTCTCCCAAGAGTTGGTCGGCATGCAGCCCGGCGAAGAGAAGGCCATCACGCACACCTTCGCCGCCGACTCGGACTTTGAGGACCTGCGCAATGAAACCGCCAGCTTCAAGGTGAAGCTGGAAGAGATCAAAGATCGCCAACTGCCCGAACTGGACGATGCCTTTGCCCAGTCAGTGGGCAGCTACCAGACCCTGGCCGACCTGCGCGCCGAAATTGAAAAGCAACTGACCGAGAACTACAGCCGCCAGGCAGAGGACGCCTACGAGACCCAGGTGGTGGAGAAGCTGCTGGCTGAGAGCGAAATCAAGTTCCCGCCGCAAATGCTGCACCACGAAATCCACCACTTCATCGAGGATATGGAGCCTGACCTGGCCGCCCGCGGCATGGACATGGAGACCTACCTCAAGAGCCGCCAGATGACTTTCGACCAGCTCGAGGAGGAAGTCTCTCCGCAGGTGGAAGAGCGCATGAAGAAATCCCTGGTGATCATGGAAGTTTCCCGCCAGGAGGAAATCGAAGTAGGCGAAGAAGAAGTGCAAGGTCTGGTGGAAGAGCGCATCGCCCGCCTGGGCCAGTCGCTCAACGAGGAGCAGATGAAGAAGGTGCTGGCCAAGGACAACCTGCCCGGCCTGGTCAACCGCATCGTCTCCGAAGAAGTCATCCGCCGCACGCTGGAACGCCTGCGGCTCATTGCCCAAGGCCAGGCCCCTGCGAAAATGGCCAAGGCCGAGAAAAACGAAGAACCCGTTGCCGAACAGGCTGCGGACGAATAACAATAATGGATACACAAGCCAGAAAGGACTACACCATGTTCGACCCCCAATCCGTCATCCCGATGGTCATCGAAACGACCGGGCGCGGCGAGCGCTCGTTTGACATCTACTCGCTGCTGCTCAAGCGCCGCATCATCCTGCTGAGCACGCCCATCGAAGACCACACCGCCAACCTGATCGTCGCCCAGCTGATCTACTTGAGCAACGAAGACCAGGAAGCGCCGATCCAGATGTACATTTCCTCCCCCGGTGGCTCGGTGTACGCCGGCATGGCGATCTACGACACGATGCAGATGATCCCCAACCAGGTGAGCACCGTGGCCGTGGGCTTCGCCGCTTCGTATGCCACCGTGCTGCTGACCGCTGGCACGAAGGGCCACCGCTACGCGCTGCCCAACGCCACCATCCACATGCACCAGCCTTGGCAGCAAGGCGGCGGCGGCCAGGCCACCGATATCGGCATCCAGGCCAAGGAGATTCTGCGCCTCAAGTCGCGGCTCAACGAAATCCTGGCCGAGTCCACCGGCAAGACCACCGAGGAGATCGAGAAGGACACCGACCGCGATGTCTACCTGACCGCCCCACAAGCCGTGGAATACGGCCTGGTTGACCAGGTGCTGGAAAAGCCGGTGGTGAAGTAAGCCACACCCTACAAAGACGAGAGCCGAGGCAGTTGCCTCGGCTCTTTGTTTGAACACTATAATCAACCAGATGAGCATTCAACCCATCCGAGCCCTGCTGCTGGACATGGACGGCGTAATGTGGCGCGACGATGAGCCCATCGGCGATGTACCCGTCCTGCTCGGCGCCATCCAGGCTCGCGGTCTGGACTACGCTTTCGTGACCAACAACGCCACGCGCACCGTGGAACAGTATCAGGAGAAGTTCCGCGGCTTCAGCGCCGAGGTGCCCGCCGAGCGCATCCACACTTCGTCGCGGGTGACCGCCAAGGTGCTCAGCAAACGCTATCCGGACGGCGGCAAGGTGTTCATCATCGGTGAGCGCGGCTTGCAGGAAGCGCTGGCCGAACGCGGCTTCGAGCAGGCCGAGGAAGACTGTCTCGCCGTTGTCGTCGGCCTGGACCGCGAGCTGACCTACGCCAAGCTACGGACTGCGGCGCTGCTCATCCAGGGCGGTGCCGCCTTCGTGGGCACCAACCCGGACAAGAGCCTGCCCTCCCCCGCCGGCGAGGTGCCCGGCGCCGGCAGCATCCTGGCGGCTTTGCAGGCGGCCACCGGCGCGGAGCCGGCGGTGATCGGCAAGCCACAGCCCGCCCTGCTGCAGGCCGCGCTGGAGCAGTTGGGCGTGCAAGCGGAACATGCGCTGATGGTCGGCGACCGCGCCGAGACGGACATCCTCGCTGGGCAGAATGCCGGCTGCCGCACGGCGCTGGTGCTCTCCGGCATCACCAGCCGCGCCGAGGCGGAAGCCTGGCAGCCGCCGCCGGATTACATCGCCGCGGACCTGACCAGCCTGCTGGACCTGCTGCCGTGACGCCGCCAAGCAGAGAGAATGGCGGCGCGGCGTTGCCGCTGATCTACGACCTTGACCTGCCCGAACTATCCGCCCAGCTGCAGAGCTGGGGCCAGCCAGCCTACCGCGCCAAGCAGGTTTGGCAGGGCCTATACCAGAGCCTATGGAGCAAGCCCGAAGACTTCAGCAACCTGCCCAAGGCGCTGCGCGACCAATTGGCGGAACACTTCACCTTCTCCCATATGGAAGAAGTCCAGCGCCTGTATTCCAAAGACGGGCAGACCGCCAAGGCGCTCTTCCGCCTGCCAGACGGTCAATTCATTGAGACCGTGCTGATGCGCTACGCCGACCGGCGCACGCTGTGCATTTCTTCGCAGGCGGGCTGCGCGATGGGCTGCGTCTTCTGCGCCACGGGGCAGATGGGCTTTCGCCGCAACCTGAGCAGCGGCGAAATTCTGGAACAGGTGCTGGTCTTCGCCCGCGAGCTGGCCGCCGAGGGCGAGCGCCCCACCAACGTGGTGCTGATGGGCATGGGCGAGCCTTTCCACAACTACGACGCCAGTATGGCGGCGATTGACCGCCTGGGTGATCCGGATGGCTTCAACATGGGCGCGCGGCGCTTCACAATCTCCACCGTGGGGCTGCTGCCCGCCATCCGCCGCTTCACCAAAGAGCGCCGCCAGGTGGGCCTGGCCATCTCGCTGCACGCCGCCACCGACGAGGCGCGCTCGGCGATGCTGCCGATCAACGAGCGCTATCCCATCCGGGATGTCATCCAAGCCTGCCGGGAGTACACCGAGGCCACGGGTCGCCGCGTGACCTTCGAATGGGCGCTGATCAGGGATGTGAACGACAGCCCCGAGGAGGCGGCCCGGCTGGCCAAACTGCTGCAGGGCTTGAACTGCCATGTGAACGTCATCCCGCTCAACCCCACGCAGGGCTACCCGGGCCAGCGCTCCACACGGGAGAGCGTATCCACCTTCCGCCAAGTGCTGGAGGACGCGGGCATCTCCTGCACGGTGCGGGTGCGCCGCGGCATCGACATTCAGGCGGGCTGCGGACAGCTGGCCGAACGCGCCGACGGCCTGCTCAACGTGAGTTGAGGCGCACACTAGCCTACTGGCCACAGTACGAGGCTATACCAAACGAAATAAAATTCGATGACCTTCGTAGGGGCGTAGCATGCTACGCCCCTACCTCGATTAACATTCTTCTTGACTGTGAAATTCTTTGTGCCCTTCGTGCCTTTGTGGTTAACTAAGAAGCCGTGCTAAAATTCGGAAAGTCCGTATCCAGGGAGCCGCTTTGACCGAGCAAGTCGTCCGCCTCATTTATCCACCCGCTGCGGTGAACACCCCCATCGTCAACCAACTCATCCGCAATTTTGAAGACCTGTCCATCAACATCCTGCGCGCCCAGGTCAACCCCACTGAGGGCTGGTTGGAAGTGCAGCTGGTGGGCAGCGCGGCGGTGATCGAATCCTCGATCGACTGGCTGCGCTCCCAGGGCGTCGAGGTGCAGGTCCTCGGCGCCTAGCCCTTCGCTGGCCCGCCATGCCAGCCAAACTCATCCTCAACCCGTATGCAGCCCGCTGGGGCGCTGGCCAGCGCCAGGCCGCTGCCGAGACCGCACTGCGCGCCGCCGGCGTGGACTTTGAGACCGTGCTCAGCGACGCGCCCGGCCACTGCACGCAATTGGCCGTCGAAGCCGCCAGGCAGGGCTTCGACCCGATCATCGCCGGCGGGGGAGACGGCACGATCAGCGAAATCGTCAACGGAATCCTGGCGGCCAAGCCGGACAAGCCGCCGCGCCTCGGCATCCTGCCGCTGGGCACGGCCAACGACACCGCAGTCAACCTGAAGCTCCCCGAGGATTTGGAAGCCGCCGCGACGGTGATCGCCGGCGGCCGGACGCGGCAGATAGACCTCTGCGAGGTCAACGGGCGCTATTTCATCAACAATGCCGGCCTCGGCCTGGAGCCCTACGTCACCACCATCCAGCAGCGCATCAAAGCGGTCAAAGGTATCGCCCGCTACCTGCTGGCTACATTGATCGCCATCGGCCACAACCCGCAATGGCGCATGCGACTGGAGTGGGACGGCGGCAGCCATGAGGGGCCGTGCACGCTGGTCTCGGTGAGCAACTCGCCGCTGACCGGCGGCGTCTTCTACACCGTGCCGCACGCCGACCCTTTCGACGGCAAGCTCAGCTTCGTGTACGGTTACCTGCCTAGCCGGCTAAAGATCCTGGCCACGCTGCCCAAGACGATGAAGCCCGGGCCGGGCAACTACGTGGAGCACCCTGCGGTGCACGAGGTGCACGCCAGCTGGCTGCGCGTGGAAGTGCAGCCGGGCTCGCCGGCTCACGCGGACGGCGAGCTGTTCGCTGACAGCATTCAAAAGCTGGACTACCGCATCCACCCTGCCAGGCTGCCTATCTTGCTGGGGGCTTGATGCCCCTGGTTCAGCTGCCCCGCTTCATCTACCATTTGCTCTACCAGCCCTTCGCCTGGAGCTACGACCTGGTCGCCTGGGTCGTCTCGCTGGGCCATTGGAAGGATTGGGTGCGCAGTATTGCGCCGCGGCTCAGCGGGCCACGCGTGTTGGAGTTGGGCCACGGCCCCGGCCACCTGCAGGCCGCCCTGGCCGGCCGGCACACGCTGGTGGTCGGGTTGGACCCCAGCCCCCAGATGGGCCGCCTGGCCCGGCGACGGCTGGCTGCGGCGGGCGAGCCGATCCGACTTGTGCGTGCCCAGGCGCAGCACCCGCCCTTCGCCACCGGCAGCTTCGACGACATCGCCGCGACCTTTCCCAGCGAATACATCCTGGACCCGATCAGCCTGCGCGCCGCCCGGCGCGTTCTGCGTCCCGCCGGCCGGCTGCTGGTGCTGCCCACCGCCTGGCTATTCAGCCGCAACCCGCCGCGCGCCTGGAGCGGTGCGTTCGCCCGGCGGCTGCGCGAGGCCGGCTTCGCGGTGCGCGAAGAGCTTCTGAAGGTGCGCGCCAGCCGGGTGATGCTGGTCACCGCCAGCAAGCCGGCGGACGAAACTTGATTACAATCGCGGGCATGGAAGTCCAGATCGGGGTCGCCAAGATCAACAAATACGCCTCTTCCGAGAGCGGCGACACCCTCGAAGTGGTCGAGCGCCCCCACGGCGGCCTGTCCGTGGTGCTGGCCGATGGGCAGCGCTCCGGCAAGAGCGCCAAGCTGATCTCCAACATGGTGGTGCGCCGGGTGATCAGCCTGCTGGCCGAGGGCGTGCGCGACGGCGCCGCGGCACGCGCCGCCTCAGATTACCTGTACACCCACCGCAGCGGGCAGGTGCAGTCTACGCTCAACATCCTCTCGATCGACATGGAGTCGCGCAACGTGGTGGTCACGCGCAACAACCCCAGCCCGGTGCTGGTGCAGCAAGGCGGGGAAATCCGTGCGCTGGACGAAGACAGCCAGCCGGTAGGCCTGCGGCGTGAGACACGCCCGGTAATCACCAAGCTGGACCTGCAGGATGGCCTGATGATCGCCACTTATACGGACGGGCTGTCCTTCGCCGGGGTGCGCAGCAGCACGCCGCTGGATGTGGCCGCCGAGTTCGGGCGCCTGATGACGGCGGGCGGCGGCCCTCAGGCAGTGGCAGACGGTCTGATGGCCGCCGCGCTACAGCGCGAGCAGGACCGCCCGGGCGACGACATCAGCGTGGTGGTGTTGGGCGTGCTGCCGCGCC
>JAHCIH010000031.1 GCA_026129335.1 Anaerolineales bacterium
GCCTGGTGGAGGTGGGCCGCCCACAGCTGGACCGTGAGACCGGCCTGCCTGTGCTCGACGAAGACGGCCAGCCGCTGGTGCAGTTCGGCCCCAAATTGGAGACCGGCTGCACGGTGCCGGTCTCCGAAGGCATGGTGGTGCGCGGCTACACCGACAACGTGAAGGAAGCCCGCGATGAGGTGCTCGAGTTCCTGCTCACCTCGCACCCGCTGGATTGCCCCATCTGCGACAAGGGCGGCGAGTGCCCCCTGCAAAACCTGACGATGAACTTCGGCCCCGGCGAAAGCCGCTACATTTACGATGAGAAGAAGCACCTCGAAAAGAACGTGCCGCTGGGCGACCTGATCTTCCTGGACCGCGAGCGCTGCATCCAGTGCGCCCGCTGCACCCGCTTCCAGGACGAAGTGGTGGACGATCCCGTGATCGGCTTCTCGCAACGCGGCCGCGCCCTGCAAATTGTCACCTTCTCCGACCCGGGCTTCGACTCCTACTGGTCGGGCAACACCACAGATATTTGCCCGGTGGGCGCGCTGACCACGGCGGACTTCCGCTTTGGCGCCCGGCCGTGGGAGATGCAGCAGTCCGCCTCCATCTGCACCCAGTGTCCGGTGGGCTGCAACACCACGCTGAACACGCGCCGCGAGGCCAAAGCCGGCGGCCAGCCGGTGGTCAAGCGGGTGATGCCGCGCCAGAACGAATGGGTCAACGAAATCTGGATCTGCGACAAGGGCCGCTTCGGCTACCACTACACCGAGGCCGAGAACCGCATCAGCCAGCCGCTGCTGCGTCAGGGCGACAAGCTGGTCCCAGTGAGTTGGGAAGAAGCCCTGGTCGCCGTGGAAGCCAAGGTGAAAGCGGCGGGCGGCAAGATGGTCACCCTGGCTGGCGGCCGCCTGAGCAACGAGGACTATTTCAACATCAAGCAGCTCAGCGACGCGGCCAAGGCCCCGGCGCTGCTCTACAGCCAGATGGCCGGCGGCGAACTGGCTGCCCAAGTGGGCCTGGGCGCGGACAGCAACCTGGCAGACCTCGGCCCCGGTTCCGTCGTTTTGGTGATTGCCAGCGACCTGGAAGAGGAAGCCCCGCTGTGGTGGCTGCGCATCAAGCAAGCCGTCGAGCGCGGCGCCAGCTTAGTGCTGGCCAGCCCGCGACGCACCAAGCTGGAGCGCTCGGCGACGCACGTGCTGCGCTACCAGTACGGTCAGGAAGCCGATGTGCTGCAGGCCATGCTGGACAGCCTCTCGCCCAAGCGGCCTGAGCAGTCCGAGGCGGCCAAGAACCTGCTACGCGATGACGCGCTGAAGGCCGCCGCGCAGGCCGTGCAAGAGGCCGAGAACCTGGTCGTCTTTTACGGTAGCGACGGCACCGACCTGGTGGCTTCCGCTGCCCTGGCCAACGCCGCCGCCAACCTGCTGATCGCCACCGGCCATGTGGGCCGGCCCAACAACGGTCTGGTGGCCGTGTGGGACAAGGGCAATGCCCAAGGCGCCTGGGACATGGGCCTGCGCCCCAGCGAGAACCTCGCCGACCAGCTCAAGGAAGCCGGCGTGCTGTACATCGCCGGGGCAGACCCGGCGGGCGACGACCCGCAACTGGCCGCCGCGGTGGACGCCGCCGGCTTCGTAGTGGTCCAGGAACTGGCCCTGACCAAGACGGCGCAGGCCGCCGATGTGGTGCTCCCCGCCCTAGCTTACACCGAGCGCGATGGCAGCTACACCTCCGGTGAGCGCCGCGTGCAGCGCTTCCTCCCGGCGGTGCCGGCGCAGGGCGCCGCCCGCGCCGACTATGCCATCGCCGCCCAGATCGGCGCCGCACTGGGCCTGGACCTGGAGCAGCGCTCCGCGGCTCAGGTGTTCCGCGCCGCCGCGGCGAGCAACGCAGCCTACGCTGGCCTGGACTATGGCAAGCTGGCCGAGGTTGTCCCGCAGTGGCCGATCATCGGCCGTGAAGATGTGTATTACGGCGGCACCACCTATGACAATACGCAAGGCCTGGGCGTCAAACTGGGCACTGCCGCCGAGCGCGGCGACAGCCCGGCGCTCAGCCTGGAGGCTCCGGCGGAACGCCTGGCGTTGGACGGCCTCGTGGCCGTGCCGGTGACCCGCCTGTACGACCGCGGCAACACGCTGCTGCCCTCCAAGCTGCTGCACGCCCGCCTGGAAGCCCCGCAGGTGGTGCTCAACCCGCAAGACGCCGAGCGCCTGGGCCTGACCGCCAACAAGCCGGCCAAGGTGACCCTTGACGGCGTGCAGACCACGGTCATGGCAAAGATCGACAACAGCCTGCCGCAGGGCACCGCATTGATCCCGCGTAGCCTGGGCCTGCCCATCCACGGCCCGGCAGCGCTGAAGGTGGTAGCCTGATGATCGACATCTGGCTGGTCGTCGAGTGGGTAGTGAAGAGCGCGCTGCTCATCTTTGTGCTGCTCACTGGCTTCGCTTACACCACCTTCTATGAGCGCAAGCTGGCCGCGCTGATCCAGGTACGCGTCGGCCCCAACCGCGTGGGGCCGGGCGGCTGGCTGCAGCCGCTGGCCGACGGCATCAAGCTGATCTTCAAAGAAGAGCTCATCCCGGCCAACGCCTACAAGACCGTATTCATTCTGGCGCCCATTCTCACCGCAGTTCCCGCCCTGGTGATCACTGCGGTGGTGCCCTGGGGCACGCAGATCGAACTGTTCGGGCGCACTATTGCTCTGGGCATCGCCGATGTGAACGTGGCCGTGCTCTACATCCTCTCGGTGGCCTCGGTGTCGGTCTACGGCATCGTACTGGCCGGCTGGTCTTCGGACAACAAGTACGCCATGCTGGGCGGCCTGCGCTCCTCGGCGCAGATGATCAGCTACGAACTCTCGCTGGGGCTGGCTTTCGTCGGCCCGATCCTGCTGGCCGGTTCGATGAGCATGAACGATATCGTCAACGCCCAGCGTGATTTGGGCTGGTTCGTGATCTACCAGCCCATCGGCGCGCTGATCTTCTACATCGCCAGCCTGGCCGAGGTGAACCGGGCGCCTTTCGACATGCCCGAGGCCGAGCAGGAGTTGACCGCCGGCTACCACACCGAATATTCGGGCATGAAGTTCGCCTTGTTCTTTATGGGCGAATACATCAAGATGGCCGCGGTCAGCGCCATCTTCGCCACCCTGTTCCTGGGCGGCTACCGCGGACCGTTCGTGGACCAGTACCCGCTGCTGGGACCACTGTATTTGTTCCTCAAAATTTTCCTCAGCCTGGGCGTGATGATTTGGATCCGCGCCACCATGCCGCGGCTGCGCTACGACCGCCTGATGGCGTTTGGTTGGAAGGTGATGCTGCCTGCGGCTTTGCTGAACGTCTTCCTCACCGCGGTATTGATTATCTGGCGAGGATGGTGAAGTCATTATGTTGAATGCGATCAAGAGCTTCCTCGAACTACTCAAGGGCATGTGGATCACCTTCAGCCAGATCTTCCGCGGCCCGCAGACCTATACCTACCCCGAAGTCAAGCGCCCGGTGCGCCAGCGCTTCAAAGGCCGCCATGTGCTCAAGCGCTACGACAACGGCTTGGAGAAGTGCATCGGCTGTGCCCTGTGTGCGGCGGCCTGTCCGGCGGATGCCATCTTCGTTGAAGCTTCCGAGAACACCGACGAGCGGCGTTTTTCGCCCGGCGAGCGCTACGCCAGCACCTACGAGATCAATATGCTGCGCTGCATCTTTTGCGGCTACTGTGAAGATGCCTGCCCGACCGAAGCCATTATCCTGGGCGACAACTACGAGCTCTCGTTTACTGACCGCTCGCAGTCTATTTACACCCGCGAGAAGCTGCTGGAGACGGTTCCCCCCGGCGGCCTGCCGACCCCGCAGCAGGTGGAGCCGGGCTTGTTCGACCGCTCCATCCCGATGATGGAGGACCCGGACTAGATGACCGGCGATTTGCTGCTTTTCTTCGGCCTGGCGATTGTGGCCGTGGCCGCCGCGGTGGGCATGCTCGCCAGCCGCAACGCGGTGTATTCGGCGTTGTTCCTGATCATCAACTTCGCCACCATCGGCGTTTTCTTCCTGCTGCTCGGCGCGCCGTTCATCGCCATGGCGCAGGTCACCGTGTACGCCGGTGCGATCATGGTGCTGTTCCTCTTCGTCATCATGCTGCTGGGCGCCGAACAGGTCCAGCAGCCCGGCGGGGGCGGCTGGCAGCGCCCGCTGGCCATCTTGCTCGCCGTGGCCCTGGTGGTCGAGACCGCCGTGCTGATCTTCGGCGGCGGCGCCAGCCAGGCGATCCTGCCAGCCGCCTCGGACTACGGCAACCCGCAGGCCATCGGCATGGAGCTGTTCAGCGATTTCCTGCTGCCGTTTGAGATCACCTCGGTATTGCTTTTGGCCGCCATGGTCGGGGTGATCGTGATCACCAAAGAAGACAGAAAGAAGCCCGAATAACCATGGTGCCCGTCTCTTATTACTTCGCGCTCTCGGCCATCCTGTTCACCCTCGGCGCGTTGGGCGTGCTCATCCGGCGCAACGCCATCATCGTGTTCATGTCCATCGAGCTGATGCTAAACGCGGCCAACCTGCTCTTCGTGGCCTTTGCCCGCACTTACGGGGCGCTGAACGGGCAGATCTACGTCTTCTTCGTCATCGCCGTGGCCGCCGCCGAGGTGGCTGTGGGCCTGGCGCTGATCGTGGCCATCTTCCGTAGCCGGCAGACCGTCAACCTTGATGAAATCAGCAGCATGAAGGGCTAGCCGTGCAAAGCTTTCACTTGGTTCCCTGGATCGTTTTCCTACCGCTCATCGGCTTCCTGCTCAACATTGCTTTTGGTCGTCGCTTGGGTGAGCGCGGGGCGGCGCTGATCGCCATCGCCGCCTCGGCCGGGGCGTTTGCCATCTCCGTGCTGCAGTATTTGTCGCTGAACGCGCACCCCGAGGGCGCCGTGGTGCATCTGGCCGAGTGGATCGGCATCGGCGCGCTGAGCATCCCCTGGGCGTTCCGCGTGGACACGCTCTCGGTGACCATGATGCTGGTGGTCTCCGGCGTGGGTACGCTGATCCACATCTACGCCTCCGGTTACATGTCCTACGATGTGCGCTACAAAGAAGACCCGGGCAGCTACACCCGTTTCTTCATCTATCTGAATCTGTTCATCGCCGCCATGATGGTGTTGGTCAGCGGCAATAGTTACCTGATGCTCTTTGTCGGCTGGGAGGGCGTGGGCCTGTGCTCCTTCCTGCTGATCGGCTTCTGGTACAACCGCAACCCGGATGGCAAGAAAGGCCTGCTCAACTCACAGGCCGCCAAGAAGGCTTTCGTGGCCAACCGGGTGGGCGACTTCGGCTTCCTCATCGCCGCCTTCGCCATCTTCTGGGCCTTCGGCTCACTCAGCTTCGACGAGGTACTGCCCCAAGCTGGCACGGTGGCTCCGGCGGTCGTTTTGCTGATCACGCTGGCCCTGCTGCTGGGCGTCACCGGCAAATCGGCCCAGCTGCCACTCTACGTGTGGCTGCCGGACGCCATGGCTGGCCCCACGCCGGTGTCGGCGCTGATCCACGCCGCCACCATGGTCACCGCCGGCGTCTATTTGGTGGCGCGTTCCGCCCCGCTGTTCGCTGCCGTGCCCGAGGCGCAGACCGCCGTGGCCATTGTGGGCGGGCTGACCGCGCTGTTCGCGGCCAGCATCGCCGTGGCGCAAACCGACATCAAAAAGGTGCTGGCCTATTCCACGATCAGCCAGCTGGGCTTCATGGTGGCCGCAGTGGGCGTGGGCGCCTATGTGGCCGGCATGTTCCACCTGGTGACGCACGCCTTCTTCAAGGCGCTGTTGTTCCTGGGTTCCGGCTCGGTGATCCTGGCGCTGGAGCGGGCACACCATCCGCTGCCCGACGACCCTTATCTGCCCAAGAAGAAAAAGAAGCACGACGACCATCACGGGCATGGCCACTTCGATCCGCAGGATATGCGCGTGATGGGCGGACTGCGCAAGCAGATCCCGCTGACCTATTGGCTCTATCTGATCGGCGCGGTGGCCCTGGCGGGCCTGCCGCCGCTGGCCGGCTTCTTCTCCAAAGACGAGATCCTCACCGACGCGCTGCACGCCAACCCGTTGGTTTACCTGCTGCTCACTGCGGCCGCTTTCCTGACCGCTTTCTACATGGGCCGCCAGATTTGGCTGGTCTTCTTCGGCGAGCCGCGCTCGCACGCCGCCGGGCACGCCGTGGAAAGCCCACCGGTGATCACGGCTCCGTTGATCGCTTTGGCCGGCTTGTCGATCTTCGGCGGCCTGCTCAACTTCCCCGGCTGGCACCCGCTGACCGATTGGCTGGAGCACACCCTGCGCCACGACCTGGCCCATGCCACCGTGTTCAACCCTGGCGTGGCCGGCTTTTCCACCTTGCTGGCCGTGGTCGCCATCTACCTCTCCTGGCAACTCTACGGCCGCCAGCCGCTCAAGGAACGCCAGCCCGACCCGTTGAAGAAGCGCCTGGGCCGCCTGTTCACCGCTATGGAGAACAAGTGGTGGGTGGATGAGCTGTATTTCGCCGCGATCATTAACCCCTACAAACGCTTCGCCGCCTTTTTGGCGGACAAAGTGGACTGGGATTTTTGGCACGACTGGGTGCACGACAGCCTGATCGCCAAGGGCTTCCGCAACCTGGCGCATTTCCTGGCGAACCCGGTAGACCTTGGCGTGATCGACGGCCTGGCCAACGGCCTGGCCAGAGCCGCGCAGGGTCTGGCCCGCGTGCTCAGCCTACTGCAAACCGGCTTTGTACGTAATTACGCCCTGGTCACTTTCCTGGGGGTGGTGCTTGTGCTCGGATACCTCGTATTCTCTAGTTGAGGATGGATATGGACTTTATTCTAGAACCACTGAACCTGCTTATTTATTTCCCGCTGTTGGGCGTGCTGGCGCTGCTATTCCTGAAGGAGCGCGAGGACCTCAGCCGCTGGGTCGCCTTGGGCGTTTCGCTGGCTACCTTTGCCATCTCGCTGTGGGTGCTGGCGCTGTTCAACCCGGCGAACCCCAACCTGCAGTTGGTGGTGGACCGCAGCTGGATCCAGGTGGCCGGCTGGAACATCCGCTACGCCTTGGGTGTGGACGGCATCAGCATCCTGCTGGTGCTGCTGACCACCTTCCTTTCGCCAATCGCCATCCTGTCCACCTGGAAGGCGGTGGAGGAGCGCGCGCGCGATTTCATGCTCTTCTTCCTGCTGTTGGAAGTGGGCATGCTCGGCGTGTTCCTGGCGCAGGATCTGTTCCTGTTCTACATCTTCTGGGAATTCACTCTGGTGCCGATGTATTTCCTGATCGGCATTTGGGGCGGCGCCCAGCGCATGTACGCGGCGGTCAAGTTCTTCCTCTACACAATGGCCGGCTCCATCCTGATGCTGCTGGCTATCCTCTGGCTGGGCATCAACCAGGGCACCTTCTACACGCCTGACTTGATCGCCATGGGCGGCATCCCGCCCGAGGCGCAGTTCTGGCTCTTCCTGGCCTTCGCCGCGGCCTTCGCCATCAAAGTGCCCATGTGGCCGCTGCACTCCTGGCTGCCAGACGCCCACGTGCAGGCGCCTACGGCCGGCTCGGTGATTTTGGCCGGCGTGCTGCTGAAGATGGGCACCTACGGCTTCCTGCGTTTCAACCTGCCGCTGTTCCCGCAGGCTTCGGTGCAGCTGGCCCCGCTGATGGCCACGCTGGCGGTGATCGGCATTATCTACGGTGCGATCGTTTCGTATTCGCAAAGAGACGTCAAGAAGCTGGTGGCTTATTCTTCGATCAGCCACCTGGGTTTCGTGATGCTGGGCATCTTCGCCATCAACCCCCAGGGCATCGAGGGCGCTGTCTTGCAGATGGTCAACCACGGCATCAGCACCGGCGCCTTGTTCCTTCTGGTCGGCTTCATCTATGAGCGCCGGCACACCCGCGAGCTGGAGGAGTTCGGCGGCCTGTGGCAGATCATGCCGGTGTACGCCGTGCTCACCCTGATCGTCAGCCTGTCCTCGATGGGCCTGCCCGGCCTGAACGGCTTTGTGGGCGAGTTCACCATCCTGCTGGGCGCCTGGGGCGCCGGGCAGGCGGGCGGGGCGCTGGGTTCGGTGTGGTACACCGCCATCGCCGCCATCGGCGTCATCCTGGCCGCGGTCTACATGCTGCACATGTTCCAAAAGATGTTCCTCGGCCCGGTGACCAAGAAAGCCAACGAGAAGTTGAAGGACCTGGGCTGGCGCGAGCTGGCGGTGATCGTGCCGCTGCTGGTGCTCATCTTCTGGATCGGCCTGTATCCCAAGCCGTTCTTCGACCTGATGCACCCCACGGTGGAACACCTGCTGACCCTGTTCGGTGACGGCGGGCTGGCCCTGCGATAAACATGCCAACGTTTACTGCGCTTGATTTCCAGATTCTGCTGCCGCAGATCGTACTGGTCAGTTGGGCCTGTGCGCTGCTGCTGGTCAGCGTATTCGCCCGCCGGGCCGGCCCCGGCCTGATGCCGCTGCTCAGCGCGCTGGGCCTGCTGGTCACCGGGATTTTCGTCGCCTTCCAGTTCAATTTGGAGGCCGAGGGCTTCGGCGGCATGCTGGTGGCCGATGGCTTTTCCGCCTTCCTCAGTTTGCTGGTGATCTTCGGCGGGCTGCTGACCATTGTGCTGTCTTACAACTACCTGCAGCGTATGGATTGGGCCAAGCCCGAGTATTACGTGCTGATGCTCTTCTCGATCAGCGGCATGATGCTGATGGGCGCGGCGGGCGACCTGATCGTCGTCTTCCTGGCGCTGGAACTGCTCTCCATCCCACTGTACGTGCTGGCCGCGTTCGCCTATCCGGACAAGCGTTCCGAAGAGGCCGGCCTGAAATATTTCCTGCTGGGCGCGTTCGCCAGCGGCTTCCTGCTGTACGGCGTGGCCCTGGTCTATGCCGCCACCGGCAGCACCAGCTTCACGCAGATCGTGGCCGCCCTGGCTACCGCGCAGCCGCTATACCTGGCGACCGGCGCCGGGCTGATCCTGGTCGGCCTGGGCTTCAAGGTGGCTGCGGTGCCTTTCCACATGTGGACGCCGGACGTCTACCAGGGCTCGCCCACTTCGGTGACCGCCTTCATGGCGCTGGGCGCCAAAGCGGCGGGCTTCGCTGCGCTGGTGCGCATCCTATTGGTCGTTTTCCCCAGCGTCAGCGCACAGCTGACCCCGGTGCTGGCCGGCCTCACCGTGGCCACGCTGGTGGTGGGCAACCTGCTGGCCATCGCCCAGAGCAACGTGAAACGCATGCTGGCCTACTCCAGCATTTCGCACGCCGGCTTCCTGCTGATGGCGGTGAGCGCTTACGGCAGCGACGCAGCCCGCTTCGACCTGGTGGCTTCGGTGCTGTTCTACCTGCTCGCCTTCGCCCTGGCCAGCTTTGGCTCCTGGGCGGTGGTGATGGCCCTGGAGCACAAGGAAGGCCGCGGCCTGGAGTTCGCCGACTACGCCGGACTGGGGCGCAAGGCGCCTGGCCTGGCGGCGGCGATGGTGGTCTTCATGCTCTCGTTCACCGGCGTGCCGCCCACGCTGGGCTTCGCTGGCAAGTTCTACCTGTTCCGCACCGTACTGGAGGCGGGCCAGGTGGGCCTGGCTCTGGTGGGCGTGCTGACTTCACTGGTCTCGGCCTACTATTACCTGCGCTTGATCGTGGTCATGTACATGCAGAAGGGGACGCCCAAGGTGCACGACGACCGCAGCCTGGCCTGGACCGCCGGGCTGACTGCGGCGGCCACGGTGGTGCTGTTCCTCTTCGCCCAGCCGCTCTTCGGCTGGGCGGCGCAGGCGCTGTTGAAGATTTTTTAGAGCATTCCAGGTTTCCCTTAACCACAAAAGACACGAGGCACAAAGAAGCCTTCGTGTTTATCTGTTTGCTTGACTTTTGGCTGTGGGCGCGCTAGAATGGTATGAAAGTATGACTTGTGGTGAGAAAATATGACCGTGCAGACTACTCTCGTGCAAGCAAAGGGCCAGGTGACCATCCCGCTTGAAATCAGGAAGCGGCTGAAGCTCAAGCAGGGTGACCGCGTGGCCTTTATCGAAACGAAGGATGGCGTGATTATCCAACCGGCCGAGGTGGTTGTGAGCGCGGCGTTGTCTGAAATAGGTGAGAGGCTGGATGCCGAAGGCGTCTCGCTAGAGCAGTTGATTGAACGGGGACGCAAAATCCGGGAAGAGCTTGTCGAGGAAGAGTACGGCCTTGGGGATGATGGCGCTGAGTGAAGCGGCTCTTTCTTGATGCCAATGTGATCTTCGCTGCCTGCTACTCGGCCACTGGCCATTCTCGCGACCTGATTCTCATGGCTGTTCGAGGCGAGATTCATTTGGTCGCAAGCGAATTGGTTCTTGAAGAAGCCAGACGTAATTTGTCTGCTACTTCGCCCGAATATCTGGTGTTTTTGAATTTTGTGATTGATAGCGCGATCTCCGAAGTCGTTCGTCCTACGAAAATAGAAATCTTGCAAGCTGCCGGACATGTAGCCTTGAAAGACGCTCCGGTTGTCGCCGCGGCAAAGAAGGCCGAGGTTGACTTGCTGGTCACGCTGGATCGGAAGCATTTGTTGGGCAAACCTGGCCTTGATGCCTATTGTGGCGCGCCAGTGGTTGCCCCTAGAGAAGCCGTTGACATGCTCGGGACGGGCTAGCGCTTCGGGTATACTGCCGGCAGCATGATCAAAGCGCTGATCTTCGATTTCGATGGCCTGATCCTCGACACTGAGTGGCCCGACTACCTGTCCTGGCAGCGGGTCTATCGCCAATACGGCTGCGAGCTGGCGGTGGCCGACTGGGGCCAGATCGTGGGCGGCGACGCCGAGTCGGACTTTGACCCCTATGTGCATCTGGAGCAGCTTTCCGGCAAACAGGTCGACCGCGACGAAATTTGGATCAGCCGGCGCAAGGAGTACCTGGAGGAGCTGAACCAGCTGCCCGTGCTGCCCGGTGTGCTCAGCCTGCTGGACGATGCCGAGCGCCGCGGACTGCAGTTGGCCGTGGCCTCCAGCTCGCCGGAGAACTGGGTGCGCGGCCACCTGGCCCGTTTGGGGCTGTACCAGCGCTTCGAGGCGATCAAGACCGCCGACGACGTGCAGCAGATCAAACCCAACCCGGAGCTGTACCTGGCGGCGCTGGCCGCGCTGGGCGTCGAGCCCGACGAAGCCATCGTCTTCGAGGATTCGCCCAACGGGGTGACTGCGGCGCTAGCCGCAGGCATTTTCTGTGTGGCGGTGCCCAACCAGGTGACCGCTCAACTCGATTTGGCGCACGCTAGCCTGCGGCTGAACTCGCTGGCGGAGATGCCGCTGCCGGAGTTGCTGAAAGCCGTGGAGGCCTGAGATGGCTTATTACCTGGTGACCGCCAAGCCCGACGAGGCCCTCCTGGCCGAGCTGCGCGGCCGGCTGGACAGCGGCGAGATCGAGGCGATGCGGCCCTTCGGCGGCTCGCTGCACCACGGCCTGGACAACGCCCGCCTGCGGGCGGATGGCCTGGCCGTGTGGGAGGAAGAGGACTACTGCATCCCGCCGCTGGCCCAGGAACGCGCCGCGGTGCTGGACGATTATTTCAGCGAGTTGCGCGTGGAGAAGGTGAGCGAGGGTGAAGGCTGGGCGCAGATTGAGGATTTGCCCCGGCTGTTTGGTTAGCATTTGAATACCCCCTTCGTGTCATCCTGAACAGCTTGGTCATTGCTTTGCAATGGCCAAGCGTCGTGAAGGATCCCCTATGGCCGCGTGGCTTTCATCGGCCTCCGCATATCATTGAATACTCAGA
>JAHCIH010000032.1 GCA_026129335.1 Anaerolineales bacterium
GAGTTCGCTCCAGCCTTCGATACGTCCGACGAACAGGCCGGCGACCTGGGCCGCGGACAGCCGGGCTGGATTGCTTGCGGGCAAAGCCAGGGCAATTTCTTCCCAGGCGACCTGAGCGGCAAAACCTGCCTCCTCGTCCGGCTCGCCGAGGCGGAAGTACAGGTCCAGCTCGGCGAGATCGGCATGCTCCGGATAGAGGGTGAGGATGCGGACTTGCAGGCCTTCAGCGGCCGGCACACAAGCGCCGATGGCGATATGCAGCGGGGCGGCAGCCGGGCTGAGCCCCAGGCGCAGTTCAGGGCCGGCCACAGGTGGTGGGCTGCAGGCGGCCAGCCACACCAGGGCGACAAATGTGAGTAGATGGATGCGTTTCAAGCTAGCTAAAGAATAGCGTAATCAGCCCTACTATGGAACAGTAGATCGCAAAAGGGAAGAACGAATTCCTGGACAGGTAACTGATCAGCCAGCGAATGCTGAAATAACCAACCACCGCCGAGACCAGAAAACCGCCAAGCAGCGGCAAGCCCAGGCTGCCCGCATCGGGCAGATGGCCCAGGTCCCAGAAGCCGGCGACGGCGGCAGCAGGCATCACCGGTACGGACATGAGGAAGGCGAAACGGGCCGCGTCGCGGCGGTTGAAATTCCGCAGCATGCCGCCGGCCATGGTGCCCGCCGAGCGGGACACGGCGGGCAGCAAGGCCAGCGCCTGGCCCAGGCCGATCCACAGGCTGTCTTGCCAGTTCGCCTCGGCCAGCGAGCGGCTGCGCCGCCCGACCCATTCGGCCAGGGCCAGCAGGCCGGCATTGACCAGCAGGAACACACCCGTGAAGAACAACCCGCTCAGTTCGCCCGCCATCCAGTCCTTGAGCGGCCAGCCGATCAGCACGGCGGGCAGGGTGGCCAGAGCGATCAGCCAGCCCAGGCGGGCCTGCGGTCCAGGGCGGCCGCGCAGCCCGGCCCACATGTCGGCGGCGATGGCGCGGATATCGTCGCGGTAATAGACCAGCACCGCCACCCAGGTGCCTAGCTGGATCAAGACGTCGTAAATAAAGGCGGCCTGGGATTCCTGCGGGATGCTGAACAGATGGCGAGCCAAAATCAGGTGCCCGGAACTGGAGATGGGCAGGAATTCGGTGATGCCTTGTATCACGCCGAGCAAAAGGATGTGCAGCAGTTCCATGGGCGGTGATGTCCTTTCCGATGTGGAGCGCTATTCGATGGCCGGGCTGGTTTCCGTCTGGTTGCCGGGCTGGATGTCCAGGCCGGCGACGTAGGCTTCGAACTCGCCGCGCAGCACCGCGGCGCGCAGGTCTTTGGCCAAGTGCACCAGCGTGTGCAGGTTGTGGATGGAGAAGAGCGTGGCGGCGAGCATCTCTTTGGCCTGGGCCAGGTGGCGCAGGTAGGCGCGCGAGAAGGTCCGGCAGGTGTAGCAGGCGCAGGCCGGGTCCAGCGGGCGGTCGTCGCGGGTAAATTCGGCATTCTTGAGATTGAGCCGCGCCCCGGAGCGCAGGAAGACGGCGTTGTTGCGCCCCAGGCGGGTGGGCAGCACGCAATCGAACAGGTCCACGCCGCGGCGAACGCCCTCCACGATGTCTTCCGGGGTGCCGACACCCATCAGGTAGCGCAGCTTATCCGCCGGCAGGATCGGGTTGACCACATCGAGCATGGCGTACATCTCCTGCTTGCTCTCGCCCACCGAGAGGCCGCCGATGGCGTGGCCTTCGAAGCCCTGCGCGGCGATGAACTCCGCCGAGCGCGCCCGCAGGTCGGGGAACACCCCGCCCTGCACGATGCCGAACATGGCCTGGTCCGGGCGGGTGCGCGCCGCCATGCTGCGCTTCGCCCAGGCGTGGGTGCGCATCATGGCGATCTCGCTGTAGGCCTTGTCGTGCGGCTCAGCGCACTCGTCGAGCACCATCACAATGTCCGCCCCCAGGTTCTCCTGAATGGCGACAGCCTTCTCCGGCGTGAAGCGATGCTGCGAGCCGTCCAGGTGGCTGCGGAAGGTGACGCCGTCGTCGTCGATCTGGCGGCGGTCGGAAAGCGAGAAGACCTGGAAGCCGCCCGAGTCGGTGAGGATCGGCTTGGGCCAGCGCATGAACTCGTGCAGGCCGCCCATCTCGGCGACCAGCTCGTCGCCGGGGCGTAGGTAGAGGTGGTAGGTGTTGGCCAGCACCAGGGTGGCGCCCAACTCGTCCAACTGCGCCGGGGTCAGCGCCTTGACCGTGGCCTGGGTGCCCACCGGCGCAAAGACTGGCGTTTCCAGCATGCCGTGCGGCGTGTGGAAGCGCCCGGCGCGGGCGCGGCCGTCCCGCGCCAGCAGGTCAAATCGAAAAGGCTTGTATGTGTCCATGTCAGCGGGCCGGCCAGAAGAACGGTACGGCGACAACGGCCACCAGCATGGCCAACAGGGTCAGCGGCAGGCCCACCTTAGTGTAGTCGCTAAAGCGGTAGCCGCCGGGACCCATGACGAGCAAATTGGCGGGGTGGCTGATGGGGCTGAGGAAAGGCATCGCCGAGCCGAGCGCAATGGTGATCAGCAGCGCCTGCGGCGAGGCCTGGCCGGTGAAGCCGCCGCCCAACACCACGCTGGATACCAGCACGGCGACCACTGGGGGAGGTACCACCTGGGCCAGCAAATTGCTGAAGAGGAACAACGCCGCCAGGAACAGCGGCGGCGCCCAGCCGCCTACCTGGGCCAACACCCATTGGCCCAGGTAGGCGGCCGCGCCGCTGTTCTGCAGGGCAATGCCCAGAGGCAGCATACCGGCGATGAGGAAGATAGCCTGCCAGCGGATGGAGCGCTGCGCCTCTTCCATGCTCAGGCAGCCGGTAAGCACCATCGCCGCCGCGCCGGTCAGCGCGGCGATCTCGATCTCCAACAGGCGCAGGCCGGCAGCGGCCACCACGCCGGCCATGATCGCCACGGAAATGAGGGCCTTTTCACGTTTCGGTGCTTCTTGCAGTTCCTGCGCCAGCACCAGGAAATCCTGCTCTTCGGAGAGCAGCTTGATGCGTGTGCGGTCGCCGTAGACCAGCAGCGAATCGCCATGGTGCAGGGCCATCTGGCGCAGGTTGGAACGGTAGGCACGCCCGCCGCGCCAGATGGCCAGCACGTTGAGATCGTATTTTTCGCGGAACTTGATGTCGCGCAGGGTCTTGCCGTCCAGCCGCGAATAGGGCGAGACGACCACTTCAACCAGGCCGATCTGCTCATTCTCCAGGTCGCTCATCCGCGGCGGGCGACCCTCCTGCACCTGCAGCTGCTGGATGGCCTGGAGCAGCTCCACATCTTCCAGCTTGCCTTCAACGACGAGCTGGTCGCCCGCCCGCAGGCGCTCGCGCGGCCTGGGCATCAGGCGGGTCTTGCCGCCGCGGATGATCCCCAGCACGGAGAGGCCGAAGGCGTCGGCCAGTTCGCTCTGCGCCAGGTTCTTGCCGTCTAGCGTGGAGCCGGCCGGCACAGCGAGCAGCAGCAGGCGCTCCTCCAGGCCGTAGCGGGTCACCGCATCAGGGTCGCCCGGCAGGAAATCGGTTGAACTACTCAGCTCCTCGAGCTGCTTGCGGCTGGCCTGCACCAGCAGGCGGTCGCTTTCCCTCAGGGGAATGTCCTGGAAGTTGGTACGCACCGAACGCTCCCGCCAGATGGCCAGCACGTTGGCGTTGTACTTCTTGCGAAAATCGATCTGATAGAGGCTCTGACCGATGAGCGCGGAATCAGGCCGCAGCACCACCTCCATCAGGCTGACCTGCTTGGAGACCAGGTTCTTCACGTCCAGCTTCAACTGCTCGTGGGTTTTGCGCCGGCCGTTCTCCAAAATCAGTTTCTGCCCGGCCAGCAAATCCTCCAGCCAGTCAGACTTGCCCAGCACGAGCAGTTCGTCGCCCTCGCGCAGCAGGGTCTGCGAGTTGGGCGCGGGCTGGGTGACGCCTTTGCGCTGGATGCCGACGACGTTGAGCTTGAGGGCGCGGCCCAAGCGGCTTTCGGCGAGGCGCTTGCCGGCGAACGGGCTGCCCGGCGGCAGCTTGAGCACGAAGAGGCGCTCTTCAAGGCCGAAGAGGGCCTCGGGGTCACGGCCCATACGCTGCATCTCAGCGGCGAGGTCGCGCTTGGGCAGCAGGTGGCGGCCAAACAGCACCATGAAGGCGATGCCAGCCAGGCTGACCGGCAGCCCAGCCAGGGCGAAATCGAAGAAGCGGAAGCTCTGCCCAGCGAACTCCTCGAGAGCGTTGTTGACCAGGATGTTGGGCAGCGTACTGATCAGGGTGTTAACGCCGCCGAGCAGGGTGGCGAAGGCCAGCGGCATCAGCAGGCGGGAGGGCGGAAAGCCGCCTTTGCGAGCCACGAAGCTGATCACCGGCAGGAACATGGCGACAATCGCCGAGCTGTTCATGAAGGCGGAGAGCGCCGCGGCGAGCAGCATAATGGCGGCGATCAGCCCGCTTTCGCTGTTGCGGCCGCTGATGCGCAAGATGTTGCGGCCCAAGACGTGAGCCACACCGGTGCGCGCCAGGCCCACGCCCAAGATGAACATGGCCCATACGGTTACCACGCTGGGGTTGCTGAAGCCGGAAAGCGCCTCGCGCGGGGTGACCAGCCCGCTGAGCGCCAGCGCCAGCAGCACCAGCAGGGCCACCAGGTCGGTGCGCAGCCGCTCGAAAGCCAGCAGCAAGAGGGCGACCCCCAAAATGCCCAGGGTGAGCGCGATATCCGTGGTCATGTCTGCAAAAACAGGGTAACACGCGGCCAAAAACCGGCGTGCCTTGGGCATTATACCGTTTGGCTGTATAATCCCCGGCGCTGGCCCTGCCGCAATCTCGAACCCCCAATTTTTGGAGAAAAACCGAATGAAACCTTCCGAAGTCCACGCGCAAATCGAAAAACATCTGCCGCCGGGCTCTGAACCGATTGTCATCGACCTGGAAAAATCGCAGGGCGCTTATTTGCACGA
This sequence comes from Anaerolineales bacterium, assembly GCA_026129335.1. Taxonomy (GTDB): domain Bacteria; phylum Chloroflexota; class Anaerolineae; order Anaerolineales; family UBA11579; genus JAMCZK01. Next base: position 4,953 of record JAHCIH010000032.1, read on the forward strand.
TGCGCTGAGCGGCAAGGACTATATTGACTTCTTCACGTATTTCGCCAGCGCCCCCATCGGCCACAACCACCCCAAGATGCACGACTCGGCGTTCATCGAAAAGCTGCTCAGTGTGGCGATCACCAAGCCCTCATCCTCCGATTTTTACACCGTACAGATGGCCGAGTTCGTGGAGACTTTCGCCAAAATTGCCATGCCGGCGGAGATGAAGCACCTCTTCCTCATCGCCGGCGGCGCGCTGGCGGTGGAGAACGCGCTCAAGGTGGCCTTCGACTGGAAGACGCGGCAGAACTTCGGACGGCTGAGCAAAGCGGCGCCCAAAGGCCAGCCGCACCGCATCGAAGGCATGGGCACCAAAGTGATCCATTTCCGCGAGGCTTTCCACGGCCGCTCGGGCTACACCATGTCGATGACCAACACCGACGACCCGCGCAAGTACCTCTACTTCCCCAAGTTCGACTGGCCGCGGGTGCTCAACCCGAAACTGCGTTTCCCGATCACCGATGAAGTGCTCGCCGATGTGCAGCGCGCCGAGGAGATCGCCATCGCCCAAATCGAAGCCGCCGTGCAGCAGTACCCCGGCGATGTGGCCGCGCTGATCATCGAGCCGATCCAGGGCGAAGGCGGCGACAACCACTTCCGCCCGGAATTCTTCGCCGAGCTGCGCCGCTTGGCCGACGAGCACGAATTCTTGTTCATCGCCGACGAAATCCAGAGCGGCTTGGGCATCACCGGCAAGACCTGGGCCATTGAACACATGGGCGTGCAGCCCGACATTATCGTCTTCGGCAAGAAGACCCAGGTTTGCGGCATCATCGCCGGCCCGCGCATCGACCAGGTGCCGGACAATGTGTTCGCGGAGGAGAGCCGCATCAACTCCACCTGGGGCGGCGACCTGACCGATATGGTGCGCTCCGCTCGCTTCCTGGAGATCATCCAGGAGGAGAAGCTGCTGGAGCACACCGCCAAAATGGGTGAGAAGCTGCTGGGCGGCCTGCAGGGCCTGGCCGACGGCTCCAAGGGCCTGGTGAGCAACGTGCGCGGCCGGGGGATGATGGTGGCCTTCGACCTGCCCGACAAGCAGGCCCGCGATGCGACCATCGAAACGATGAAAGAGAACGGCCTCTACGCTCTGAAATCCGGCGAGCGCTCCATCCGCTTCCGCGGCATGCTGGATGTGCCCGCCGAGGTGGTGGACAAGGCGATCGAAATCACCAGCCGCAGTCTGCCGAAGAAGTAAGCGCGCTTCGCGCTATCATTGGGGGAAGGTCTATGAATGCTGCCTGATTTCAGGGTCCGCCAACGCGACTATCTGCTGGAAATCGCCCGCGCCATTACCCAGGAACTTAACCTGGACGAGGTGCTGGCGCGCATTTTGCAGCACGCCGCCGAACTGCTGGCCGGCCAGGCGGGCCTGGTGGCGCTGCGCGGCGCCGAGGGCGGCTGGAACGTGGCCGCCTACATCGGCATCCCCGACCAGCTGCTCAGCTACCTGGACCCGCTGCTGGCCGAAGTGCCGGACTACGAAGAGGCCGCCCGCTTCGAAATCCCCGAGGTCAACCGCCTGCTGCAAACCCTGGCCCGCGAGGTGAGCCTGGGGCTGCTCAGCGGCGTGGGCCTGCCGCTCATCGTGCAGAACCGCGTGCTGGGCGTGATTTTCGTGTTCCGCAATTACCGCGGCCTGTTCTCGCGCGAAGATCAGCTGCTGCTGCAAAGCTTCGCCGACCAGGCGGCCATCGCGGTGCACAACGCCCAGCTTTACGACCAGAGCCGCGGCCAGGCCCAGCGCCTGGATGGGCTGCTCAACTCGGTGGCGGACGGCATCCTCATCCTGCAGTCTGGCCACGTGGTGGAGCGCTGCAACCCGGCCTTCGCCCGCCTGGTGGGCCAGCGGCCCGCCGACATCATCGGCAAGCAGCATGGCGAGATCATCACCTGGAAGGAAGTGACCCACGGCCCTACCCTGGAACGGGCCGAGGCGGGCGGCTGGCCGCTGACGCCCACGGCCACGCTGTACGTAGAAGGCGACCTGCGGCGCAGCGACGGCAGCGGGCTGCCGGTGGGCGTGACCTACGCGCCGCTGCTCAACCCCGAGGGCCAGCTGATCAATATCATCGCCTCAGTGCGCGACGTGAGCCACTTCCGCCAGGCGGAGCAGATGCAGAGCACCTTCATCTCGGTGATCAGCCATGAACTGAAGACGCCGGTATCGCTGATCAAAGGCTACGTGGGCACCCTGCGCCGGCCCGATGTGCGCTGGGACAGCAAAGTGGTGCAAGACAGCCTGGAAGTCATCGAAGAAGAGGCCGACCGGCTGGCTGAACTGATCGAGAACCTGCTGGACGCCTCGCGCCTGGAGGCCGGCGCGCTGGCGCTCAACGCCAGCGACCTGGCGCTGCCGCTGCTGGCGGAACGCATCGCCGAGCGCTTCCGCACCCAGACGGACAAGCACCGCATCGTGCTCGATTTCCCCGAGGAGTTCCCCGTGGTGCTGGGCGACGAGCAGCGCCTGGGCCAGGTGCTGCTCAACCTGCTCTCCAACGCGGTGAAGTACTCGCCACAGGGCGGCGAGGTGCGCATCATCGGCCAGGTGCGCCCGGAGCACGTGGTGATCTGCGTGCAGGACGAAGGGCCGGGCATCCCGCACGGCGACATGCCGCACATCTTCGACCGCTTCTACCGCGCCGGCGAGACTGCCCGCAGCACCAAAGGCGCCGGCCTGGGCCTGTACCTAACCCGCGCCATTTTGGAGGCGCACGGCGGCAGCATCTGGGTAGACGCCCAATACAAAGAAGGGGCGCGGGTATGCTTCTCGCTGCCGCGCCCGCAATAAACCCTATTCACCGGAAGAGACCATGCCTAAAACCCAAGTTCAATGCCCCAACTGCAAACAGCCCAGCGTGGCGGATATCGAGCAGCTTTTCGATGTGGCCGCCGACCCGCAAGCCAAACAGCGCCTGCTGAACGGCAATTTCAACATCCTCAACTGCCCGATGTGCGGTTTCCAGGGGCCAATCCCCACGCCGATCATCTATCACGACCCTGAAAAGGAATTTTTGCTGACTTATTTCCCGCCCGAGCTCAACGTGCCGGTGATGGAACAGGAACGCCGCAACGCCCCGCTGATCAACAAGATCGTGGACAACCTGCCGCAGGAGCAGCGCAAAGGCTACCTGTTCAGCCCGCAGCAAATGCTCACCCTGCAGAGCCTGATCGAAAAGGTGCTGGAGGGCGAAGGCATCACCAAAGAGATGCTCGAGGCGCAGCGCAAGCGGGTGGATTTGCTGCAGCGCCTGCTGACCGCTGCGGAAGATGGACTGGCGGAGATGGTCAAGGCAGAGAGCGAAACCATCGACAGTGAGTTCTTTACCCTGCTCAGCCGTATGGTGGAGGCGGGCATGGCCGCCCGCGATGAAGCCAACACGGCCAAATTGGGCCTCATCCAAGAGACGCTGCTGGAACACACCGAGATGGGCCGCCAGATCAAAGCGCAGGCCGATGAGATCGAGGCCGCCCGCCAGAGCCTGGAGGCGGCCGGCAAGGAATTGACCCGTGAAAAGCTGCTCGACCTGCTGACCGAGGCCGCCGACAACGAGATCCGCTTCAACGCGCTGGCCAGCATGGCCCGCCCTGGGTTGGATTACACCTTCTTCCAGACGCTTAGCGAGCGCATCGAGAAGGCGGGCGAGGGCGAAAAGGAGAAGTTGACCAAGATGCGCGAGGAGCTGTTGGAGATCACCAAGCGCATCGACGAGCAGCTGCAGGCCCGCCTGGGCGTGGCGCAGCGCAACCTGGAAGCCTTGCTGGAAGTCGAAGATATCGCCACTGTCCTGCAGCAGAACCCCGGCGTGCTGGACGAGTTCTTCGTCCAGGTGCTCAACCAGGCCTTGGGAGACGCCCAGGAGAAGAACGACACTGCGCGCATGCAAAAACTGCAGGCGCTAACTCAGGTGATCCAGCAGCTGATCACGCCGGGCTACAACCCGCAACTGCTGGATGAGCTGCTGGGCGCGGCAGACGACGAAGCGCTCAAACAGGTGGTCGCTGCGCACAAAGACGAGATCACCCCCGAGTTCATCGAAAGCCTATCGGCGATGATGCTGCAGCTGCAGGAAGGCGAAGACCAGGAACTGGCCGGCAAGGTGCGCGCGGCTTACCGGGCGGCGCTGCGCGCTTCGATGGAGAAGGGGATAGAGGGGTAAAAGGATTCGGGATGTGGGCGGTGGGATGAAGCACGCGTTACAACCCAACGCTGCCTAAAAAATAATTTGAGCGTTGGTTTTAGCCACAAAGACACCAAGAGCACAAAGGAAGCTCAACCGTTTGTCATTCCGAACGAGGGCCGCAGGCCCGAGGAGGAAGCCCTATTCAGTTGGTTGCACAAGGATTTCGCCGGAAACTACTTTCGGCCCAGCTTGCCGGCTTCAATTCTACGCTTTCGGGGATTCCTCCTCGCTTCACCGGCCTTTGGCCGGTTCTCGCTCGTTCGGAATGACAAGTTGGTAAGCGGTTATTTTCGCCGGCCTGGCGGCTCGAGGATCCTTCACGACGTTTGGTCGTTGCAAGCAACGACCAACTGTTCAGGATGATGTTCGTTTTTACAACTTGGGATTGTCCAGGCGCAGGCCGTGGCCGCGCACAGTGACCACGTAGTCGAAGCCAGGGTCAGCCTCGGCGAGGCGGTCGCGCAGGCGGCGCACCAAAGCATCCACCGCCTGGTCCGAGATGCCGTAGGCTTCTTCCTCGCCCCACACGGCGCGCACCATCTCCTCGCGGGGCACCACCAGCCCATCGCGGCGATAGAGCAGATCCAGCATGGTGAATTGCGCCAGGGAAAGCGGCGGGGCGATTTCCTTTTCGTTGGCCCACACGCGGCGGGAGCGCTTGTCCACCTTGAGGCGGCGCTCCTCCAGGCCGCTTTCCACCGGCGGGTCGAACTCCAGCGGCACGGTGGCGTCCGAACTAATGAAGGCGAACTTCTGCGCCAGGGCGATCTGGATGATATCGCCGTCGTTCAGCAGCACACTGCCCTGGATCGGGCCGCCGTTGTGGTGCGTGCCGTTCTTGCTGTCCAAATCCTCCAGCAGGATGCCGTCCTTGCCTGGGCGGATCTGGGCGTGCTGGCGTGAAATTTTGCGATCAGGGATGACGATATCGCAGTCCTCGTCGCGGCCGATGGTGAGGGGGCCGCGAATCAACCAACGCTCTCCATTCAATGGCCCGCTCTGTGCCAGGAGGACGGGATGCGATTCGGTATTGGAAGCCATCTATCGTCTCCAGTTATAATACCAAAATTATGCGAGCTGGCTGCCGGTAGGCATCCAGCCAACTTTAGAGAGACGCAGCAGGCAGCCCCGTCGTTACGCCCGAGTGCCTGCCTGAGAAATTCCCGGCATTGCCGGATGGAGACAAAAGAGAAGAATGCCTTTGGAAGTCGGCGAGGTATTGCGCGAGCGTTACCGCGTCACTCAATTCATCAGCAAGGGGGGCATGGGCAGCATCTACCTGGCAGACGACCTGCGCCTGGAAGGCCGCCTGTGCGCAGTGAAAGAAGTGCGCCTGGACCCCTCGCTGTCCGAGGAGACACTGAACCAAACCCGCGCCCAGTTCTTGCGCGAGGCCACCGTGCTGGCCCGTATGGACCACGCCAACCTGCCCAAAGTCTCCGACTTTTTCTCCGAAAAACACAGCGACTATCTGGTGATGGACTACATCCCCGGCGAGGATTTGCGCTCGCTGATGATGGCTGCGCGCCAACGCGGCGAGTTCCTCCACGAAGAGGAAGTGCTGCTGTGGGCCGGGCAGATCGCCGATGCGCTGCGCTACCTGCACAGCCAGAACCCGCCCATCCTGCACCGGGATGTGAAGCCCAGCAATATCAAGCTCACGCCGGATGGCGTGGTCAAGCTGGTCGATTTCGGCCTGGTGAAAATATTGGCCGCGCAGGAAGATACGGTGACCATCGTGCAGGGCCGCGGCACGGCGCTGTATACGCCATTGGAGCAATACGGCGGCGACACCGGGCACACCGATGTGCGCAGCGATGTCTATGCCTTCGGCGCCACGCTGTACCACTTGCTGAGCAACACGGCGCCCATCGAAGCGCGCGAGCGTTTCCTCAACCCCAGCAGCATGCCCGCGCTGCGCGAACTGAACGCCGAGGTCAGTTCGCGCACCGAGCGGGCGGTGATGTGGGCGCTCAGCCTGCACCCGGAGGAGCGCCCGCAAAGCATCGGCGACTTCCAACGGGCGCTGCTCGGCCAGCTGGAACCCAGTGCCCGCGGCAACGGGCGCCTGCCGCCCCCCACCCTGGCAGACGTCCTCAGCGGGCGCAGCGAACGCGGCCTGATGTGGCTGGCCGGCGCGCTGCTGCTGCTCAGCTTTATCGCATCGGTAGGACGTTAGGCCGCGGGTTTGGCCCGCTTGCGGCTGGCGAGCTGCTGCCAAAGCCAGCCGGCCAGCCAGCCCAGCGCGGCGCCCAACAGGGCGCAGAACACAACGCCCCATTCCCCGCTCAAACTCAACATCGCCTGGCTGCCGGGCAAGTCGAAGGCCAAATAGCTGCCCACCAGCAGGCCGCCAATTAGCGCACACAGCCCGTAGCGCGCCGCCCAGCGCGGCCGGGTGGTGTTCATCCCGGTCTGGTAGGCAAACACGGCGGCGAGCAGCGAAATCAGCGTGGTGAGGAACCACTCCACCAGTCCGGCGCGGGGCGGCGGCAGTTCCTCCACCGGAGCCACCTGGGTGGGCGGCGGCA
>JAHCIH010000033.1 GCA_026129335.1 Anaerolineales bacterium
AGGTGCGCACCAACCAGCTGTACAGCCCCAGCTATGTGAAGGCGCTGGCCTCGGGCAGCGACAACTATGACTGGGTGACCCTGATCACCTGCCACGGCTATGACGAAGCCAAGGGCACCTATGATTATCGCCGGGTGGTGCGCGCCGTTCTGGTGAGCATCAACTAGCTTGCAAGCAACCGACAACAAAATCGCCCGGCACAATGCCGGGCGATTTTTTGTCGGTTGCAACTGTGCCGCCTGCTTCGTCAGGCGGCTTTGCTCACCTCTGCCTTCGAGCGTTCGATCACGTTGCTGTACAGCTGCAGCAGCTGCTCCAGGGTCAGTTCCCAGGCGTATTTGCGTACCTTGTTCTGCCCGGCGGCGCCCATGCGCGCGGCCAGCTCGGGGTCGGCGGCCAGCGTACGCACGCCTTCCAGCAGTGCGGCGCGGTCTTCCGGATCATAGAGGAAGCCGGTGACGCCGTCTTCCACCAGGTCGGTGACCCCGCCGGAGTTGGGCGCCACCACCGGCAGGCCTGAGGCCATCGCCTCGGCCACCACGTTGCCGTAGGTCTCCTCGGCGCCGGTGAAGGCGAAGATGTCGCCGGAGGCGAAGGCGCTGGCCAGCTCCTCGCCGTGCAGGTAGCCGGTGAACAGCGTATCTGTGCCAGCGAAGAGGCGCTCCAGCCGCGGGCGGTCCGGCCCGTCGCCGATGATGGCGATGCGCACGCCCGGGATTTGCTGGGCGATGGGCAGCAGCCAGTCGCAGCGCTTCTCGCGCGACAGCCGGCTGACGAAGATGACCAGCGGCTTCTCCGGCTGGCCGCCGGAGAGCCGCTCGCGCATCTCCGGCGTGGCGTTCTCGGGGTGGAAGCGGTCCACCGCCACCCCGCCGGACCATACCGCCAGGCGTTCAAAGCCCTTGTCCTTCAATTGGTTGAGGGTGAATTCAGAAGGGGTCAGGTTCAGGTCCGCCTGATTATGCACCCAACGGTAATAGCCGTAGATCGGATTGGCCAGGAAGCCCAGCTTCCAGCGGCGGGCAAAACCAGGCACGTCCGTGTGGTACGAGGCCACCACGGGGATGCGGTGCTTGCGCGCCGCCCGCAACCCGGCCAGCCCCAGCGACGTGGGGTTGACCAGGTGAATGATGTCCGGCGCGAACTTGAGCAGCTCCTTCTCCACCCGGGCCACCGGCAAAGCCACGCGCAGCTCCGGGTACATCGGCATCTGCACGCTCAGCCGCGGGATGATCTCCGTGTCCGCGTACGAATCCACCGACCCCTTGGGCGCGAACATAATGCTCTCGTGGCCTTGTTCCTTCAGGTAGCTCAACAGGTGGGTCAGCGTGACTACAATGCCGTCCACCTTGGGCAGGAACACTTCCGTGAAAAATGCAATCCTCATCTGAGGGGGCCTTTCAAGACCATTATAAAGCAGCAGCCCGGGCGATTGTCGCCCGGGCTGCGCAGTTAGCCTTCCAGATTCTGCTCGGCCAGTTGGCGGCCCTGCGCAGTGAGCAGCAGGCTGCCGTTGCTCTGGCTGATCAGCCCGCCTTCCCGGGCGCGGCGCACCACGCCGCGGGCAAAGCCCGGCTCCCAACGCAGGTGGTCGTGCAAATGCTCCAGGCGGTTCTCCACCCCCGCTTCTGCGGTGCCCTCATGGTGCAGCAGGTGGATGGCCAGCATGGTTTGGGCGAATTCCCACTTCTGCCGCCGGCGGCGTGCCGCGATCGCCAGCAGGCCGCGCCGCGGGGCGAAGAGCAGGCAGAGTACGAAGAGCAGCCCGATGATGGTGGACATGGAGCCGGCGATATTCGCATCCAGCCAGTGGGCCATCCAATAACCGCCCAGCGTGCCGGCTGCGCCGATCAGCACCGCGTAGAGCAGCATGCGGTCCAGCCGGTCGGTGAGCAGGTAGGCGGCCGCGCCGGGCGCCACCATGAACGCCACCACCATGATCGAGCCGACCGCGTCGAAGGCGCCCACCGCGGTCACCGAGACCAGCGCCATCAGCCCGTAATGGATCAGGGCGGGCGAGAAGCCCAGCGCCATGGCCAACCCGGCGTCGAAGGTGGCCAGCTTGAGCTCCTTGTAGAACAAGGCGATGAAAGCGATGTTGACCAGCAAAATGACGCCCATCACCACCAGCGAATGGGGCAGGGAGACGCCGAAAAGCAGTATGCGGTTGAACGGCGCAAAAGCCAGCTCTCCCAGGAGTACCGCGTCGTTATCCAGGTGCACCCCGCGAGCGAAGCGCGAGATGAGGATGACCGCCAGGCTGAACAGCGCCGGGAAGACCAGGCCGATGGCGGCGTCTTGCTTGACCAGCTTGGTGTTGTTGAGCAACTCGATCAGGCTTACCGTGATCAGGCCCATCGCCGCGGCGGCGATGATCAGCCAGGGCGACTCGAGGTCGCCCAGCACCATAAAACCGAGCACGATGCCCAGCAGCACGGTGTGGCTGATAGCGTCGCTCATCATCGCCATGCCGCGCAGCACCAGGAACACGCCGGGCAGGGCGCAGGCCGCGGCGACCACCAGGCCAATCAGCTGGATCTCGATCTGTGCGCTGCTCATTGTTCGTCCCTGTCCGCCGCCAGGGCGGCTTCCATGCGCTGCGCCTCGGCGAGGCCTTGTTCGGTGAGCGCCCACCAGTTGTTTTTGCCCGGCTGCACCAGGCCGCGGGCCAGCAGGTTCTGCAGGCTGCGCTGCGTGGCGCGCGCCCCGCTCACCGCTTCCAGCGCGCTCACCGGGTGCGGCTGCAGTGCATCTTCGTGTTGGGCGCCCATGCGATACAGGTCGAGCAGCACGGCTTCGCCCCGCAGCCGGCTGCGGCTGCGCCAGTTGCGCCAGGCGTTCCAGGCCAGGCCGCGGTTGGGGGCCAGCAGCAGAGAAACGAGCACGATGGCGCTGGCGCACAGCACGATCACCGGCCCCGTGGAGAGCCCGCTGCCCAGGCTGCTGATCAGCGCGCCGCTCACCCCGGCCAGCGCGCCGAAGAAGGCCGCCAACAGCGCCATGCGCGCCAGATCGTCGGTCCACTGGCGGGCGGCTGCGCCAGGGGCCACGATCATGGCGCTCATCAGCACCACGCCGACCGCCTGCAAGCCCAGCACGATGACCACCACCAGCAGCGAGGTGAGCAGCAAATCCAGGCCAGGCATGGGGAAGCCCAGGCTGCTGCCGAAATCGCGATCGAAGCTGAGCAGCTTGAACTCTTTCCAAAGGATGAAGACCACCAGCAGCGCCAGCCCGCCGAAGATGGCGATGGTCACCAGGTCGCGGGTGAGCAGGGCGGCCGCCTGGCCGAAAAGGAAGCTGTTCAACCCGGCCTGGCGGGCATCCGGGTTGCGCTGCAGATAGGTGAGCAGCAACAGGCCCACGCCGAAGAATGTCGAAAGCACGATGCCCAGGCTGGCATCCTCTTTGATGCGCGTGTGGCGGGTAATGATGAAGAACAGGCCGATGGCCAGGAAGCCGGTGAAGCCGGCGCCCAGCATGAGCACCAGCGGGGTCTTGCTGGCGGTGAGCATGTAGGCCAGCGCCACGCCGGGCAGCGCGGCATGCGAGAGCGCGTCACCCAGCAGGCTCTGGCGGCGCAGCACGGCGAAGGCGCCCAGCACGCCGCTCACTGCGCCCAGCCCCGCGGTGCCCAGCGCCACGGTGCGCACGGTGTGGTCGTTGACCAGGCTGGCCAGCAACTCCCACAAGTTCATGCGGCTTCCTTGCGCGGGGCGCTGCTCAGCAGGCTCACCCGCCCGCCGTAGGTGGCGCGCAGGTTGTCTTCAGTGAACACCTCATCCACCGGCCCGCTGGCGATGCGCCGGATGTTGAGCAGGGTGACCCAGTCGAAATATTCGGGCACGGTCTGCAGGTCGTGGTGCACGGCCAGCACAGTTTTGCCCGAGGCGCGCAGCTCTTTGAGCAGCTCCACGATGGCGCGCTCGGTGGTGGCGTCCACGCCCTGGAAGGGCTCGTCCATGAAATAGATCTGCGCGTCCTGCACCAGGGCGCGCGCCAGGAAGGTGCGCTGCTGCTGGCCGCCGGAGAGCTGGCTGATCTGGCGCTGGGCATATTCGCTCATGCCCACCTTGTCCAGCGCGGCCTCGGCGGCGCGACGCTCCGCTGCGCCGGGGCGGCGCACCCAGCCCAGCTTGCCGTAGTTGCCCATCATCACCACGTCCAGCACGCTGGTGGGGAAATCCCAGTCCACGCTGCCGCGTTGGGGCACGTAGCTCACCAGGCCGCGCTGTTCCTTGTACGGCTTGCCAAAAATGGCCACCTGGCCGGCGGCGATGGGCAGCAGCCCCAGCGCGGCTTTGAGCAGAGTGGTCTTGCCGGCGCCATTCGGGCCGACGATGGCCATCAAAATGCCCTGTGGGACATCCAGGTCGATGTCCCACAAGACGGCTTTTTCCTGATAGGCGACAGTCAGGTCGCTGATTTGGATGGCGAGGGATTGTTCCAAGGCAGCCTCTAGTTTCCCGCCAGCAGGGCGGAGACGATGGTATCGATGTTGTGGCGCACCATGCCGATGTAGGTGCCCTCCGGCGTGCCCGGGTTGCCCATCGCGTCCGAGAACAGCTGGCCGCCGATGCGCACGGCGAAGCCGCGCGCTTCCACGGCTTCCTGCAGCGCCTCCACGTTGCGCACCGGCACCGAGGATTCGATGAAGATGGCCGGCACGCGGCGTTCGACGATGAAGGCGGTCAGTTCCTGCACGTCGGCGGTGGAGGCTTCGGACTGCGTGCTGATGCCTTGCAGGCCGAGCACGCGGAAGCCATAGGCCCGGCCGAAGTAGTTGAACGCGTCGTGGGCAGTGATCAGCACGCGCTGCTCGGCGGGGACGCGCTCGGCCTGGGCGCGCACGTAGCCATCCAGCGCGTCCAGTTCCGCCAGATAGGCGGCGGCATTGGCCTGGTAGTCGGCGGCGTTCTCGGGGTCGAATTCGACGAAGGTGTCGCGCACTGCGGCGACGATGTGCTTCCACAGCTGCACATCGAACCAAACGTGCGGGTCGTATTCATCTTCGTAGATCGGCGAAGCCAGCCGCTGGTCCACCGGCACGCTCTCGGCCAGCGCCACCACGGTCTTGTACTCGCTGATCTGCTCAAGGATGTGGTTCATCTGGGCTTCGAGGAACAAGCCGTTGTACAAAATGATATCGGCGTCTTGCAGGGTGGTCACGTCGCCTTCGGAGGCCACGTAGAGGTGCGGGTCCACCCCGGCGCCCATCAGCCCGCTGACGAAGACGTGCTCGCCGCCAACGATGGCGGCCGCGTCGGCGATCTGCCCGATGGTGGTGACCACGTTGATTTTGCCCTCGGCCTCCGGGTTGGGCGGCGCGGCGCAGGCCGCGGCCAGCAGGGCGATAAGGGTTAAGGCGAATATCTGGAATCTATTTTGGCTAAGCATGCTACGAACTCCAAGTGTATTATTTAGGTATGACTAAATTGTATTTTATGCTCATATATCGTTTTGTCAAGGGGGCAATAGATGCGAGGATTGCTGACCGCTGATTGCTGATTGCTAAAAGCAAGTCTGATATGTGAAGTCAGAAGTCAGATTTACGAATAACCAATAACTAATTACCAGCCCCCAGCATGCAGTCGTCCGGCCCGTATTCGATCTCGATGGTGGTGTGCAGCAGGTGCCGGTCGCGCAGCAGCTCGCGGATGCGGCCGCGCAGCGCCATGACTTCGCTTTGAGCAGCGTCTTCCGCCACCATCACGTGCATGGTCAGCACGTGGTTCTCGCCTTCCAGAGACCAGGCGTGCATGTGGTGGGTGGACTGCACGCCGGGCAGCCCCTCGATTTGGGCACGGATGGCGCGCAGGTCCAGCTCTTGCGGCACGGCCTGCAGGAACAGCGCCACCGTTTTGCGCAGGTTGCGCACCACGTTGTAGAGGATGTAGAGCGAGATGAGGACCGAGAGGATCGGGTCGAGGATGTACAGGTCGGTGAACATCATCACCACACTGGCCACCAGCACGGCCAGCCAGCCGAGCACATCTTCGATCAGGTGCCAGGCGACCACCTTGGCGTGCATCGAGCGTTCGCCGCGCAGCCGCAGCGCGCCGTAGCCATTCACCGCCACGCCGACCAGGGCCAGCAGCAGCATGCCCTGGGCGTCGCTGGCTTCGGGACGCAGCAGCCGCGGCACGGCCTGGCTGATCATGTACAGTGAGCCGGCCAGCAGGATCACCGTGTTGAGAAAGGCGCCCAGCAGCGAGAAGCGCCGGTAGCCATAGGTGTAGGTGGCGTCTTCGCCCTTGTGGGAATAACGCTCCAGATACCAGGCCATGCCCAGCGAGAGGCTGTCGCCGAAATCGTGCAACGCATCGCTGAGGATCGCCAGGCTGTTGGTCCACAGCCCGCCGATGATCTCGAGGATGGCGAAGCCCAGGTTGAGGAAGAAGGCCAGCTGGATGTTCTCACTACCGTGATGCGCGTGTGAGTGCCCGTGCGAATGATCGTGGCTCATTGGATTTCGACGTAGACCTGGCTGGTCACCCGCGGCCCCAGTACGGCCTCCTCGCCTTGCCCGGTCACCTGCAGGCTCAGGTTGCCGTCGAACTCGGAGTAGCTCTTCACTTCCACTTCGGCTTGCGGCACCAGGCCCAGCTGGCTGAGGTGGCGGAGCAGCTCGGCGTCCGTATCGCGCACCCGCACCACGCGGGCGCGCTGCCCGGCGCGCAGGCTGCTGAGCAGCGTGGCCGAAGAGTCCGGCAGGCTCAGGTCCAGCCGCGGGATGGGGTCGCCGTGTGGGTCCAGGCTGGGGTCGCCCAGCGCCTCGGCGATGCGCTGCTCGAACTGCTCGGAGATGAAGTGCTCCAGCCGGTCGGCCTCTTCGTGCACTTCGTCCCACTCGTAGCCGAGGATCTGGTGCAAAAACAGCTCCAGCAGGCGGTGGTGGCGCAGGGTTTCCAGCGCCACCTTCTCGCCCTCCGGCGTCAGGCGTACGCCCTGGTGCTTTTGGTACTCCACCAACGGCGGCTGGGTGGCGGCCAGCTTCTGCAGCATGCCAGTCACCGAGGCGGGGGCGATGTTCAAATATTCCGCCAGGGCATTGGTGGAGGCACGCGTTTCGCCGTGGGTCAGTTCGTAGATCGCCTTGAGGTAATCTTCGATGGATTGCGAGTGCGTGGCCCGCTCGACAGGGCTTGATTTAGCCATAACTAAAGTATAGTGAGCCACCCGCCGCTCTGTCAAACGCCAAAATTGCTTGCGGCTCATTTATAATGCGCGCATGTTTGTGACCTGTCCCTGGTGCGGCACCAACCACCCTGAATTCCAATCCAACTGCAAGAACTGCGGCGCGCCGCTGCCCACTCCCCAGCAGCAGGCCGCCGAGCGCGCCCGCAGCGCGCTGCCCCAGCCGCCGCCTCCGCCGCGGGAGATGTCTTCGCGCTTCATCTGGCGCTGGATGATGACCGACGGCTGGACCATCGGCGGCTTTGTGTTGTTGATGTTCGGCATCAGCCTGGCGCCCGCTGGGCTGGGGCTGATCGCCGGCCTGATCACCGCCTTCGTCGGTATCCCGCTGTTCTTCATCGGCCTGGTCATCCTCGCCGGGGGGATGGGCGTCTTCTACTGGCGCTACACCCTGGCGCAAAAGCTGCTCAACGTACTGCGCCACGGGCGCAGCACCACCGGCGAGATCACCCAGGTGCAGCAAAACCACTCCGTGCAGATCAACGGACGCAGCCCCTGGAACATCGACTATGTGTTCAAACTGGATGGCAAATCATACGGCGGCACGGTGATCACGCTCAACACCCCCGACGAACACCTGAAAAAGGGCAGCCCGGCGGTGGTCTTGTACCTGCCTGAAGAGCCCGAGTACAACGGGCTCTACCCACACCCCTAATCGTCTGGCCCATAGGCCGGCCAGTCCACGTCCACGAAGCGGACATAGCCGTGCTTTTCCGCGGCGCTGACCCGGCCGCGCGAGGTTTCAGCGCAGCCCGGCTCATCCTCCACTTCGATGGAGAAGCCATACGAGCCCAGCGCCAGGAAAACGAACTCGCCGCTCTGGCACACCCAGGCCTCGAGCACATAGGGCACCTGGCCGGATTCGTCGCCACGCTCAGGTACCAGCACCAGGCCGCTGTAGCTCACCGTCACCAGGCTGCCCTCGCGCTCGGCGCGCACATTGCTCATTGGCCCGTAATAGCTGGACCAGGCCATCACCAGGTGCGGGTCCACCGGCTGCAGCGAAAAAATGTCTTCTTGCGTTTCTAGGAATTCCGGCCCGCCGTTCACCCAGCAGCGGTTGTTGCCGCCAATCGCCTGGGCCAGCACCCAGGGGTTGGGGCTGTGCTCCATGCGCCCAACCAGCTCGATGTTGACTCCGCCCGGGAAGGTGAACTTGAACAGGTAGGGCGCGCCCGGGCCGAAGCGGCAGCTCAGCCGGCCATCCACGATGACCTTGGCGCGCATCGAGCTGACGTAGGTGGGCGTGACAGTGGGCACTGGCGTCTCCGTCGGCACGGCGGTGGGTGTATCGCTGGGCTGCCCCGTTGTGGGGCTTGGGGTGGGGCTGGGCGGCAGTGGCGTGCTGCTGGCTTCGGCGGCCGGCGGCTGGGCCTGCGCCGGCGGGGTGCCCGCCGCCGGGGCCGCGCAGGCGGCCAGCAGCAGGGCGGCGATCAGGGGCAGGGCAATGCGTGGCAACATGTTAGGGCGGCCAGGGCACGCCCACCCAGCCGGTGTAACCGTGCTTGTCCGAGCCGAAAGCCCGAGCGCGGGACTGCTCGGAGCAGTTCTGATCGTCCTGAATCTCTACAGAAGTACGGTTGGTGCTGTAGGCGCGGAAGACGAACACGCCGCCGTGGCATACCCAGGCTTCCACCAAATACTTGTCCTGGCCGGACTGGTCGCCGGGCAGCCAGTCGAACGGTTCCCAAAACACGGTCACGATGTTGCCGCTGCGCCGGGCGCCGACGCCTTTGAGCGGGTCGTAGGGCTGCGTGGTGTAGGGCAGCACGGCGTGCGGGTTGTCCATCGGGTAGACCAGGCTGCTGTCCACGCCGAGCGAGACCAGCTCCTGGCTCACCCAGCATTTGCGCCGGTGGCTCTTGTCCACCTGCTCCACGAACCACCAGTTCTCGTTCAGCTCCATGTGGCCAAGCACGCTGACCATGTCGCCCTGGTAGAGCGTGTCGCGCAGCAGGTAGCCGCCGCCGGGGCCGAAGCGGCAGGAGGCCTGGGCCACGTTGATGATGCCCCAGGCGAAGTCCGGCGTGGGGCTCAGCGTGGCGCTGGGCGTGGGCGTTTCGCTGGGGGTCAGCGTGATCGTGGGGGTGTGGGTTTGGCTGGGGGTCGGCGTGGCGCTGGCTGTCGCGGTGGGCGGCAGGGTGGCGCTTGCTTCCGCCGTGGGCGTGGCGGGCGGCTCCGGGGCGGCGCAGGCGGCCAGCCACAAGGCGGCCAAACACAGCACGAGTGCCCGGCGAATGCCAATCATGGCGGCATTATACCCTTGCAAAACTCTGCTGATTTTCTATCTTGACGGGCCATTGTAGTTTTGACCGAAAAATGATACGATGTCCACTGGTATGCAGTGCAGTTCTAATACGGGGGGTATGCTTCTCGAGTTGGAACACTGGATCCGAAATATTAGGAAAGGAGTTCCAATCCCAATGGCTGAACGCGAACAAGGGACCGTGAAATGGTTCAACGGGTCGAAGGGCTTCGGATTCATCTCCCGCGATGGCGGCGAAGATGTTTTCGTGCACTTCACTGCTATCAGCGGCGAAGGCTTCCGCAACCTGGAAGAGGGCCAGCGCGTTGAATTCACGGTGACCCAGGGCCAAAAAGGCCTGCAAGCCCAAGACGTGACTGTAATCTAGGTTACTGGTCTGTCAACCCAAAACGCCGCCGGCACCCCCGGTGGCGTTTTTTGTGCCCAATAACCACAAAGGCACAAAGAGCACGAAGGAAATTATCAAAAAATCTTTGTGCCCTTTGTGTCTTTGTGGTGAAATCTGTTTGTTCAGATGACGAGTAGCAAGACAGCCGCTGCCCGTCTGGTTTATACTAAGCCCACACCAAAAACAAACGCATCCGGAGACGTGATGAGACTTCCCAAACTTGAAAACACCGCCGATGTCGGCCTGCTGCTGGCCGCTTTGATGCTTGTTGGCCTGGGCCTGTCCTGGTCCCTGCTGGGCCAGTGGGAGGCGCTGCGCGGCTTCGGCGTCGAAATGCTCATCCTCGCGGTCACCTTCTACATCGCCCGCCAATACCTGCCCTGGGAGGACGCGCCCCGCGAGCGCATCCGCCGCCCCGGCCTCGAACTGTGGATCGGCCTGCTGGGCTTTGTGGTTTTCTATATCATCTGGTCCTTCGTGGCGGGCAGTGGCGGCCCGATGGTTTTCCTGGCGCCCGGCATTCTCGCCGCCCTGACCCTGGCGGCGCTGCGTTATGGCCGTGATGGTTGGGGCCTGCGCTGGCCCACCGGGCGTGAGCTGATCGTGCTGGTCGTCGTCGCCGCGGTGGCCGTCGGCCTCAGCAAGCTGTTTGGCGGCCTGCTGCCCGCCAGCGAAGTGCCGCTGTTCACGGCCCAGCGGCCGCTGATCCCCGGCCTGATGCTGGACTTCAGCCAGGCGGGGGCCAGCCTGCTGCCCGCCCTGCTCATCGTCTTCCTCACTGTCATCAGCTATGAACTGTACTTCCGCGTCTTCCTGCAGACGCGTCTGGCGCAGGTGCTGCCGGGCCGCTGGGCGCTCTTCGCCCAGGCCGCCCTCTACTTCGCCGGCGCCATGCTGCCGCTGCTGATCGTCAGCCGCAGCGACCCCAGCGTCTTCCCGCCGGCCTCTGTGCTGACCCAGTTCGCCATGCTCTCCAATGGCGTGTTGGCTGGCTATTTCTGGCGCAAGACGGGCAGCCTGCCGCTGTTGGTGCTGCTGCACCTACTGGCGTTTGTACGCTGGGGGTTGTAGATTGTTAGCAACTCAAGTGGGCAAACTCCAAGCCATCGCCGTAGACGATGGTAGCTGCCACTGCTGGTGCTGCTGCACTTGCTCGCGTTTGTCAGGTGGGGCTTGTAACCCAAAGACTCTAACATTCCGCATATATAAAAACCTTTGAAACCTGTTACACTGTTTTCGTTAGTTAGCAGTCGCAGTTTTCAAATTGGGGGCATATGCTTCAAATTGGAACTCCTGTGTAACTGAAAAAATGTAAGAAAGGAGTTCCTAATCATGGCAGACAGAATCCAAGGCACCGTTAAATGGTTTAATGGCGACAAAGGTTTCGGTTTCATCTCTCGCGATGGTGGTGAAGATGTCTTCGTACACTTCAGCGCGATCAGCGGTGATGGCTTCCGCAACCTGGAAGAGGGTCAGAAAGTAGAATTTACCGTGACCCAGGGCCAAAAAGGCCCCCAAGCCCAAGACGTTACCCCCGTAGTCTAAGGATCACCAAGGTACAAAAAAACGGCCCGCAGCAATGCGGGCCG
>JAHCIH010000034.1 GCA_026129335.1 Anaerolineales bacterium
GGCCAGTGCGTACATTGATGCGCTCCTGGTCCAGGTTGACGACGATGTAGGGGCCGATGGCGGTGCCGGTCACCGTGGGCACTGCCACGGTGGGCTGCTGGGCGTGGGCAGGCGTGGCCGCTGCCGTGGGCAGCCAAAGCAGCCCCAGGGCGACCAGCGCCAAGCTGGCGAACAAACGAAAGATCAATGTGCGCATGATGAGAACGCCTGATTATAACCAGCGGGAGTTTAAGAGGGGATGAATCCAGTCTGCTGTGTCATCTGAGCACGCTTGTAGCTAAGCTACAAGCGCTGCGAAGGGGTTTCATAGCCTGGATAAGGGACGACACTGAATTGGTTGACTGTGCTTATCTGGCGCATCTAAAGCTCTTCGCTGCGCTCAGAGCGACACGGTGCGGCGACTAATGTAGGGGCGAGGCATGCCTCGCCCCTACGCGCATTTCATGAAGGACTACTTGCGGTTTAGGAAGCGCTGCACGGCCTGGCGGCGAAATTCGCTATCCCACAGGTTGGCGAACAGGCGGCGTTCGGCGTGCTTGGCGGCCAGCGGGCTGACCACGGCGAAGCGCAGCAGGCGCTTGGCCGCCTCCACCGCCTGGCGGGGATGCTGCACCATTTGCTCGGCCAGTGCGCGGGCAGATTGCAGCGCCGCGCCAGCCGCGACCACGTGCTCCACCAGGCCGATCTGTCTGGCCTCGTCGGCGCCGAGCACACGCCCGGTGGCCATCAACTCGAGAGCCATGGGGTAGCCGACCAGCTGCAGCAAATAGCGCGCCCCACCCCAGGCTGTGGTGATGCCCAGGCTGGCGTGCACAAAGCCAATGTCCGCGCCGGCGGCCATCACGCGCTGGTCGCAAGCCACGGCAATTTCAGCACCGCCGCCGCGCGCCGGGCCGTTAATCGCCGCGATGGTCGGGCAGGGCAACGCCCGCAGACGCTGCAGGGCGTTGCCCATAATCACCGCCAGGCGCAGGCCGTCGCGGCGTTTGGTGTACGGCGCCAGGGCACGCAGGTCGCCCCCGGAAACGAAGGTATCGCCGCCGCCGGTGAGGATTAGGGCGCGCAAATCGACCGTCTTGGCCGCTTTCTGGATCAGGTCTGAAAATACCTGCATCGCCTCCCAATCCAGCGCGTTGCGCACATCCGGGCGATTGATGGTTAAGGTGCCTACCCCCTGAGCGTCCACAGTAAATTCAATGCCTGACATTTGGTCTCGTCCTTCCAAAGGGGTCCGCTTAGGGGCTTAAACACAACGAGGCGCAAGCAGTTGCGCCTCGTTGGTGTAGCTATCTCTGAAAATCAAGGGCCGACACAAACAATGCCCGCACCAAAAATAATTGGAGTACATCCGGCGGCACGGCAACTGGAAGCAGTTGTGTACTGGCCACAATTTAAGCCACCGCCTGGCCCCCCGCCACCGCTAGGTTCATCATCCCTCGGCTCGCATTGCTGCCGATTCCAGTTATACACTTGGCCTGGAGGGCACTGCACCGGCGGAGTGGGCGAAGCATACGGGCAGACCGGTACAGAGACCGTGTAGGTCCAGCAGCCCACCTGCGTTTCGCCACCGTAAGGCACGCACATCTGGCGGTTTGCATCGTAGTAGCTGCCCAGTTCGCAGCCGCAGTGCAGTTGCACGCAGTAGCCCAGACTTTCATCATAGTACGTGCCGGCCGGGCAACCCGGCTCCTGATCGCCGCGGGTGCCGGGCTGCGGGTCGCAGTAGCCCATGCCATAGTCGAACTGCGTCTGAGATGGGAAGGCCACGAAGCTGGTCAGGCGGCCGGCTTGCGGCTCGTCGCCCAGGCAGGCGCTGCCATCCGTACCGGGGCCGGCAGCGCAGCAGTTCAGCCGCTCACTGTACACATAGCCGGCCGGGCAGCCGCTGCCGGGTCCGTCACCGGGCAGGCAGGATTGGGTCATTGGGTCGTAACGGTAGCCGGGCTGGCAGCCGTTGGGGTCCAGCGGTTCGCACTGCTGGGTGCTGGGGTTGTAGTAGCTGCCGCGTGAGCAGTCGCCCGCGGGCACATCGCCAGGCACGCATTGGCCGTTCTCGTCCAGCACCTCGCCGGGCAGGCGGCACTGCGTACCGGTCTGCTGTGTGCGGCCATAGTCCGGCACGCAACCGCCCTCGTAGCGGTTGTACACATAGCCAGGCTCGCAACCGTTCTCGTCCAGCGGCACGCACTCGTTGGTGGCCACCGAGCGATAGTAGCCCGGCTCGCAGCCCAGGTTGTCGCCGGTCAGCGGCGCGCAGCAGTTGATGTCGTTGTCGAAGTAATAGCCGGCCGGGCAGCCGCCGCCATCGCCGTTGCCGGGCGGCTGGCAGCTATTGGTGGCTTCGTCATGCCTCCAGCCCTGCGGGCAGGTGGAGCCATCGTCCGGCTGGCAGGTTTGCAGGTCGGGATTGTAGGTGGTGCCTGTCGGACAGCTCTGGTCGCCGGGGATGCAGCTGTAGGTATTCGTGTCGTATGTCCAGCCGTTCGGGCAGCCAGTCTCGCCGCCGGGATCCTGCTCACATAAGCCGGTGGTGGGGTTGTAGAGATAGCCTTCAGCGCAGTTGCTCGGCGTGCCCGCGGTGGTCTGGAAAGCAACCAGGCCCTGCTGCACGGCAGGAGGCTGGTATGCCTGCAAGCCAGCCGGCTGGGCCGGTTGCGGCGGGGCAAAGGCGACCAGCTGCTCGCCGCCCGCCGGGGCTGGCGGCTGGTAGCCGACCAGGCCGGGAGCGGCGACAGGCTGCCCAGCGCCATAAGCCACCAGGCTGTCACCCGGGATGCCGGCATTCGGATTGGGGCAGACCTGCACGGTGGTCAGGGTACCCTGTGGAGGCGGGCTGCCCCAACAAACCCACTGGCCGGGGGTGGTCTCGGAATCGACACAGGTGAAGACTGCGCCGCCCACGGTGACCGTCTCATCGGGCCCAACGGGCTTGCCGGCGTTGATGGCGATGCGTACCAGGCCGTCCTGCGGGCAGCCGAAGGAGGCGAATTCATAATCGGGAGTGCCGGGCGGGGTGGCCTGGGCCAGCGGGCCGCAGTCCTCATCACCGCCGCCGGGCTGGCGGCAGAAGGGCACATAGCTGGTCTGGCAGAACGGGGCGCGGGCCGCAGAGGGCAGACCGATGGGCACACAGCGGAAGCCTACGTTGTTGAAAGATTCTTCGGGGTCCAGGGGCAGGCGTTCGGCGGTGCGCAGCGCTTCGGGGCCATCCAGGTAGCTGCCGCCGCGCACCACGCGGAAGTCGCCGTCCAGTGGGCCGACCGGGTTCATGCCCGGAGCGTGCTGGTAATACTCCTGGTCGTACCAGTCGTAGGTCCACTCCCAGACATTGCCGGACATGTCATCGGCTTCGTAATAGCTCTCGCCGTCAGGGCGCTGGCCAACCATGTCGGTCTCTTCCGGATCGACAAAACAGCCGGCCATGTTGCTCAGCGAGCACTCCGGCGCATCGTTGCCCCAAGGGTAGATGTTGCCGTACTCACCGCGGGCGGTCTTCTCCCACTCGGCTTCGCTCGGCAGGCGGCTGTCGGCCCAGGTGCAAAATGCATCCGCCTGCGCCCAGGTCACGCCGACGACGGGATGATTTCGATATTCGGGGTCGTGGTATTTGGTGGAGGGGCCCTCTTCAAAGATGGTCGGCGTCGTACAATCGCCGGCCTCCACGCAGAGTTGATACAGGGAGTTGGTGACCGCATTGCGGTAGATGAAGAAGCCATCCAGCAGCACGGGGCGCTGCGGGAACTCGTCTTCTTCGGCGAGCAGATCCAGGTCAGGGTCGCTGCCCATGATGAAGCGGCCGGCCGGTACGTAGACGAGCAGTTCTTCGATGGGGATGGGCAGAGTTTCGAGGAGGCTGTCTTCGAGGAGACCTTCTTCCGCCGTGGTGTCGCCGGCATCCGGCGCGGCGCAGGCAACCAGCAACAAGAGCGCCAATAGGATGAAAGGCGCCTTGTTCAAAGCATGGCGAATGTGCTTCAGCATATGCTTCTCCTCACAGCTGACTTATCCTCCTATTTATAACGTAAGTTGGCTCAAAAATGCCACACTTGCAAACTTGTTATCTTTTCATGCTTTTGGCGCGGCGTTCAATGTCATCAAACAGCGTGTGGATGGCCTTGGAGAAGGCGGCCACTCCCTCGGTTTCCAATTCCGTAGTGGCCTGGTCCAGCGAGAGCCCCAAATCGGCCAGGGCCTGCAGGTGCTGGTGGGCGGCATCCAGGTCGGCCTCGATGCTCAACTCGGCCCGGCCGTGGTGCTTCACTGCCTCCAGGGTCTGCGGCGGCAGGGTATTGACGGTCTGCTCGCCGATGAGGGTGTCCACGTAGAGCAGGTCGGGGTAGTCCGGGTTCTTGGTACTGGTGGAAGCCCACAGCGGCCGCTGGGCGCGGGCGCCCTTCTTCTTCAGCGCCTGGAAGCGCTCGGAGTTGAACTCGTCTTTGAACAGCTGGTAGGCCAGCTGAGCGTTGGCCACCGCGATTTTGCCTTTCAGCGCGGCGGCTTTCTCAGCGCGCTCTCCACCCTCGGCGAGGATGCCGTCCAGCCAGCCGTCTATCTTGGAATCGATGCGCGAGACGAAGAACGATGCCACCGAGGCCTGGTGGCCGACGGGCAGGTTGTTCTCGGCGCGTTCCTCGAGGCCGGCCAGGTAGGCTTCGATGACCTCGGCGTAGCGCCGGCGGGCGAAGATGAGCGTGATGTTGATGTTGATGCCGGCGGCCACCGCGTGGCGGATGGCGGGCACGCCTTCCGGCGTGGCGGGTATCTTGACCATCAGGTTCGGCCGGTCCACCAGGCCCCACAGGCGGGATACCTCGGCCTGGGTGCCGGCGGTGTCGTGGGCCAGGTCGGGATGCACCTCGATGCTTACATAGCCGTCGCCGCCGCGGGTGCTCTCGTACAGTGGGCGGAACAAATCGCAGGCGGCGCGGATATCCTGCACGCTGAGCGCGTCGAAAATCTCGGCCGTGCTAGCGCCTTGCGCGGCCAGTTCGGCCAGTTGGGTGTCGTAATCGTCTGAGTTGACGATGGCGTTGTTGAAGATGCTGGGGTTGGAGGTGACCCCGTAGATGTCGCCGCGGTCAATCATGGCCTGCAGCTCGCCGTTCTCCAGCAGGCGGCGCTCAATGTTGTCGTACCACAGGGACTGGCCCAGCGCGTGGAGTTTTTTCGGGACGGTGGTCATAGGGGAGGGTTCCTTATCTAGAAATCATGGGATTAGAGACTGGAGATTCAATCTCTAATCTCCAGTCTCAAAATCTACATCCTGCCCGGCAAACCGCTGGCGCAT
This sequence comes from Anaerolineales bacterium, assembly GCA_026129335.1. Lineage (GTDB taxonomy): Bacteria > Chloroflexota > Anaerolineae > Anaerolineales > UBA11579 > JAMCZK01. The sequence continues at coordinate 5,288 of JAHCIH010000034.1, forward strand.
CACCTCGATGGCCTCGGGGTTGCTGTCCACCAGCAGGAAGCGGCGGCCCAGCTCCAGCGCGGCGGCGCCGGTTGTGCCGCTGCCGGCGAAGAAGTCCAGCACCAGGTCGCCCGGGTGCGACGAGGCGGCGAGGATGCGGCGCAGCACGCCCAGGGGCTTCTGCGTGGGATAGCCAGTCTTCTCCTTGCCGGTCGGGCTGACGATGGTGTGCCACCAGGTGTCGGTGGGCAGCTTGCCTTTCGCGGCCTTCTCCGCCCCCACCAGGCCAGGGGCCATGTAGGGAATGCGGTCTATGTCGTCAACGTTGAAGGTGTAGCTTTTATTATCGCGCACGTAGAGCAGGATGTTGTCGTGCTTGGCTGGCCAGCGGTCTTTGGGCCGCGCGCCGTAGTCGTAGGCCCAAATGATTTCGTTGAGGAAGTTCTCACGCCCGAAAATCTCATCGAGCAGGATTTTGCAGTAGTGCACCTCGCGATAGTCCACATGGAAATACAGGCTGCCGTCAGGGGCCAGTACGCGGTGCGCTTCGCGCAACCGCGGCTCCAGGAAGGCGAGGTAATCGTCGAACTGGTCGGCGAAGGCGCGGCTGCCCAGCACCGTAGTGGCGTAGCGGCGACCCTGGAAGCCGCGGCGGTCGCCGTTCGCATCGCGCGCAGTGCGCAACTGGCGGCGAGCCTGGCGCTTGCCGGTGTTGAAAGGCGGGTCTATATAGATGAGGTTCGCGCAGCCATCCGGCAGGGCCTGCAGCACAGCCAGGTTATCGCCGTGGACTACGCGAGCCCCGAAGTCCATCGCCATCCGCCGCACGTTACCCCTCGGCCAGCAGCTTGCGGGCCTGCTTGAGCACGTTGGCGGTGTTGAAGCCCAGTTTGTGCAGCGCTGCATCGCCGGGCGCGGAAGCGCCGAAACGCTCCAATGAAATCACCGCGCCCTCGTCACCCACCCAGCGCTCCCAGCCCTGGGCCACGCCAGCCTCCACCGCCAGGCGGCGGGTAACGGCGGGCGGCAGCACTTTGTCGCGGTAGCCCCTGGGCTGAGCGGCGAAGTATTCCCAGCACGGGAAGGACACCAGGCGGACGCTATGGCCGGCGCTGGCCAGCTTGGCCCCCGCCTCAACGATCAGCTGCACTTCGGAGCCGGTGGCCATCAGGATGATCTCCGGCTCGCCCTCGCCCAGGTCGGCGAGTATGTAAGCGCCCTTGTGCAACCCCGCCGCCGGAGCGAACTGCGCCCGGTCCAGGGTGGGCAAATCCTGCCGGGTGAAAATCAGGCAGGTCGGCCCGTTGCGGCGGCGGATGGCCGCCAGCCAGGCCTCGCGGGTCTCGTTGGCGTCGGCGGGGCGGATGACCGCCATGTTGGGGATGGCGCGCAGCGCAGCCAGGTGCTCCACCGGCTGGTGCGTGGGGCCGTCTTCGCCCAGGCCCACGCTGTCGTGGGTGAAGACCCAAATGCTGCCGTGCGGCGAGAGCGCCGAGAGGCGCAGCGCCGGGCGCATGTAGTCCGAGAAGACCAGGAAGGTAGCGCCAAAGGCGATGATGCCGGGCAGCGTGTTCAGCCCGTTGACGATGCCGCCCATGGCGTGCTCGCGCACGCCGTAGTGCACGCTGCGGCCCGCGGGCGTCTCGGCCTGGAAGTCCGGCGCCGAATCAATGAAGGTCTTGGTCGAGGGATGCAGATCGGCGGAGCCGCCGAAGAGGTCGGGCAGCTTCTCGGCGATGGCGTTGAGCACCTTGCCGGAGGAGACACGCGTGGCCATGCCTTTGGCATCGGCGGGGAAGACGGGCAGGTCGGCGTCCCAGCCGGCGGGCAGCTCGCCCGCCAATACGCGGTCGAGCTCGGCGGCCAGGTCGGGGTGCGCGGCGCGGTAAGCGGCGAGCTGCCCCTGCCAGGCGGCCGCGTGCTCTGCGCCCTGCTCCACTGCGGCGCGGTACATTTCGAGCACATCGCCGGGGATCAGGAACCAGGGCTCCTGCGGCCAGCCGAGGGCGGCCTTGGCGCCGTTCAACTCCTCCAGGCCGGGCGGCTCGCCGTGTGCCTTCTCGGTGCCGGCGCGCTTGGGCAGCCCGTAGCCGATGACCGTGCGCACACGGATCAGCGAAGGTCGCGGGTCGGCCTGGGCGGCGCGCAGGGCCGCATCCACCGCAGCCACGTCGTTGCCGTCTTCCACCCGCAAGACATGCCAGGCATAGGATTCGAAACGTTGCCCCACATCCTCGCTGAAAGCCAGGTCGGTGCTGCCGTCGATGGAAATGTTGTTGTCGTCGTAAAGGAAGACCAGTTTGCCCAGCCTGAGGTGCCCAGCCAGCGAAGCGGCCTCGGCGGTGATGCCCTCCATCAGGTCGCCATCGGTGACGATGGCGTAGACGAAATTATCGAAGAGCGTGTGCCCGGGCCGGTTGAAGCGCGCCGCCAGGTGTGCGCCGCCAATGGCCATGCCCACCGCGTTGACGAAACCCTGGCCCAGCGGGCCGGTGCTGGTCTCCACGCCGGGGGTGTGCCAATATTCCGGATGGCCGGGCGTTTTGCTCTCCCACTGACGGAACTGCTTGATGTCTTCCAGCGAAAGGTCGTAGCCGGTGAGGTGCAGCAGTGAGTACAGCAGCATGGAGCCGTGCCCGCCGGAGAGCACGAAGCGGTCGCGGCCCGCCCAGGCCGGGTCTTGCGGGTTGTGGCGCAGGTGCTGCGTCCACAGAGTATAGGCCATCGCCGCGGCGCCCATCGGCAGACCGGGATGGCCGGAGTTGGCATTTTGGACCGCATCCGCAGAGAGGAACCTGAGGGTGTTGATGGCTTTTTGTTCGAGTTCCCGGTCGGGGCGCATGTGTGCACGACTCCTAGGCTAAGGAAAGGCAGGGTTGGCGGTATTGTACCGTAGGGGTCTGCCGCCGCTCTGGAGCGGGATGGTTTGCCTGTATACTAGGGCCGTGGCTGGCAAAAGCACCTTTCCCCCGCTCACTCCCTGGGACGAGACGCGCGAAACACTGCATGCTTACGCCAAAGTGCTCGGCGCGATCCGCGCCGCCTTCAGCCCACCGCAGCCGCGCCACGAGCACACCAGCCTGCGCCTGTACACCGCCGGCCTGACCACCACGCCCATCCCTCACCCCCTGAACAGCAGTCGCAGCTTCTCGCTGAGCCTGGACCTGCGCAACCATTACGTGCTGCTGAGCACCAGCGAGGGCGAGGTGCAGCAGTGGCGCATCAGTGAGGGACTGAGCGCCAACAAGCTGGCCGAGCAGCTCAGCGCCAAACTGGCCGAGATGGATGTGCAAGGCAAGCTGAACAAGCGCAAGTACGCCAGCGACCGCCCACACAGCTACGCTCTGGACGAAGCCGAGCGCTATTTCGCCGTGCTCAGCCAGGCCGGCCGCCTGCTCGAGGAATGGCGCGGCGAGTTGGGCGGCGAGAGCACCGCGCTGCAGGTGTGGCCCAAGCTGTTCGACCTCTCTTTCGCCTTATTGGGAAACAAAACCGTAAAAATAGCCGATGGGGAACAGCAAAGCCAAATTCTGTTCGGCTTTGCGCCGGCCGCCCGCGGGCTGCCCGGGGCGTACTTCTTCGCCAACCCGCTGCCCTTCGACGAGAGCCTGCTGGCGCAGCCGCTGCCGGAGGGGGCCAGCTGGCACACCGCCGGCTGGGAAGGTGCGATGCTGCCCTACGCCGAGGTGGCGGGTTCGCCGGACGCGGCGGCGCGCATTCTGGCTTTCCTGCGTGGGGCATACGAACTGCAAAAGCAATTGGTAGCTAGTAAGTCGTAAATTCCGATCTCTCAACTCGAACTTGCTTCCAGCTCTCAGCGGGCTGTGTTGGGGCTGTAGGACGTGTTGGCCGGGGTGATTGTGTTGACTGTGTAGCTTGTGTAGCTGCTTGGCAGAAGTTCACGATCTAATTCCCATAGAGATTTGCCAAAAGATATATTAATCCTTCCGGGGGGCGGGGTTTTTAGCCGATTAATATATCTTTGCGCAGGCTATCAAAGTAGCTTGCCAAAGTAGGCCTGTTATCGCGCAGGTTTGGCGGATAGCGGAAGATTGGGGGCCGGTGTCAAGGAGGGAGATTGGTACCCGGTGACGCTGTGGACTGCAGACTGTCAACTACTCATGGTCCCCAACGCGGCTGCCAATCGCAAATGTCGTTGTCGGTCAGGCGGCGCAGGTCGCTGCCGTCGATGCGCATGATGTAAATTTCACAGCCCAGCGCCTGAAGCGGATGGTCACGGTAAGACATGAAGGCAATCCAGCCCCCATCCGGCGAGAAGCTGGGCGCCAGGTTGTTCAGCCCGAAGGTCAGGCGACGCAGGTTTTCCCCGTTCAGGTCGAAGGTGTAGATGTCGCGTTCCCAAGGCGGGCCGATGTAGGTGGAGAGCAGCCCATCCGGCGACCAGTCGTTGCGCCCACGCAGGCCATTGAGGTGAGTCACCTGCCGCGCTCCGCTGCCATCGGCGTTGACCACGAACAGCTGCGGCGCGCCGTTGGCCTCCGAAGCGAACAATATTTGCGTGCCGTCCGGTGACCACACCGGGTCCCAGGCCCCGCCGGAGCGTTGGGTGATTTGCGTGGGGTTGCTGCCATCACGGGCGGCAATCCACAGGTTGTGGCTCTGCGGGTAGCTCTGCCCGGCTCGTTCGGCATAGAAGACGATATAGGCATTGTCTGGCGAGGCGGCCGGCGCGTAGAGGCGATGGTTGTCCACCTGCACCAGCCGGCGCACCTGGCCGGTGAGCAAGTCGTATTCGAAAATCTGATAAGCCCCGTTGCGGCTGGAGGCGAACAGCACCGCCCGGCCGTCCGGCGTGACCGAGGGGAAGAAATCGTCGTAGTCGCCGGCGGGGGTCAGGATGCGTTGGCCGCTGCCGTCGGCGTTGATCAGGCAGATCTGGTTGCGCCCACTGCGCTTGCTGTACTGGCAAACATAGGCGATCTTGCCGCCCGGCCCGGCGGCCGTGCCCGGCTCCGGGCTCGACGGCGCGGTAGGGCTGACCAGCGGGCGGGCGGTGAGCGTGGCCGACATGGCGGTCTGCACCGGGTTGCCCGGGTCTGCTGCCGGGCCGCAGGCGGCCAGCAACCAGACCAGGACGGCTAAGAGAGCACGCCGTCCACCCACAGCACCCAACCCAACCACAAGCCGATTTTCGCAAGACCCAACACGAAGCGGGCCACGAAGGACCAACCCCAGCCTACCAGCAAGCCGCGGGTGACCTCCCAGGCCTGGCTGGTGCTGCGCCGCCGGCGCATTTCGGACAGATAGAGCAAAAGCGGCGCGCCGAGCAGGCCGCCAAACGGCGGCAGCAGGATGGTGCCGACCACGCCGCCCACGAAAGCGAAAGTCAGGCTCCACCACGACGCGCCCTGCTTGCGGGCCGCGCGGGCCATCAGCACGTTGTCGACCAGCATGCCGGCGATGGCCAACAGGCTGATCAGCAGGAAGAAGGCCCACCCCGCGCCCGAGAAACCCTCGAGGAGACCGTAGATCAGCGCAGCGAGCCAGATGACGAAACCGCCGGGGAAGATGGGCACGATCATGCCAAACAAGCCGACCAGCATGGCGGCGAAGATCAGCAAGCGGGCCAGTTCGGTGAAGAGCGCGCTGAAGACTTCGGGCATCTCAGCCTTCGGGGTGGATCACATCCACGCCGCCCATCCAGGGCCGCAGCACCTCGGGGACGACGATGGAGCCGCCGGCCTGCTGGTTATTCTCCAACACGGCGATGAGCGTGCGCGGCAGCCCCAGGCCGGAGCCGTTGATGGTGTGCACGAAGCGCGTGCCCTTCTCGCCTTTGGCGCGATAGCGGATGCCGGCGCGGCGGCCCTGGAAATCGCCGACCAGCGAAATGGACGAGACCTCCAGCCACTCCCGGCAGCCCGCCGCCCAGACTTCGATGTCGTAGCTGATGTGGGCGCCCTCGCTGATGTCACCGGCGGCTTTGAACAGCAGGCGATAGGGCAGGCCGAGTTCCTGGCAGGTGGCTTCGGCGTCGGCGATCATCGCCTCGAACTCGGCTTCGGCCTCTTCCGGCCGGGTGAACTTGTACATCTCGACCTTGTCGAACTGGTGGCCGCGTTTGATGCCGCGCACGTCGCGGCCGGCGCTCATCTTCTCTCGGCGGAAGCAGGGCGAATAGGCGGTGTAGCGCAGCGG
>JAHCIH010000035.1 GCA_026129335.1 Anaerolineales bacterium
CCAGTTGTCGTGCCAACGGCATAGCTGGGTAGCCACGTCTGGCAGGGATAACCGCTGAAAGCATCTAAGTGGGAAACCCGTCTCAAGATGAGATCCCTCATCCTTTATGGAGTAAGACCGCAGGTAGACCACCTGCTTGATAGGCAGCGAGTGGAAGCGCAGCAATGTGTGGAGCTAAGCTGTACTAATGGTCGAGGGCTTAATCGGTAATGTGGAGAACTCGGAAATTTTCCGTGCAGCACCCCGGATCGTCTATTCAGCCAACCGTAGAAATAAAGTTGCGGCGCATCGCAGATGCAAGCAACTTTAAACTCAGCGCTTGCGCTGAGTAAGTCTCTTGGTGATCTGAGCAGCGAGGGTACACCCGGTCCCATCTCGAACCCGGAAGTTAAGCTCGCTAGCGCCGATGGTACTTGGGGGGCAGCCCCCTGGGAGAGTAGGTCATTGCCAAGGGACTTTTCATTTAACAAAACGAGCGAGGCCAGCCTTTCAAAAGGGCTGGCCTCGCTCGTTTTATAATCTCGGTTGGTGGAAAGCTCATCAGGTGCAGGCGCGTATTTCAAAGCCCTGCCTCTCCTCTGGCTCTCGCCGGCCTTCCTGGCCGGCATATGGCTCGCCTCCTGGCTGGCTGCGCCGGCCGGCATCTGGCTGCTCTTGGCCGGCGCCGCCGGCGCAATCGCCTGGGCGCTGCGCGCCCGGGCGCCATGGGCCTGGCTGGCGCTGTTGGCCGCAGCCAGCGCGGCGGCGCTTGGGGCGGCCCGCTACCAGGCGGCCCAGCCGGTTTTCGGCCCGGGCGACTTGGCCAGCTACAACGACCGCGGCGACTGGGTGTATGTAGAGGGCGAAGTCAGCGCGCCGCCCGAAGCGCGCGAGACCTCGCTGGAGGTGTTGCTGGCCGCAGAGCAGTTGGGAATCGATGACCGGGAAATCCCGGTGCGCGGCAAGCTGCTGGTCCAGCTGGGCTTCGGACCACGCCTGCAGTACGGTGACCGCCTGCGGCTGTGGGGCCAACTAAGCACGCCGCGGGACAGTGAAGACTTCTCATACCGGTCGTATCTGGCCCGCCAGAGCGTCTATTCACTGATGGCATTCCCGCACGTCGAGCAGCTGGAGGCCGGGCAGGGCGAGCCCTTCTGGGCGGCCCTGTACGGCCTGCGGGGGCGCGGCGTGGACCTGCTCTACCAGCTCTACCCAGCGGAGGAAGCCGCTCTGCTGGCCGGCATTCTGCTGGGCGATGAGAGCGGCCTGAGCCGCAACCTCAAAGAAGCCTTCAACATCAGCGGTACGCGCCACATCATCGCCATCTCCGGCTTCAACATCAGCATCATCGCCGGCATTTTCCTCAGCGCATTCAGTCGCTGGCTGGGCCAGCGCCGCGGTCTGGCCCTGGCCGCAGTGGCGATCAGCGTGTATACGTTGCTGGTAGGCGCCGACGCGGCGGTGGTACGCGCCGCGATTATGGGCCTGCTCGGTTTGCTGGCCCTGCGCACCGGGCGGCAGGGGCTGGCCTACAACACCCTAGCGGTCAGCGCCGGGTTGATGGCACTGGTCAACCCCCATGTGCTCTGGGACGTCAGCTTCCAGCTCTCCTTTGTGGCCACACTGGGTCTGGTGCTGTATGCGGGGCCGCTGGGCGAATGGCTGCGCCAGGCATTGAAACGCCGCCTGTCGCCGGAGACCGCGCTGCGCCTGCAAGGCCCGTTGAACGATTATCTGCTGCTCACCCTGGCCGCCCAAGTCACTACGCTGCCTTTGCTGCTCTATCACTTCGGCCGCCTGTCGCCCTATGCGCTGCCGGCCAACATCCTCATCCTGCCCGCCCAGCCCGCGCTGATGATGCTCGGCGGCGCCTCGCTGCTGGCCGGGCTGCTCTGGCTCCCGCTGGGCCGGCTGCTGGCTTTCCTGGTCTGGGGTCTGGCTGCTTATTCCATCCGCATCTCCGAGCTGTTCGCTGGCCTGCCTGGCGCTACATTGGCCCTGCCCATCGGCTTGATTGCGGTGCTGGTCTACTACGCTGGGCTTGGTGCGCTGGGCCTGCGCCGGCCGCTGGCCGCATGGCTGCGCAAGCTGCGGCTCCGCCGCGAACTGGGCCTGGCTGCCCTGGCCGCGGCCACATTGTGGTTGTGGAGCGCGGCGTTTACCGTGCCCGATGGGCGGCTGACCCTCACGCTGTTGGACGTACCCGGCGAGGCCATCCTGCTGCGCACTCCGCAGGGGCGCTATCTGCTGATCCACGGCGGGGCCAGCCCGGCGGCTTTGGTCGCCGAGTTGCGCCGCGAACTACCGCCCGGCCAGCGGCTGGATTGGCTGCTGGTCGCCGGAGCACGTCGCGAACAAATTGGCGCGCTGGCGCAGGCCTTGCCGCGCCTGCAGCCGGGGCAGGTGGCCCTGGCTGCAGCCGGCAACGCACCGGCGGCGCTGTGGGAGCTTGCCGCTGAGCAGGCGCTGCCGGTGGCCGAACTGCAGCCTGGCGACCAATTCGACCTGGGGGATGGCGGGAGCCTGCAGGTGCTGGCCCGCGGGCCGCGCGGCGCGGTCTTGCAATTGAGTTATGCCGACTTCTCGGCCTTGTTGCCCCTGGGGCTGGACTTCGATCTGCTGGATGAGTTGCTCGCCGGAGGGACGCCCCCGGCGCAGTTGGTCTTGCTGGCCGATGGCGGCTTCCCCGGCCTCAATCCGCCCGAATGGCTGGATGCGCTCTTGCCGCAGCTGCTGTGGACAACCGGCGAACCGCAAGCCCTGGGCTATCCGCTGCTCAGCAGCCAGGCCAACGGCTGGCTGCGCCTGAGCACGGATGGCAGCCGCATGTGGCTGGAAACCCGGCGTTAATTATCCTCCTCTAACCCCGCGGAGGAGCCCAATTGCTATAATTTAGTCCCCATGCTTAAGCATCCCTTGGTCCGGCTGGCGATTTTGGGCATCGCCCTGCTCGGCTTTTCATCCACTTTCTATTTCATGGCGCCTTTGTTCGTCGAGGAGCTGGCCAATGGCGGTTACCCCACGCTGGCCTACCTGCCCACCGGCACCCCTCCACCGCCCACGAACACGCCTGAACCCAACCCCGACGCCTTCGAAGCCGCTGAGCCCGAGGTATCCGCCTCTCTGGGTACCTTGCTCGCTACCGGCGACTTTTATGCCCTTGCCTACCAGGGCAGGGGCGTGGCGGCCGTGTATCAGGCGGCCGACGGACAGCGCATCCTGCATCTGGACGACTTCGAAGTCCAGGGCGGGCCTGATCTGCACGTGTATCTGGCTGTAGAAGAGTTGCTGGACGAAGGCGATCCCGAGTTGGCCAACGCGGTGGACTTGGGCGCGTTGAAAGCCCACTCTGGCGCGCAAAGCTACGAAATTCCCGGGGATATCCCGCTGGATGAGTATCGCCTGGTGTTGATCTGGTGCGTGCCTGAGGAAGTGCCCTACAGCGCCGCTGCGCTGGATGCGCCCGGCGAAGCTGAAACTACTCCCTGACAGAACCGCTTAAACTTTGTATTTGTCCGGCTTGGTGGATACGAAGGGTATCTTGATCTTGCCGTTGCGGGCCAGGATGTAGAGCATGCCGGCCAGCGCGAACAGTCCGGCGAACAGCCGCGAGTAGCTCAGGTCTGTGCCGGGGATGCGCGGCTGGTCCGGGCGAAAGACCTCTACCCAAAAGCGGCCCAGTCCGGCCCAAACCATCCAAACGCCGAACATCACGCCCGGCTTGAGCTGTTTGGCGAAGCGCTTGCCCAGCCACAGCATCAAGCCGGCGCCGATCAGGTTCCAAATTGCTTCATAGGCAAAGGTGGGATGAAAGCGGGTGCTTTCTTCCGGATAGGTCGCCATGTCGTTCCAGGGGGCGATGCGGTGGCCTGCGGAGATGGGGATGCCCCAGGGTAAGTCGGTGGGCTGCCCATAGAGTTCCTGGTTGATGAAGTTGGCAATGCGCCCAATGGCCTGGCCCACCAGCAGGCCGGGAGCCACCGAGTCTAGGAACAGCAGGAAATCAAAGCCGATCTTCCGAAAATAGAGATACGCGGCCAGGCCGCCGGCCAGCACTGCGCCGTAGAGGTGCAGGCCGCCTTCATTGATCGCCAGGATACGGATGGGCTGTTCCAGATAATAGGTGCCGCCGCCAAGGATATGGTTGAGTACATACCAGAGGCGTGCGCCCAGCACGCCGGCAAACGCCAGCCACACCAGCACGTCCCACATTTTTTCGCCGTCGCCGCCGCGCTGCTGGATGCCGCGGGCGGCAATAATGGCGCCGGCCAGCAGGCCGGTCATGGCCAGTACGCCGTACCAGTGCAGGGCGATCTGGATTCCAAACAGTTGGAATGAAAAGATGACGGGATCGATCACAGCTTCCTCTAGGATTAGTGGGCTACGGGGATCAGTTCAGCGTGCCGCTGGAAGTGGAAGGCCTCATTCACCTCGGCGAACTCCCTGGCGACCATCTCTTCGTCCAGATTCAGACCCTCGTAGGAGTAGTGGTTATCGCTTTCGAATTCGAGATGCTCGATGACGGTCTCTTCAACCGCGGTGCGGAATGCCTGGCTGATCGGCAGGCGCATCCACTGGTACAGGGCATCCACCGCGGCGGGGATGTCGGCCACCAGGTCGTTGTAATACAGGATGAAATAGTTTTCGTGCGGCATGTGTCGGAAACGCTGCATGGGGTAGAGGTACCAATATTTGATCTGCCGCAGCATGGCATCCCGCATGCGCTCAGCCGCATCCGGCACGCCCATGTATTGCCAAATGTATTTGAAGAAATTGAGTGCGGATGGCACCAGTTGCAGCGGGTCACGCGCCAGGTAGATGATGCGCGCATCGGGGAAATATTCGCGCAGGCTTTCGATGCGCCCGGTGTGCGCCGGGCTTTTGGCTAGGTAGATCTTGTCTCCACCGGTGTGGTACAGGTGGCGGCGGATGATCGCCCGGTAGAAGCCCATGATGCGATGGCGCTCCCGCTCTGGCAGCTCCTCGTCGAAGCGGTCGTAGGCCGGCAGGTCCTCGACCGGGAAGACGAACTGCAGGAACATGGTGGCCCAGATGGTGATCAGCAGGCCCTCGTCCTCGTCCGGGGTGAACAGGCCGACCTTGTGCATTTGGATGCTGTCCAGCCAGCGCTGGTCACGGGTCAACAGGTAGCGCCGGCCGCGGCCGCCGAACAGCGTGCGGTCGACGAAGTCGATCACGCCCCAGAACTTGCGCTGCGTGATCGTCGGCGCGATGTAGATTTCGGCCACGTTCATGCTGGTGAACTGCTCATCTTTGGCCAGCAGGCGCTGCAGGAGGGTGGAGCCGCTGCGGAAGTTGCCTACGATGAAGACGGGCGCCTTGATCTCCTGGTTGCGGTAGCCAGGGAAGAGGACCTCATCCAGATAGAAGCAGATCAAGGTCAACACCTGGTGCACGGGAATGACCAGGTACCACAACAGCATCGCCATGCGGCGGCGAGTGGTTAAGCGCAGCTGGCTTTGTTTGGATTGGAAGAATTGCTGGAAGCTAAGGCGAAAAATCAGCGGCAAATTGATCGGCATTAGGTGCACCTCGACGACCAAACTACTATAACACACTCACTATTTGAGGCGCTTGTGAGTACAATGTGCCGGCTAATTTCGCAGTTATCCTCGATAAATAAAACAAGTGTGCTATGATAGCGGCTGTTGTAAACAAGGAATTTAATGAGCCAAAAAGTCATCCGCGTGGTGGGCGCCAAAGCCCATAACCTGAAAAATATTTCTGTAGACATCCCCCGCGACAAGTTCGTGGTGGTCACTGGCCTTTCCGGTTCCGGCAAGTCCTCGCTGGCCTTCGACACCATCTTCGCCGAAGGCCAGCGCCGCTACGTCGAGTCGCTCTCGGCCTACGCGCGCCAGTTCCTCGGCCAGATGGACAAGCCGGATGTGGAGTACATCGAGGGCCTTTCGCCGGCCGTATCCATCGACCAGAAGGGCTCTTCACACAACCCGCGCTCCACGGTGGGCACGGTGACCGAGATCTATGATTATTTGCGCCTGTTGTACGCTCGTGTAGGCGTGCCGCACTGCCCCATCTGCGGCCGCGAGGTGGCCCGCCAGTCCGCCGAGGAGATCGTGGACGCCATCGAGAAGCTGCCGGATGACAGCCGCCTGCTGATCATGGCGCCGCTGGTGCGCGGTCGCAAAGGCACCCACGAGGGTGTGCTGGAAGAGATCAGCAAGGCCGGCTTTGTGCGCGCCCGGGTCAACGGTGAGGTCATCGAACTGGGCAAGGATACGGTCAAGCTGGCCCGCTACAAGATGCACAACATCGAAGCCGTGGTGGACCGCCTGGTGATCCGCAAGCACGAAGATGCCCAGGAGCAGGAAGCCGCCCGCTCGCGGCTGACCGATTCGGTGGAAACCGCACTGCGTTTCGGCGAGGGCAACCTGGTGGTGCAGAACCTCAGCGAAGAGGGCTCCGACGACCTGCTCTTCTCCGAGAACCTGGTCTGCCCGGAGCACGGCAGCACCCTGCCGGAGATCGAGCCGCGCACCTTTTCATTCAACACCCCGCACGGCGCCTGCCCGGAATGCCAAGGCATCGGCACCAAGCTGGAGATCGACCCCGAGCTGGTCATCCCCGATAAATCGCTGTCCTTGCGCGATGGGGCTATTCGCGCCGGCGAGTGGGGCGGACCGCGTGACGAGGGCGGCTACTACTGGTCTACTTTGGAAGGCGCCGCACGAGCCAACCGCATCAACCTGGATGCGCCGGTGGCGCGCCTCAACGAAAAACAAGTGAACGTGATCCTTTACGGCACCAATGGGGACGAAGTCGAGGTCAAGTACAAGCGCACCAGCGGGCGGGTCTCCACTTTCCACATCTCCTTCGAAGGCGTCATTCCCAACCTGGAACGCCGCTTCCGTGAGACACACTCCGAATACACACGCGGCCGCATTATGGAGTTCATGAACGACCGGCCTTGCCCGGCCTGCAAAGGAGCGCGCCTGCGCTCTGAGGTGCTCGGCGTGACCATCGAGGGCAGCAACATCCTGCAGGTCACCCAGTGGCCGGTGCTGGAAACACTGCGCTGGGCGGAAAAGCTGGCCGCAGATGATTCACCGCTGACCAATCGCCAGCGCCTGATCGCCAAGCCCATCCTGAAAGAGATTCGCGAGCGCCTCGGTTTCATGGTGGACGTGGGCCTGGATTATCTGACCCTCAGCCGCTCCGCCGGCAGCCTCTCCGGCGGAGAGGCCCAGCGCATTCGCCTGGCCACCCAGATCGGTTCGCGGCTGATGGGCGTGTTGTATGTGCTGGACGAGCCGTCCATCGGCTTGCACGCCCGCGACAACGAGCGCCTGCTGCGCACGCTGACCAGCATGCGCGACCTGGGCAACACCGTGCTGGTGGTGGAGCACGACGAGGAGACCATCCGCCGGGCGGACTGGATCGTGGACCTCGGCCCCGGCGCGGGCGAGAACGGCGGCGAAGTCGTCGCCGAAGGCTCGCCCGATGCGATCCAGAAGAACAAGCAGTCGCTGACCGGCGCCTACCTCTCCGGGCGCAAGCAAATCCCGGTGCCGGAAGAGCGCCGTGAGGGCAGCGGCAAATCACTGACCATCGTGGGCGCCCGCGAGAACAATCTGAAGAATCTCAGCGTGGAGTTCCCGCTGGGAAAGCTGGTCTGCGTCACCGGCGTGTCCGGTTCCGGCAAGAGCAGCCTGACCAATGAGATCCTCTACAAGTCGCTGGCCCGCCAACTCAACGGCGCCTTCTCCAGCCCCGGCCAGCACGACGAGATCCGCGGCCTGGAGCACCTGGACAAGATCATCAACATCGACCAGTCGCCCATCGGGCGCACGCCGCGCTCCAACCCCGGCACCTACACCGGCCTGTTCAACCTGATCCGTGATCTGTTCGCCGAGCTGCCCGAGAGCAAGGTGCGCGGCTACAAACCCGGGCGCTTCTCGTTCAACGTGCGCGGCGGCCGCTGCGAAGCCTGCGAGGGCCAGGGCCAGGTGCGCATCGAGATGCAGTTCCTGCCGGATGTGTACGTGCCTTGCGAAATCTGCCACGGGGCGCGCTTCAACCGCGAGACGCTGCAGGTCAAGTTCAAAGACATGAGCATTGCCGATGTGCTGGACCTGCCCATTGACCGGGCGCTGGACGTGTTCTCGGCGTTCCCGAATATGGTCAGCAAGCTGGAGACGCTGCGCGACGTGGGCCTGGGTTACATCCGCATCGGCCAGCCGGCGCCCACGCTCTCCGGCGGTGAAGCCCAGCGGGTCAAGCTCTCCAAGGAGCTCTCGCGCCGCTCCACGGGCCAGACGATCTACGTGCTGGATGAGCCTTCCGTAGGCCTGCACACCGCCGACGTGCACAAGCTGATCGAGGTGCTGCAGCGCCTGGTGGATGCGGGGAACTCAGTGGTGATCATCGAGCACAACCTGGACATCATCAAGGTGGCCGACCATCTCATCGACCTGGGGCCGGAAGGCGGCGACCGCGGCGGCGAACTGGTCGCCCAGGGCACGCCCGAAGAGGTGGCCAGGGTGGCCGCCAGCTACACGGGCCAATTCCTCAAAGAAGTACTGCGCTAACTGCTCTGGCTATTGATCAGGGTGCCTACCGCTTTGCCTTGCAAGGCATCGCGCAGCGCGCCTTCCTGCCAGAAGTTCAATACCATGATGGGCAGGTTGTTTTCCATGCACAGCGAAATGGCCGTGCTGTCCATCACCGCCAGGCGCAGGTTGAGCGCCTCGATATAGCTCAGGTGGGTGAAACGCTTGGCGTCGGGGTGTTTCTTGGGGTCGGCGTCGTACACGCCATCCACCTTGGTGGCCTTGATCACCGTGTTGGCGCCGATCTCCATGGCGCGCAGTGCCGCGGCGGTGTCGGTGGAGAAATAGGGGTTGCCGGTACCGGCGCCAAAAATGACCACCCGGCCCAGGTCCAGGTGCCGGGTGGCCCGGCGGCGGATGTAGGGCTCGGCCACGGCGCGCATCTCGATGGCCGATTGCACGCGGGTTTCCACGCCCTCGCGCTCGATGGCGTCCATCAGCGCCAGGGCGTTCATCACCGTGCCCAGCATGCCCATGTAGTCGGCGGTGGCGCGGTCCATGCCGCGCTCGATGCCGATGCGCCCGCGCCACAGGTTTCCGGCGCCGATGACGATGGCCAGCTGCACGCCCATGCCGACCACCTCCTTGACCTGCTTGGCGATACCTTCGGCCTTGTCCGGGTCGATGCCGGTGCCTTCGTCTGCGGCCAGCGCCTCGCCGCTCAGCTTGAGTAGGATGCGTTTGTATTTAATGCTCTTTGCCATGTCGCCTCCGGCAGGTGAATTATTGCAAATTTGCGCCCGCTGGGTTCAAAAAAAGGCCAACCGTTCGGTTGGCCTTTTTTGTCACTCAGCAGCTTCTTCCGTATCCACATGTTCGCCCAATTCCCAACGGGCAAAACGCTGCACCATGATGTTTTCGCCCAAGGCGCCGATCACTTCGCCGATCAGCTCTTTGATCGTCTTGCCTTCATCGCGAATGTAGGCCTGGCGCATCAGCACCGCCTCGTCGAGGAACTTGTCCACCCGGCCGGAGACGATCTTGTCCCAGGCGGCCTCGGGTTTGCCCTCTTCTTTGGCGCGGGCGCGGGCCACTTCGCGCTCGGCTTCGAGCACGTCTGCGGGCACGTCTTCTTCGTTCACCCAGCGCGGGTTGGCCGCGGCGATCTGCAGGGCGATCTCGTGCGCCAGGTTGCGGAAGGCCTCGGCGCGGGCCACGAAATCGGTCTCGCAGTTGATCTCGGCCATCACGCCCACGCGGCCGCCGCCGTGCGAGTACAGTTCGATCACGCCGTCGCTGGCGGTGCGGCCGGCGCGCTTGGCGGCCTGGGCGAGACCCTTCTCGCGCAGGTAGGCCACGGCCTTGTCAAAGTCGCCGTCGGCGTGCTCCAGGGCGGCGCGACAGTCCAAAATGCCCACGCCGGTGGCTTCACGCAGTTCTTTAATCTGTTCGGTGGTAATTGCCATAACTAGCTGTCCTGCTCCTCACCGTCCCCTTGAAGGTCGGATTTCTTGACTTTGGTTCGAGGCTTCTTGGCCTTGACTTCTTTTTCTTTCTTGGGAGCGGCTTCTTCTGTAGCGGCCTCTACAGTCGCTTCGCCGGCTTCAACAGTCTCAGCGGCCTCAGCAGCCTCGGCGGCTTTGGCCGCCTTCTCGGCTTCCTTGGCGGCTTTGGCTGCCGCTTCGGCTTCTTCCTTGGCCTGCTCCTCGGCCACCTTGGCCAGGGTGGCGGCACCCAACAGATCCTCGTCGCTCAGTTCCTCGGCCGGCGCTTCGGCGTCGGCCTTGCGGCGGCGGGTACTGGGGGCGGGCTTCTCCACCTCGCCTTCCTGCTTGTCAGTGTGCAGCGAGCGGCCTTCGATGACCGCGTCGGCAATGTAGGCGACCATCAGCTTGATGGCGCGGATGGCGTCGTCGTTTGAGGGGATGACATAGTCGATGACGGTGGGGTTGCAGTTGGTGTCCACCAGGCCGAGCACCGGGATGCCGAGGATGTTCGCCTCGCGCACCGCGGTCTCCTCGCGGTTCACATCCACCACGAAGAGCATGTCGGGCTGGCGGGTCATGCTGCGGATGCCGCCGAAGCGCTCTTCGAGCTTGTCGGCCACGCGGCTGTTGGAGAGCAGTTCCTTCTTGGTCAGGCCCGAGGTCTGCGGCTCCTGGCCCTGGCGCTCCAGGCGGTCCAGCTCGCTGATGCGTTGGCGCATGGTTTGCCAGTTGGTCAGCATGCCGCCGAGCCAGCGCACGGTCACGTAGGGCATGCCGGCGCGCTGCGCCTCGGTCTCAATGGTCTCCTGCGCCTGGCGCTTGGTACCCACGAAGAGCACGGTGCCGCCGCGGGCCACCAGGTCGCGGACGCGATTGTAGGCGTCTTCGAGCGATTTGGCGGTCTGCTGCAGGTCGATGATGTGGATGCCGTTGCGTTCGGTGAAGATGTACGGCTTCATGCGCGGGTCCCATTTCTGGGTGCGGTGCCCGAAGTGCACG
>JAHCIH010000036.1 GCA_026129335.1 Anaerolineales bacterium
GCAAAGTCCACCTTGGCGCGCTGGCTCAGGCTGGTCTCGCTGCGGTCACGGTAGGGCACGCAGGCCAGCAGCACATCGGCGATGATGTCGGCCAGTTGGCGGCTCTCCTTCTCCTTGAAGCCGCGCTGCGTGATCCACGGCGTACCCAGCCGCAGCCCCGAGGGGTTGAACGCCGAGCGGTCGCCGGGGATCGTGTTGCGGTTGACCACAATGCCGGCCAGGTCCAGGATGCGGGCAGCCATGTCACCGGAGAGCGCCGTGCCGTCCGGCCCCTGCACACTCTTGCAGTCCAGGTTGGTCAGGTGGCTTTGCGTGCCGCCGAAGGGGATGCGGAAGCCGCGCCCCTGCAGCTGCTCGGTCAGCGCCACGCAGTTCTTGATCACCTGGGTTTGGAGTGCCTTGAATTCGTCGCTCTGGGCGATCTTGAAAGTAAGCGCCAGCCCGGCGAACACGTTGACGTGCGGGCCGCCTTGCTCGCCGGGGAACACAGCGCGGTCGATCTTCTCGGCCAGTTTCTTGTCCGTGGTCAGGATGATCGCGCCGCGCGGCCCATTCAGCGTCTTGTGCGTGGTGGAGGTGACCACGTGCGCGTGGCCGATGGGAGAGGGGTAGACCCCGG
Organism: Anaerolineales bacterium; assembly: GCA_026129335.1. Classification (GTDB taxonomy): domain Bacteria; phylum Chloroflexota; class Anaerolineae; order Anaerolineales; family UBA11579; genus JAMCZK01. The sequence continues at coordinate 620 of JAHCIH010000036.1, forward strand.
CAGCGACCAGGCCGGCCACGTGGGCGATGTCGGTCAGCAGGTAGGCGCCTACTGAATCGGCGATGCGCCGCAGCGCGGCCCAGTCTGCCGGCCAGGGGTACGACGAGAACCCGCCGATGATCATGCGCGGCTTGTGCCTGGCGGCCAGCTCGGCCAGCTCTTCGTAGTCGATCGTTTCCGTGTCGGGGTTCACCGTGTAGTGCACGATGTTGTAATACTTGCCGGAGCGGTTGGCTGGCGAACCATGCGAGAGGTGCCCACCGTGCAGGAGGTCCATGCCCATCACCGTGTCGCCCGGCTGCACCAGTGCGTGGTACACGGCGTTGTTGGCCGGCCCGCCGGAGAGCGCCTGCACGTTCACGTACAGCTGGTCGGCGGTCACGCCATTGGCGGCAAAGGTTTCCGCCACGCGGCGGCGGGCCAGCGCCTCCAGCACGTCGGCGTATTCCACGCCCTTGTAGAAGCGCGGGTCGGAGTGGCGGCGGTAGTGCCCCAGCCGGGCAGGGTAGTCCAAAATCTCGGCTTCCCTCATCCAGCGGGTGTCTTCGTCAGGGTAGCCCTCGGCGTAGATGTTCTGGTAGGCCGAAGACAGCGCCTCGCGCACGGCCAGCGGAGCGCTGCTCTCGCTGGCGATCAAGATCAGCCGGCGGTACTGGCGTTCCGCTTCCAGTTCGGTCAATTCATGGATTTCAGGGGCCAATTTGGCCAGGGAACCGCGGAAGAGGTAGTCTTTGGAGGGCATGGCGGAATTGTAACGCTTCTCTGCGCCGCGGCTTTGTATAATGGAGAGGTTATCCACAAAGGAGGTACAGTATGGTCAGCAGCAAAGCGGCAACCGTGGAAGAGTATCTCAACGAATTGCCTGAAGACCGGCGGGAGGCGATCTCCGCGGTTCGCCAGGTTATTTTAGACAACCTGCCCGCCGGCTATGAGGAAGGTATGCTCTACGGCATGATCGCCTATTACATCCCGCTGAAGGATTTCCCGGATACGTACAACGGCCAGCCACTTGGCCACGTCGGGTTGGCTTCGCAAAAGAATTATATGGCTTTGTACTTGAACAGCGTGTACAGTGATGCAGCGGCGGAGAAGTGGTTCAGGGAACGTTACCAAGCCAGCGGCAAGAAGCTGGACATGGGCAAATCCTGCGTACGCTTCAAGAAGCTGGCTGATCTGCCATTGGAACTTGTCGGCGAGACTGTGGCGATGACGCCGCCGGAAAAACTCCTGACTTTCTACAAACAGCCAGAGAAAACGGCTAAGAGAAAAAAATAAAAGAAAACGCCGGAGCTTTTCGGCTGGGCGTTGCGCTTCTGCTAAGACCAGTTCGCCTCTGGCCGGCTTGCGCTCCCTTGCCGACTTGACAGTTGCCTGGTGGCTTCAGTCTTTGCGACCGTTCCCGCAAGCCTTTGGTGCTTCGGCCGCTGTCAAGTGCGTGCTCCGGCGTTCTTTGCGACTATAGGATAGCCGCAAGAGTCGCCGAAGCCATCTGCAAAATGTCCCCCAATGGACATGACAATTGTCCTCAGCCCATATGGCTAACCTAACAATGCCTGGAAGGCGATCATCGCCGCCAGGGAAAGCGTCACCACTACGCCCAGCATCTCCCTTGAGGTATCCTTCAGCGCATCGGGCAGCAGTTCAGCGATGACCATCCACAGCATCGCTCCGGCGGCCAGCCCCAGGCCGAACGGCAGGAAGGGCTCGAACAGGGTGACCAGCAGGAAGGCAGGCACCGCCATCAGCGGCTGGGGCAGCGAGGAAACGATCGCCCACCAGGCTGCCCGCAGCGGCGAAGTGCCTAGGGGCACCATGATCAGGGCGATGGCCAGGCCCTCGGGGATGTTCTGGATGGCGATCGCCGCGGTGATCAGATTGCCCAGGCTTTCCCCGCCGCCATAGGCCACGCCCAACCCGATGCCCTCGGCGAAGGAGTGGATCGTCATCACTGCCAGGATCATCAGCGTTTTGACGCCTGCCGACTGGCGCAAAGCCTGGATGGTTTCACCGCGGTCGTGCTTTATTCGCTGGTTGAGCAGGTGGATAACAACCACACCGGCCACTACACCGGCTGTCAGCAAGGGCAGGTCGCTGGCCAGCCCCTCGTAGATCAGGCTGAACGAGGCGCCCAGCATCAGCCCGCCGGCCATGCCGCCGAGGATCCCCACCCAGCGCCGCGGGAATTCGCGCACGAAAAAGAAAGGCAAGGCACCCAGGCCGCAAGCGATTGCGGTGACCAGCGCCGCCCAAAAGACCAACCAGGCATTGATTTCCATCAGCAGAATCCCTACGAAAAACGGCGCCCAATGGCGCCGTGCTTGTGGGCGAGATAGGACTCGAACCTACGACATCTTCCTTGTAAGGGAAGCGCTCTAACCAACTGAGCTACTCGCCCGATGCTGAATTTTACCCGGTGCGCCTTGCAATACGCATTGCAAAACGCTTTGCCCCCTGCAATTTTCTGTGCTATATTCGCCGAATGGCTGCGACCTACGCAGAGCGGATTCACGCCGCTCGGCCCGGGCTCTCCAAGAGTTTCCAGCGACTGGCTGATTATATACTGGATTCCTATGTGCAGACGGCCCTGATGACCGCCTCAGAATTGGCCCACGCCGTGGATGTCGACTCGGCCACGGTGGTGCGCTTTGCCCAGGCGCTGGACTATTCCGGCTTCCCCGAGCTGCAGGCCGAGATCAAGGCTCGCGTCATCCAGGACCTGATGTTGCGGCCCAAGGAGAGCGCCAGGGCAGACAGCCTGCCAGGCCTGACCGACACGGTCTTCAAAGAGCTCGGCGATGCCATGGAGCGCCGCCGCCGTATGCTGGACCCGGTGCCGCTGGAGGCCCTGCTGGCCGCGCTCAAAGGCGCCAGCCGCGTGCTCATCCTGGCCGATGCGCAGGGGCGCTTCATCGTCCCGGAGCTGCGTCGCGTGCTGAGCTCGGTGGGCATCCTCTGCCAGGCACTGCCCGGCGATGAAGATGGCCTGGCACGCAGCCTGGCCACCGCCGGCGAGCAGGATTTCCTGTTGGTTATCGATCTGAAGGACCAGGCGGCGCATTTGCCGGCTGCTCTGGCGCAGGCCAAAGCGGCCGGGCTGCTCAGCGCGGCGCTGGTGGGCAGCGCCTCGCACACTGCGGCGCAGCGTGCCGGCATCGTCATCGAAGTGCAGAGCCAGGAGCAAAGCGACAACGCCCCGGTGGTGCTGTCCGCGCTGGTATACACCCTGGGCCGCGCCTTGCGCTGGCGTTATGCCGAGGACCACAAGCAAGTGCAATCCAAAACCGAAAGGACCCTGAAGCGCCTGGCAGCCGCCAGGGCGGAGAAGGCCAAGTAACCATGCAGATCGTCCGTTATTCACATTCCGGGGCGGCGCCCCAATATGGTTGGGTATTCGAGGGCAAGGTAGGCCCACTTGAAGGCAGCCCCTTCGAAGCGTTCAAGCGCGGCGGGGCGCAGCACGCCCTCGAAGAGGTGCACCTGCTGGCCCCGGTGACCCCCAGCAAGATCATTTGCGTGGGGCGCAACTACGTCGCCCATGCCCAGGAGCACGACGTGGATGTCCCCGAAGTACCGCTGCTCTTCCTTAAACCGCCCTCCTCGCTGATCGGCCCGGGCGAAACCATCCTGCTGCCCCCGCAGACCCAGCGTGTGGAACACGAGGCTGAGCTGGCCGTGGTGGTGGGGCGGCGCAGCCGCTGGCTCAACCCGGAGACGGCCAGGGAGGCCATTCTGGGTTACACCATCGCCAACGATGTGACCGCCCGCGATCTGCAGCGCCGTGATGGGCAGTGGACCCGCGGCAAGGGCTTCGACACCTTCTGTCCGGTTGGCCCCTGGGTGGAAACGGAGTTCGACCCCGCCGATGCGGTGATCACCTGCAGCGTGAATGGCGAGCTGCGCCAGATGGGCTCCACGCGCGACATGGTCTTCCCCGTGCTGCAGCTGCTGGCCTATGCTTCTTCGGTGATGACTTTGGAGCCTGGCGATATCCTGCTCACCGGCACCCCGGCGGGCGTGGGCCCGCTGGTGGATGGCGACGAGCTGCTCAGCAGCATCGAGGGCCTCGGCGAGTTGCGCAACCCGGTGAAAGCGGAACCGGCGCACTAAAAGCAAAAAGGCTGCCTCTGGGCAGCCTTTTTGCTTTTAGTGCTGTGAATGAATTAGAAGCCCTTGAGGGCGTTGCCGGCCAGCAGAATGGCCGCACCAGCGATGGCCAGCCAGGTGGCATAGGGAGCCAAGGCGGCAACCACACCGAGGGCGCCCAGCAGGGCAACCACGGTCAGGATCACGGAGATCCAAAACACAGCTTTGGTGGGGGGGGTAAGACGCATGATAAAAATCTCCTTTCTATAAGCTAGCGATTACTGCTTAGCTAACTCTACTATAAAAGAGGGCCCCAAACAAGCTTATTTCAGCGTCTATTTGCTGCGGTCTTCAACGGCTGCCTTGGGAGCCGCTTCCTTGACTGCGCGGATACCGTTTTCCATCGCCGAGTTGGAGGAATAGGTCTCGCTGGTGCCGATCACCTTGTTGTTGCGGGCGCGCAGGTTGAAGAAGGGCTCGCCATTGCGAGCGACTTTGCGCTCGTAGTTGGAGTCCTTGCCGGCGTTCGCCTTCACCGAAGCGATGCCCCGCTTGGCGGCCGACTTGGTGGTGTATTGTTCGCTGCGCAGAATGGGTTCGCTGTTGGCGGCCAGCAGGTTGAAGCGGAAACCGCCCTTGCCCAGTTGAATGACGAATTTGGGTTGCGCCATCTTTCTCTCCTCGCTTGCTCAAAAAGATGGCGGCATTGTAACACCCTATTGCTGCCCTACAAAAAAACAAGGCGCACGAAGTGCGCCTTGTTTGTCACTTTGAGAGTGCGTTGCTACTTACGCACGATTTGCGGCAAGAACCAGTAGCCGTTGGCTTGTCCGTAATTCTGGTTGCCAGCTTCCACAGTGAGCACGAAGCGCACTTCCGTGCCGGCCAACGACGAGAGGTTCACATTGACTGTGTGCGAGAGGTTGTCGAACCGCTCATCCCAGGTGCCTAGCACCACTTCGTTGCCGTTGGGGCGGATGGCGCTCAACTTGAAAGTCAACCGGCAGTTCGGATTGTTCTTGAAGCAGCCGATCAGCGCCACGAAGTAATCGTTGTTGCGCACTTCGTACTTGGGGAACTCGCCGCGGATGTAGCCGGAGCCGGCGTGGTTCGGGCGCATCCAGATGGCGGGCTCATCTTCGTTGCGGTGTTCCAGTTCGGGGTTCTGCAGCACCAGCACGAAACCGTCCGCGCCCTGGTTGGCGCCGGGGCAGGGTAGGTTGTTCTTGGTGCCGCTGGACCACTGGGCATCACAGAAGTTGGAGGCAAAGTCGTAGCCCAGGTTGCCGCCGCCGGAGGAGCCGCTGCCCACCCGGATCAGGGCGAAGAAGGGCACACCGGCGCTGCCACCGGAACCATTGACCCCGAACTTGACGCCGGAGCCGCTGCGGATCATCCAGCTGCTGCGGTAGGTGCCGTTGTCTTGCGGCGCCCTCATCGGGATGGAGATGTCCACGGTTTCGCCCGGGGCCACGTCTTTGGGCAGGTCGAAGGTGTTGTTGTTGGCCAGGTTGGTGCCGCTTTCAAAGACGACGTCATAATCGTCCTTGTCCCAGGTGCAGGTGCCGGTGTTGCGAATGCGCCAAGTCTTGGTGAATGTATTGCCCCGGCCGATTTGCGAATTGTCGGGGATGGTGATGTCTGCTACGAAGGCCGCCTGGTTGCACACCGCCACCGGCGTGGGGGGCACGCTGGTGTTCGTGGGGGTCGCCGTTTCTACGATTTCAGGCGTGTCTGTATACGTGGCCGTGACCACGATCGGGGTTTGGGTCGGCTCCTCGGGGGCAGGCTCTCCGCCCTGTTGTCCCTGGGCGATCAACGTGCCAGCCACCTGGGTGTACAGCGCGTTCAGGTCCTGGGTGGGCGGGGCGTGAGGCTCCGGCTGTGGGGCGCGACAGGCGCCCAGCAGCAAGGCGGCAGCCAAGGCCAGGCCAATAAGGATGTGTGTTCGTTGTTTAGCGGTCATACCATCTCCCTGTAGTTGCTACAGAGTCATTGTAGCACCAGCAATATGGAAAGCAAGTGTCAAAAAACACTATCATAAGACGCCATGCCACCCATTCCGGTTCCCCGCGGCGCAAAAGTGTCCTGAACCCAATATAATGTAGGCAACTCGCCACAGCAAATGAGGTAGATATGCCCAAGGCAAAAAATTCTGAAGGCAAAAGCAAGGAAGAGAAAGGCCAAAAGAAGGCCGCTGGCGGCGCCCGGGCCATCTGGTCGGGAGCCATCGCTTTCGGCTTGATCAATATCCCGGTTAAGCTCTTCTCCGCCACGCAGGAGTACCAGCTTTCGTTCAACCAGCTGCGCCGCGGCGACCTGTCGCGCATCAAATACCTGCGCGTGGCAGCCAACGATGGGCAGGAAGTCCCCTACGAAGACATCATCAAAGGCTACGAGATCGAAGAAGATGTCTACGTGGTCATCGACGAGGAAGACATCAAGCAGGCCAGCCCGAAGAAGACCCAGTCGATCGAGATCCTCACCTTCACCAATGAAGACGAGATCGATAGCATCTACTTCGAGAAGCCCTACTACACCGCGCCGGACAAGACCTCGGCCCGTGCCTATGTGCTGCTGCGTGAGGCGCTGAAGGCGTCCAAGAAGGTGGCTGTGTGCAAGTTCATCCTGCGCACCAAGGAGAACCTGGCCATCCTCAAAGCCGAGGGCGACGCGTTGATCCTCAACCAGATCCGCTTCCAGTCCGAGATCCGCGAACGCGACCACCTGGACCTGCCCGGCGGCGAGGCGATGAAGGACAAAGAGCTGGAGCTGGCCCTCAACCTGGTGGAGCAGCTTACCGAGCCTTTCGACCCGGCGCAATACCGCGATACTTTCACCGATGAGATCAAGCAGATTATCGAGCAGAAGGCGCAGGGCATCGATGTCACCGCCATGGCCGCCGCCAAGCCGGAAGCCACCGACGAAGATGACCTGCTCAAGATCCTGCAGGCCAGCCTGGAGAAGAGCAAGACCAGCGTCGATGCCTAGAGCCGGGTGAGCCATGGCCCGCCAAGCCGACAAACTAGCCGAATATCGCCAGCGGCGCGACTTCGCGGCGACCAACGAGCCTACAGGGGAAACCAAGGCCTCGCCGGGCGAGGCGCCGCGCTTTGTGGTGCAGCAGCACGATGCCACTCGGATGCACTACGACGTGCGCCTGGAGGTGGATGGCGTGCTCAAATCCTGGGCCGTGCCCGAAGGTCCAAGCACCGACCCGCAAGTGAAACGCCTGGCGGTGGAGACCGAAGACCACCCCATGGAGTACCTGGCCTTTGAGGGCGTCATCCCCAAGGGGCAGTACGGCGCCGGCCCGATGATCGTCTGGGACACCGGCACGTACACCAACATTCGCGGCGAAAAACGCAAGCCGTTCAGCATGCAGGAATCCTATGAGCAAGGGCTGATCGAGGTGCGCTTCAGTGGGGAGAAATTGCGCGGCGCCTATGCCTTGGTGCGCACTAAATTCCGGGACGCCGAGAACAGCTGGCTGATGGTCAAGATGAAAGACGGCGAAGCTGATCCGGATCGAGACATCGTCGGCGAGCACCCCCAATCGGTGAAGACCGGCAAGACCATCGAAGAACTGTGGGAGGAGAGCGAGCGCGAGGCGCTGCCGCCGGCCTTGCGCGAACTGCCTGAGGCGCTGCGCGCCAAGCTGCGCGAGGCGCCGTACCCCGGCTGGCTGGCGCCTATGCTGGCCACCGCCGCCGACAAGCCCTTCGAGCGCGCCAACTGGCTCTACGAGCAAAAGCTGGATGGGCAGCGCTGCCTGGTATACCGCAAAGGCGGCCAGGTGCAGCTCATCTCGCGCAACCAACTGCTCATCACCAGCCAGTACCCCGAACTGGTCGCTGCGCTGGATGCGCAGGGCCGCGGTGATTTTGTGCTGGACGCGGAGATCGTTGCCTTCGATGAGGCCGGCCGCCCCAGCTTCGAGAAGATGCAGCAGCGCATGCACGTGCAGAAGCCCAAGGCGGCCTTGCTCAAAGAAGTGCCGGTGTATCTCTACGCCTTCGATGTGCTCTACTACGAAGGCTACAGCACCACGGCGCTGCCGCAAACCGCCCGCAAGGATGTGCTGCGCAACCTACTGGATTACCAGGACCCGCTGCGCTTCAGCGAATACCAGACCGGCGGCGGCCTGCAGCTGCTCGCCCAGGCTTGCAAGGACGGCCTCGAGGGCATCATCGCCAAGGATGCCAACGCCGCTTACCAGCACCGTCGCTCACAGGCCTGGCTGAAGTTCAAGTGCGTACGCCAGCAGGAGATGGTTGTGGGCGGCTACACCGATGGCAAGGCCGGCATGCGCGGCTTCGGCTCGCTGCTGGTGGGCTACTACCCGCCAGGCGAACAGCGCCTGCAGTTCGCCGGCGGGGTCGGCACCGGCTTCAGCGACGAGGCGATCCGCGACATCGGCGTCCAGTTGGCCGAGCTGGCCAGCGAGCAGAGCCCCTTCGCCCCCGACGAACTGCTGCCCAAGACCGGCGTGCACTGGGTGAAGCCGGTCCTGGTCGCCCAGGTGGGCTACGGCGAATGGACCAGCGCCAACAAGATGCGCCATCCGCGCTTTCTCGGCCTGCGCAATGACATCGATCCGCAGCAGGTGACCCGCGAGCCTACCCTGGCCGCCGAGCCGGAGTGGACCGCAGAGGAGGATGACCCCGCGCCGCGTCGTGGAGCGCTGCGCTCGGACACCACGCGCGTCGTCGCGGGCCACAAGATCAAGCTGACCAATCTGGACAAGCCGCTGTACCCCGACGGCATCACCAAGGGCGAGGTGATCGACTACTACGAGCGCATCGCCCCGTTCATGCTGCCGCACATCCAGGACCGGCCGCTGAACCTGGAGCGCTTCCCCAACGGCATTGGGGAGAAGGGCTTCTATCACAAAGAGACGCCGGACTATTTCCCCAAGTACATCGACCTGGTCGAGGTGCAAGTCTCTGATACGGAGACGCAGATGCAAAGCATGGCCAACAACACGGCCAGCCTGGTCTACCTGGCGCAGATGGCTGCGCTGACCCTGCACCACTGGCTCAGCAGGGCGGGCAGCCTGACCCGGCCGGACAAAATCGTCTTCGACCTCGACCCTTCGACCGACGACGGCTGGGATGTGGTGCGCACCGGCGCCGCCGACCTGCGCAGCATGCTGGCTGAAATGGGCCTGCCCTCGTTCCTGATGGCTACCGGCTCCCGCGGCCTGCATGTGGCCGTGCCGCTAAAGCCTGAGCATGAATACGAAGCCATCACCTTGTTCGCCAAGGCGGTCTGCCGCAAACTGGAGCGCGAGGACAAGAAGTTCACCACCCAGTTCCGCAAGGAGAAGCGCAAGGGCCGGGTGTTCCTGGACCATCTACGCAACCGCTACGGGCACACCAGCGTGGCGCCTTATACCTTGCGCGCCAAACCCGGCGCGCCGCTCGCTGCTCCACTAACCTGGGACGAATTGGACAACCCCGACCTCGGCCCGCAGGACTTCACCATCGCCAACATTTTCGGTCGCCTGGAGAACGGCGGCGATCCTTGGAAAGATTTCTTCAAGTACAGCGCTTCCCTGCCGGATTTCGAGACCATCCAGAAGATCTTGAGCTAGCCATCTGGCGCTTTCATTCCGAGCGAGCCGCGTAGCGGCGACGAGGAATTCCTGTATAGATCGTTGTGCCAGTATGCTGGGGGTAGGGAACGAACGCGATAGGGATTCCTCGCTGCGCTCGGAATGACACAAGATGGCTAAGCTTTTAGGGCGCAACTTTGTGCCCCTGCACTCCTAAAAATAATCGTCATTGCGAGAAGCATTCCAGCGCGCCAGCGCTGGAAGCGTGCGAAGCAATCTGCTTTGGTTACAACAATGCATCTTCGCATTTTGTCATTCCGAGCGAGCCGTGCAGCGGCGACGAGGAATCTCTATATAGATCGTTGTGCCAGAGTGCTGGGCGGTGAGAACAAACGCGATAGGGATTCCTCGCTGCGCTCGGAATGACACTACTTTTTGTCTTGCAGTCAGCTCCAGATTGCGTCGACCCTGGCTGCGCCGGGTCTCCTCGCAATGACGAAAGAGGGCGAGGCTTGCCTCGCCCTACGGGCGTCCAGGTTTCTGCGTGGGCAACAAAAGAGCCTGTCGTTTTTCGACAGGCTCTTTTG
>JAHCIH010000037.1 GCA_026129335.1 Anaerolineales bacterium
ACCAACCACCTTTGACAAGACCCGCCCTTGCCCTTACAATCCCCAACCAACTTCTCTTCAGCGAGGACCCCTCATGCAAGAGTACACAACTGAATACATCCGTAACATTGCAATGGTCTCACACAGCGGCGCAGGCAAAACGATGCTGAGTGAGGCTTTTTTGTTTTTTACCAAGGCCATCGGCCGCATGGGCCAGGTGGAAGACGGCAACACCGTCGCCGACTTTGAAGACGAAGAGCAGCGCCGCGGCCTCTCGCTGAGCACCGCCGTGCTGCCCATCGAGTACCAGCAGCACAAGCTCAACCTGCTCGATACGCCCGGCGCGCCGGATTTCGTCGGCGAGACCATCTCGGCGCTCAGCGTCAGCGATGCCGCCCTGGTGGTGGTCGACTCGGTAGCCGGCGTGCAGGTGGGCACCGAGCTGGCCTGGAACACCTGCGACCGCTTCGACCTGCCGCGCTTCGTGCTGGTCAACCGCATGCACCGCGACTCGGCCAATTTCGAGAACGCCAAGAACTCCGTGGCCCAGCTCACCGACAAACGCCTCATCCCCGTGCAGTTGCCTTGGGGCCAAGGCGCCAACTTCCAGGGCCTCATCGACCTGCTGGTGATGCAAGCCTTCCCGATCGGCGGCGGCCCGGCGGTGGACATCCCCGCCGACCTCGCCGAGCAGGCCAAGGCTGCCCGCCAGGAATTGGTCGAAGCTGCCGCCGAGGGCTCCGACGAGCTGCTCGAGAAGTACCTCGAGAGCGGCGAACTCAGCGCCGAAGAGATCATGCAGGGCCTGCAGGGCGTGGTGCGCCGCGGCCTGTTCGTGCCCGTGTTCGCCGCCGACGCCAGCGACCAGGTGGGCATTTCGCAGCTGCTGCAAGCCTTCATCACCCTGATGCCCTCGCCGGCCGACGTAATGCCCGCCAAAGCCAAAGGCTCCGGCGGCGAAGTGGAGCTGAGCGCCAGCGACTCCGGCCCACTGGCCGCCTATATATGGAAGACCACCGCCGACCCCTACGTGGGCAAGATCACCTACGGGAGGGTCTACTCCGGCAAGCTGAGCAACGACAGCCGTGTGTGGAACCCCAAACGCGAGCAGGAAGAGCGCCTGGCTTCGCTGTCCATCCTAAGAGGCAAGGAGCAGATGCCGGTCAAGCAGGTGCACGCTGGCGACATTTTCGTCGTCGCCAAGCTGGGCGAAACCGCCACCGGCGACACACTCTGCGACAAAAACCAGTCTCTGGAACTGCCCGTGCCGGAGTTCCCCAGCGCCCTCTACCAGGTGGCGGTGACCCCCAAGACCCAGGCCGACTCAGCCAAGATGGGCCCGACCCTTACCCGCCTGGCCGAGGAAGATATGACCCTCTCCTGGCACAACGAGCCGGCCACCAAGCAGACCATCCTGCAGGGCATGGGCGACCAGCATATCGACGTCGCCATCCGCAAAGCGCAGGACAAGTTCCAGGTCGGCATCGAAACCCACGAACCCAAGGTGCCCTACCTGGAGGCGATCCAGGGCAAGGGCCAGGCCGTTTACCGCCACAAAAAGCAGAGCGGCGGTTCCGGCCAGTTCGCCGAGGTGCACCTGCGCGTCGAGCCACTGCCCGAGGCCGAGTTCGAGTTCGCCAGCGAGGTCTTCGGCGGGGCCATCTCCAGCAACTACTTCCCGGCCATCGAAAAAGGCATCCGCAGTCAGCTTGTTAGCGGTGTGGTCGCCGGCTACCCGGTGAAGAATGTCAAAGCCATCGTCTTCGACGGCAAAGAGCACCCGGTAGATTCCAAACCGGTGGCTTTCGAGATCGCTGGCCGCAACGCTTTCAAGGAAGCCTTCCGCGCCGCCAAGCCGGTGCTGCTCGAACCGGTGATGAAGGTACGCATCACCGTGCCCGAGGAGAACATGGGCGACGTGATGGGCGACCTGAACTCGCGCCGCGCTCAGGTGCAGGGCATGGAGCAGGAAGCCGGCCGCTCGGTGGTCAACGCCCTGGTGCCCCTGGCCGAGATGCTGCGCTACACCAGCGACCTGCGCTCAATCAGCGGCGGCCGCGGCGCCTTCACCATGGAGCCGGCGCACTACGATCAGGTGCCCGCCCACCTGGCGGACGCGATCATCGCCGCCCACAAGGACGAAGGCGACGAGGAAGACTGAGAAACAAAAAAAGCGGCCTGCGGGCCGCTTTTTTTTTGTTTGTCATTGGGCATGTGGGGCGCACGGCCGTGCACTCCTACGCGGACGCCTGCGTAAGCAACGCTCATCCGTCATTGCGAGGAAGCCCGGCGTAGCCCGCGTTGCGCAGCAACGCAACTGTCGAAGCAATCTGAATCTCTGCTTCGAGATTGCTTCGTCGCTTCGCCTGCTACGCGCCTACCCCACCACGCGCAGCTCGCGCGGGAAGCTGGAGAACAAGCGCGCCCCATCTTCGCTGATCACCACATTGTCCTCGATGCGTACCCCGCCGCGACCGTCCAGGTAGATGCCCGGTTCCACGGTGAAGGTCATGCCCGGCTCCAGGGCCATCGGGTTGCCGGCTCGCATATAGGGTTCCTCGTGGGCCTCCAGACCCAGGCCGTGCCCGGTGCGGTGCGTAAAGTAGTCGCCGTAGCCCACATCCTCGATGACTTCGCGGGCCGCGGCATCCACGTCGCCGCAGGCCGCGCCCGGGCGGGCGGCGACGCAGCCCGCCTCGTTGGCCAGGCGCACCGCTTCGTAAATGCGTTTGAACTCCTCGTCCACCTCGCCCACCGCAAAGGTGCGCGTCAGGTCGGCAAAGTAGCCGTGCTGGCTGGCGCCCCAGTCGATCAGCAGCAGGTCGCCGGGCTGCAGCTTGCGTTCGCTGACCGTAGCGTGCGGGTTAGCGCTGTTGGGGCCGGAGGCGACAATAGGCTGGAAAGGCAGCGCTTCGCTGCCGTGGGTATACAGCTGCTGCATCAGTTCGCCGGCGATCTGCTGCTCGGTCATGCCGGCTTTGATCTTTGGGAGCGTCGCTTCCAGTGCCGCCTCGGCGATCTGGGCGGCGGCCTGCATGGCGGCCTGCTCGCCGGCGTCTTTGACCATGCGCAGCTGCGCGATCAGATCGCCGGCGTCTTCGAAGCTGGCGTTGGGGAAGGCGTTCTCCAAATAGCGCAGCTCCAGCACGCGCAGGTGCAGGTTCTCGATGCCGATGCGCTTGGGCGCGCCCAACTGGCGGGCGGCTTCGTCGAAGCTGGCCTGCCACTCGGCGGGATCCTCGCTGTAGGTCACCGTGTCCAGCGGGTAGCCCAGCGCGGCAGCCTTGCCCTGCTCGAAGCTGGGCAGCACGAACAGGGGCTTGCGCCCGCGCGCCAGGAACAGCACGGCCGGCCGCTCCATCAGATGGAAGTGGCTGCCCGCCAGGTAGGTCTGGCTGGGGCTGGCGTTCAGCGCCAATGCATCCAGACCGCGCTCGGCCAGCAGGTCCACCAGGCGGGCCTGGCGTTTGCTGAGGTTTTCGACTGAGTTGGGGTGGGCCATAGAGTTTCTCTCCGTGGCCGCCATTATAGTCCGCTGCCGGCTACATCTCGCCGCTGAGGTAGGCTTTCGTCCGGGGGTCCTTGGGGGATTTGAGCACCTTGCTGGCCGGCCCGGCTTCCACCAGTTCGCCCAGGTACATGAACACCACGTGGTCGGCCAGGCGGCGCGCCTGGCGCAGCACATGGGTGACGATGACGATGGTGTACTGGCTCTTGAGCTGCTGCAGGCTGACTTCGATGTTCTTGGCCGAGATGGGGTCCAGCGCCGAGGTGGGCTCGTCGCCCAGCAGCACTTCGGGCTCCACGGCCAGGCCGCGCGCCAAGCACAGGCGCTGCTGCTGGCCGATGGACAGGCTGGTGGCCGGCTCGTGCAGGCGGTCCTTCACCTCGTCCCACAAGCCCGCCAACTGCAAGTACTTCTCCACCTGGCCCTTCACTTCACGCCGGTTGGTTATGTGGTGGATACGCAGGCCGAAAGCCACGTTGTCGAAGATGGACATGGGCAGCAAATAAGGTCGCTGGGCGATCAGGCCGATCTTGGTGCGCACTTCGGTCACGTCCACGTCGGGGGCGTAGATATCGATATCATCGAACCTGACTTCGCCCTCCACGCGGGTATCGTCCACCAGATCGTGGAAGCGGTTCAGCGTCTTCAGCAGCGTGGACTTGCCGCAACCCGAGGGGCCGATGATGGCGGTGATCTGGTTGCGGGGGATATCCAGGTTCACGCTCTTGAGGGCATGGTTGTCCCCGTAATACACGTTCAAGTCTTTGATCGAAATATGGCTATCCATCAATAAATCCTCTAATTCACCACGTTACGGCTCAAGCGGCGGGCCACGGCGCGCGACAGGCCGCTGACGATAAGGATCAACACGGTCAAGATCAGCGCCGCAGCGTAGCCCCTGGCACGCACTTCCGGGAACGGCGAGCTGAGCTGGAAGAAAACCGCCAGCGGCAGCGAGGCCGCCGGGCTGGCCAGCGAAGTGGGGATGCGGTCGGTGAAACCGGCGGTGAACAGCACCGAGGCGGCGTCGCCGATGCCGCGGCCGAAAGCCAGCAACACCGCAGTGAAGATCCCCGGCAGCGCCTGGCGCAGCACCACCGCCCGGGCCATCTCCAGCCGCGTGGCACCCAGGCCGTAGGCGGCCTCTTTGAGGCCGCCAGGGATCAGGCGCATCACTTCGTCCATGGCGCGCACCATGATCGGAATTTGCAGCAGGGTCAGCGCCAGAATGCCCGCACCGAGCGAGGCGCGCATGCCCATCGAGATCATGATCAGGAAAATGAAGGCGCCATACACCAGTGAGGGGATGCCCCACAATACGTCCAGCGTCATCCGGGTGAAAGCCGCCCAGCGTGAACTGGGCGCGTACACGTTCAGCCCCATGGCGATGGGCAGGCTGATCAAAAAGGCCAGGATGGTGCCGCCGCCAGCCAGGTACAGTGAGCCGAGGATGGCGTTGAGCAGGCCGCCGCCGCCGCCCAGGTAGAAGCCGCCTTCGGGAACCTTGGTGATCATATCCAGGTTCATCGCCGGCAGGCCGCGGATCAGCACCGCCAGCAGGATGCCAGCCAGCGCCAGCACCAGCACCAGCGCCGAGATGCGCATTAGCAGGCGGAAGAAGGTCTCTTCCAGGTGGGCCAGGGTCCACCAGCGTCTTTTCACGAGCGCGCTCCCTGGCTGACCCGGGCCAGCACCAAAGCCGAAAGGATGTTGAAAACGATCACCACCACCAACAGCAGCAACGCGGCGCCCATCAGCGCCGCATCGTAGCGCGGGATCGACATCATTTCGCCGTAGTTGTTGGCGATCAGCGCGGTCAGCGGATAGCCCGGGTCGAAGACCGAGCGCGGGATGGCTGCGGTGTTGCCCACCACCATCATCACCGCCAGGGTCTCGCCGAAGGCCCGCGAGAGGCCCATCACCGCCGCGGCGATGATGCCCGGCAGGGCGTTGGGCAGCACGGCGTGCTTCACCGCCTGCCAGCGGGTGGAGCCCACTGCCAGGGCGGCCTCGCGCACGCCCTGCGGGATGGAGCGCAGCACCTCAATGGTGATCGATACGATAATCGGCGAAATCATCACCGCCAGTACAATGCCGCCGGCCAGGATGCTGAACCCAGTCGGGTTGCTGGAAGTGAGCAATGGCAGGTCGCCAAAAACACTCCGCAGAAACTGGCCCAGGCGGGGCACCAACGGCACTACAACCAGCACGCCCCACACACCATAGACGACCGAAGGGATGCCCGCCAGCAGGTCAATCACCGGCAGCAAACCGCGCAGCGTGCCGCGGCGGGCGTACTCCACCAGGAATATTGAAGTGAGGATGCAGGGGGGCACCGCCACCACCAGCGCCAGCAGCGTCACCCACAGGGTGCCGCTGATGAAAGTGCTCAGCCCGAACTCGCCCTGGCTGGGGCGCCACAAGTCGCCGGTCAGGAACTCCCAAGGGGTGACGAATTGGAAGATGGGCAGGGTGCGCAGCAACAGCGCCCCCGCCATGAACAGGAGCACCAACAGGGGGAAACTGGCTGCCAGGAGGAAGCTCCTGGCAGCCAGCTTGTCGTTAAAGATGCGCCCAAAAGGCGTGCGTGAGTTCGACTGAGAAAGGCGCACGCTTCTCCTTGGTCAGGCAGGTTGTTGGCTAGCGCAGCTTGTCGATCTCAGCTTGCAGCTCGGCCTCGGTCAGCGGCACGTAGCCGGCCTCCGGCACGAACGCCTGCCCATCCTGCAAGATCCACAGCAGGAGGTCGAGTATAGCACCGCTCGGCTTGCCGCGGCTCACCAGGTACAGCAGGCGGGCCGGCGGCGAGGGGTAGTCGCCGCTGAGGATGGCTGCCACCGCCTCGCTGCGCGTCTCGAGGAACTCATGCTCCTCGATGGCCCCGTTGTGGTTGATGTCGATCGGCGGCACCACCGCGCCTTCCACCACGTGGTCAGTCGCCAGGCTGTAGATGTAGCCCAGGTTGTTGAAGCCCACGCCCAACGGGTCGGCCAGCACAGCCTGCAGCAGGCCCGGGTCGCTGTCCACGCCGATGCCCAGCAGATCTTCCTGAGCTTCGCCGCCGATGAATTTGGAGAACATCTCAGCCGCGCCGGCGGAGTCCGAGCGGGTGTAGACGTGGATCTCTTCGGTGAT
This sequence comes from Anaerolineales bacterium, assembly GCA_026129335.1. GTDB lineage: Bacteria > Chloroflexota > Anaerolineae > Anaerolineales > UBA11579 > JAMCZK01. The sequence goes on from JAHCIH010000037.1 coordinate 6,623, forward strand.
GCTGGGCTCATCCAGCAACTCACCCCAGGTGGTGTACTCCCCGGTGATCCACACCTTGCCCAGTGCCTCGGTGGTCACGCCCTTCTCGAGGATGATGTCGATGTAGGGGTTCTGGGCATTGACCACGAAGAAGACCGCATCGCGGGTCACTGCGATGGGGAAGGCGCCCTGGGCGATCTCGTCGGGGTTCAGTTCGCGCGAAACCATGCCCAGGTCGGTGGCCCCGGCAAGCACGTCGGAAACGCCCTTGCCGGCTCCGCCGCCGGTAATGTCAAAGTTCACGCCGGGGTGCGTCGCCTGGTACTCCTCGGCAAAGCGCACCATCATCGGGTAAAGGGCGAACGCGCCGGAGAGCGCAAAGGTGGTCTCTTCGCCCTCGGCCTCGCCCGCAGGGCCGCCGCAGGCGACCAGCAACAGGGCAAGCAAAAGCAGTAGTCGTAAGGATGTTTGTTTCATATTTGTCTCCTGTGCAAACCCGCAAGCCAAATTACCCATCGTGGCCAGCTTCGTTTTTCAAGCGGAGCTCTGCCCTCACAAACGCAGCCGGAAAAAGAGCTGTTACCCTTAAACTTGCTCGATAAAACAAGGCAAACACGATAGATTTAGTCGGGTTTCAACCCGCACATGATAGCCGAAAGATTTGGCTTGTCAACCCCAAACTGCGGCGGTATACTCAGCTTCAGAAAGGCAGGTCCCAAGCCATGCTTGATTGGAACAAGCTCCTTAGTCACAGCAGTCTTTTCATTGCCCTCTTCACCGCCATCGTGCTCTACGTGGCCATCCGCCGGCCGCGCTTATTTCTCAACAAAGAGGATGTACCGCCAGACATTCTGTCGGCCGTGCCGCCCAAAACCGAACAAGAGACGCGCCAATCCAAAGTGGTGCTCAGCCTGCTGATGTTGATCCTGATTGGCGGCCCGTTTTATTCCACCCTCACCTTCGCACAGCAAAGCGCAGCCGGCTGGCCGGCGCTTTGGCTGTATGCCTTTCTGGCCGTCTTGGCCATCAGCACTTTCGACCTGCTCTTCATAGACTGGTTCATCCTCAACACGCTCACGCCGGCCTGGTCCGTTTTCCCCGGCACGGAAGGCTTTGCCGGCTACAAAGACTATGGCTTTCACGGGCGCGCTCACCTCAGGCTGTTGCCAATGCAGGTGCTTGGCGCTCTGCTGATTGCCGGCCTGGTCAGCCTGCTCGTGTGAACAAAAGAGGCCCGCTTCTCCGGGCCTCTTTTGGCAATCGCAAACACACAGCCTAGCTCCCGCCTAGCGCTTCTTTCAGCGCGGCATCCTCGCTTTGGCTCTTGACCACCACATTGGGGATCTCGCTGTCCACCCGGCGCAGCCGCGGGCTGGACAGGGCCACGGCAGACAAGGCCAGCACCAGCAGGCCGATCACGGCGAAGAACAGCGCCATGCCGCGGCCCGGGCCCACGCCCACCAGCTGGCCGATCAGCGTGTCCGCCAGCGCCCCTCCGGGCATCAGACTGGGGACGAAGACCCTGTCGGTCAGCGGGCCGGCCAGCAGAATGGCCACCGGTGCGGTGAACTGCGCCAGCATCCGCCGCACCGAAAAGACGCGGCCTTGCAAATCCGGCTCGGTCTTGCTCTGCCACAGTGCCTGGCTGCTGCCGTTCATCACCGGCAAGGCTAGCATGCTCAGGAAGCCGAGCACCGCGATCACCGGGATGGAAACGTTCACCAGCATGAAGGGCATCAGCAGGCCCATCCAGATCCCCGCGCCGATCACACCGAAGACCCGCCGCTTGGGGCCGCCCCATACGCTCATCAGCACCGTGCCCAACAGCATCCCCGCGCCGACGATCGAAAAGACCACGCCCGCCTGATCGGGCTCACCCAGGCTGAGCAGCAAGGGCGTCCACAAAGGGCCAAGCATGCTGAAGAACAGGTTGATCCCGGCAAAATACATCAACAACTGGAACAGGCCGGGCCGCTGGCGGATGTAGTCGAGTCCCAGGCGGATGCTGGCCAGAATGGAAGGCCGGCTGGCCGCTTCCTCCGGCGTGCGCAGCGGCTCGGGGATGCGCACCAGCAGCAGCGTGCTCACCGCGAACAGAAAAGTGACCACATCGATCACGATGATGCTCTCCATGCCGCGGGCCACGAACAACGCCCCGCCGATCGCGGGGGCGAGCAGCTGGCTGACCGCATCGGCCATCTGCACCATGCCGCTGGCCCGGCCCAGCTGCGCCTGCGGCACCAGCATGGTAGTGGCCGCCGAATAGGCCGGCCACTGGAAGGTGTTGAACAGCGCGGCGACGAAGTTGGCCACGTATATGTGCCAGATCTGCAGGTTGTCGGTGAGCAGCAGCGAAAAGACAACCATCGTGGTCAGCCCTGCGCCGGTGTCGCTGAGGATCATCATCCAGCGCCGCGGGAAGCGGTCCACCAGTGCGCCGGCGATGGGCGAGAAGAGCACGCCGGGCAGCGTGAAGGCCAGGATGCTCATGGCGAAGGCCGTAGTCGATTGGGTGGTCTGGTAGACGTACACGCCCAGGGCAAAGCCGGTGAGACCGGAACCCAACAGCGAGACCAGCTGGCCGATCCAGATAATGTAGAAAGTCCGCATGGTTTGCGGACCGGGTTGAAGGGGTTGGTTGGACATCAGGCTCCTTGTGCAACAGGCGATTGGCTATTTTACTCCTCATTGCTGCCCCTATCCTTCATCCTTCACAGCCTTTCTTGACAGCCGCATAGCCGTACAGTACAATCTCACGACCTTAACAATTGGGCCTGTAGCGCAGCTGGGAGCGCGTCTCAATCGCACTGAGAAGGTCGAGGGTTCGAATCCCTCCAGGTCCACTGTGCAGCAAATCCTTGCGAAGGCCGAAACAGCGAGCTGCACGGTAGACTTCGCAAGGATACGCAGAGCGATTTGCTCTGCGGAGGTTGCCACGGCGGCAAGCCGCCTCGCAACTGTCTCGCCAAAGCGGCGCAAAGCGCCCCTTTGGCTCAACAAGGGCCCATGGCGCAGCTGGGAGCGCGTCTCAATGGCATTGAGAAGGTCGAGGGTTCGAATCCCTCTGGGTCCACTAAAAAATAATAGCTACTGGCTTCGCCAGTAGCCGCTCGGCAGGAGTAATAGGCTATCCGCCAGAGAGCTGGATGCAGTGGTGAAAGTCCAGCATGGCGTTGCGGACGCCAAGAAGCCGAACTCGCCCGCCAAGTTTGGGCATAGCCCAAGCAAGGGCCCACAGCCGAAAACCAGTAAGCTGTGGCGGGGGACGCCCCGTTATCAACGGTTGAGCGGCTTGCACACAACCAGTGCAAGCAATGCGGGTGGTACCGCGGGAGAATCTTATCTCTCGTCCCGATGCAACAGCATCGTGTGACGGGAGTTTCGTTTTTAAAGGTAATTGCTAACAGCTAATAGCTATTAGCTAACAAGGAGCAGAATGGCAGAGAAATATAATCCGGCCGAGATCGAGGCCAAGTGGCAGCAAAAATGGGAAGCCGACGGCCTGTACCATGCCGACATCGATCCCAAGCGCCCCAAGCACTACGCGCTGACCATGCTGCCCTACCCTTCCGGCGACCTGCACATCGGCCACTGGTACGCCATGACGCC
>JAHCIH010000038.1 GCA_026129335.1 Anaerolineales bacterium
CACCACCATGGAAGGCTGCATCTTCAGCGCATCGTCAATGGAAACCACCAGGTCTTCGGACACCTTCAGGTAGCCCAACTGCACGGCCATTTTGGCGTTCTCGCGCATGCTGGTGCCCACGAAGGCCATCTTGCGCCCGTGGCGCTCGGCGGCCTCGGCCACCTGCTGGATGCGCGAGATCAGCGAGGCGAAGGTGGCCACCAGAATGCGCCCCTCGGCCTCTTCGAAGACCTTGTCGAAAGCCGGGTCTATCACGCGCTCGGAGGGCGTCCAACCCGGACGGTCGGCGTTGGTCGAGTCGGCCAGCAGGGCCAGCACGCCGCGACCGGCGAACTCGGCCAGCTTGGCATAGTCCGTGGGCCAATTGTCCACCGGGGTGTGGTCCAACTTGTAGTCGCCGGTATGCACCACCAGCCCGGCGGGAGTGGTGATGCCCAGCGCCACGCCATCGGGGATGGAGTGGCACACATGGCAGAATTCCACCTTGAATTTGCCGATCTGCACCGTATCGCCGGCGCGTACGGTGTGCAGCTTGGCCTTCTTGTTCGCCCCGGCGCGGGCCAGCTTGACCTCCAACAGGCCGCGGGTCAGCGGCGTGGCGTAGATGGGCACGTTGAACTCTTCCAACACGTGGTGTATCGCGCCGGTGTGGTCTTCATGGCCGTGGGTGATCACGATGCCTTTGACCTGGTCGCGCTTATCCAACAGGTACTGGAAGTCGGGGATGATGTAGTCGATCCCCAACATGTCGTTTTCGGGGAACATGATGCCGGTGTCAACAATGAGGATGTCGCCCCCGTATTCGAACACAGTCATATTCTTGCCGATTTCCCCCAAGCCCCCCAACGGGACGATACGCAGGGTCTCGCCCTTTTTCTTGCTGCTTTTTTTACTCATACTTTTCGTTTTTTTCTCCTGGCAGGCAAATACAGCCCGCCTTAATCTTTCGTATATTCAACTTACAAAAATACCCCGACAGGACGATCCGGCCGGGGTACTCATCTGTCTTGTTGCAATTGCTTCACACAGAAAATACAGGCCGATGTTGCAAACCGCGCCAAGCGCGGGGCCAAAATCTTATCTAACAACACAAGTATAGCATGTTGGATGCCCAAACGGCAATGCAGAACACACCGACAAACGGGTATTTCCTCTCATACGCTGCATGGCATGCAACATTCACGCCAGATTGCTTCGTCCGCTACCCAGCCTTCGGCTGGGTGTGCTCCTCGCAATAACGGCAAGCTGACAGCTAACCGCTATTCCTCCAACCCCGGCACAATCGCCACTGGGGACCAGGCGGGCAGCAGGGCGCGCACGCTGCCGGTTTCCAAGTGCCACTGCTCCTCGGGGTTGTCCGCTTCCAAAATGAAGAGTTGGTAGTTGCCGGTGCGCTGCGAATGGAAGACGATGTACCGCCCATCCGGCGACCAGGTGGGATGGCCGTCTTCGGCTTCGCTGGTGGTCAGCTGGCGCACATCGGTGCCGTCGGCGCGCATAATGTAGATGTCGGCGTTGCCCGAGCGCCAGGACTCGAATGCGATCCACTCGCCATCGGGCGACCAGGTGGGCCGCCAATCCAGGCCCCAGCTCTCGGTCAGGCGAAGCAGGTTGCCGCCGTCGGTGTCCATTATGTAAATCTCGGAGTTGCCATCCCGCCGGGAGGTGAAGACGATGCGCTCGCCGTCCGGCGACCAGGAAGGCTCGTAATCCTGTGCCGGGTGGTCGGTGAGCTGGAGCAGCACGTTGCCCTCAAGGTCCATGATGAACAGGTCGCGGTTGCCGTCGTGCTCGGCCATGTAGACGATGCGCTCGCCGTCCGGCGAGAAACTAGGGTAGCAGTCGAAGCCACGGTGGGTGGTAATCTGCCACTGTTCAGGCTCGGCGGCCACGTTGAGCAGGAAAATGTCGCGCACTGAATCCGAGTTGGGGATGCCGTCGAAGGCAATCAGGCTGGCGTCGGGCGACCAGACCGGGGCTTCGCCGAAAGTGTTGTCCAGCCCGCCGGTCATGCTGCGTACATCGCTGCCGTCGGGGCGGATGACCCAGATGTCGCGACGGCCGCCGTCGCTGGCAGTGAAAGTAATCCAACCCAAGTCAGCGATCTCCAGCGCCAGTTCGGCGCTGAGTGTGGCGACCGGTTCCGGTGTGGGGCTGGGCTGCCGGGGCGTTGGCGTGCCGGTTTGCGCCGCCGGGACCGGGCTGGCCGTTGAGGAAGGCTGCACGACGGGCTCCGCTGGAGCGGCGCAGGCAGCCAGGAACAACCCGACGGCCAACAGCGGCCGGAAGGCGAAAAAATGGCGTTGGCAAACAGGCACTGGGTTATTCCTGTACGATGTTGTCGTCGATGACGTCCCGCGCCAGCCGCGAGAGCGCCTCGCGCTCGCCAGAGTCGACCTTGGCCACGCCCCAGTACAGGTCCAACAGCGCGGCGGCGTCCAGGTCGCCTACATTCTTATCTTCGGGGATGCGCAAGCGTGCCTCCATTTGGGGACGCTTCACGAGGTGGAACTCGAACGTCTCGGCGGCCGCCTCGCGCAGCTCGCCCTCGTCGATGTAGGGCTCCAGCTCGCGGGGATAGTCGATGGTCAGGCGCACGATGGCGTCTTTCATTTCTTTCTTGGCGGGCAGCGCCTCGCGCACTTTCTTCATGGCGCCGTCGGCTTCCTTCAAGGTCACGCGACGGTCGATGAAGGGGCGGATGTGCTCCAGCTTGCGCCAGGCGTAGCTGGCGGCGCCTTTCTGCAGTTCGACGATGACGAAGAACTTGTCATCGTTGACCTCGCCGAAGTCCACTCGCTCGATGGAACCGGGGTAGACCACCGGCGGACCGGTTTGGGCGCCGCTCTGCTGCGCCTCGCGGGTGGCTTCGTTCACATCCTGCGCTTTGTGGATATGCCCCAGGGCCACGTAGTCGAGGCGGCGATCCTTGACCAGCCCGCCGGAGAGGGTCAGGTCGCGGCCCAGGGTCACGCTGCGCTCGCCGCCGTACATGGCGCCCTGCACCGAGGCGTGAGCCAACAGCATGGTGGCCAGCTGCGGGTCGGCCTCGTCCAGGAATTGCTCGATGCGGTTGATGAGGCGTTCTTCGAGCTCGGTGTCCGCCTCTTTGCTGTCCGTGCCGTAGGCGGCAATCATCTCGGATTTGCTAACCCAGGGCAGGGTGATGACCTGCAGCGGCAGGCCCCAGAGTTCATCGGGGCCCAGGAGCATGGGCCGGTTGGAGAGCACGCGCACGTAGGGGATTTCCAGCGTGTTGTATTCTTCCAGGGCGTGGGCACGGCCCAGGCTGGGCGAGACATCGTGGTTGCCCACCAGCAGCAGCGTGGGCACCTCGGCCCGTGAAAGGCGCATCATACGCCGGCCCCACTCGCGCTGGAAGGTAGGCGCCGGGTTGCGGTCTTTATAAGCATCGCCAGCGAAAACGACCAGGTCCACCTTCTCGTTGATGGCGGTATCCACGATTTCGTCCAGCGAGCGCAAGAAGTCCAGCACGCGCAGCGGCAGGCCCGTCTCCGGGTCATGGCGGCCGTAGTTGGCAATGTCGACATGTGCATCGGCGAAATGCAGGATTTTCAGGGTCACGGCGCCACTCCCAACTGCTGCAGCATGTTCAGCCCCGGGCCAAAGTTGGGGTTGAGGTAGACGGCGGTGCGCAGGTCCGAAACCGCATTGCCGGTCTCACCGATGGCCTGGCGGGCCAGGCCGCGCCAGTAGAAGCTTTCTTCCAATTCAACCACCGAGATGGTCGTGTTGGCCAAATTAATCACGTCCTGGTAGCGGCCGCTGTAGTAATACGCCCAATAGGGGCCGGTTTGGTACCACATCATGCGGTATGGCCGCCGCTGGGCGTTGTCGTCCAGCGCTGCGTAGAGCTGGAAAGCATAGTCGTAGGCATGGGCGGCATCCACGTATTCGAAGAGGCCCACGTGGCTGGTGCCCATGTTGAACCAGGCGAAGTACAGGTCAATACCGCTGAGCCGCTCCGTCTCGGCGCGGGCGGTCTCCAGCGCGTAGCGGTTGGCCCACTCCACATCCGCCCAGGGGCCGAGCAAGGCGAGCAGTTCGGCCTCGCGGTCGGGCAGGTAAATCACCATGAACAGGTAGTTGAACGAGCGCCAGCCCTCGACGAATTCGTCGTACGGGCTGGAGACATTCTCGCCGGGGTGGAAGCGGTCCCAGGAATCTTGCACGATGAAGGCGGACTGCGCCTCATCGTAGCCGGTGACCAGCAGGTAGTGGCCCAGCCAGTCGACAATATTGCGGTAATCGGCCTCGTAATAGCCCTTTTCAATCAGCACCGGGAAACCGTTGGCCACCAGGCGTTTGAGCAGCTCGATGTCGCCGCCCAGGCGGGTCAGCGAGCGGAACTGGGTGTGCTCGTTGACGTAGTTCTCCATCTCATAGGGCATCACGTTCTTGTCTTTGAAGCCGCGGGCGATAAAGTCCAGGTTGGGGTTGTTCTCGCCGGGTTTGACCACGCGGGCGATGTCATCCCGGTCGCCACCCCAGCCCCAAAAGTTGAGCGCCATGGCCAGCGTGGAGGGTCCGCAGTAGTTCCAGCGGCCCTGCTGGGTGACGAAAGTAAAGCCCTCCAACATTACGTTGGGGGGCAGCGGCTCGAAGGTAGCCGTAGGAGTGACTTGCACAACCGCCTGCGCCGTGGCGCTGGGCTGCGCAGTGGGCCGCGTGGCCACCTCGGCAGGGGCGAAAATCGCCTCCTCAGGCGGGTTGAAGTACTGGGCTATGCTGGAGCGAAAGCTGTCCACCCGCCAGGCAAGGCGGGAGTGCACGAAGGGGATGTGATAGACCAGATAGCCGAGGGCGAAGACGCCCACCAGCACAGCCAGCCAGCGCCAGGGGTTGGGGGAGTTGCGCTGGGGCGTATAACGACGAAAAAAAGGGTTGTCCGACTGCACCTTGGGAGGATTATATCAGCCGGCAAATTAAGCCCAGATAAAGCGACTAGGCCTTGTTCTTGCGCTCCGCGGCCACCGCATCCAGGCTGACCTTTTCGACCAACCCGGGCGAGAGGCGCCCCAGGTACCAAACCATGCGCGCCCGACCGGGGATCACAATCGTGGCCTGGTTCTTCTCCACGCCGCGCAGCGCCTCGGCAGCGAACTTGTCCGCTGGGTGGGGCGGGCCAGCCAGCTTGGTGAGAAAGCGGCGCACGTCCGGCTTCCAGGGCATGTTGGCGATGTCGGCCGGCGGGCCGGCGTCCAGCATTGGCGTTTCCACTGAGGCGGGGCAGAGCACGCTGACGCGCACGCCGTACGCAGCGGCTTCGATGCGCAGGCTGGCGCTGAGCCCCACGATGGCGTGCTTGGTCATGGCATACGGCGCCAGCAGCGGCGAGGGGGCCAGCCCGGCCAATGAGGCGGTGTTGACAATGTGCCCGCTGCCCTGCGCGACCATGACCGGATAGGCGGCGGAGACGCCGTTGACCGTCCCCCGGATGTTCACATCGATGATGCGTTCCCAAGCCGACAAGGGGAGTTCGAAGGCTTCGCCGGCGATGCCCATGCCGGCGTTGTTGAACAGGAAATCCAAGCGGCCGCGCTGCTTGACGGCGACCGCCACCGTGTCTTTGAACGCCTTGGCATCGCGCACATCCAGGCGCAGCGCGGCTGCCTGGTCGCCAATCTCAGCCGCCACGGATTTGGCGGCGGCTTCGTTTACATCGGCCACGTAGACGTAGCCGCCGCGGGCGGCGATGGCCATAGCCAGGGCGCGGCCAATCCCAGAACCGCCGCCGGTAATGATTGCCGTGCTGCCTTTCCACTTTTCCATGCATCGCCTCCTGAGGAGAATATTTCATTATCGCGCAGTTTTGAACTAGGCAGATAGAGGAACTATAATGAAAGCCAACCATCCTGCATTCAACGAGAGTTTGCCTTGTCGCTTCAAGAACCCGACCCCCAACATTTGCATATCCCCGAAGACGGCCTGCCGCCCGCCAGCCTGGCGGAGCTTTCGCCGCGCGTGCAGCAAGCCGCGGCGCAGGCCAAATGGCCCGAGCTGACCCCCGTGCAGGCCATGGCCATCCCCTATCTGCTGGCGGCCCGCGACCTGATGGCGCAAGCGCGCACCGGCAGCGGCAAGACCGGCGCCTTCCTACTGCCCATGCTGGAGCGCCTGGACGCAAAGCAGAGGCAGCCACAGGCGCTGGTGCTGGTGCCCACCCGCGAGCTGGCCAGCCAGGTGGCTGCCGAGGCGAACATGCTGTTCGCCGGCAGCGGCCTGGAGGTGGTTTCGGTCTACGGCGGCGTGGGCTACCAAACACAGATGGAAGGCTTTGAACGCGGCGCGCAGCTGGTGGTGGGCACCCCGGGCCGCGTGCTGGACCACCTGCTCAAGCGCAACCTCAAGCTGGACCATCTGAAGATGCTGGTGATGGACGAAGCCGACCGCATGCTCTCGATGGGCTTCTACCAGGACATGCTGGACGTGCAGCGTTACCTGCCGGAGAAGGGCGTGCATGGCAGCATGTTCTCGGCCACCTTCCCGCCCAACGTGCAGCGCCTGGCCGAGCGCTTCCTGGAAAACCCCGCCTTCCTCAGCCTGAGCCGCGACCATGTGCATGTCACCGACGTGCAGCATGTGATGATGAAAGCGCCGCGTATGGACAAGGACCGCGCCCTGGTGCGGCTGCTGGAAATCGACAACCCGCCCCAAGCGCTGATTTTCTGCAATACAAAAACGCGGGTGACCTACGTGACCACCGTGCTGCAGCGCTTCGGCTACAACGCGGCCGAGATGAGTTCGGAGCTCTCGCAGGCCGCCCGCGAGCGGGTGCTGCAGCAGTTGAAAGATGGCGAAATACGCTTCGTGGTGGCCACCGACGTGGCCGCCCGCGGCATCGATATCCACGACCTGGGGTACGTGGTGCTCTACGAGCCGCCGGAAGACCCGGAACTGTACATCCACCGCGCCGGGCGCACCGGCCGGGCGGGCGCCAGCGGCACGGCGATTACCCTGCTGGTGGGGTTGGAAGAGCGCGAGCTGAAGAAAATCGCCTCGATTTACAAAATCGAGTTCCAGGAACGGCCCGCCCCCACGGACGAAGACGTGGCCAAGGTGGTCGGCGAGCGCATGATTGCCATTCTGGAAGGCCAGCTGCGCGGCCGGGACAAGCTGCAAACCGAGCGCATGCAGCGCTTTGTGCAGCTGGCCCGCCAGCTGGCCGAGACCGAGGAGGGCTTGGCCTTATTGGCCATGACGCTGGACGACCGCTACTACGCCGCCACGCAGACCAGCCCGCCCCCGCCGCCCGCCGAGCGGGCGGCCAGGCCGCCGCGGCCGGCAGGCGACGGACAGCAAAAGCGCCGTCGCAGAAGCGGACGGCGCTAGAAAATACAGGAGCGTAGCGGAGATTTAACTTTCGGGGGGCAAGGTGGCTTCTGCCGCCGGCAGGCTGCGCGGCGTGGTGATCGGTGCGCCAATATATTCCGCCTGCTCAAGCCCCGCCCACACCAGGAAGCCAAGGATGACGGTGAACATCACCACCATAAAAACAACGATCGATCTTTCAATCTTGCCAAGCAACACGGTTCACCTCAGGGCAATGAATTCTGGCGTCCATTGTACCCGATACAGACCAACCGTCCCTATTTTGCTTGGCAAAGTAGCAAATAGCCCGTAGAAAATGTCTTCAGCACCGGTATTCGTTCCGCCAGCCTTGTGTCCGCCCCTAACAGCAGCGAGAGAAATGGCCTAGCAAAGAAGCCAACCAGCATGTGCATCGTGTTGGATTTTTGGGAGGAAATCACAAATTTAAGGATATTCACCGCCACTGCCAGCGCCGCGCCTTGGGCGTAGAACTGCTCCACCTGAAAGTCAGCCGTAGCAAGCAAGCGCCTCAATCCATTCTCGGTGAACCGCCAAAGGTCCGTGGGAGTATCCATGCGATGTAAAAAGGGCGTGGCGAGAATGAGGATACCGGAAGGTCCAAGTACCCGACGCATCTCCGCCAAAGCCCTGGCTGGATTGTCAACGTATTCAAGCACTTCAAGGCAAAGCACCACATCAAAGCTTCCCGACTTGCAAGACAAGGCCTCTGCGTTGGTGCGCATATGTGGAGTTGGCTTGGGGTTAATGTCAGCAAAGATCCATTTTTGCGCATCGCCGATTGGCGGGAGAAAATCACCGCGACGTCCTCTCCTACCACCGCCGATTTCCAGGACGTTGCCGCGCATCTGAGGGCGCAGGCGTTCCAAATCAGCGTCCAGCAAACGCCGGCGCACGGAAACTAGCAGCCATTTGTCCAATTTTGCTCGCGAAAACATGCCTGCCAGATTGTAAAGCCAAAAAGACAGGCGAAGCCATAAAGCATAGCGGCCGACAGCTTTTAGCTGTCGGCCGCTATGAGTACAGGGCTAGTTCCCGCCCAGGTTCAGGCAGAGGATGCCCAGCAAGCAGCCGTTGCCGCCACCGCTGCTGTCGCTGCCACCGCCGAGCAAATTGGGCAGCAACGAGTCAGTGAGGTTGTTAAGGTTCAAGTTGGGGTTAATGTCCACCACCTGGCCTCCCGCTACGTCCACATCCACATCCGGGCCGCGGTCATCCAGATCAGCATCGGCCTGAATCAGGGGCGTAGAGCTGCCACTGCCACCCACTTCAACATCCGCCGAGAGGCACAGCAGGTTGAGGAAGCAACCGCCGGAGCGGTTACCGCTGCCCGATCCGGAGCCACTGGTGGAGACGTCTACATCGGCGCGAATGCACAGCAAGTCGAGCAGGCAAGTTTGGTTGCCGTTGCCGCCGCCATTTCCACCACCGTTGTTGCCGCCGTTTCCGCCACCGCCGTTGTCACCGTTGTCGTCGTCGTCACCCGGGCCGGTCGGATCGACCGGGGAGACCAACTGGGGACCGCCAGTAGTGGGGCCGCCGCGGCTGCGGAAAAAGCTGATCAGCGCCTCCCAGGCTGGGGATGAGAGCGTGTAGCCCGCCGCGGACACTGCCATGACGCACAGGCTGCCCGCAGCGATCAATGCCAGCAAAACTGCCAGTATCCTGTTGCGCCGGTTCTCAAACAATTTCGCCATGATTATCCTCCTATAAGACAATTACAAAGGCGATTGCGTTTTGGTCACGGAGAGAACGAGCGGCCTAAAACGCCGTTACCGCAGAGGACTTAGAGATTATTTAGCCCGCGGGAGCGGGCTAAATAAAATGTCAGGAAGCTGATCATTCGTGGGTCGAAACAAAAAAGATGGGCGCCGGTGTGCCCATCTTTTGGTTGTGCAGCTCTCTTTATGCTTCGCGGAACTCGCCTTCGACCACGTCGCCATCGGGCTGGCCCTGTGGCCCGTGGCCGTTGGTGCTGTGGCCGTTAGCGCCGGGACCATCCACTTCAGGGCCAGCCTGGGCATAAGCTTGCTGGCTGAGCGCATGCAGCGCGTTCTGCAGCCCTTCGCTGAGGCCGGCGATCGTGGCCTTGTCGTCGCCCTCCAACGCCTTGCGCAGTTCGGTCACTTTGGCCTCGATGTCGGCACGTTCCTGGGCGGGCACCTTGTCGCCCAGATCCCTGAGCGTCTTCTCGGTCTGGTAGGCCAGGCTGTCGGCGGCGTTGCGCGCCTCCACCAGCTCGCGGCGCTGGCGGTCTTCGCCCTCATGCTCGCGGGCCTCCTTCACCATGCGTTCGATGTCCGCCTGGTTCAGGTTGGTCGACGCGGTCACCGTGATCTTCTGCTCCTTGCCGCTGGCGCGATCCTTGGCGCTCACATTGAGGATGCCGTTGGCATCGATGTCAAAGGTGACTTCGACCTGCGGCGTACCGCGCGAAGCGGCGGGGATGCCGTCCAGGCGGAAATGGCCCAGGCTCATGTTGTCTCCCGCCTGGGTACGCTCGCCCTGCAGGATGTGGATATCCACCGCGGTCTGGTTGTCCTCGGCGGTGGAGTAGACCTCGGTCTTCTTGACCGGGATGGTCGTGTTGCGCTCGATCATCTTGGTCATCACACCGCCCAGGGTCTCAACGCCCAGCGACAGAGGGGTCACATCGAGCAGGAGCACATCCTTGACTTCGCCGCCGAGCACGCCAGCCTGGATGGCGGCGCCCA
>JAHCIH010000039.1 GCA_026129335.1 Anaerolineales bacterium
AGCGGGGTCACGTCTAGCAGGAGCACATCCTTGACCTCGCCGCCGAGTACGCCAGCCTGGATGGCGGCGCCTACGGCAACGACTTCGTCGGGGTTGACGCCCTTGTGCGGCTCCTTGCCGGTGAAGCTGCGCACCAGGTCTTGCACCATGGGCATGCGCGTGGAACCGCCGACCAGCACGACCTCGTTGAGCTGGTCTGGCTTGAGGCCCGCATCCTTCAGCGCGGCGTCAAAGGGGCCGCGCAGGCGGGCCAGCAGGCCTTCGCTGAGCTGCTCCAACTTGGCGCGGCTGAGCTTGCTGACCAGGTGCTTGGGGCCAGACGCGTCCGCGGTCACGTAAGGCAGATTGATCTCAGTCTCGGTGACCGAAGACAGCTCGATCTTGGCCTTCTCGGCGGCTTCACGCAGGCGCTGGAGCGCCTGGCGGTCGCCGCGCAGGTCGATGCCCTGCTCCTTCTTGTATTCGTCGGCCAGATGGTTGACGATGATTTCGTCCCAGTCGTCGCCGCCCAGCTGCGTATCGCCGTTGGTGGCTTTGACCTCAATAACGCCGCCGCCGACCTCCAGTACGCTGACGTCGAAGGTGCCGCCGCCCAGGTCGAAGACTAGGATGGTTTCGTTGTCCTTCTTGTCCAGGCCATAGGCCAGGGCCGCGGCGGTGGGTTCGTTGATGATGCGCAGCACTTCCAAGCCGGCGATCTTGCCGGCGTCTTTGGTGGCCTGGCGCTGGCTGTCGTTGAAGTAGGCCGGCACGGTGATGACCGCCTTGTCCACCTTCTCGCCCAGGTAAGCTTCGGCGTCTGCCTTGAGCTTGCCCAGCACGATGGCGGAGATCTCCTGCGGGCTGTATTCCTTGCCCGTGGCGGAAATCTTGACGCGCACATCCCCACCGGGGCCGTCGGTCACCTCGTAGGGCACCATGCTGCGCTCATTCTCGACCTCCGCATAGCGGCGGCCGACGAAGCGCTTGATGGAATAGACCGTGTTTTCGGGGTTGATCACGGCCTGGCGCTTGGCGGTTTGGCCCACCATGCGCTCGCCGTTCTTGCTAAAGGCCACCACCGAGGGCAGCAGGCGCGCGCCTTCCGCGGTGGGGATGACGGCCGCGTCGCCGCCTTCCATCACTGCCGCCACGCTGTTGGTGGTGCCCAAGTCGATACCGATGATCTTGCTCATTTTGCACTCCTATTGGTAAGTAGTAATTGGTAAAGGGAGAGTAGAGATTGGAGATTCTCCTTTACCAGAGGCTAGGATAGGCCGTGAGTGCAAGAGGGGCGTTAACGCGGTATTGGATTCATATAAGCGCAGGATGGGCTAATGATAGAATCCCCATATTCGGAGGAGTACACTTATCGTGTTCGCAAAAGATTTCATCCTCAATTTTGATGACAGCAACTTCAAAGACGGTGTCTACATCCACAGCAAGGCTCCAAATTCTGATCTGTATGAGTTGATGTGGACGTATCAGAAAAGCCCTGAAAACCCGCGACCTTGGGGTATCAACCGCATCCCCAAGTTCCTGGACTTTGTTGGCGGACTAAATCACTGGCCCAAGAATCCCGTCGTGTTGGATCTGGCCTGCGGCTTAGGCCGTTTTACGATTGCCTCTTTGGAATTGGGCGCAAAATTCGTGGTTTCCTGCGATGGCTCGTATACAGGGCCCAAGCATATTCACGATATGGTCACCTCGGCCAATATTGCTGCCAACCAATTCGAGGACCCTACTCAGAAATTCGACCTGGCAAACCCTGCTACCTTTGGCAGTAAGCATTTGGCTGTTCAGGTGGACATCAGCCGCCTGGCAGAGTGCCTGCGCCCCGGCATGTTTGATTTGGTCTTCATCCATATGGCCATCCACCACCTGGAGGGTTACCAAGAGGCTTTGAAGGACATGGCCGGCCTGCTCAAGGAAGACGGCATTCTTTTGGCCAATTACTGGGTTCCGGGAACGATGGACAACATCACCTATGAAATGCGCAGCATTTTCCTTAATGAGCCCAGGGAGCGGATTAGGGATTTCTTTATCGCTACCGGCCACATAAAGACCCAAGCCAAGCAGGACGATTTTAATTTTGACAGCTTCCTGGACGACCCCGAGTATCTGAGCGATTACGCCAGCTACAAAGAGCCCTTACAGAAGTTCTCTGAGAAATACGGGCGGGCAGAGATCAACCAGCGCTTGCACTGGGAAAACATGCAGACGCCTTATTTGCACAACTTCAGCCATGCTGAGGTCGTTCGCTACGTACAAGACGAACTGGGCTTCAAAGTCCTCAACAAAGATGAAGGTCGCATCTACGCAAAACGGAAAACGCCTGGCTTGCTGGGAAAGCTCTTCAATAATTAGAAGACAAAGCCGCTCAATCCTGAGCGGCTTTTTGTTAGCGGGGAACCGGGAGCCAGCTAAAGCAGGCCGACGAATTCGAGCCCAATCAGGTCCTCAAAATCGCTCGGTTTGAGCTAGTCAAATTCTTTTCTACAATACTTTTTATAGCGCCATTCCACCTCAGTAAGGGCGTATACTGGCACAATAAGAACTATGAGAGGTCAGGCTATGAGCATGAAGACAGCAACAAAACTTGCCTTAACACTAATGGCAACCGCCCTGTTGGTAGCCTGTGCTGAGGCGCCGGCTGATACCGCCAGCGAGATCGCCACTCTGGTAGCCGCGGAGCTGGAAGCTGGGGCTGCAGCCAGCGATACGCCGGCGGCCAGCGCTACAGAGGAGGCCGCGTCCCCAACAGCCACTGAGGCAGCCGGCGGGCCAGAGGTAGTCTTCGTGCCCGGTGGGCTGTTTGAAGCGGCCGAGCGCGAGTTGTTCATGCAACGCATCGGTAATCCTTTTATTGATTACCATGCCGAGCTGGCTGGTCACCCGCGTCTGTTGACGATCACGGTGAGGCATTACAGCGAGGACCCGGCTTTCATCTACACAGTAGAAGCCATCTTTGAGACAGGCGTGTACACGGGCTGGCTGGCGCCGGGCAGCGGGGGCACTCCGGATTGGTGGCTGCCCGATTGCATGGGCCCCTGTCCGCTGAACGACGCCTTCCGCAGCGCCTACCCCGAGATTGTGGGGACGCTGGAGCCGTAAGGGAACACCTTACGTCGATCGCCAAGTATTTCCGGGTGATTGGGTGTGGCCGACTAAGCCAAATCTTCTTCGCTGAGCAGCTCGTCTTGTTTTACATCGCGGGCCAGCTTGCGCCCGACCACCTCCGGCAGGCGGTCAGCGGAGATGCCACTGCCCGGCTTCTTGGAGGCCAGGTCTTCGGCGCGCAGCACGGCGCCCTTCTTCAAGTCGTGGCGGGCCACCAGGCTGTGCAGAAAGACCTGGCGTAATTGCGCTCTTTGGTCGGGGATCTGATCTTTGTCCACCGGAGAAGCCAGCATCTTCTCGATGAAGCGCGCCCCCTGCACCATCTGAGACAGCTCCTCAATAGTCAGCGAAGCAGCCACATCCGCGCCCGGCATCTGCTTGCTGAAGGTGACGTGCACCTCGAGCATGGCCGCCCCCTGAGCAGCGGCGGCTAGCGCGGAGTAGATCACGCCACTGTGGTCGGAGAGGCCGACGGGCGTCTGGTAGCGCTGGCGCATCTCGGCCATCAGATTCAGGCCAATTTCCTCCGGCGGGCTGGGGTAGGCTGTGGCGCACTGGAATAGCGCCAGCGGCAGCCCTTTCTCCTTGAAGTAAGCAACCGCCTTGTCCTGCTCATCCCAGCCGCTCATGCCCGCAGAGAGCAGCACCGGCTTGCCGGTGGCGGCGATGCGCTCCAGCATGGGCAGGTTGGTCACCTCGCCAGAGGCGATCTTCCAAGCGGGCACACCGACAGCCTCCAATAGGTCCACCGCTTCGGGCGAGAAAGGCGAGCTGAGGAAGACCAGGCCGCGCTGCGCCGCGTGGTCGGCCAGCTGCTGCCACTGCACCGGATCAAAGCCGGTGCGCTGCCAGTAGTCGGCGCGGCTCTCGCTGACCCATTCCGAAGACTTGCGGAAAGGCTCACCGGGGGTACTTTCCGCCTCGGCGATGTGGGTCTGGAATTTGACCGCGTCCGCGCCGGCGTCAGCCACCGAATCGATATAAGCGTGGGCCAGGTTCAGCGAGCCATCGTGCGCCTGTGCGACCTCGGCGATGATGAACACGGGCTGGCCGGGGCCAATGCGGCGGCTGCCGACTTGGATGGGCTGGATGGTCATGTTGTGCAGTGTACCCGGCCAGTTCCGACTTTAGCCGCCGGCCTGCAAAGCAGCATCCACCGCGTCCAGCATTTGCTCCTGGCCGGGCTTGGCGAACAAAGTGTCTTCGATCAGCAGCAAGTCCAAGCCTGTTTGTTCGAGCATTTCAAAGGCCACTTGGTAGAAGTTCAAAATCGGCTCACCGCCTGGATTGAAAGATGTATTCAGCATGATCGGCATGCCGGACAGTTTTTCGAACTCCTTCAGCGCGGTGTGGATGAAGGCATTCTGGTCTTTGGCAATCGTCTGCACGCGGGCGCTGCTATCCACATGGGTGATGGAAGGCAGCTTGTCTGCATATTCGGGCCGGGTGTAGCAGATCACCGACATGTAGGGGATCTCGGCTTCGTTGGTGAAGTAGGTGCTCGAGTCTTCGGCGGTGACCACCGGCGCAAAGGGGCGGTACCACTCGCGGTGCTTGACCTTCTCGTTCAGGATGTCGCGCATATCCGGGTTGAGCGGATTGCACAGAATGGAACGGTTCCCCAGCGCTCGCGGGCCAACTTCGTAGCGCCCGCGTACCACGCCCACAATCAGATCCTGGTGCACCAGGGCGGCTAGGTGGCCGGCCGTCTGCTTAGGGTCCAACTCACGGTGGGGGTACTGCTCTTTTAGGCGGGGCAGGTCGGCCTTGTCATAGGCTTCCTGGCCCAGATACGGAGAATAATATCGGCCATAGCCCTTAAACGGCTTCCCGGTCTTGGCGTAGTAATAGTACAGGGCGGCCCCAGCGCTCAGGCCACAGTCGGATGGGTTGGGGATCAAATGTATGCCGTCGAACCAGCCGGTCTTCTCGAGTTCATAGTTGGTGATGCCATTCAGTGCGCAGCCGCCCACGACGCACAGGTTGCGACTGAAGCCGCGATGCTTTTCCACCAGGGCGAGCACTTCGTTGGTCCAGGCAGTTTGCACCGTCTTGAACAGGTCTTGAGTGTCCTGATGGTCAAGGCCGGGCAGGTGAAGCTCCAGATTGGCTTCGTCCGCAGAGGCCAATTGCTTGAGGTTTTTGAGCACGCCTTTCGTCTTGCGGTAGTCCACCTTCTTGATGTACTTCTTCAATTCACGGATGTCCAGCAGGCCCAGCGAATTGATCTTGTGGCCCTTGCCTTTATCCGCCAAGCCCTCGGTGGGCCAACGCGGCAATTTTTCATATTCGCGCACATAGCGACCGGCGGCAGGCAGCCACTCCTCGCGGGTGCGCCCGTATGAGGTCAGGCCCATGGTCTTGCCGGCGGTGGAACCGCTGATGTCGGCGCTGATGGAGGCCATGTAGCCCAGGTTGTTGTAGCTCTGGCCGAAGCGGGTGGGATTGCGCTCCAAGTAGCGCAGGCCATCGCCGTCCGCTTCGAAGAAGATCGTCTGGCCGTCGTTGCCCTCGCCATCGTAGCTTAGCACCAGCGCTTTATCGAATGGGGATGTGTAAAAGACCGAGGCCGCATGGCTGAGGTGGTGGTCGACATGCATGGCATCGCCTAACTCAAAGCCCTGCTGGCGCAGCACAGTGAGCAGATTGTTGTACTCATCGACGCGGCCCTGGTTTTGCACGGCAACCGCATCGTATTGGCCGCCCCATTCTTCTTTGACCATATCCAGGATGAGCAGCAGATCAGCCAGATCAACCATCTGGTAGCCACTGGGGTGCGGCCCGCTTTCCAAACGTTCAGCGCTCAGCTTGTATCGCTTTTGACGAAAATAGCGCTCCGCTTCAAGCATGCCCTTGATCTCACCGTCTTCAATAAGAGCCAGGCTTGAGTCATGCCCGAGCGTGATTCCCAAGATTTTCATCGATCGTTCTCCTTCCTCAACGCAAAACAGGGTCATTTTACAATAGGTTGCGGACCATACAGACAATCCAAAAATAGAAAATCTGTTCGTTCTTTGATAGAATCGCCGCATGGAGCCCTTGGAACGCCTGCTGGCCCGCTGGCGTGCGGAGCCCGCCTTGGGCGGCAATGTGACCCACTGGCACAAGCTCCCGGCCCGCCCCGCGCAGTTCACGCCGCTGCCCAACGAGCTGCACCCGGCGCTGGCTGCGGCCATGGCGCGCCTGGGCTTCGGCCAGCTGTACAGCCACCAGGCCGCCGCCTGGGAGCAGCTGCGCGCCGGGCAGCACGTGGCCGTGGTGACCGGCACGGCCAGCGGCAAGACGCTTTGCTACAACCTACCGGTGCTGGACAAGCTGCTGCGCGATCCCGAGGCCCGGGCGCTGTACCTCTTCCCGACCAAGGCGTTGGCTTATGACCAGAAGCATGAACTGGACAGCTGGCTGCAAGCCGCCGGGCAGCAGGCTGCGCTGGGCGTGGCCACCTACGACGGCGACACCCCCAACCACCAACGCAGCGCCATCCGCCGCAAGGCGCGCTTGCTGATCAGCAACCCCGAC